>JBPXJV010000001.1:0-79461 GCA_051715485.1 Chitinophagales bacterium
GAAGGGGCAGGGGTAGTTTAATAAAAACTAAATATGAAATCCGAAATCCGAAAAGTAAAGAAATTTAACCACAGAGAACACAAAGGAAATTAAATCTCTGTGCCCTTTGTGGTAAAAAAACAACAAATACTAAATCCGAAAGTCTAAAAACTAAATACTAAAGACTAAATACGAGTTTGGAGTTAACCACCCTTTACCCCTCCTGTGGAGGGGAATTATATTTTGTGTGTGTGGTTTATAAATAGTTTAATAGATGTAAATATTATAGTAAACCTTTTATTACTTCTATTACATTTTGCAAATTACTTGCATCTTGTCCGCCAGCAGTTGCTAAAGTTTTTTGTCCACCACCGCCGCCTTTTATTATTGGTGCAATATGATCTTTAATAATTTTTTGTGCTTCTAAGTTTTTAGTAGTAACAATGTTTTCTTGTAACATTATTGCAACACTTGCTTTGCCAGCAATATTTGCTACAATAACTGCTACATCTGCATTTTCTTTAAAGTCGTAAGCTAATTTTTTTATACTATCTGCATTGTTTAATTCTACAATAGCACCAATAAATTTTATGTTGTTGATGGTTTCAATTTTATTTGAAAGTTCTTGTTTTAAAGATGCAAGTTGTTTAGCTTCTAAACTTTCTATTTTCTTTTTAATTTCTTTATTTTCTACTAAAGTATTTTCAATAGCTTTTAAAAGTTCTTTAGGGTTGTTGAAAGCATTTTTTACTTCTTGTAGTTGATGCAGTTGTTCATTAACAAATTCTTCAGCAGCAGTACTACTTAAGGCTTCTATTCTTCTAACACCAGCAGCAACAGCAGTTTCATGTTTTATTTTAAAGAACCCAAGTTCGCCTGTATTGCCTACATGTGTTCCTCCACAAAGCTCTACAGAATATGCAGGATCTATAATTACCACACGAACAACATTACCATATTTTTCTCCAAACAATGCCATTGCTCCTAATGCAACAGCATCATCTTTTTTCATTTCTTTTATTATAACAGGAATATTTTCTCTAATTTTTTCATTGACAATTTTTTCTATTTGTGCAATTTCTACATCAGTAACTTTTGCAAAATGAGAAAAGTCAAAACGTAAGTAGTGGTCATTTACCAAACTTCCTTTTTGAGCAACATGTGTTCCTAAAACTTTTCTTAAAGCAGCATGTAACAAATGAGTAGCACTATGGTTGGCTGCTGTTGCATTTCTTACGGCTGAATAAACTGTTGCTGTTGTATCTTTTTGCCAATTTATATTTTCAGGTAAAAATTCTGTAAAGTGAATGATTAAATTATTTTCTTTTTTTGTATCAGTAATAGTTATTTCTTTATCATCAATTAATAAAATTCCTTTATCGCCTACCTGACCACCACTTTCAGCATAAAAAGGTGTTTCTTTTAAAACTATTTGAAAAGCCTCTTTGCCTTTTGCTTTAATTTTTCTGTATTTTAAAACTTGTGTTTTTGTTTGTAATGTATTGTAACCAATAAATATAGATTCCCCTTCATGAATATTTATCCAGTCTTCTGTGTCAATAGCTGTAGCTGCTCTGCTTCTTTCTTTTTGTTGTTGTAAGGCTATATCAAATCCTTTTTCATCAATAGATAAATTTTGTTCACTTGCAATTAACCTTGTTAAATCTATTGGAAAACCATAAGTATCAAATAACTCAAAAGCAACTTTACCATCAATTATTTTAGAGGATGTAGCATTGGTAGAAATGATGATTTCATCAATTAATTTTAATCCTTTATCTAAAGTTCTTAAAAAAGCCTCTTCTTCTTCTTTAATTACTTTAGTTACAAAATCTACTTGTTGTTTTAATTCGGGAAAAACGTTTTCAAACTGTGCAGCAATTACTGGCAATAATTGAAATAACAATGGTTGTTTATAATCTAAATAAGAATAGTAATAACGTACTGCTCTTCTTAAAATTCTTCTTATAACATAACCAGCACCTGTATTGCTTGGTAATTGTCCATCAGCAATAGTAAATGCTATGGCTCTTATATGGTCTGCCATTACACGAAATGCAACAGCCTCTCTCCAACTTGCTTCAAAGGAAGGTGAGTTTGTTGCTAATGAATTATATTTTTTTCCAACAATTTTTTCAACTGCTTCAATAGTTCCTGTAAAAACATCTGTATCGTAATTGCTTGATTTATTTTGAATAACTCTTACCAAACGTTCAAAGCCCATTCCTGTATCAACGTGTTTTGCTGGTAGTTGTTCAAGGCTTCCATCTTTTTTTCTATTAAACTGTATAAATACATTGTTCCAAATTTCTATTACTTGTGGATGATCATTATTGACTAATGTTTTTCCATCAATTAATTTTCTTTCTTCATCAGTTCTGCAATCAACATGAATTTCAGTACAAGGTCCACAAGGTCCTGTATCTCCCATTTCCCAAAAATTATCTTTTTTATTGCCTAATAAAATTCTGTCTTCTGCAATTACTTTTTTCCATTCGTTATAAGCTTCATCATCTTTAGGTAAACCTTCTTTTTCATCTCCTTCAAAAATGGTTACATATAATTTGTCTTTATCTAATTTATACACTTCTGTAAGTAATTCCCAGCTCCATGCAATGGCTTCTGTTTTAAAATAATCTCCAAAGCTCCAATTACCCAACATTTCAAACATAGTGTGATGATAAGTATCTACACCTACTTCTTCTAAATCATTATGTTTACCACTAACTCTTAAGCATTTTTGTGTATCGGCAATACGTGGATTTTCGGGTTGTTTATTTCCTAAAAAATAATCTTTAAACTGGTTCATTCCAGCATTGGTAAATAAAAGTGTTGGATCGTTTTTTACTACTATTGGTGCAGAAGGAACAATGCTATGTCCTTTAGTTTTAAAAAAATCTAAAAAATGTTGTCTTATTTCAGAAGAAGTCATCATAAAAAATACAATAATTAAGGGCAGCAAAGATAAGGCAGACTAAGTGTTATGATAAAGATGAGTTTTTAGTTTATTAAAATCTTTGTTCTTTTGATATAATAACTTTGCAAAACATAATGAAATATGCGTACAGAAAAAATAAGAATAGATAAATATTTGTGGTCAATAAGATTGTTTAAAACAAGAAATATTGCAGCAGAAGCTTGTGATAAAGGCAAAGTAAAACTACATGGCAATTCTGTAAAAGCTTCTAAAACTGTTAGTGTTGGAGATGAATATGAAGTTAAAACAGAAGCAAGAAAATGGGTTATTAAAGTAATAGGTTTAATTGATAAAAGAGTTGCTTATACAGAAGCTATCAAATATTATGTAGATATTACACCACCAGAAGAAAAAGCAGCAATTCAGTTTTCAGCACCTTCTTTTCATACAGGAAAAATTTTAAGCAAAATAGGCAGACCAACTAAAAAGCAAAGAAGAGACATGGATAATTTTTTGAGTAATGAAGAAGAAGAGTAGCATCTAACATTTTTAATTTTTTTGAATAAAAAACTTTATGCAAATACATATTTTATCTGTAGCACCAGAATTATTAGACAGCCCTTTTGCTCATAGCATTTTAAAACGTGCAAAAGAAAAAGGATTGTTACAAATACATCTTCACAACCTTAGAAAATGGGCAATAAATAAGCATGGACAGATTGATGATTATCAATATGGTGGTGGTGCAGGAATGGTTATAATGTGTGAGCCTTTGGTAAATGCTATTGAAGAATTGCAACAAGAAAAAAAGTTTGATGAAATAATTTACATGACACCAGATGGAAAAACTTTTAATCAGCAAACTGCAAATAGACTTTCCTTGAAAGAAAATATTTTAATTATTTGTGGACACTATAAAGGTATTGATGAAAGAATAAGAGAGCATTATGTAACAATGGAAATTTCTATTGGTGATTATGTTTTAAGTGGTGGAGAGCTTGCTGCAGCTGTAGTTGTAGATGCAATTGGACGATTATTGCCAGGTGTGTTAAATGATGAAACCTCTGCACTAACAGATTCTTTTCAGGATAATTTATTAGCACCACCCGTTTATACAAGACCAGCAAATTTTAATCAATGGCAAGTGCCAGAAATATTATTACAAGGCGATCCTAAAAAAGTAGATGAATGGCGTAATGAACAATCTTTAAAAAGAACACAAGAAAGAAGACCAGATTTATTGTAAGAAAAAGGGAATTGATTTTTTTCTTAAAGGTCATTAATAACCTTATCTAAATGCAACTCAAAAGCTTTAAGTTTATTTTCGGTTTCTTGTAAAGTAATCATTGCTTCACCTGTTTTGTTTTGTTCTGTAGCAAACCAAAGCAAAGCCATACTTATATAATCTTGCATATCTTTTCCTGCAAAATTTTCTTTAAAGTCTAAAATTTTATCATTAATTAGTTTCACAGTTTTTCTTACCAATTCTTCTTCGTTAGCATTTATTTTTAAACGATAAGTTCTATCAGCAATAACAATATTGGCAATAATTAATTCAGACATTTTATAATATTATATTGAGGTATTTAGTAAAGCTAAGCATCTATCAATTTCTTCAATGTATTTATCAATTTTCTTTTCTAAATCTGTAGTGTTAGAAGTTTTTAGATGTTGCAATGCTTGAAAGGATTCTTTACTTATTTTTTTACTTTTTTCTATTTCTTTTTTTAATTGTTCATTTTCGTTTTGTAGTACACGATATTGTTTTAACACTTGTTGCAATTTATTTTGCAACACCATTAATTGTGTATCTATTGTTGTATTCATTTGTTACAAAAGTAAACAATACCAATAATTATTTTTGAATTTATGATAAAATTTCTATTAGGCTTACACTAAAACTTCTGTTGGTAAATGTAGATATTTATGTAATTGTATCAATGTGGCTAATGAAAGATTACATTTTCTATTCATTATTTCACTTACTCATTTTTTGCCTAACACTATTTGCTAAATAGATGGGTTGTCTCATCTAACATTTCTAAAAGAGAGAATGTAAAAATGGAAAATGATTCTGCTCCATTGTAGGGCTTGGTAGTTAATTTTATTTTTAATAACCCCTACAACACTAACTCCAAATAAATAGGACAATGATCGCTGTGTTTTACATCAGGTAAAATAGAAGCACTAACAATATTATTTTGTAAATTTTCAGTAACACATATATAATCAATTCTCCAACCCTTATTTTGTAATCTTACACTCGGAAAACGTTGGCTCCACCAAGTATAACCACCAATTACATCAGGGTTTTTATATCTAAAACTATCTATCCAGCCATTATGCAAAAACTTTGTAAGCCAAGCTCTTTCTTCTGGTAAAAAACCAGATGAGTTTTTATTTCCTTTTGGGTCATGTATATCAATTTCTGTATGTGCTATATTATAGTCTCCTGTAAGTATTATTTTTTTATTTTTCTTTCTAAGGTTTTGTAAATAATCAAACATTTCATCCAACCATTGATATTTATATTGTTGCCTTTCGTTGCCACTTGTACCACTTGGAAAATATGCATTAATTAAAGTAACATCTTTAAAATTTAACTGTATTACTCTTCCTTCAAAATCGCTTTGTTCTATTTGTGTTCCATACACTACACTATCTGGTTTTATTTTTGTAAAAACAGCAACACCACTATATCCTTTTTTTTGTGCAGCAAACCAATAAACTTCAAACCCTAATTCTTCCAATGGTTTTATATCTATATCATTTTGAGTAGCCTTTGTTTCTTGAATGCAAATAATATCTGCTGGATTAGTTTTTAACCATTCAATAAAGCCTTTTTTAATAGCAGCTCTTATACCATTTGTATTGTAAGAAATAATACGCATAAAAAATTATTATGCACAAAATAACAAGAGTTATATGGTTAAAGTTGAAAAAATAAATCACATTTTTCTAATTAATTTTTTTACATGAAGGCAATACTTACTTTTGTCCTATTATAATAATAAACTATGGTAGATGTAATACTTGGTTTGCAATGGGGCGATGAAGGCAAAGGAAAAATTGTAGATTTTTTTGCTCCCAATTATGATGTTGTTGCAAGATTTCAAGGAGGTCCAAATGCTGGTCATACACTTTATGTAAATGATAAAAAAGTTGTATTACATCAAATACCTTCAGGCATATTCCATCAAAATTGTGTAAACCTTATTGGCAATGGTGTTGTATTAGACCCTGTAACACTAAAAAAAGAATGTGAAACTGTTGCAAGTTTTGGAATTGATGTAAGAAAAAATCTTTTTATTTCAGAAAAAACAAATGTTATTGTTCCAACTCATAGAGCATTAGACAAGGCAAGTGAACTACAAAAAGGAGATAGTAAAATTGGTAGTACATTAAAAGGAATTGGTCCTGCATATATGGATAAAACAGGACGAAATGCAATACGTGTAGGCGATTTGCTAAGTAAAAATTTTACTACACAATACATAAAACTTAGATTAAAACATCAAAAACTATTAGATAATTTTCATTTTAATGAAGATATATCTGCTTGGGAAGAAGAATTTTTTGAAGCAATAGAATTTTTAAAAACACTAAATATTGTTAGTGGCGAATATTTTATTAATAATAAATTAGCACAAGGAAAAAAAGTTTTAGCAGAAGGAGCTCAAGGCTCAATGTTAGATATAGATTTTGGCACATTTCCTTTTGTTACTTCTTCAAATACAATTAGTGCAGGCGTTTGTACTGGTTTGGGTGTAAGCCCTCAAAAAATTAATGATGTAATTGGTGTTACAAAAGCATATTGTACAAGAGTTGGTGGAGGACCTTTTCCTACAGAACTACATGATGATGTTGGCGAAGAATTAAGAAAAAAAGGAAATGAATTTGGAGCAACAACAGGCAGACCAAGACGTTGTGGTTGGATTGATTTAGTTGCTTTAAAATATACTTGTATGCTTAATGGTATTACAAAAGTTGTAATGACAAAAGCCGATGTGTTAGATAGTTTTAAAGAACTTAGTGTTTGTACTGGTTATGGAATTGATGGAAAAATAATTGATGAAATACCTTACCAAATTAATAGGTTACAAATTAAGCCAGAATATAAATTATTTAATGGTTGGAATACTGATACAACAACAATTAAAAATGCAACGAATTTGCCCAATGATATGTCTAATTATATTAATTTTATTAACCAATATATTGGTGCACCTATAAAATATGTATCAAACGGACCAGAACGAGAACAAATAATTACTTTATAAATAAAAAAAGTATAAAAAATTTTTGGTTAATACAACATAACTTTGAAATTTTACTAAACCAATATTAAAACTTATTAGAACTATGGCAGCAAAATCTGATAAGGGTAAAAAACCTGTTACGCCCAAAGAAAAAGATAGTACAAAAACTACAAAGCCGTCTTCAAAAAAGTCAGAAAATTATGATGAAGACGATGAAGATGATTTTGATGAAGAGTTGGATACTCCTAATGCTTCAAAGTCTTCAAAGAAAAAATCTTCTTCTAAAAAGAAAAGTGATGATGAAGAAGACGATGATGATGATGTAGATGAAAAAGATGATTGGGAAAAAGTTGATGAAGAAGAATCATGGGATCCCGACTTTGATGAGTTTGATATTCCTAAAGCAAAAGGGAAAAAAGGCTCTGGCAAAAAAGGAGGTGATGATGATTTCGATTTAGACGAAGACTTTAAAGAGTTTGATGACCTCTTTGATGATGATGAAGACAACTACGATGATGATGACGATCGTTATTAATTCCGCAAAAAGTGAATTATAAAATAGCGGATTTCTTCATAGAAAATTTATTCATTTTCAAACAACAAATGTTGAGTTGGGCAAACCAATTTAATGTTTGTTGTTGTATGGATAATCATCAATATCAATTACCACATAGCACTACTGAATGTTTGGTAGCTGTAAATGCTATTCAATACTGTAAAGTAGAAGCTAATTATATTGAGAACTTAAAGCAATTTTTACAAGCAAATAAAAATAAGTGGGTATTTGGTCATGTAAATTTTGAAGTGAAAGATGAGTTGTTTAATACTTCTTCTAATCATTCAGATAATATTGAATTTCCTCCACTTTTTTTCTTTGTACCAGAAATAGTAATCAATGTAAAAAACAATAAGGCTACTATTTTTTGTATTAATCAAAATCCTGAAAAAGTATTTCAAGAAATTATCAATATTAAAATATCTTCAACTGATAATTTTTCTACTTCATCTATTTCTTTTACTCCTAAAATTTCAAAACATCAATACTTAAAAACTATTGAGCAATTACAAAAGCATATACAACGTGGTGATTGTTATGAAATAAATTTTTGTCAAGAATTTTTTGCAGAAAATATTTCTATCAACCCATTAACAGTTTATAAAAAATTATCACAACTATCACCCAATCCATTTGCTTGTTATTATAAATTACAACATCACTATTTACTATGTGCAAGCCCTGAGAGATATATTAAAAAGCAAAATGATTCTATTATTTCTCAACCAATAAAAGGAACAATAAAAAGAAATTTAAACAATAAAAATTTAGATGATGAACTAAAAGAAAATTTGTTTAATAGCAATAAAGACAGAAGTGAAAATGTGATGATTGTAGATTTAATGAGAAATGATTTAAGTAAAATTTGTACAAAAGGTTCTGTGAAAGTAGATGAGCTTTATGGCATTTATTCTTTTCCTCAAGTGCATCAAATGATTTCTACTATTAGTGGGCAATTACAATCAGGTATTGATTTTGCAGATATTCTTCAAACAACTTTTCCAATGGGAAGCATGACAGGTGCTCCTAAAAAAAGAGTATTAGAACTTACTGAACAATACGAGCAAACTAAAAGAGGAATTTATAGTGGCACTGTTGGTTATATTTCTCCTAATGGAAATTTTGATTTTAATGTAGTTATCAGAAGCATTATGTACAATGCAGAAAATAAATACATGAACTATCAGGTAGGTGGAGGAATTACTTTTTACAGTAATGCACAATCTGAATATGAAGAATGTTTGTTAAAAGCAGAAGCAATGAAAAAAGTATTTACATAATCGTAAATATTAAAATCATTATTTATGCTACATTTGTTCAGTTGTAGGTGTGGATTTGTTTATTGTTCTGCCTACTTTAAAAATATGAACTAATAAACGAAATTCATTTCTGCCAACCTCACAGATTGTTTCTCGTTTATCAAATTCTTAAAATTTTTGTAACACTTAAAGGTAAAATAAAATACTATGTCAGCTAATGCTATTAAACAAGAATTAGAAAAAAGAATATTAATTATTGATGGTGCAATGGGTACTATGATACAACGCTATAAATTACAAGAAGAAGATTATAGAGGCGAAAGATTTAAAGATTGGCATAAAGATGTAAAAGGAAATAATGATTTATTAAGCCTTACACAACCACAAATTATTACAGCTATTCACAAAGAATATTTAGAGGCTGGAGCAGATATAATTGAAACAAATACATTTAGTAGTACAAGAATTGCTCAGGCAGATTATGATATGCAAGATTTAGCTTACGAATCAAATGTAGCATCAGTACAGTGTGCTAAAAAAGCTATTGAAGAATATTTAGCTACTGCAAAAGAAAAGAAACCAATTTTTATTGCTGGTGCTATTGGTCCTTTAAATAAAACATTAAGTCTTTCGCCAGATGTAAATAACCCTGGTTATAGAGCAGTAACTTTTGATGAAGTAGAAGCTGCATACTCAGAACAAATAAAAGGTTTGATAGATGGTGGAGCAGATATTTTATTAATAGAAACTATTTTTGATACCTTAAATGCAAAGGCTGCTATTTATGCTGCTAAAAAATATTTTAGAGAAAACAATGTTGAACTGCCTATAATGATTAGTGGCACAATAACAGATGCAAGTGGCAGAACATTGAGTGGTCAAACTTTAGAAGCTTTTTATATTTCTGTAAAACATGCTAACCCTATAAGTGTTGGGTTAAATTGTGCATTAGGAGCAAATGAAATGCGTGGGCATATTGAAGAGCTTTCTGGTATTGCAGCTTGTTATGTTTCATCTTACCCTAATGCAGGTTTGCCAAATGCTATGGGCGAATATGATGAAGCACCAGAAGATACTGCACATTTTTTAGAAGAATGGGCAAAGAATGGTTGGGTAAATATTGTAGGTGGCTGTTGTGGTACAACACCAGACCATATAAAACATATTGCAGATAATGTAAAAAATATTCAGCCAAGAAAATTGCCTCAATTAGAAACTACTTTGTAAAATTTTATTTTACTCAAACTCAAATTCGTAAAGAGGGTTAATGTGTGTGCCTGCTTTCATTTCAAAAATGGGTTTTATAATGCCATCTTTTAAATCATAAACCCAGCCGTGTAAATGTGGTGTGTTGCCATTTTTCCAAGCCTTTTGTACAATAGATGTTTTGGCAAGATTCATAACTTGTTCTTTTACGTTTAACTCTACCAATCTATCAAAACGTAATTTTTCATTTTCTATTGAAAGTAATTCTTCATGGTATAAGCGTTGAATATCTTTTATATTTCTCAACCACATATTTAAAATGTATTTATAATCTGTATTATCCATAGATGCTTTTACACCACCACAGCCATAATGCCCACAAATAATTATGTGTTTTACTTTTAAATAAGTAACAGCATAATCCAATACAGATAATAAGTTTACATCAGTATTAACTACTAAGTTAGCAACATTGCGATGTACAAAAATTTCACCTGGTTTTGTACCTGTAATTTCATTTGCTGGTACACGACTATCGCTACAGCCAATCCATAAAAAATCAGGTGTTTGAATATCGGTAAGGTTATTAAAAAATGCTGGATTTAGTTGTAATTGTTTAGAAGCCCATTCTTTATTGTCTGCTAATAATTTATAGTACGACTCCATATTAAAATTTTAATTTTATTTTTTATAAAAAAACAACTCATCTATGCTCTTAACAAAGATGATGTAATTTGAATGAATATGTAATAATTTTTTGAGTAAAGTTAAATACATAACTTATGTACATTTGCACACTTTAATAAAAAGATAGAGGGGTGTCCGAGTGGTTGAAGGAGCACGCCTGGAAAGTGTGTATACAGGAAACTGTATCGAGGGTTCGAATCCCTTCCCCTCTGCAAAAAAGAGAGGCTGCCTACTAATTAGACAGCCTCTCTTTTTTATTTATTTTTTCCTAAAAATTTTTATTCTTCAGATACTATGAATGTAATGCTTTGTTTATGACGATAAGCAACATTTCTACCATTTTGAATAGCTGGTTTCCATTTAGGACCTTTCTTAATTACTTTTATAGCTTCATCTTTTGTACCATAACCAGGGTCATTTTCTGCTTGTACATCACTTACATTTCCTTCTTTATCTACTGTAAAAACTACGTTTACTGTATATTTACCTGGAGGGGCTCCATTATCCATTGGTAAGCTACTATTTAAATTACGTTGTAAGTATTTATTCCAAGCTGCTTTACCACCAGGAAATTCTGCTTCTATTTGTACTACAGTAAATATTTTATTATAATCTTCTTCTACTTTAGGTGCTTCTACTTTTGTACCAGTGCCTGCTTCAACTACAGGAGCTACTACTACACCTTCATCTTTAATACCTTCTTGGTTTTTTGTACCAATAGCTGATTCCTCTAATTTATTAACTTCAGGTGGAACTTCATCTGGTTTTACTTCTTCTGCTTTTACAATTTTAGGAGGAGTAAATTGTTTCATTTCCACTTTTGGAGGTTCTTGAATTGGAGGTGGTGGTGGAGGTGGTGGCTCTGGTTTCTTTTCTTCAGGTTCTTTAAAATCTTGTAATTCCACATCCTGAACCATAATTTTTACATCTTTTTTGCTACGAGAGTTGGCTAATACTGTGCTTATAAAAAATAATACACAAATAGAAACTGTAACTAAAAATGCAGTAGTAATACGTTTTACATAAGTTTTACGTAAATCGTATGCTCCATATTCTTTATTTCTTCCTTCAAAGATAATATCAAGAATGTCGGCGGTTAAAATTTTATTCTTTTCCATAACTAATTAATTTTCTAATAAGATGCAAGACTGTTTTTGATTACATAAATTCAAGTAATTATTTTTAATTACTGCCTCCGGCTGCTTCTGTTGCTTTTACAAGTTGTTCTTCTACATCACTAATATCAACCATTGCATAACGTTTAACAACATTAATAGTCATTTCATCTAAAATATCTACTACATTTTTATAAGTACATTCATCGCTTGGTTTTATAACAACCATAAAGTCCTTATCATCAGTACTTCTTTTCTTTTTTAGTATTACAGATCTTATTCCATCTTCACCTAAGCCAAAGTTGGAAGATCTAAAGTTGGTTGATGCGTTGTTATTGTCTAAAATTCCTTCATAATAAAACACATTATTATCCTTGCCTAACAAAATAGTTAAAGCACTATTATCTTTAATTTTATTTTGTTCTTCTGGGTTGTCTGTGTCTTTAGGTAGATAAAGATTCATAGACGTAGGCAAACTCATGGTTGTAGTAAAAATAAAGAAGGTAAGCAGCAAAAATCCTAAATCCACCATTGGAGTTAAATCAACTCTTGTGGACATTTTTTTGCTTTTCTTGACACCGGGACCCTTCTTTCTATTACTCCCAGAGGAGGTATCCAATTCTGCCATATTTAATATTTTTTATCTGTTAATAATATTATTTAACTGCTTCTTTGGCTTGTCTGTATAGTTCACTTCCTACAGGTACAGCTTCAGGGTTGGTAATAATTTGAAACTTCAATAAATCATTTTTCTTAAATGCCGAAATAACATTTTTAAAAGATGGATATTTTGAATTATTATCTCCTTTCACTAATAAATTCATTTTAGTACCCATATAAGCACTTTTAATAATTCTTAGCCACTCTGTCATTTCATTATTTACACTGTCTTTACATGGAATACCAGGTAAATTATCTCCTTTACGTTGCTCTTCATCTAAAGAAAGAAATGCAGGTAATTTGCTGAATGAAGTTCCAAAGAATTGTGCTTTTTTAAATGCAGTTGTATTTAAGTTTAACCCTTTTTCGCTATTTAAAGTGTTTACAACAACATCCTTTTTTTCTTCATTATCCATAGATAAAAAAACTTTTCCTTCGGAGTTGATGGTTATTAAAACAATATCAGACTCAGGAGCAGCTTTATCTGAAACGGAATTAGGAGGTGTTACAGTAACAGCTTCTGCAGGTTTAAACTTTGTAGTAAGAATAAAGAATGTGAGTAGCAAAAATGCAACATCGCACATTGCTGTCATATC
The DNA here is from genome assembly GCA_051715485.1 of Chitinophagales bacterium. Taxonomy (GTDB): domain Bacteria; phylum Bacteroidota; class Bacteroidia; order Chitinophagales; family Chitinophagaceae; genus UBA1930. Next base: position 13,235 of record JBPXJV010000001.1, read on the forward strand.
AATACTCGTACTTTTTCTAGGTATCTTAGCACGTGCCATTTTATTTAGTTTAAATTTTTTTCACAATAATTAAGATTCAAAGTGTTCTTCTTTCCACAAAAATTATTTGTATAAAGAAGCAAAGCTTTGTGTTAAAGTGAAACCAGATTCATCTATACCAAAAGTTAAGGCATCTATTTTTGTTGTAAATACATTATACATAATAATGGCAACAGCAGAAGTTCCAATACCTAAGGCTGTATTAAATAAGGCTTCAGAAATACCTATTGAAAGTTCAGCAGCAGCATTTGCACCACCACTATCTTCACCTAATGCAGAGAAGGCTTTAATCATACCTAATACTGTACCTAATAAACCTAATAAAGTTGCTAAAGAAGAAAGGGTTGATAAGAATACTAAGTTTTTTTCTAACATTGGTAATTCTAATGCAGTAGTTTCTTCTATAGATTTTTGAATGTTTAATACTTTTTGTTCGGTTGTAAGCTCTGAGTTTGTTATCATTTCTTTATATGTACGTAATCCAGATTTCATAACATTTCCTACACTTCCTTTTTGTTTATCACATTCTGCTAATGCTTTATCTACTTCTTTATTAGCTAAGTGAAATTGAACTTTACGTAAAAATTCATTAATGTTTCCTGCACCCATAGCTTTTTTAATAGATAAAAATCTTTCAATAGAGAAAGTTACAACTATAAAAAATGAACCAATAAGAATTGGTACAACTATACCACCTTCGTACATTTTTGCTAATCCTGTATTTGGCTTTAATTCGTGATGATTGGGCCAAAACCAACTATTTAAATCTGGTTTATTAAAATTACTTGGAGAGCCAAAAATAAATCTCCAAATAATATATCCTAATAGGATACAAACTACAGGGGCAATCCATGAGATGGCATTGCTACTTTTTGGGGGTTGAGCATTTGTGTTTGCTTTTACTGCAGTAGCAGTTGTTGGTTTAACGTCAGCCATAATTCAATTGATTTTTGATTTTTAAAATTTACTTGTTTAAAAATTATTTCGCAATTCTAATGAAAAAAAAATGTATCAAACAAATTTTATTTTTAGAATTTTCAATAAGTTGTCCAAATTAAGCAATTTTGAATATTTAAAGTAAATTATTCATATTTTTTTCTAAAAAAATAAATAAGCTACCAGTATATAACGGTACTTTATTTATTGAAGTAATATTTTCTTAGTATTCTTTAATTAAAACGATAGATTTTATCTATAAAAAAGTTGACAGTTTCTCTAACTCTGTCAAGGGAGGAAAATTAAATAAAAATGAAATTAAAAAACCTATGTATTCTCTTTGTCTCTGTGAATTTTAGAAGTTGAAGAAGTTCAAAAGGATTTTGTTATTAATCATATTTGTACAATTAATAAAAATACATTTTAGATAAATTAGATTAGAAATACAGAACAAGGTATTTTGTTAGCGTACTAATGTGCCTACATTTAATCCTTGTACAACACTTAATAAATTACCTGGTTGATTCATATTAAAAACAATAATGGGTAATTTATTTTCCATGCATAAAGTAAAAGCTGTCATATCCATTACTTTTAGGTTTTTAGATATACAATCTTGAAAACTAAGTTTACCATACTTTACAGCAGTTGCATCTTTTTCTGGATCGGCATTATAAATTCCATCAACACGTGTTCCTTTTAAAATAACATCAGCTTTCATTTCTATGGCACGTAAGCTACCAGCAGTATCTGTAGTAAAATATGGGTTTCCTGTACCTGCACCAAAAATTACTACACGTCCTTTTTCTAAATGTCTTAATGCTTTTCTTCTTATATAAGGTTCTGCTACTTGCTCCATATTAATTGCACTTTGCAAACGAGTGTACACACCAATTTTTTCAAGCATTGCCTGCATTGCCATTGCATTAATAACAGTTGCTAACATTCCCATATAATCTCCATGAGCCCTTTCAATACCACTTTCAGCTTCATTCATACCTCTATATATATTGCCTCCTCCAATTACTATTGCAACCTGAACTCCTAAGTTGATAACTTCTTTTATATCATAAGCGTATTGCTCTATTACTTTTGGATCAAATGGATCGCCAGAATTTTTTCCTAATAAAGCTTCTCCAGATAATTTTAAAAGTACTCTTTTATATTTAGGCAACATAGCTAATTATTTTGTTTGCAAATAACTACATTTTTTATTATGTAGCCAACTGTAAAATATTATTTATCCTATTAACTGTTTTTCTGTTTTGCAAAAGTTAGGGAAATATATTACGTACTTTTACTAATAACATTATTAGTAAAAATTCCTTTTTTTAAATTTTTTTGATTTTTTTTTAGTTTTTTATAATAGAATATATTTTTCTGCGTTTCTTAAAAACTACAAGTCTATTTAATGGTAGTTTGTAGTAAGAATTTTCTAATATCCAATATCATTATTCTATGAAGCCAAATTTTAAAACGCTTTTAATGCGTTGTATTGTATGCAGTATTATAATACTTCAAACAACTCAAGCAAACTCACAAATTTATTATAACGATTTTGTTAGAAGTGATCGTCAATGGGAATTTGATGTGAACGTTGGTCCTACAAATTTCTTAGGTGATGTAGGGGGTGGCAAAGGCAAAGGAACTTTGTTTTTAAAAGATATCAATATTGCTTCTACTAATTTATTTTATGGCGTAAATGTTACTTATTATCCTAATCAATGGTTGGGCATAAGAGGTAGTTTTAATATGGGTAAACTTTCTGGATTTGATAGTTTAATTAAATATCAAGGTGATGCTGAAAAGGATAGAAAAAATAGGAACTTAGGATTTAGAAGTAATATTACAGAAGTGAATGTTTCTTTTGAAGTATATCCTACTGCTTATTTTGTAAGAAAAGAAAGTTTTTTCAATAATAAACTTCGCCCATATTTTACAGTAGGTTTTGGTGCTTTTCGTTTTAACCCTCAAGGAATTTATGAAAATCCAAATGGCACTAAACAGTGGGTAGATTTAAAACCGTTACGTTTAGAAGGTCAAGGAATGGAAGAATATCCTGACAGAAAGGAGTATTCAAACATAGCATTTCAAATACCTTTTGGTTTTGGGTTAAAATATTTTTTTAATGAAAAATGGTATTTAGCAGCAGAAGTAATGCAGCGTTATACCTTTACAGATTATGTTGATGATGTTAGTAAAACTTATATAGATCCTAATTTGTTTTCAAAATATCTTCCAAAAGATCAAGTACCAGTTGCTAAGCAAATGATGTTTAAAAGAGCATTAGTAATGAATAACAGACCAGTTACTGAATTTATTGGAAAAAATAGAGGTGATGCAAGTAATAAAGATTATTATTTATCAGTGTTTATCAAGTTAGGGTTTCGTTTTGGTGCAAGAGATACAGATATGAGTTGCCCTACGAGTAGAGGTAGAAGAAATTATTTTTAATTAAATGTTGTTTTCATAGTATAAATAGGATAAGTAAAAAACACTATCATTTTTTTGATAGTGTTTTTTTATTGATAAGTTGATAATTTTTTATTCCTCAATTTTATCATCAGTAACATTTGCAAATAATTTTGCACTAAGTTTTTTCAAAGGATTTTTTCTCATTTCTTCATAGCCATTTCTTCTTCTTACAACATCTATTGCTTCATAAATAGCTACTAAAAAAGAGCTGTGGTCTGCTTTACCTTTACCTGCAATATCAAAAGCAGTTCCATGATCGGGGCTTGTTCTAACAACTGGTAAACCTGCAGTATAATTTACACCTTCGCCAATGGATAAAGATTTAAATGGTATTAATCCTTGATCGTGATACATTGCTAATACTGCATCAAACCTTTGATACTGGCCTCTTGCAAAAAAAGAGTCTGCACTATAAGGACCAAAAACCATCATTTGTTGTTTAGCTTCTCTAATAGCTGGCTTTATAATTTCTTCTTCTTCTTGTCCTATTAATCCTCCATCACCTGCATGAGGATTAAGCCCTAAAACGGCTATTAATGGTTTAATGATGCCAAAATCTTTTTGTAAACTGTTATTTATAATGTTTAATTTACTAAGAATATTTTCTTTGGTAATATGCTTTGCAATATTGGCAATAGAAACATGTTCTGTAACTAAGCCTACTTTTAAATTTTCTGCAACCATTAACATGGCAACATCTTTTACATTAAAATAATCTTTTAAGAAAGGTGTATGCCCTGTGTATTTGAATTGTTCGGTATAAATATTTTTTTTATGAATAGGTGCAGTTATTAGTGCATCTATATTGCCATTTTTTAATGCTTGTGTTGCATTTTGTAAAGATATTAATGCATACTTGCCACCAATTTCATTTAGTACACCTGGTGTAATAGTTACTTCTTCTTCCCAACAATTAAAAACATTTACTTGTTTGGTATTTAATCTTTGAAAATCTTTTGTGCTTGTGTAAGAGAAATTAATATCTGGTAAGCTTTTGCGATAAAAATTTATACTTTTATTACTGGCAAAAATGACTGGTGTGCATATATCTAAAATTCTGTTATCGTGTAATGAACGAATAATTAATTCTATACCTATTCCATTCAAATCGCCACAAGAAAATCCTATTACTGGTTTTTGCAATTCACTACTCATGCTGTTGTATTATTTTGAAGCGAAAGTAAAATTTATTTGTATATCAACCTTTATTAGCTAATTGGCCACAAGCTGCATCAATATCTTTTCCTCTACTTCTTCTTAATCTGGCATTTACTTTTTTACTTTCTAAGTATTTCATAAAGTTTTCTGTAACTGCTTCATCTGGTTTTCTAAATGGTGCTTTATCTATTGGGTTGTATTCAATAATATTTACAAGGTCTACAGGAATTTGTCTATATAATTTCACTAATTCATCGGCATCTTTTAAACTATCATTAAAATCTTTAAATAAAATATATTCAAAAGTTATTTCATTGCCTGTTTGTTTGTAAAAATAATTTAATGCTTCTGTTAAGCTTTTAATATTATTTGTTTCATTGATAGGCATTATTTCGCTACGTTTTTTATCGTTTGCTGCATGAAGGCTTAGTGCTAATTTAAAACGAACTTTATCATCTCCTAACTTTTTAATCATTTTAGCAATACCAACAGTTGATACTGTAATTCTTTTTGGACTCATAAATAAACCATCTTCTGCACTTATACGTTCTACTGCTTTTAATAAATTTTTATAGTTAAGCAAAGGTTCGCCCATACCCATAAAAACAATATTGGTTAACTTTTGGTTGTATATTTTTTCACTTTGTTGATTGATTAAAACTACCTCATCATAAATTTCGTCATAGGTTAAATTTCTTATTCCTCCCATATAACCTGTAGCACAAAATGTGCAGCCCATACTACAACCTACTTGAGATGATACACAAGCAGTTTTTCTTTCTTCGGTTGGTATTAAAACACCTTCTATTTTTTGATTATCAAAAGCATTAAAACGACATTTAATTGTTCCATCTTCACTGTATTGTGTAACATCAATTTTTAGTGCAGGAAAAGAAAATTGTTCTGTTAATTTTTGGCGAAGTTCTTTACTAAGGTTTGTCATATCATTAAAACTATGAGCATGTTTTTGCCAAAGCCATTCCCATACTTGTTTTGCTCTAAATTTTTTTTCGCCTATTTGTAAAAAATGCTGTTCTATTTCTTCGTAAGATAAATGTCTGATGTTTTGCATAAGTGCAAAGATAACAAACTAAGCAGCGTATTAAAAATGAGGTTGCTGATTACTTGATTCTATTGTGAAATATTTAATAATAGGATATATAAAATATTTCATTGCAACCTTTCTTTTTATACATACGTCTATACAATAAAGCCTTTAATTATGAAAAAGTTTATTACAACATCTAACAGCACATCTGAAATTGCTTATGTTATAGTTGGAGTAATTCTTTTAGCCATTACTTCTTTTTTTATTCATTAATTTTTCATTCAGCCTTTCTTCATTTTTTTTATTTTTATAAGCTTTAGTTATTTAAAGTAATAGTTATATCAATTATTAATTTTTGATATAATAGAAATATTGTTGAACATATTTCAAAAAATTCCTTCTTTTTGTCAAAATAAATTACTTTAACTTTCAGCCAAATTTTTATTTATATGAGTACAACTGAGCAATTTCTTGAATCAATTAATCAAGGCTATACATTTAAAGGAGAGCATGTAAAAATTGGTGTTGGTATGTTAGATGGTAAAGCTGTAAGTGAAGCCAACGTGTATTTACCTTTTAAAACTATGAATAGACATGGTTTAATTGCAGGTGCTACAGGTACAGGTAAAACAAAAACTTTACAAGTATTAGCAGAATGTTTAAGCGATAATAGTATTCCTGTTTTAGTAATGGATATTAAAGGAGATTTTAGTGGCATTGCACAAGCAGGAACAGAAAATAGTAGAATTACAGAACGTTATGCTTTATTAAATGAAACTTATAAACCATCATCTTTTCCTGTAGAGTTTCTAACTCTTAGTGATGAAAAAGGAGTTAGATTAAGAGCTACTGTTTCAGAGTTTGGACCTATTTTATTAAGTAAAATTTTAGGCTTGAATGATACACAAGGTGGATTGGTTTCTATTATTTTTAAATATTGCGATGATAATAAATTGCCTTTATTAGACTTGAAAGATTTTATAAAAGTATTGCAATATTCAGGTGATGAAGGAAAAGAAATTTTAGAAAAAGATTATGGTAAAATATCTACTACAAGTCTTGGCACTATTTTAAGAAAAGTAATAGAGTTGCAACAACAAGGTGCTGATATATTTTTTGGAGAAAAAAGTTTTGAAGTAGAGGATTTGATGAAAATGAATAATGAGGGAAAAGGAATGGTTAATATTTTAAGAGTAACAGATATGCAAAACAGACCAAAACTATTTTCTACATTTATGTTACAACTATTGGCAGAGTTATATGCTGTTTGCCCAGAAGAAGGAGACTTGGATAAACCTAAATTAGTTTTATTTATAGATGAAGCACATCTTATTTTTCAAGAAGCAAGCAGTGCTTTAATGCAGCAAATAGAAACTGTAATTAAATTGATTAGAAGTAAGGGTATTGGCATTTTCTTTTGTACACAAAACCCTCAAGATATTCCTGCAAGTGTGTTAGCACAATTAGGCTTAAAAATACAACATGCTTTAAGAGCATTTACTGCTGCCGATAGAAAAGTAATTAAAACAGCTGCAGAAAATTTTCCTGAAAGTTCTTTTTATAAAACAGATGAATTACTTACCCAATTAGGTATAGGAGAGGCTTTTGTAACATTATTAAACGAAAAAGGAATTCCTACACCTTTAGTACATACTTTACTTTGTGCCCCAAGAAGTAGAATGGATGTTTTAGCAAGTGAAGAAATTGATGCTATTATTAATCAAAGTAAATTGGTAAAAAAATATAGCGAAATAATAGATAGTTATAGTGCCTACGAAATTTTGAATGCAAAAATTGAAGATGCTGCACAAAGAACTAAAGAAGAGGCAGAACAAAAAGAAAAAGAAGAGGAAGAAGAAAAAGAAACAAAAAAAGAAAAAAAAGAACCAGGATTTTTTGATAACCCAACTGTTAAGCAAATAGGACGAACTGCTGCAAGTGTAATAACCAGAAGCCTTTTAGGGGCTTTAGGTATTAGCTCTACAACAAGAGTTAGAAGAAAAAGTTTATGGTAAAACAAGTTAGAAAGGGTTACTTTACAATTCTTATTTTGGCATAGCCTAACATAATTTTTTTCTCTCCATTTAATTCAAAACTGATGGTAGCAATTGGGTTGTGTGCACTCCCTTCTATTTTAATAATAGAGCCATAGCCAAATTTTTGATGTTCAATTTTATCGCCTTCTTGTAGCTGAGAAATATCACTAACTTCAAAATTTTCACTTGGAATGTGAGTAACATTTTTGGGTGCAATAGGGTTTGCTGGTAAATAGCTTGGTCTTTTTTCTTTACTGTTTGTGTTTGAAGAATAACCAAAACCCTTATTCATTCTTTCATAAGCAGAGCCCATATTTAAAGAATTTCTTGCAGCACCACCAGCATAAGTTTTATCTAAAAAACTTTCGGGCATTTCATCTAAAAAACGGCTGGGTTCATTTTGTACAAGGCTACCAAATTTATATCTGGTATTAGCATAAGTAACCCAAAGTTTTTGTTTAGCTCTTGTAATAGCTACATAAAATAATCTTCTTTCTTCTTCTAATTCTTCTCTTGTATTAATAGACATTGCATTGGGAAAAAGCATTTCTTCTACGCCAACAACAAAAACACAAGCAAACTCTAATCCTTTTGCTGCATGAATGGTCATTAGCTTTACAGTATCATCATTTTCTTTATCATTATCTGCATCAGTTAATAAAGTAATTTGTTGCAAATAAGCTCCTAAACTTTTTGTAGTAACTTCTCCATCTTCATTATCTGGCATTTCTGTCCATTCTTTTATTGAGTTTAAAAGTTCTTGTACATTTTCATATCTTGCTAAACCTTCAGTAGTTTTATCATTAAATAATTCTTTTACTAACTCTGTATGTTTACCAACCAAAACTGCTACATCGTAAGCATTTTTATCAGTAAGAATACTTTGAAAATATTGAATCATTGTAGCAAAGTTTTCTAAAGCAGTTAATGTACCTGCTTTAAATCCATACTTTGCAGCTTGCTCAATTACATCAAACATAGTAATGTTTTGTTCGTGAGCATAAATAGCAATTTTTTCTATCGTTGTTTTTCCTATTCCTCTTGCTGGGTAATTGATAATTCTTTTTAAAGATTCATCATCTTTTTTATTTACAACTACTCTTAAATATGCAAGCATATCTTTTACTTCTTTACGTTGATAAAAGCTTATGCCACCATAAATTCTATAAGCAATTCCTTGTTTTCTTAGGTTTTCTTCAAATGCACGACTTTGAGCATTTGTTCTGTACAAAATAGCAAATTCTCTATTGCTAAAATGATATCTTAATTGATGTTCTTTTACAGTATCAGCAACAAGTTTTCCTTCTTCATTATCGGTTAAAGTTCTTACTATTTTTATTTTATCGCCAGTATCATTTTTAGTCCATAATTCTTTTGGTAGTTGTCCTTTATTATTACTTATAACAGTATTAGCTACATTTAAAATGCTTTGAGTACTTCTATAATTTTGTTCTAATTTAATAACGGTTACATCGTCATAATCTTTTTTAAATTGTAAAATATTTTCAATCGTAGCACCTCTAAAACTATATATACTTTGAGCATCATCTCCTACAACACAAATATTTTCATGCACTGCTGCTAATAGTTTTGTTATTTGATATTGAACAGGGTTGGTATCTTGATATTCATCAATTAATATGTATTTAAACTTATGTTGGTATTTTACCAAAACATCATTAAATGTTTTTAATAGTTCAAACATTTTCAATAATAAGTCATCAAAATCCATTGCTCCATTTCTAAAGCATCTTTCAGTATAGGCTTTATATATTTTTCCAATGACTGGTCTGTTGGTTTTTTTATCTTCTTGTTGTATGTAAGTGTCTTCTAAATATTCGTCAGCATTAATTAAAGCATTCTTTGCTGCCGAAATTCTATTATGAACTATATTGGGTTTGTAATGTTTAATATCTAATTCCATTTCAGTAATAACTGTTTTTAAAACATTACGACTATCTTCAGTATCATAAATAGTAAAATTGCTTGGATATCCTAAACGTGGAGCTTCTGCTCTAAGTATTCTTGCAAAAACACTATGAAAAGTTCCAATGTATAAATTTCTTGCTTCACTACTTACAATGCCTGTTGTATTATTGGCTAAAATTTTTTCTATTCTTTCTTTCATTTCAGCAGCAGCCTTATTAGTAAAGGTTAGTGCCAAAATATGATAAGCTTCTACACCATTTGCTATTAAATGTGCAATACGTGTTGTAAGCACTTTTGTTTTACCACTTCCTGCTCCTGCAACAATCATTAATGGTCCATTAATATGTAATACAGCTTCTTTTTGTTGTTCGTTTAATCCTGTTAAATAATCATGCATGGCTGCAATTTAGGGTAATGAAATATGGAAAACTATTTTGGGGGATAAGTTATAATACAAAAATGAAACATTATAAAAAAGTTAGTAATTATTTTATTTTAATTACTAAAAAAATTAGTGTTGATAAGAAAAAGCTATTACCTTTACAACCTTAACTAATTTTATCAGATTAAAACAATACAATTATGAACAACACAGAAAAATTAAAAGCATTAAAATTAACGATTGACAAAATAGATAAAGATTTTGGCAAAGGCAGTGTAATGATGATGAGTGATAAAGCAGATAGACAAATTGAAGTAATTAGTACTGGTTCAATTGGGTTAGATGCAGCATTGGGTGTTGGTGGTGTGCCAAAAGGTAGAATAGTAGAAATATATGGACCAGAAAGTAGTGGTAAAACTACTATAGCAACTCATATAATTGCAGAAGCTCAGAAAAAAGGAGGAATTTGTGCAATTATAGATGCAGAGCATGCTTTTGATAGTTCTTATGCTCAAAAATTAGGAGTTGATGTTGAAAATTTATTAATCTCTCAACCAGATTATGGCGAACAAGCTTTAGAAATTGCAGATAGATTAATTCTTTCTGGTGCTATTGATGTTGTTGTAATTGACTCTGTTGCAGCCTTAGTACCAAAAGGTGAATTAGAAGGAGAAATGGGAGATAGTAAAATGGGCTTACAAGCTCGTTTAATGAGCCAAGCTTTGCGTAAGCTTACAGCAACAATTAATAAAACCAACACTATTTGTATTTTTATTAATCAGCTTAGAGAAAAAATAGGCGTTATGTTTGGTAATCCTGAAACTACAACAGGTGGTAATGCACTTAAATTTTATGCTTCTGTACGTTTAGATATTCGTCGTTCTGCTCAAATTAAAGATGGTGATTCTGCAATAGGTAATCATGTAAAAGTAAAAGTGGTAAAAAATAAAGTAGCTCCTCCATTTCGTAGTGCAGAGTTTGATATTATTTTTGGAGAAGGCATTAGTAAACTTGGAGAAATAATAGATATGGGCGTAGAATTAGGTATTGTAAATAAAAGTGGTAGTTGGTTTAGTTATAACAATGAAAAATTAGGACAAGGAAGAGAAGCAGTAAAACAATTACTTAGCGACAATGCTGAATTAGCCAACGAAATTGAAACTAAAATTAGAGCTAAGTTGGCAGAAGTTCAAGGAGTAGTTACCTCTGAAGCCTAAAAAAATATTTTCAAATAACATTCAACTCCTTAATTTAGCTATTAGTTTTAGATAGTTGTAAAAATGTTAATTACGCTTTTTTAAAAATAAATACCCAATAAAGGGTATTAATTCAAAATTTGGCACGATTATTTTTACATCCGAAATCTAAAAAATAATTCTAAACACTAAAATCAAAAAAGTCATGAAAAAATTATTCTTTCTTTCAGCAATCGTAGCTGTTATGTCATTAACAGCATCTGCACAGGTAAAAATTAAAATGGAACCTGCTGCTAGTTTTGGTAAAAAAGCACAATCTGCTTTAAAAAGTCAAGGTACTCAACAAGCTATGAAAGCCATTAATCCTGGCGATGAGTGTGGTGTATTTGTAGCAACAAAAAAAGATGAAAAAGGTGGGTCTTACAATGAAGCAAAAGAGTTTTTAATTGTTTCAAGTGATGGAGTTACAGGCTTTGCATTTACATTTTTTACTATGCAGTATGAAGGTAAAACTTTATACGCAATGAGAGGTATGGCTTTAGACCCAGAAGTTTGTGTAGATAAAACATCTAAAGTAACTGTTACTTTTGAAGATGGTACACAAGCAACATTGCCTAATTTTGAAAAAGACAACTGCAAAGGCATTGTATCTCTTTATATACATGATGTATTGAAAAATATGGATGTGTATGAGTCTTTTAAAACTAAAAAAGTAAGAAGCTTAAAATTAGTTGGTGTTGAAAAAACTGTTGCTAAATCTTTCAGTGAAGGAAACCAACAACAAATGCAAGGAACTTTTAAATGCTTATAATTCATTTTTTGAATATAGGTTAATGTAAGTGGGTGTTTGAATTTTCAAACACCCACTTTTTTTTAATTCATTTGTATAAAATGATAAAGCTATATCAACCAAAAGCTTAAATACCCAATCAATGGTATTAAAGTAAATATAAAATTGCCTTACTTTTAATTATTCAAAAATTTTACTTCATGAAAAAGTTAATTACTACAATAGGGGCTATTATTTTTTTTGCTTTTGCAGTTAATGCACAAAATAGCAATAAAATAGAGCAAAGAGAAATGTATGTACGTATTGCTGCAGTAAAAAAAATTACTAATGATAGCCTAATTGCTTTAATAGATGGAGGTAAAAAATTTGGAATTCAAAATGGAAGTATTGGTATAGTTAAAGGTGTTTATAAAAATGAAGATGATAGAAGTGATTTTGAAATTGGTTATGCAAGTGTTTTTTCTTTAACAGATACAACAGCATTTATTACCATTAAACCTATTGATAAAACAGGCACTAAAAAAGGATATGATATAAGAAAAGGAGATTATGTTGTTTTGAAAGTTAATGTACCTAAATTACCATATAGAAGTATATTTTTTGAATTAGCATTATTAGATATTCAGTTTAATAATTTATACAATGAAAAGCTTTACGATATAACTGATTTATTTTATAGAGATAGTAAAAAATTAGAAGATAGTTTATTAAAAGAAGGAGCAAGTGATGTATTTAAAACTTATGAAGAATTAAAAGACGATACCAGTTTTAAATATTTATACAATCCTTTACCAGATGGGCGTTATCAAGGAAGAAGCATTTTTGGTGTAATGAAAGATTGTAATGCTAAAGATGTTTATAGCTTTCTACATTTTGTAAGCAATTACTCAGGAAAATATATTGGTCATACTTGGAAGTTGAATGAAACTTTTGCTACATGGGTAATGAATAAAGCACCATTTAGCAAAAGAGAAATTTACGATAGTGTTGTTGCCTACAAAAAACAACCTACTTTACTTAAAAATTTTATTTTAAAAAACTTATCAGTTATTAAAGAAAAAGGCTTTGTTACAGATTGGATAAGTGATGCCTCAGATGCTATTGATAAAAATAATGAAACAGAAGCTATTGCTTTATTTGAAGCTGCAAAATTAGTTTTACCATACTTGCAAGAAGATTGCACTTTTGGTTACTATTATTATGTATATGCTTCTTTGTACGATAAAAAAGAAAGCTACCATAAAACCTTACAAACACTTGATACTGCATTTAACTATTTTAATAAATGTGGTAACGATTATTTTAAAGCTCAAACATTATTAAGAAAAGGACTTACATACAACACAATGGAAAAAAATGATGATGCTTTATTATGGTTTGATAAAATGTATGCAGAAGTAAATAGAACAGATAGTAAATTAAAACCCACACAAAAAAAATCTTTTTTAGCTAAGTATCATCACTTTTCTGGAGTTATTCAAGTAAACAAAGGAGAGTTGTTAAAGGCTGTAAACCATTATGAAAATGCAATTAAACTATATAAAGAAATTAACACATTCGGTTCACTACAATCTGCTGTTGGAGTGCAAGGAAGATTAGCAAGATTATTTAAAAAACAAGGTGAATTACAAAAAGCTTTACAAATTTATAAAGAACAATTAAAGCTATATTCAGATATAAATGATAGAAAAAATATTGCTGATGTATTAGATAATATAGCTGACATAGAATTTAAGTTAGCTAACTATCGCAAAGCAATGAATCAATACTCAACAGCAAGAGATATTTATTTATCTTATGATGAGTATAATGATGCAGGTTTTTCTCAATCAAATATTGGACAAGCTTATTGGAATTTAGGAAAATATGATTCTGCAATAATGGGACATTTATTAGCAATTGAATATAGAAGAATTGCTAAGAACAATCAGGGATTGGGCTATTCATGGAAAAAAATTGGAGCTTTATATAAAGAAACAGGAGAAAAAGATAAAGCTTTCTTTGCTTATGATAGCTCTGCATATTATTATTCTTTAGCAAAAGATAGTATCAATCTTGGCAATCTTTTAGCAGATATTGGAGATGTTTACTACAATGATAAACAATACCAAAAAGCTTTTGATAAATATATGCAATGGCACAAGCTAAATTTAGCATCTGGCAATAAATCTAATATTACTAACAGTTTATATCAACTTGCAAATGCTACTTTTTATTATGATGCACCAACTTCAAAAAAATATGCTATTGAATGTTTGCAATTATCTAAAACCATAGGAGATAAAAGCAATGAATACTATGCTAATACACTTTTAGGATTATTGGTTTTTAAAGAATTTAATTATGAAGAAGGTGTAAACTATTTTGGTAATGCATTACAAATTGCTATTGAACAAAAAAATAAAAGTCAAGAAGCATATTGTTATAGAACAATGGGAAGTGCATACTCAGATAAAATGGATTTTACCAATGCAGTTAATTACACAAACAAGGCTATTCATATTTACGATTCTTTAGGAGATAAAACTTCTTTGCCTACAAGCTATAGAATTTTAGGAGGTGCTTATCAAGGAAAAGGAGATTTTTATGAAGCAAGAAAACAATACCAAAAATCTATTGATATTGCTTATGCTATTAATAGTAGAGCAGATGTAGGTTATGGCTATAGTTCTGTAACTTTCTTATACACCATTCAGGGAGAATTATCTAAAGCAGAACAAGCAACAGATAGCTGTTACAACATTTTCAATGATTTGAATAATAGTTGGCAAATTGCACAAGTATATTTTAATAAAGGATTGGTTTATTCTGCAAAAGGAGATGGACCAAATGCTGTAAAATACTATTTAATGGCTGATAGTATTTACACAAAAGAAAATGATTTATCAAGCATTAGTGCTTGTAACACAAATATTGGAAGTGTATTTTATTATCAAGCAGATTATGATAAAGCATTAAAATATTTTTATGCAGCCGATTCAGTATTAAACAAAATAAAATTTGTTACAGAGGCACACATCCTTTCACCTATCAATATTGGAGAAGCATATTTTTATAAAAAAGATTATGCTAAAGCAGAACCTTATCTTAACAAAGGCTATAAAATGGCAGTTGAAAAAAATGCAGGAAGAATGAAAACAATTGGCTCATCTTTTTTAGGCACACTTTATTATGATTTGAAAAAATTAGATTTATCAGAAAAATATTTATTAGAAGGGTTTTCATTAGCACAACAAAGTAATGAAACAGATTTATACATCAACTCTGGAATGTATTTAGGAAAACTATATACTTCAACAAACAATGCCAATAAAGCCGAACAATATTATAGAAAAACCATAGACTTTATTAAAACAATAGATAATAGTAAATACACTTGGATGGCTTATTATGAGTATGGCTTAAATCAATATAACTTAAATAAATTAGATAGTGCTGTTGCTTATTTTAAGAAAGCTGTAGAAATAGTAGAAGAAAGTTCTAAAAATTTATTTGGCGGAGCAGAAGCTAAAAAAATATTTAATGCTGATGAAAGAAAAGTGGACTTATACAACAAATTAGTTGCAGCATTAGCCAAACAAAATAAAACAGATGAAGCTTTGTATTACGCTAATAAAGGCAATGTACAAGCAGTAAAAGAAAAAACAGAAGGTGCAGGTATAAGCACTACTGATAAAGAAAAAGAAGATGCAATTAAAAAAGGCGGCGAATTATTACAAAAGAAAAATGCAGTAACAGATGCCATTGCAAAAGAAAAAGCTAAACCAGACAAAGAACAAAACAAACAACTAATTGCATCTTTAGAAAGTGTAAAAAATGTAGCAGAAACCGACTATGCAAATTATATTGATGGATTGGTTAAAAAATATCCAGATATGCAATCTTATTTTTCTAATACCAATCCAAATGATTTTAGAAATTATATAGAATTTATTCCAGAAAATACTTTGGTTGCATTGTATATTGTAAACGATAATCAGTTATATATTTTTACAGTTACAAGCAAAGAAACTTCCATAAAAACAATTCCATTAAATCAAGATATCAACAAACAAGCAGCAAGATTATTAAGCATTTTAAGAAACCCTAATAATGTTACTGGTACAAGAAGCGTTTCTGTAAGAAGTACATTAAAGCCAACCGATGATGTTAGAGGAGATTTTAAGAAAGAAGCAACAGAGTTATACAACTTATTAATTACACCCATTGCAGATGATTTAAAAGGAAAAGAAAATTTATGTATCATTACAAATGGAAGATTAGGAAGCATCCCATTTCAATCATTAGGAAAGTTAGACGATAAAAATAATTTCCATTTTTTGATGGAAGATTATGCAATTTTCTATACCAGTAAAATTGATATTTTTTCTAAAGCTTTTAAAAGCAGAAAAATGGAATCTTCTTTAGCAATTTTTGGAAACCCAGATAAAAGCTTACCAGGTGCTACAATAGAAGCTGAAGAAATTGCAAAAATTGTTCCTGCATCTACTGTATATATTGAAGATAAAGCCACTGAAAGTAAAGCAAAAGAAAGCTTACAGAAATATAATTATGTACACTTTGCTACACATGGCATTTTAGACTACACAGATTTTAATGACTCCTATTTATTATTTATGCCAGATGCTGATGGAAGTAGTGATGGTAAATTAACTATTAAAGAAATTAATGGTTTAAGCAAACAAACTAATAGCATGGTGGTTTTATCAGCTTGTGAAACTGCTGTTGCCAAAGAAGAAGTAAAAGGTTGGTACATATCACCAGCAAATGCTTTTTTAACCAATAGAGTAGATGCAGTTTTAGGAAGTTTATGGAAAGTGCCTGATGAAACAACTAATTTATTATTACAAGAGTTTTATAAAAATATTGAACAGAAAAAAATGACTAAAGTAGATGCTTTACGTCATGCACAAGCTACTGTTAGCCAAAATCCAAAATATAGTCATCCATTTTATTGGAGTGCTTTTGTTTTGTATGGAGAGTGGAGATAAATTATTTTTTATTTACCAAAGGTTTTTCAACCAATAAATAAAAAATACTACAAGCAATTAGCAATAATGGAAGTACTATAATTCCTTGCACTAATAAATCTTTATAATAATTAAATGTTAGTAAAGAGGTAGTGATATGTTCTGTAATAAATGCTATTAAAGCATAATGCAATAAGTATATTGAATAACACATACAACCTATTGCCATAATAATTTTTTTGGTAAAAATTTTATTTAAAATAATCCCTTTAAAAACTCCTGTAAATAATAAAACATAACCTACATACTCAAAACACTGTTTATAAAAAATTGTATAGCCAGCAAAATAAATAATCAATAAAAAACCTGTAATACCAAGCACATCCCACAAAAACAATTTATGGTTTAATATGTTTGAATTACTTAAATAAATATCAGCAAATAAAATTCCTAAAAAAAATACAGGAAAATATGGAACAATAGAATATTGCAAATGTGCAGCCATAAAAAAATTTTCAAATACTGCATAAATAATGCCTGTTGCAAATACTAATGTTATCAATAAAATTCTACGATACTGAATATTTTTTAAAATAAAAAGTTTTAGTAAAAAAGGCAATAGCAAATAAAATTGTATTTCAATTTCTAATGTCCAAGCAACAGGATTAATAGTGCTTCTTCTGTCATAAATAATATTGTGGCTATAAAAAATACTACTAATAAAATGTGGCATTTCTTCTTTCCAAAATTCACCTTGTATAAAAATTCTAAAAAGCAATAAAATGGTTAGCACTAATAAATAAGGTATTTCTAATCTTTTAATTCTTCTGGCATAATATTTTTTTAAACTTACTTGCTCTGCATTATATAAAATATTTTTTAAAAATGGAATAGATAAAATAAAAGCACTAATACAAAAAAATATTCTTACACCATAACCACCCAACTCTAAAAACAAGGCTAAAGAATTACTATAAACAAAATCTGTTTCATAAGGGCTAAGTTTAATAACTTGTAAATTAAAATGACTAATAACTACTGCTGCAATAGCAATAAAACGTAATCCATCTATTTCTTTAATAATAGGACGATTATTTTCTTTTCGTAGAAATAGATCAATCATATTTTTCATTGCTATAAAAGTAATATTATTTAAACATTAGAGTAATAATTAAATAACAATACACCAATAACCCAACCAAATCAACACTTAATTTTTTCCAAGAAATATTTATTTTTTGCCGTTCATTTATTTTTAACATTAAAAATATTAAGGTTACATTGTTTCTATTATTTTTGTTTAAATGAAACAATTTTTTATACTCTTATTTTGTTGTATAGTTTCTGTAGCAAAGTCTCAACAACCAACAGAAAAATGGGATTTGAGAAAAATGGTAGATTATGCCATGAAAAATAATATTTCTGTTAAGCAAACAGAAGTACAGGCAAGAATTACAGCACTTCAACATTTAGGTAATAAATTAGCAATTTATCCAACCGCCAATTTTAATTCAAGTTTAGGAATGCAGTTTGGGCGTTCTGTAGATCCTACAACAAACCAATTTACAACAACACAACTTTTATTTAATAATTTTAATTTTAGTACAGGTATTGTTTTATATAACTGGGGGAAATTAAAAAATAATATTGCTGCATCTGACTATGCAACTAAGGCAGCAGTTACAGATATTGAAAGAGCAGCCAATGATGTAGCCTTAAATGTTGCAACATTTTATTTAGCTGTATTAAGTAGCAAACAACAAATAGAAATTGCTCAAACACAAATAGAATCTACTTCTGAACAATTAACTAATACAAGAAAAAAAGTAAATGCAGGTTCTTTACCAGAATTAAATGCAGCAGAGTTGGAAGCAAAACTTGCATCTGATAGTATTAGTTATTACAATGCAGTAAGTAATTATGAACAAAATATTATTAACCTTAAAGGATTATTAAATATTGGTATGGCAACAGCATTTGATATTGAAACGCCAACATTAGATAAAATACCATTATTGCCATTAGCCGATTTAGAACCTGCTTTAGTTTTACAACAAGCATTAACAACATTACCTCAACACAAAGTGGCAAACCTAAGATATAAAAGTGCAACCTATGCAGTAAAAGCAGCTAAAGGAAATTTATATCCTACCATAACTTTTGGAGGAGGCTTAGGAACAAACTTTGCCAATAGCACAAATAAAATAAAAGATATAATTATTGGCTCACCAGTAGCAACAGGAAATTTTGTAACTGTTGGCAGTACAAATTATATGGTGTATCAACCAAGTGTTCAAATAACACAAGGAAAAAAATCTTTTGGTGAAATGTGGGATGGTTATGGTGTTCAGTTAAATAATAACTTTCGTCAAAATGTAGGATTTCAAATTAATGTTCCCATTTTTAATAATGGAAGTGCAAAGCTAAATTACGAAAACAGCAAACTTCAAGTAAAACAAGCAGAAATTGCTATTGAACAATCAAAACAAAAGTTAGAACAAGATATTTATTTAGCATACAATAATGCTATTGCTGCTTTACAAAGATTTAATGCAAGTAAAAAAACTGTAGAAACTGCTGAACGTTCTTATTACTATGCAAAAAAAAGATACGAAGTAGGATTGATAACAACATTAGATTTAATTACTAATCAAAATAATTTATTACAAGCCAAATTAACACAACTCAATAACCATTTTGATTTTGTGTTTAGAATGAAATTACTTGAATTTTATAAAGGGCAAGGCTTGAAATTATAAACTATTAAAAGAAGTTGTATGAGTAAGAAATTGAAATGGATTATTATAGGATTATTAGCAGTTATTATACTATTAATTGTGCTGAAGAAAATGGGTGTTTTAGGAAAAAAAGAAGGAACAAAAGTTACTACTGAGAAAGCAATTAAAAGAACTATTACAGAAACGGTAACAGCAAGTGGAAAAATTTCGCCAGAAGTAGAAGTAAAAATAAGTCCAGATATTAGTGGAGAAATTGTTGAGCTTGATGTTATTGAAGGAGATACTGTAAAAAAGGGACAAGTAGTAGCAAAAATTTATGCAGATATCTATGCCTCACAAAGAGACCAAGCTGCTGCAGGTGTAAAACAAAGTGAAGCTTCTGATGCAAATGCTAAAGCAGCTTTATTAGCTTTAGAAGCTACCTATCATCAAGCAAAAACAAACTACGAAAGACAAAAAAAATTGTATAATGAAAAAGTAATTTCTCAAGCAGAATTTGAACAAGCAGAGCAAACATATAAAACTGCTTTAGCAAATTATAATGCAGCCAAAGAAGGCATTAAAGGAAATGATGCAGCAATACAAAGTGCTCAAGCAAATTTAAGCAGAGCAAATAAAGATATTAGTCGTACAATTATTACAGCACCTATGAATGGCGTTGTAAACGTATTAAATGTAAAAAAAGGAGAACGTGTTGCAGGCAATAGCTTTAGCATTGGTACAGAAATGATGCGTATTGCAGATTTAAACAGTATGGTTGCAATAGTTGATGTTGGCGAAAACGATATTCCAAAAGTAAGTTATGGCGATACTGCTATTGTTACTATTGATGCTTATGGCAACAGAAAATTTAAAGGCATTGTGTTTAAAATTGCTAATCCAACAGCTAATACAAGCGTTTCAACAGCTGCTACAGCAGAAGTTGCAAATTATAAAGTACACGTAAGATTATTGCCAGAAAGCTATAAAGATTTAATTGTAAAAGGAAAACCCTTTCCTTTTAGACCAAATATGAGTGCAACAGCAGATATTCAAACAGAAACTGTTATTGATGCTTTATCAGTTCCATTATCAGCAGTAACAACAAGAGATGCAAATGATAATTCAGCAGATAATAAAAACAAAACTTCAACAAAAGAAAATAACCAAACTCAAAACACAAATACATTAAGCGAAATAGAAGAAGTAGTTTTTGTAAAACAAGCAAATAATACAGTAAAAAAAATTAAGGTAAAAACAGCTATTCAAGATTTGAATTATATACAAATAATTGAAGGCTTAAAAGAAAATGAAGAAATAATTACAGGACCTTATAGCTTATTAAGTAAAACACTAAAAGAAGGAGATATAGTTAAAGTAGTACCTAAAGAAGATTTATACGAAACCAAAAAATAATCATTTTTATACCAAACTTTTTTCCATAATGTAATGAGGAATAGAAATTTCTTTAAACTCATCACTCATTACTTGATAGCCTAATTTTTTATAAAAACCCATTGCATTTTTTCTTGCATGCATGGTTATTTTATGATAGCCCTTATCACGTGCAATATTTTCTGCAAAATTCATTAAAACTCTGCCTATACCTTTTCCTTGCAAACCACTAAGTACAGCCATTTGTCTTAAACGCAAAGTGGTTTTCTCATCTGTTTTAGTTAATAAACAACAGCCTTCTAATTTACCATCATCAAAACAGCCAATTAAAATATCTTCTTTTTCTCTTGCTAATTCTTCTTCAGAAAATTGTAAGCCCAATGGTTTGCGTAAAATAGCATAACGCATTGCCACCATTTGTTTATAATCGTTAGAGTTGTGGTCAATTATTTTTAAACCCATACAATTTTTGTTAGTTTGGTTAATGAATAGCAGTTATACTAATCAGATAAAAAATATCTTACTTGCTAAAGATAATAATTGTTTTAATTACAAGTAATAAATTTATTTTTATTTAATTAGTAAAATTTACCCTCTACAACATATAATTCTCAACCCTACCTTTGCCACAAATTTTAAAAATATGGAATACAGAATAGAAAAAGATACTATGGGTGAGGTTAAAGTTCCTGCTCATGTTTATTGGGGTGCACAAACCCAAAGAAGTATTGAAAATTTTAAAATAGCACAGGATATTAATAAAATGCCTAAAGAAATTATTGAAGCATTTGCTTATTTAAAAAAAGCTGCAGCCTTTGCTAATAATGAATTAGGAGTATTGCCAGATGAAAAGAAAAATGCTATTGCTGCTGTGTGTAATGAAATTTTAGAAGGAAAATTAAATGATCAATTCCCTTTAGTTGTTTGGCAAACTGGTAGTGGTACACAAAGTAATATGAATGTAAATGAAGTGGTTGCCTATAAAGCTCATATTAATAATGGTGGAAGTTTAACAGACAAAGAAAAATTTATTCATCCAAATGATGATGTAAATAAAAGTCAAAGTAGTAATGATACTTTTCCAACAGCAATGCATATAGCTGCTTATAAAATGCTAATGGATACTACAATACCTGGAATTGAAAAATTAAGAGATACACTTCAAGCTAAGAGTAAGGCTTTTATGAATGTGGTAAAAATTGGTCGTACACATTTTATGGATGCAACACCTCTTACATTAGGACAAGAATTTAGTGGTTATGTTTCTCAATTAAATCATGGAATAAAAGCCATAAAAAATTCTTTAGCACATTTAAGTGAACTTGCTTTAGGAGGCACTGCTGTTGGTACAGGAATTAATACACCAAAAAATTATGATGTTACTGTAGCAAAACATATTGCTGCTTTAACAGGCTTACCATTTATTACAGCAGAAAATAAATTTGAAGCATTAGCAGCACATGATGCTATTGTAGAAGCTCATGGAGCTTTAAAAACTGTTGCAGTAAGTTTAATGAAAATTGCAAACGATATAAGAATGTTATCAAGTGGTCCTCGTAGTGGTATTGGAGAAATTTTTATACCTGATAATGAACCAGGAAGTTCTATTATGCCAGGTAAAGTAAACCCTACACAATGTGAAGCATTAACAATGATTGCTGCACAAGTAATGGGTAATGATGTAGCAATAAATATTGGTGGCAGCACAGGACATTTTGAATTAAATGTTTTTAAACCCGTAATGATTTATAACTTTTTACATAGTGCTCGTTTAATTGGAGAAGGTTGTGTAAGCTTTAATGATAAATGTGCTGTTGGTATAGAACCTTTAGAAGATAATATTAAAAAGCATGTTGATAATAGCTTGATGCTTGTAACAGCATTAAACACAAAAATTGGTTATTATAAAGCAGCAGAAATTGCTCAAACTGCACACAAAAATGGAAGCACATTAAAAGAAACTGCTATTGCTTTAGGCTATTTATCAGCAGAACAATTTGATGAATGGGTTATTCCAGCAAATATGGTTGGAGAAATAAAATAAAAAATGATAGCTATACTTTAGCAAGTTTGGGTTAAAAAATATATTAAACTTGCTAAAGTTTTTTTTAAAAACATTCTATAATTTTTCATTCAAACACAGGCTAATATTCTGAAAAATATTCCAACAAAAATTTATAGGCTACTTTTAGTTTTACATTTAATTTAATTCATTTAGTTTTACGCCCTATGTGGATGATATGTAAAAAAGAGTGGCAACAATTTTTTAGTAATCTTACAGGTTATATTATTATTACCGTTTTTCTTGTAGTAAATGGCTTAGTATTATTTGTTTTTGAAGACAATATTTTTTCTTATGGCTATGCTACATTAGAAAAATTTTTCCTTTTAGCTCCATGGATTTTATTGCTTCTAATTCCTGCTGTTACTATGCGTAGTTTTCCTGATGAATTTAAAACAGGCACTTATGAAATTCTTAAAACATTGCCTCTAACTTCTTGGCAAATAATTATAGGAAAATATTTAGGAAATTTATTAGTAGTAATTATGGCATTATTGCCAACACTTGTTTACATCATATCTATTCAACAATTAGCAGTAGGTGATGGATTAGATATGGCTGCTACAATGGGTGCTTATATTGGACTATTTTTTTTAGCTGCTGTATTTACTGCAATTGGCATTAGTGCAGGAAGCTTTACTAATAATGCTGTAATAGCTTTTATCATTAGCCTAATTGCATGTGCATTATTGTATTATGGATTTAATGCACTTAGTAAATTAGCTTTTCTTAGTGGTGGTATTGATTATTATTTAGAAATGGCAGGTATAGATTTTCATTATAGTAGTATTAGCAAAGGGGTTATTGATACAAGAGATATCGTTTATTTTATCAGTATTATTATTTTATTGTTATTAATAACTATGAAAAATTTAGAGTATAAAAAAAGATAGATAGAATACAGATTATATGCAAAAAATAATAAATCATAAATTAGGATGGATTGTTTTAATAGTTGCATTTGCATCTGTAAACTTTATTGCAAGTATTATACATACTAAGGTTGATTTAACTAAAGAAAAAAGATACACAATTAGCAAAGCAACAAAAGATGCTTTAAAAAATTTAGATGAAGAAGTTGAAATAACTGTTTTTTTAAAAGGAAATTTACCAGCAGGGTTTAAAAAATTAGCTAACACAACCAACGATTTTTTACAATTATTAAAAGACAATAATAGTGCAAGAATAAATTATCAATTTACTTCACCAGATGAAAAAATGTATGGCACTAATATTAGTTATGAAGATACATTAGTAGCTTTAGGTGCAACACCTATAAACCTTACAGTACAAGTAAAGCAAGGACAAGAAAGTAAAGTTATTTTTCCTTATGCTTTAATAAAATATAAAAATGAAGAGCAATTAATAAGTTTATATAGTGGCAATAGCAGAATGATTACACAAGATGAAATTAATAATGCAGAAGCCATGATGGAATATAAATTTTTAAAAACATTGGATGCTTTTTTAACGCCAGAAAAACCTTTGGTTGCTTATTCTTATGGTAATGGAGAAGTAACAGATATAAGATCTTATGACCTATTACAAACAATACAGAAAGACTACAATATTTTTACTTTTGATATTAATAAAAGAGAAATTATACCAGATACTTTTAAAATTGTAATGATTGTAAAACCATCTTTACAATTTACAGAAGATGAAAAATTAAAAATTGATCAATACTTATTACGTGGAGGAAAAATTTTATGCTTTATAGATAATCTTCATGCAGAACAAGATAGCTTAAACTTAAAACCTGAACTTGTTGCTTATGATAGAAATTTGAATTTAACAGATTTGTTTTTTAGATATGGACTAAGAATAAATACAGATTTAGTAATGGATTTGCAATGCAACTTTATGCCATTTGTTGTTGGTGGCACAAAAGATAATCCTCAATACGAATTTTTGCATTGGAATTATTATCCTTTGTTTGAAAGTAAAAATAATCACTCTATCAACAGAAATTTAGGTTTAGTTTCAAGTCGTTTTGTAAACTCTATAGATACTGTAAAAGCTGATGGAGTAACTAAAACTATTTTACTATCATCATCTGCAAACTCAAGAAAAATAGGCACTCCAGCTATCATTAGTTTAAATGAAAATAGAAATACACCAGAAGATGCTTTATTTAAACAAAAAAATATTCCTGTTGCAGTTTTAAATGAAGGAAGATTTACTTCTTTATATAAAAACAGAATTTCTCAAGAACAAAAAGATAGTTTAGAAAAAAAGAAAATTCCATTTTTAGAAGAAAGTATTGCCGAAGGAAAATTAATTGTTGTAGCAGATGGCGATATTGTACTAAATGATGCAAGCCAAAAATATGGACCATTACCAATGGGTATGAGTATTTACACATTGGGCACTCAATATGAATATCAGTTTGCTAATAGAGAATTTTTATTAAACTGTTTAGAATATTTAAACAATAAGCAAGGCATTATACAAGCAAGAAATAAAGAGCAAGTATTAAGGCTATTAAACTCTCCTAAAGTTGAAGATGAAAAAACTACATGGCAATTTATCAATATTGCATTACCTGTATTACTGATTGTATTTTATGGATGGATATATAATTTTATCAGAAAAAGAAAATATGCGGTGTAAGAGAATAAGCATTTATTACTTTAAATAATACTAAAAACAAAAGAATAAACCCACGAAAAAGCAACTAGATAAGGCGATATAATATTTTTCCTCCTATAGCTACTTATACGTATATTTGATACAGTTTTCACGTAATTGTTTTCGTATGGATACAAAACTCACATTAAAATTAGAAGAAGAAGTAATTGAAAAAGCAAAAAATTATGCTGCTTCTCATAAAATAAGTTTATCTAAACTTATTGAAAATTATTTGCATAAAGTAACATCAGATGCTTCAATAAATGACAAAATAACTCCTTTAGTGAAAAGTTTATCGGGAATAATCAAACTTCCTCAAAATTTTGACCATAAAAAAGAATATGCTGATTTTTTAATCAAGAAATATAAATAAGTGGATAAAATATTTGTTGATACAGATATTATTTTATATCTGTTAAGTTACAGAGAACCTTTTTATATTTCTGCAGCTAATTTATTTTCTGCTGCTGATAGAAAAGAAATTGAAATATGTGTTTCTTCATTATGCTTTGCCAACTTGAATTATATTTTATCCAAACAATTTTCTTCTGCTGAAGCAAAAATGAAATTACTAAAATTTAAAACATTAGTTACAGTATTAGCTGTTTCAGACAAAGTAATTGAATTGGCTATGTCTTCAGATTTTAAAGATATGGAAGATGGAATTCAATATTATACTGCTATTGAAAATAGAGTAACCATATTGCTTACAAGAAATTTAAAAGATTATAAAACTGCAATCATTCCTGTTATGACGGCTGAACAGTTTCTGATGGGAAAAGGTTAATAAAATTTAGTTTAAATCTATAAGATTTTTTATTCAAAATAATCAATGAGCTACCCCATTAAAAATATTGCCACTATTATTCAAGGAACAGGAAATTTATTGGTTGATGCCGATATAGAACACTTATTAACAGACAGTCGTAAAATCACTTTTCCTTCTGCTTCTTTATTTTTTGCATTGCATAGTAATAGAAGAAATGGGCATAGCTTTATTAATGAAGTGTATGAAAGAGGCGTAAGAAATTTTGTAATTGATGAAAACATCAACACATCAACATTTACTGATGCAAATTTTATTAAAGTAAAAAACACATTAACAGCTTTACAAACTTTAGCTGCTTATCATAGAAGTCAGTTTTCAGAACTTCCTGTTATTGGTATTACAGGCAGCAATGGAAAAACAATTGTAAAAGAATGGTTGTATCAATTACTTCGTTCCAATTATCAAATAGTTCGTAGCCCAAGAAGTTATAATTCTCAAATAGGTGTTCCTTTAAGTGTATGGCAAATAAATAAGCAACATACTTTAGGCATTTTTGAAGCTGGCATTTCTACAACAGAAGAAATGCAAAAATTACAAAGTATTATTCAGCCAACAATAGGTTTGTTTACATCATTAGGTAATGCACACAACGAAGGATTTACTTCTTTACAAGAAAAAGCAAATGAAAAATGGAAACTTTTTAAACAAGCTAATATTATTATTTGCAACAAAGAATTGCTGAAGCTAATAAATGAAGATAATATTGCTATCAATAAAAAATTTATCACTTGGAGCACAACAGATAAAACGGCTACACTCTTTGTTTCTTCAGTTAAAAAAAATAGTAATACTACTCAAATACATGTTTGTCTTGATAAAAATTCAAACTACCATATAACTATTCCTTTTACAGATGAAGCTTCTGTTGAAAATGTAATTACTTGTTGCTGTGTTTTGCATAGCTTACATTTTTCTGAAGAAGAAATTGCTTTACGTTTAGCATTATTGCAACCTGTAGAAATGCGTATGCAACTAAAAAAAGCTATCAATAATTGTTATGTAATAAATGATAGTTATAGCAACGATTTCTCTTCTTTAAGCATTGCATTAGATTATTTAAAACAACAAAGTGGCAATAATGTTACTACTGTTATTCTTTCAGATATTTTACAATCTGGTTTAGCAGAAGAAGATTTATATAAACAAGTTGCAGCAGAAATTCAACAAAGAAAAATTCATCGCTTTATTGGTATAGGAGAACAATTAAATAAATATCATACACTGTTTGTAAATATTGCACAACAAACTTCTTTCTACACTTCTGTAGAAAATTTTTTACAACAAACAAACTCACATCAGTTTAAAGATGAATTTATTTTATTAAAAGGTGCAAGACGTTTTGCTTTTGAAAGAATTGATGATTGGTTAGAGTACAAAATTCATCAAACAGTTTTAGAAATTAATTTATCTGCTATTGCTTATAATTTAAAAACGTATCAAAATCAATTACAAAAAGATACCAAACTAATGGCAATGGTTAAAGCTTTTAGTTATGGTAGTGGTAGTGCAGAAATAGCAAGGCTTTTACAATTTCATAAAGTAGATTATTTGGCTGTAGCTTATGTAGATGAAGGAATAGAATTACGAAAAGCAGATATTAGGTTACCAATTATGGTAATGAATGTTGATGAAGTTGGTTTTAATGCTTTGATAGAATATAATTTAGAACCAGAAATTTATTCTTTCAATATTTATCATTCACTGCATCAATATTTATTACAACAAGCTATTACAAATTTTCCAATTCATCTAAAACTAAATACAGGAATGAATCGTTTAGGTTTTGATGAAAAAGAGGTAGAAAGTATTGCAACATTATTACAACAAAACAATACAATGATTGTGCAATCTGTATTTAGTCACCTTACTTCAAGTGAAGATGAAGAAGATGATGTTTTTACTTTACAACAAGCAAATACATTTTTACAATCTTGCATAATTATAGAAAATAAAATAGGTTATAAGTTTATAAAACATATTTCAAATAGTGCTGCTGTATTAAGACACCCATCTTTACAAATGAATATGATTCGTTTGGGTATTGGTTTATATGGTGTTGATGGTTCTAATAATCATCTCATTCATTTACAACCAGCAGCAACTTTAAAAACTACTATTGCACAAATAAGAAATGTAAAAAAAGGAGAAACCATTGGCTATAATAGAAAAGGAAAATTAGAACGAGATAGTAAAATAGCAACTATAAGAATTGGCTATGCAGATGGTTTTAGTAGAAAATTAGGCAATGGTATTGGCAGCGTTTTTGTAAATGGACAATTAGCAAAAACTGTAGGAAATATTTGTATGGATATGGCAATGATTGATGTTACAGATATTGACAAAGTAAATGAAGAAGATAGTGTTGAAATTTTTGGAATACATTTACCTATTCAACAAGTTGCTCAATGGTGCAATACTATTAGTTATGAAATTATGACTTCTGTAAGTCAGCGTGTAAAAAGAATTTATACAGAAGAGTAAAACAATGAAGAGATTAATAAAGAATTATGAGTTTTGAGTAGTGTTATACAAGTTGGATTGCTATAACAAAGAAAAGACTTAATGCCCTACTATGACGATACAAATTTTTTCTTAAATATCTATAGGTACTTATACAAATGGATTTATAATAGTAAGTTGTTTTTCAACTACTAAGCCATGATGCATATCTTCTGAATATACAATATTGCATCCATTGCAATAAGCAGAAGCCACAATCAAAGCATCAAGAAAAGAAAACTGATATTTTCGTTTAAACAAAATTGCAGAACGAATAACTGCATCATTTATAGTTGTAACATAAGCTATATCGCATAAATACAAAGTATTTTGCTCACAAACTTCGACTGGCAATTTTAATTTTTTGGAGCAGGCATTGTATATTTCAATCACAACCTGAGAACTTATAAAAGGAAATGCTTCTAATAATTCAAATGCTTTTTGCTGTTTTGTTGAATCTGATTTATCAAAAGCATAAATACAAATATTACTATCTATAAAAAATTTATTCATACAAATCCTCTCTTTTCCATTTGTTTATTGTACTAAAATCAATAGCATTTTGTCGGAAAAAAACCAATGCTTCGGCAAATGTTCTTTTTCTGTCAATTGGTTCAGTTATACCAGTTTCAAGTTCAAATGCAATTACTTCCACTTTTTTTCCAATCATTTCATCAGGTAATTCAAGAGTATAATTATTTTGAGTAGGAACAACTATTTGACGTATCATTACTTTAAAATTTACTTCACAAGATAAGCTATAATTCACAATTTTTAAAATTTGATGTGAAAAGCCTCCGAGTTATTTCCTCTTCTATGAAAGTGTTAGAAGTAGCTTTGAAAACCATAAATCTTAAACCCGAAATCAGAAAAGCAAAATTCGAAAAACAAAAAAAACTAAGTTGAAAATAATATTATACAAATTTGTTTACTACAATAGTATTTTATAATAGAGAAAAGACTTAATATTCTACTAAAAGAAATTCTTTTACAAAGCTCTCTTTATAAGGCATAAACTTTTTAA
The DNA here is from genome assembly GCA_051715485.1 of Chitinophagales bacterium. GTDB lineage: Bacteria > Bacteroidota > Bacteroidia > Chitinophagales > Chitinophagaceae > UBA1930. The sequence goes on from JBPXJV010000001.1 coordinate 43,351, forward strand.
AAAAATTATTGAGCAGTTTATTAGAGGAAGATTTTTTTATGTTATTCAAAATATTTCTTCCTTCATCTTCAAATAATTTCTTAGCTGTTTTAAGAGGCATATTATTAGCAGCAGCATATAAAATAAAATCTGCTTTTGCAAACTCTGAAGGTCGTTCAGTATTTTCATTTTCTAAAATGCCATCATTATTAAAAATTCTATAAGTAGGATAGTTACCATTGGTAAAAGTTCTCTCATAAATATAAGCAGGTGCATATAAGTGAATAGCATTTGGAAGAGTTAATTGATGTAGTGCCTTCAGCCATTCTTCTCTACTTTGCCTAAAGCAAATAGTAATAAAAACAATATTACTATCCATTTGCATTGTTTGCAATCTTTGTTGAAGTAGAAAAGCATAAGGCATTTCTTTTCTACAAGGAGGGCAATTAGGAAACCAACAATCTACATAAACAGTTTTACCTTTTAGCTTCCCCAAATTAAAAATATTACCAACAGTATCTTCTAAGTTAAATTGTTCTAAGAAAAGCTTTTCAGTTGTTTGTGCCTTAGCAGAAAAGATGTTGTAACAACAGAAAATAATAATGAGCAATAGTCTTTTCATAATTCTAAAGATAATAAGTTGTAGTTTGTTTTATTGCATTTATCTAGTACATTATTTTAATAGATGAATATTAAAAAATGAAACATAAAATTATTTTTTTTCTGAACAATGTATATTTGTCATATCGGTGTCATATTTTTGCACTCATTCAAACAAATTATCCTTCATCAAAAAAATATAGTTTGTGAATATGCTAATAAAAAACTTAACCAAAACAATTTTAATTAGTACAACAATTTTATTGAGTACTATTTATAGCAATAATGCTATTGCACAAGATGGTAAAACATTGTTTAATACTTATTGTGCTGCTTGTCATAAAATGGATAAAGACTTAACAGGTCCTGCATTAATGGGTGTAGAAGAACGTTGGGGAAATGATAGAGCTAAATTAGTACATTGGGTAAAAAATTCTGCAGATCTTATTGCAAGTGGCGATAAACATGCAAATGAAATATTCAATAAATTTAATAAGCTTCCAATGACTCCATTTGAGAGTATATTAAAAGATGCTGAAATTAATTCAATATTAGATTATGTAAAAGATTGGAAACCTGCAGCAGCACCAACAACAGGCACACAAGGTGCAGCCCCTGCTCCTCAAAATACAGGCTTCTTATGGTTTTTAAGTATTGTAGCTTCTGTATTGGTTGTGTTATCAATTTCATTATTCTTTATGACTTGCAAGGTAAAAAAAGTAGCTAAAGAAAAATTATCTAATGATAGGTTTTAAAAAATAAATCATTAAGATACTTCATTCTTAATATAAAATTAAGCTCCATGCTAAATATAGTATGGAGCTTTTTATTTGCTTATTAATTGTTCAATTACTTCTGCATAATGCTTATGCTCCAATACATGAATTTTTTTAGCTAAAGTTTCGGTTGTATCATTTTTATCAATATTACAACTTGTCTGAAAAATAATTTTTCCCTCATCATACTGTTCATTTACAAAATGAATGGTTATACCACTTTGTGTTTCTTTATTCTCAATTACTGCTTTATGAACATTAACTCCATACATTCCCTTTCCACCATATTTTGGCAGCAATGCAGGATGAATATTGATTATTTTATTAGGATAAGCAGCAATTAATTTATTAGGAATTTTCCATAAAAAACCAGCTAAAACAATATAATCAATTTCATATTGTTTTAGTTGTGGTAAATAAGCAATATCACTAAAAAACAATTCTTTATTTATAATTAATGTTGGAATAAAATTATGAGAGGCAATTTGCATAACACCAGCATTAGGGTTATTGCAAACAATTAATGATACTTTAATTTGTTTTTCTGGTACAGAAAAATATTCAATTATTTTGGCTGCATTGCTTCCTGTACCACTTGCAAAAATGGCTAACTTCTTCATTTTATTACACTCCTTTTATTTTATTCCACATTTTTTTCAAATAATTTTTAAAAAAAATAAACTGACCTAATGGAATACTAATGATAATAACACACAATGGCCACAATATAGAAATCAATGGAACATAAATAATCCAATAAACAAAATCTTTTTCAGAAAAAATGTGCTGTAAAAGCCAACTACCCAATTTAGCACAACTACTACCACCTAAAGCAAAAGTGCAAAATATTAGAGTAAATTTTATCCAACTAACATTCCATTTCTTTTTTAGTTTATTAAACATACAAATTAATTAATTGTCTTTTTATCGGATTTAATAAGTAAAATATTCATTATTTTGAGGGTAAAACAACACAAAAAACATGACAATTTTTATGATTAGAAATGTAAAATTGCCTGAAACCCTTTGTGGATAAGGCAAAATTTTTTTTTTTAACATTGTGTTTTTGTCATATCAGTGTCATATTTTTGCATCCATTCAAGCTAATTATTCCTCATTCAAGAAACATAGTTTGTGAATATGATTATTAGACAAATAACCAAGACAATCCTTCTTAGCACAATTATTTTATTTAGTGCTATTTACAGTAATAAATCTTCAGCCCAAGACGGTAAAACAATATTTAATACTTATTGTGCTGCTTGTCATAAAATGGACAAAGATTTAACAGGTCCTGCATTAATGGGTTCAGAAGAACGTTGGGGTAACGACCGTAAAAAATTAGTTGCCTGGGTAAAAAACTCAGCTAATGTAATTGCCAGTGGAGATAAACATGCAAATGAAATATTTGCTAAATGGAATAAACTTCCAATGACTCCATTTGAAAGCATGTTAAAAGATGCAGAAATTAATGCTGTATTAGATTATATTAAAAATTGGAAACCAGAAGCAGCACCTGTTGCAACTAATAACACAGCAACTAAGCCTGCACCAGATAAAAGTACCTTATACTTAGGACTTATTACTTTAGCATTAGCTTTAGCAGCTTTAATTTTATTATTTGTTAAACGCAACCTTAAAAAGCTATCAAACGAAACTTTAGGTATTCAAGCAGCAACACCTATACCTTTTTGGAAAAATAAATCTTACATTACATTAGTTGTATTACTATTATTTATTTCTGGTGGATATATGGTTACCAAAGGAGCTATTGATTTAGGAAGAAATAAGGATTATCAACCTGTTCAACCAATTTTCTACTCTCATAAAGTACATGCTGGTGTAAACCAAATTAATTGTTTATACTGCCATGGTGGAGCAGAAAAAGGAAAACATGCAAATATACCTTCTGTAAATGTTTGTATGAATTGTCATAAATCTATTACAGAATATACAGGAGAGCAACTTTTTGATGCTAATGGCAAAAAAGTAGATGGTACAGCAGAAATAAAAAAACTTCACGAATATGCAGGGTTTGATAAAAACAATTCAAATGCCTGGAACCCTAATGATGCAAAACCTATAGAGTGGGTAAAAATTCATAACCTACCAGATCATGTTTACTTTAATCACAATCAACACGTAGAAGTAGGTAAAGTACAATGCCAAACATGTCATGGCGATATTACTAAAATGGATGAAGTAAAACAATTTACTGATTTAAGTATGGGTTGGTGTGTAAACTGTCACAGAGAAACAAAAGTTCAATTTAAAGAAAACGGTTTTTATAGTATCTATGAAAAATATCACAACCAATTAAAGAATGGAAAATTAGATAGTACAAAAGGTATTACAGTAGAAAAAATTGGTGGAACAGAGTGTCAGAAATGTCACTACTAATAAAATGTTTTTTATTAACAAAAAATATTTTTTTAGTTATTTTGAAATTTAATATTAATAAACACTAAATTGTTCTCTCAAAGAGAATAAGGGCTTATGGAAAAAAAGTATTGGCAAAGTTTTGGTGAATTAAATAACTCTGATGCTTATCAGAAATCATCAAAAAATGAATTTAAAGAAGAACTTCCTTTTGATGCAGAAAAAGGACTTCTTGATGCAAAAACTCCAAGACGAGATTTCTTAAAATATTTAGGCTTCACTACTGCAGCAGCAGCAGTAGCTGCAAGTTGCGAAGTGCCAGTAAAAAAGGCAATTCCTTTTGCAAATCAACCAGAAGAAATAGTACCAGGTGTAGCAAATTATTATGCTACTACTTATGTGCAAGATGGAGATACTGTAAGTGTTGTAGCTAAAGTACGTGATGGTCGTCCTATTAAATTAGAAGGCAACGAATTAAGCCCAATTACAGGAGGTGGAACAAGTGCAAGAGTACAAGCAAGTGTATTAGATTTATATGATGGTGCAAGATTACGCTTTCCTACAATAGACGGAAAAGAAGCTACTTTTGAAGCTATTGATAAAGCTGTTACTGATGCATTAGCAAGTGCTGGTAATATTGTTTTATTAAGTAGTACAATAAACTCTCCATCATCATTAGATGTTATACAAAAATTCTTAGCCAAATATCCAAATAGTAAACATATTACTTACGATGCTGTTTCAAATTCTGGAATTTTATTAGCTAATGAAGCATCCTATGGCAAAAGAGCAATTCCTTCTTACAGATTTGATAATGCAAAAACAATAGTAAGTATTGGTGCCGATTTTTTAGCTACATGGATTAGTCCTATTGAATTTGCAAGACAATATGCCAAAGGCAAAAAAATAAATGATGCTAACCCAGAAATGAGTAAACATATTCATTTTGAAAGTGTAGCAAGTCTTACAGGTAGTAATGCAGATGATAGATACTTACATCGTCCAAGCGAAACAGGTACTATAGCTACTGCTCTATTAAGTGCTTTAAAAGGAGAAGGAATTAATGGAATTGCTGATGCTAAATTAAAAGAAGGCATTGAAAAAGCTGCTAAAGCTTTAAACGAAAAGAAAGGAGAAGCATTAGTTGTTTGTGGAAGCAATGATGTAAACATTCAAATTGTAATAAATGCAATTAATGAATTACTTTTAGCTAATGGTAAAACAATAGATTGGTCATCTACCAATAATGCAAGAAAAGGAGTAGATGCAGATTTTGCACAGTTAGTAGAAGATATGAATGCTGGTACTGTTGGTGCATTAATTGTATTAGATGCAAACCCAGTTTATACTTGGAGCAACAGCGATAAATTAAAGTCTGGTTTAGATAAAGTAAAAGTAAAAATATCATTTGGTAGCAAAGCAGATGAAACAACACAAAAATGTCAATATGTAATTCCTAATCATCACTTCTTAGAAAGTTGGGGTGATGCAGAAGCAAAAGCAGGACATTATTCTTTTATTCAACCAACCATTTATCCATTATTCAAAACTCGTCATTGGCAAGATAGTTTATTAAAATGGTCTAATGATAGTAATGATTATTTGAATTATTTAAAAATATATTGGAGTACAAAACTAATAGGCTTAAATGCTTGGGATAAAGCATTACAAGATGGAGTTGTAACAAATACAACAACAGCTTCTGCAACAACTGCATACAATGCTACATCATTAACTACTGCAATTACAAATATTCAACCAGTAAAAACTGGTATTGAATTACAGATGTACCAAAAAATTGCAATAGGAGCAGGGCAAGGTACTGCAAATCCTTGGCTACAAGAAATGCCAGATCCTGTAACAAGAGCTACTTGGGATAACTATTTAATAGTTTCTCCTGCTATGGCAAAAACATTATTAAAAATAGATTTATCTAATAATGGTCAGTCAGATAGTTATGAAGTAAACCCACCTAAAAAAGTAGTAGAAATAAAAATTAATGGCAAAACAATAGAACTTCCAGCATTAATTATCCCTGGCACACATCCAGAAACTGTAGGTATTGCAGTAGGATATGGAAGAGATAAAAAATTAGGAAAAACTGTTGTAGATGTTCATGATAAATCAATAGGTGTTAATGTTTTTCCTTTTGCAGTATTTGTAAATAACACTGTAAGTTATAATATCAGTAATGTAGAGTTAAAACTAACAGATAAAAAATATCCAGTAGCATTAACTCAAACACACAATTTATATAACACATCTCAAGGAAAACGTACAGAAGTAGTAAAAGAACTTACTTTAGGAGAGTATAAAGAAAATACTAAAGTTGTTTTAGAAGAAAGAGATAACGAATTAAAACCTTTTGGTGGATTAGCTAAATTTAGAGAAGAAGGTTCAATATATAAACCATTTGATAAACCAGGAATTAAATGGGGTATGAGCATAGACTTAAATGCTTGTAATGGTTGTGGTGCTTGCGTTGTAGCTTGTAATGCAGAAAACAATATACCAGTTGTAGGTAAGCCAGAAGTATTGCGTTTTCACGATATGCATTGGATGAGAATTGACCGTTATTATAGTGGTGATGCTGATAATCCAAATGTTGTATTTCAACCAATGTTATGCCAACATTGCGATAATGCACCTTGCGAAAACGTTTGTCCTGTAGCTGCAACAAACCATAGTTCAGAGGGCTTAAACCAAATGACATATAATCGTTGTATTGGTACAAGATATTGTGCAAATAACTGTCCTTATAAAGTTAGAAGATTTAATTGGGCAGATTATACAGGAAGTGATAGTTTCCCTAATAATCAAGATGAACTTAATAATGCAGTTCATTACATGAATGAAGATTTAACAAGAATGGTTCTAAACCCAGATGTTACTGTTCGTTCTCGTGGTGTAATTGAAAAATGTTCATTTTGTGTACAACGTTTACAAGATGGTAAGCTAAAAGCTAAAAAAGAAAGCCGTCCATTAAAATCTGGTAAAAATGGAGAATGGGATTTAAAAGTTGCTTGTCAGCAATCTTGTCCTTCAGAAGCTATTGTTTTTGGTAATGTAAATGATGCAGAAAGTATGATAAGCCAAGCAAGAAAAGATAGCAACAGATTATTCTATTCTTTAGAGTTTTTACACGTATTACCAAATGTAAACTATTTGGCAAAAGTGAGAAATACAGAAGCAGAAGCTTAATAGTTTTGAAATTATATTTTAATTAAAGGAAAGTAAAACAATAATTTGCAGCAATGCAGATTACTAAATAACCAAGTACAGATGAGTTTAAAGTACGAATCGCAAATCAGAGAACCGTTAGTTTACGGTAATAAGACCTATCATCAGGTAACTGAAGATATAGTACGCCCAATAGAGGCTAAACCAACAAAGCTATGGTATGTAGGCTTTTATACAGCTGTAGCATTATTGTTATTTGGGGTATATAGTGTATATAGAGAAGTTGTCTATGGAGTAGGCGAATGGAACCTTAATAAAACAATAGGTTGGGGTTGGGATATTACCAACTTTGTATGGTGGGTTGGTATTGGTCATGCTGGTACATTGATATCTGCCATCTTATTATTATTTAGACAAGGTTGGAGAACAGGCGTAAACCGTGCTGCAGAAGCAATGACAATTTTTGCAGTTATGTGTGCAGGGCAGTTTCCAATTTTCCACATGGGTCGTGTATGGATGGCATTCTTTGTTATGCCTTATCCTAATACACGTGGACCTTTATGGGTAAACTTTAACTCTCCACTATTGTGGGACGTGTTTGCAATCTCTACATATTTTACTGTATCATTATTGTTTTGGTATAGTGGATTATTACCAGATTTTGCAACTGTACGTGACCGTGCAAAAACAAAACTTCGTAAATTATTATATGGTGTTGCTTCATTCGGTTGGACAGGTTCAACAAAACATTGGCAACGTCATGAAGCATTATCTTTAGTATTAGCAGGGTTAAGTACACCATTAGTATTATCAGTACATACAATAGTATCTTTCGACTTTGCTACATCTGTAGTTCCAGGTTGGCATACAACAATCTTTCCTCCTTACTTTGTAGCAGGTGCCATATTCTCTGGCTTTGCAATGGTACAATCTTTAATGGTTGTGGTAAGAAAAGTATTTGGGTTACAAGATTATGTAACTATAGGGCATATAGAGGCAATGAATAAAGTAATTGTACTTACTGGTTCTATTGTAGGTATTGCATATTTAACCGAATTATTTATGGGTTGGTATAGCCAAAGTAAATATGAAGGATATACATTCTGGTATAGTCGTGCTAATTTATTCAGCCCTTATGGTTGGAGTTATTGGGGAATGATGGCATGTAACGTATTAAGCCCACAAATATTCTGGTGGAGAAAAATGAGAAGAAACCTATTTGTAACATTCTTTATGAGTGTATTAGTAAACATAGGTATGTGGTTTGAAAGATTTGTAATCATTGTAACTTCTGTTTATAGAGATTATTTACCAAGTAGCTGGTCTGTTTATTACAGTCCTTCTGTTTGGGAAATAGGTTTTTATCTAGGAACATTTGGATTATTCTTTACTTGCTTCTTCCTATTTGCAAAATATTTCCCAACAATTGCAATAGCAGAAATTAAGCATGTATTGAAAACAACTGGAGAAAGTTATAAAGATAATATGAGTGAAATTGAAAATGAAACTATTGAAGATTTTACACATAAGCATGCACATTAACTTGTATAAATTATATTTGAAATAAAGAATAAAATATTCAAAAACTGTTTTTATTAAAAGATTCAATGGAGGTTTAATATGGCAAAAAAGAAATTTGTAGTAGGCTGTTTTGATGATGAGAATGTTTTATTTCCTGCCGTTAAAAAAGTTCGTACTGCAGGTTATAAAATACAAGATGTTTATACACCTTTTCCTGTGCATGGATTAGATCATGCACTAGGAATGAAAGAAACAAGCTTACATACTGCTGGATTTATTTATGGGTTAGCTGGTACAATTACTGCTTTGGGTAGCATAACTTGGATATTTACAAAAGATTGGCCACTTGATATTGGCGGTAAACCCTATTTTGCATTACCAGCTTGGATACCTATTATTTTTGAATTAACAGTATTATTTTCAGCAGTTGGTATGGTTCTTACATTTTGTTATTTATGCCAATTAGCACCATTTGTAAAAAAGCATCATTTTCATCCAAGAGCAACTGATGATTTATTTGTAATGGTTATTGAATGTACAGATACAACTAATACAACAGAAGCAGAAAATTTTTTAACCAATGCAGGAGCAGTTGAGGTTAAAACAGAAATAGCAGAAGATGGTTGGTGGTTTGGTAGATATGATAAAAACAATATGTTATTTGAATCAAAATCAGTAATTGCATAAATTTTAGTTAGATAAAGTAATACAATGAAGAAATTATCTTTTATAGCATTTTTAGCAATAACCATTACAATGGTAAGTTGTAGTAGCAGCATTAAACGTACACCTAATGATGCATATATCCCAGACATGGCTTATAGCAGAGCTTATGAAACTTATGCAGATCATAGTAATTTAAAAAAAGAAGGTGTTAATTATACCAATATGCCAGTAGCAGGCACTATTGCAAGAGGAGAAGAATTCCCTTTCCCTTATACTCACGATGCTATTGGCGATACAACTAATTATAGTTTATCAAAATCTGTAAAAAATCCATTTGATTCTTTAAATGCAAATGAATTAAAAGAAGCAGAAAGATTATACCTAATTAATTGTGGTATATGTCATGGAGATAAATTAGATGGAAATGGACCTTTATGGAAAGATGGTTCAGGACCCTTTCCTGCTGCTCCTAAAAATTTAATTACATTACACATGCCAGATGGTCAAATGTTTTATAGCATTACTTATGGTAAAGGACAAATGGGTAGCTATGCATCTCAATTAAACAGAAAAGAACGTTGGCATATAATAACCTATATTAAAGCAATACAAAAGGAACAAGCAGCAAAATAAAATTGAATAAATGATTAATTAATAACTCAAAATTTGAGTTATAGTATTTAAGAAAAAATAATTAACAATGGCATCATCAATTAAATTAAAATTTGAAATTCCAGGTAAAATGAAAACATGGTCTTATGCTCTTATGGGTATAGGTATTGTGTCTTTAATTGCAGGATTTATTACAAAAGGCATGAGCCACGACCACCATGAAAAAGATATTTTTCTTGGAACTTTAATGTATAATACTATTTATTGGACATTAGTTTGTAATACAGCAATGTTCTTTATTTGCATTACAACAATGGCATGGGGTAGTTGGCAAATCTCTTTTAAAAGAGTGTCTGAAGCAATTTCAACAATGGTACCAATTTTTGGAGGCATTACTTTAGTTATACTATTATATGTAGCATTCTCAGGAAGTCATATTTACCATTGGACAGATGTTGAAGCTGTAGCTAACGATAAAATTTTAAAAGGAAAATCAGGATTTTTAAATATTAAATTCTTCACTATTTGGACTGTATTAATTATTGGTTTATGGAGCTTTTTAGGTTGGAGAATGAGAAAATTAAGTGCACAAGCTGATAAAGCTGCAATGAATGGAGAATCAGGTCATAAATTTATTATAAAAAATACTGTTGCTGCTGCTACATTTTTAGTTTGGTTTGGCTTAACAGTAGGTTCTACAATGCCTTGGCTATGGATGATGAGTATAGATGCTCATTGGTTTAGTACAATGTATAGCTGGTATAACTTTGCAAGTACATTTGTTGCTGGTATGAGCTTAATAGCTTTATGGGTTATCTACCTAAAAAATAAAGGTTACTTAGAATATACTAACCAAGAGCATTTACACGATATTGGAAAATTTATGTTTGCCTTTTCAATATTTTGGGCTTACTTATGGTTCTCTCAATACATGCTTATTTGGTATTCAAACCAACCCGAAGAAGTTATTTACTTTAAACATAGAGTACAAGGACCATATAAAGGACTATTCTTTTTAAATCTTATCATTAATTTTATCTGTCCATTACTTATCTTTATGACTCGTCCATCTAAAAGAAACTATACCTTAGTTACTTTTATGGCTGTCTTAATTCTTTTTGGTCATTGGATAGATTACTATCAACAAATTATGGGAAGTATTAGTAAAGACCATGTAACATTAGGATGGTTAGATTTCGGAATTTTAAGTTTATTTGTTGGTATGATGATTTTTGGAGTGAGTAAAGCATTAGCAAGTAAACCTTTAATTCCTATGTATCACCCATTCTTAAAAGAAAGTATTATTCACCATACTTAATTTAGAAAATTAATAAAATTTAAGGAAAAGAAAATAAGCTATATAATATGACAATGTTTTTAACCATAACTGCAATAGTTTTAATTTTCTTAGTCATCTTTCAGATATCTAAGGCAAATGAATACCTCTCTATTATAAAAGGAGAAGAAAAGTCTCGTAAAATAAGTAATAAAATAAATGCCTATTTAATGTTAGGCTTTATGATTGTTGGTTTAGCAGGTGTTTGGTATTGTAATAAACTACTGTATAAAAAAACACTTTTAGGAGTTCCAGCAGCATCAGATCATGGAGAAAAAGTAGATCAAATGCTTTGGGTAACATTATGGATTACAGGAATTGTATTTATAATTACCCAAATTTTATTATTTTGGTTCGCTTTCAAGTATAGAGAACAAGAAGGAAAAAAAGTTTTCTACTTTCCACACAGTAATAAGTTAGAAATAATTTGGACATCTGTTCCAGCTATTGTATTAGCAGTTTTAATAATTATAGGATTAAAAAATTGGTATATAATAACAGGAGAAGCACCAAAAAATTCTTTAGAAGTAGAAGTAACAGGAAAACAATTTGGTTGGATATACAGATATAAAGGAAATGATGGTGTATTTGGTAAAAAATATTATAAGGTAATTGATGAAGCTACCAATCCATTAGGTATGGTTTGGAAAGATAATGATGCATTAGGCTTAAAAGATGATGATAAGGCACATGATGATATTATTTTACAACAAACCATGTATGTTGTAAAAGGAAAACCAGTAAAATTAATAATTGGTAGTAGAGATGTTATTCATGATGTAGGCTTACCGCATTTTAGATTAAAAATGGATGCAGTGCCTGGAATACCAACTACAATGTGGTTTACACCAAAATACACAACAAAGGAAATGAAAGAAATTACTAAAAATCCTGACTTTGTGTATGAGTTAAGTTGTGATCAAATGTGTGGTAATGGACACTATTCTATGAAAGGAATTATTGAAGTTGTTACACAACAAGAGTTTGATGCTTGGATGGCTGGCAAATCGCCTGCATATCTTAGTGCCTTTCCTGATAAAAATCCAAAAAGTGAAACAGCAGCACCTACATCTGCATCTGTAACACAAGAAAAACCAATTGCACAAAAATAATTAATTGAATTTCTTAATACTTAATTTGAATTTAAAAATTGAGTATTAAATTTTAATACTGACCGAAATAAGATTATACTATGAGTAACGAAGCTATTCTTCATTCAAATATTGGTGCAACACACGATGTACATGGCGAACATCAAGAGCATCATCAAGAAACATTTATTACTAAATATATTTTTAGTCAAGACCATAAAACAATTTCAAAACAATTCCTAATAACAGGAATGGTTTGGGCTGTTATTGGAGGCTTAATGAGTGTATTATTTAGATTTCAGTTAGGTTTTCCTGACCAATCTTTACCTTGGTTAGAAGATTTATTAGGCAAATGGTGGGCAGATAAAGGTCATATCACTGCTCAAGGTTATTATGGCTTAGTAACCATTCACGGAACTGTATTAGTTTTCTTTGTATTAACAGCTGGACTTAGTGGAACATTTGCCAACCTATTAATTCCTCTTCAAATAGGTGCAAGAGATATGGCATCACCTCTTTTAAATATGCTTAGTTATTGGTTTTTCTTTATAGCTGGTATTATAATGTTATCTTCTATTTTTGTAGAAACAGGACCATTTAGTGGTGGTTGGACTGCTTATCCTCCATTAAGTGCATTAGGTGACGCCTCGCCAGGCTCAAAATCAGGAATGGATTTATGGATTATTTCTATGGCTTTATTTGTTGTTTCTTCTTTACTTAGTGGATTAAACTATATTGCTACTGTATTAAATATGCGTACTAAAGGTATGAGTATGACAAGATTACCTTTAACAATTTGGTCATTATTCTTTACAGCTATTGTTGGTGTTTTATCTTTCCCTGTATTACTTTCTGGATTTATTTTATTAATATTTGATAGAAATTTTGGAACAAGCTTTTACCTATCAGATATATTTTTATCAGCAACTGGTAGTGCTTTACCTAATGAAGGTGGTAGTGCAATTTTATTTCAACATTTATTTTGGTTTTTAGGACACCCGGAAGTGTATATTATAATTTTACCTGCAATGGGTATAGTTAGTGAAATATTAAGTATTCATTCTCGTAAACCTATATTTGGTTATATTGCAATGATAGGTAGTATGTTTGCTATTACTGTTCTATCATTTATAGTTTGGGCACATCACATGTTTGTTACAGGCTTAAACCCATTCTTAGGATCAATATTTACTTTATTTACCTTACTAATTGCCTTACCAAGTGCCATTAAAGTATTCAACTGGCTTACTACTTTATGGAGAGGTAGTATAAGATTTACTCCATCAATGTTATTTGCAATAGGCTTTGTAAGTGTATTTATTTCTGGAGGTTTAACAGGTCTTTGGTTAGGTAACTCAGCATTAGATATTCACTTGCACGATACATATTTTAATATTGCACACTTTCACTTAGTGATGGGTGTAGCAAGTATTTTTGCCATGTTTGCTGGAGTATATCATTGGTTTCCTAAAATGTATGGTCGTAGAATGAACAATACTTTAGGCTATATTCACTTTTGGATTTCTATTATTGGAGCATACTTAATATTTTGGCCAATGCACTATGAAGGTTTTGCAGGAATGCCAAGAAGATATTATGATTATAGTATTTGGGAAAGTTTCAAACAATTTAGCGAATTAAATAAATTTATAAGCATTGTAGTTTTTATTACTTTCTCAACTCAAATTCTTTTTATAATCAACTTCTTTTACTCTATTTGGAATGGCAGAAAAGAAACTTCAATAAACCCACATGGTGCTACAACATTAGAATGGACAACTCCAATAAATCCAGGTCATGGAAATTGGGAAGGAGAAATTCCTGAAGTACATCGCTGGGCTTATGATTATAGCAAAGATGGTCAAGACTTTATTCCACAAACAACACCTATTGGTGCTAATGAAAGTAGTGAAAGCAAACACTAAGAATAATCATAATTTCTTATTTGATTTTTAGAAGTTATTAAAATATATGAAAATAGAAAATACCCTGAATTTTCGGGGTATTTTTTTAAAAAATTAAAATAGTAAACTTTAAAAGAAGGAATGACTGAAAAGTCTCAAATATCAAACACAAGCTTCTTATCTAAATTAAAAGACTACAAAGAATTAACAAAATTCACATTAAGTTTTACAGTTGTATTTACTTGTGTAATCAGTTATTTATTAGCCCCAAATATTGTTAGCTATAACTGGAAAATGATTACACTTCTTTTTGTTGCTGGAATGTTTATTACAGGAAGTGCTAATGCTATTAATCAATCTGTAGAAAAAAATACAGATGCTTTAATGAAACGTACAGCAAACAGACCTGTTGCTTCTGGCAGAATGAGCCAACAAGAAGCATACACATTTGCTTTTATTACAGGCTTTGTTGGTGTATTAATGATGTGGTATTTTTTTAATTTATCATCAGCATTATTATCTGCTTTTAGCTTGTTCTTATATGCTTTCATTTATACACCTCTAAAAACAAAAAATTCAATTGCTGTTTTAATTGGTGGATTACCAGGTGCATTACCTTGCTTAATAGGCTGGGTTGCAGGACAAGATGATTTTAGTATGGGTGGATGGGTTTTATTTGCAATACAATTTATTTGGCAATTTCCACACTTTTGGGCTATTGCTTGGGTAGCTCATGCAGATTATACGAGAGCAGGGTTTAAATTATTACCAAGCGATAAAGGACCAACAAAATATACTGCTATACAAACTATTATGTATAGTGTACTAATGATTCCAATTGGGTTTTTACCATACTTCTATGATATTACAGGGGTAACTTCTGTTTGGATTCTTACAGCATGCAATATTGCAATGGTTATTCAAAGCTTAAGATTATACAAAGAAATGAATGCAAAAGCAGCCAAAAGAGTTATGTTTAGTAGCTATATTTATTTACCTATTGTATATTTGGCAATGCTTGCAGATAAAATTAAACCCTTTTAATAGAATAAATTGACAATGTGATTGATAAGAAAAATTTTTTTTATGGCAACAATATCAAATACTAATAATAATCAAAGAATTCATCCACATAAATTTACTTTATGGATTGCAATAGGTAGTATTTGTATGATGTTTGCAGGATTAACAAGTGCCTACATCGTAAAAAGCAACCAAGATAATTTTTTAGAATTTTCTTTACCAAATTATTTTTGGTATAGCACAATTGCTATTGTGCTCAGTAGCCTTACCATGCACCTATCATTAAAAACATTTAAAGCAAGAGAAAGAAATAAATACAAACTACTAATTACTATTACTGTTCTATTAGGAGTATTGTTTGCTGCTCTTCAATTTGTAGGATTTATGAGCCTTAATTATCATGGAATAAAACTTATAGGACAAAATAGTAATGCTGCGGCTTCATTTATTTTAGTAATTATTGGATTACATATTTTACATGTATTAGGAGGCGTTATTGCTTTATTAGTTTTATTAATAAAATCATTCTCTCAAAATATTAAAAACTATAATAGTATTCCATTAGAAGTTGTGAGTATCTACTGGCACTTTGTAGATATTTTATGGATTTATCTTTTAATATTTTTAATTTGGATAAGATAGTTTTAGAATGAAATAAATAATTATTAAAAAAAATAGTTGATAAAATTAATTTTTTATACATTAGCTAATATTTTTGTAACAAAATAAACAGAACCAAAATATGTCAACTGCAATATCAGCAAAAACAAAATGGTGGGGAGGTGGTAAAAGCCCCTTTAATGTAGAATATGGGAAGTTAATGATGTGGTATTTTTTAATGAGTGATAGCTTTACTTTCGGAGCTTTTTTAATTTCTTATGGAGCAGCTCGTTTTTCTGCTAACTCATGGCCTGACCCAAATGAAGTTTTTAATACTTTTCCTTTTGCACCAGAAGGAACTCATGCCCCTTTAGTGTTTGTGAGCATTATGACTTTTATACTCATCTTAAGCTCTGTAACAATGGTGTTAGCTGTACAAGCAGGACATCATAACGACAAAAAAGGTGTAGTAAGAAATTTAATTTTAACAATTATAGGAGGCTTTGCTTTCTTAGGTTGTCAAGCTTGGGAATGGACACACTTATTTCATGAAGGTGCTTGGTGGGGTAGCAATCCATTTTTAAATGCAGATGGTACACAAGGTACAGTAAACTTTACCAACTTCTTCTTTACAATTACTGGCTTTCACGGGTTTCACGTATTTACTGGTGTCATCATTAATATTATTATGCTTATTATGGCTCTCAATAATTCTTTTGAAAAAAGAGGTCATTATTTGATGATTGAAAAAGCCGGCTTATACTGGCACTTTGTAGATTTAGTTTGGGTATTTGTATTTACCTGCTTCTATCTTATTTAATTTCTTAAACCTATAATTTTTTTATAAATGGAATATACTACAACACAATCACATGGCGATTATGCAGCAATTAAAAAAGAAATCTGGAAAATAACCTGGATACTTTCTATACTTACGCTTATTGAATTATCATTAGGTTTTTGGATGTATTTAAAACCAGAAATGAGCCATACAATGAAGTGGGCTTTAAAAGGAGCAATAATAATTTTAATGCTAGCTAAAGGGTTTTATATCGTAGCTTATTTTATGCACTTAAAACATGAAATAAGAAATTTAATTATGACTATTGTATTACCACTTACTTTATTTATATGGTTTATAATAGCATTTTTATATGATGGACATTCTTATAATCAATTAAAAAATAATTACGACCGTCATTATCACGAGCAAAGCAAGGTAAAAGCTATTACAACAGAACATAGCCATGATGCTACCCAACCCAAAACAGAAGAAGCTACACCAGCAGCTCATTAATATTCAATAAATAATTAACTTAAAAAACCATCGTTTAATGCGATGGTTTTTTATTATTTCAAATAATGAATTAAATTTCTGCATTGTTAGTTACTTATTAATACTTTTGAACACTTTAGTTATAAATTAAATAATGAGAATTTTATTATGAGTTATACAATAGCAATTGTAGGAAGACCAAATGTTGGCAAAAGCACTTTCTTTAATAGATTATTAGAACAAAGAAAAGCTATTGTAGATAATATTAGTGGCGTTACAAGAGATAGACAATATGGTATGAGTGAATGGAATGGAAAATCTTTTAATGTAATTGATACAGGAGGCTTTGTACCAGATAGTGAAGATATTTTTGAAAGAGAAATTCGTAAGCAAGTAAAAATTGCTATTGAAGAAGCAGAAGCTATTGTTTTTATGGTTGATGTAACAACAGGTATTACAGATTTAGATGATGCAATGGCACATTTATTAAGACGTTCTAAAAAACCAGTTTACCTAACTGTAAATAAAGTAGATAATCATGAGAGAGAATTAGAATCTGCCGAATTTTATAGCTTAGGTTTTGAAACTATTTATACAATAAGCAGCATTAATGGCTCAGGCACAGGAGAATTATTAGATGCTATTACAGAAAAAATAAATATTGAAGATGCTGATGATACCATCAGAGAAAATGAACTTCCAAAATTTACTATTATTGGTCAGCCTAACGTAGGAAAATCTTCTTTATTAAATGCATTAATAGGCCAAGAAAGAACAATTGTTAGCGATATTGCAGGAACTACAAGAGACACTATTCATACACACTACAACTTATTTAATAAAGAATTTACTTTAATAGATACAGCTGGAATAAGAAAAAAAAGTAAAGAAAAAGATGACCTTGAATTTTACTCTATCATTCGTGCAATAAAAGCAATGGATGAAGCTGATATTTGTTTACTGGTATTAGATGCAGAAAAAGGAATAACAGCACAAGATGTAACTATTTTTAGTTTAGCATCAAGAAAAGGGAAAGGAATTGTATTGCTAATTAACAAATGGGATTTATTAGAAAAAGAAACTAATACAGCAAGAGATTACGAAAAAAGACTCAAAGAAAAAATAGCACCATTTACAGATGTACCTATTTTATTTATTTCTGCAAAAGAAAAAACAAGAATTTTTAAAGCTATAGAAATTGCATTGCAAGTATATGCAAGTAAACAACAAAAAATACCTACATCTAAATTAAATGAGGTAATGCTAAAAGCTGTAGAAGCCTATAAAGCACCAGTTGTAAGAGGACATATTGTTAAAATAAAATTTGTAACACAATTACCTACACATGTTCCTTCATTTGCATTTTTTACTAATTTCCCAGACGATATTAAAACACCTTATAAAAACTATTTAGAAAATCAATTAAGAGCAAAATTTAATTTTTCGGGTGTGCCTATAAGAATTTTCTTTAGAAAGAAATAAGCTACACTAAATTAAACTCTACTATTTAAACAAATAAAAAAATGGCAGAACTTTAAAATTCTGCCATTTCAACATCACTTTCGGTTTCTCAATAATTAAAATCTTATACCAAGACTTAAACCCAAACCTCTTATACCAGCCCAAGGTCCTACAGATTTTATATTAGCTGTGTTTGCTGAAGTTACTTTACTCTCAAATTTAAATGGTCCTAATTCTTTATAATCATCTAAAGTATTTTGAAGACTTTGTTGCTCCATTGGAGTTAAATTACGATTCATCAAAGCATTCAAATCTCCATTACTACTACCATAGTGTGCACCAAGAATCCAAAAATCTAAAACCATTTTTTTAAAGATACTAAATTGAGTTCCTATCATCACACCACCACTTACAGATTTAATAGACCCAGAAAATGTTGCATATTCTACAGGTGCACCAGGCACTGAAGAAGCAACATACTTCATTGGAACATCAACATCAAAATTGGCAAACCTGCCATAAAATGCTAAATAAAAACCTTTGAGTTTTTTTACAGGATAAATTCTTAACTCAGGCGTAATAGCATTATTACCCATTTTAAAATCACCCAATTTTATATCATCATTTTTTAACTGTTTTTCAACAATACCAGATAAAGGAACAGTTGCTTTAGGCATAAATCTATAAGAAATAGATAATGAAAGTTTTTTGGCTATTGCTCTTTCATAAGTAATATGATAATTGCCTAATGGTATTGAGGTAAGATTTGCTTTAATAACATTACTACCTCCTAATATTTTCTGAGCATTTGAAAATATGGGAAACAATGCTAATAGTATTAATAACTTTTTCATATAAAGGGTTTAATTAAATTGTTAATAAATATTAAATTTTATTGCACTCCTAAAGTAGAACAATTTTTAAGAAAAAAAAATTATTTTAAATTATAGTTTGCAATATTCGTATTAATTTGGAGTATAATTTATACCCTCTATTGGGTATATATGACTCTAAATATTTTTTGTAATACTACTTTTAAGTAATGGTAATATTTTGTTCTACAAGTATGGGCAATCCTTTATACTTTAAAATAATGTTGGCACAAACTATTACATCTTTTTGACAATAAGTAACTATACGTTGTAAATTTTTTTCTTTATAAAAAACCTCTTGTACTTTACTACCATCAATATCATCTTTACTTGTAGGAATTTGTAATACAGTAGCTAATAAGTGCAAAGAAGTATAGTTTTTATTATCGCCAAACTTCCACCAATTTAAAGTATCAAACATTTGAACTTCCCAAGGTTTTCTTTCATGTAGCCATAAATATTGAGGCATAGGAAGTGCATGTATCATCAATCTTCTACAGATGTAAGGAATATCAAACTCTTTAATATTATGTCCACCAAAATAAAAACCCTTATTATGCTTATACATTTTATCGCACAACTCAATAAACTGTTTTAAAACTTCAGCTTCATTTTCGCCATAAATACTTTTAATTTTTAAACATTGTTCTCTATTGTCATTTTCATAAAAATAAGCAGTACTAATACAAATAATTTTTCCAAACTCTGCTAAAATTCCAGCTTTCATTTTCCAACTTTCTTCAGGTGTAATATTTGTTGGAGTAGATTTAGAAACTTTGTTCCACCATAATAATTGCCATTCAGTAGAAAGCTGTTCATAGTTTTCAACTATTGGTACAGTTTCAATATCTATTAGAAGCAAATTTTTTAGCATAAAGCTTAATATTGAACTTTAAATATACAAATAGATTTATAAAAAAAATTTTTGAAAGATAAAATATCTATATCATTACTTTAACAAAACAAGAAGTATATTGCATTTATAAAATAAGAAAATATATGAACTATACACCTTCTTCAAATGATAACAATTTCAAACAAACAACAGGTAATAAAAAGAGTAATATTATAATAGCCGTTTTAGCAATAGCATTAATTGGCACTTGGGCTTATATTATTTATAATAAAAGTAAAGTAAATGAAGAAAGAATTGTTTATGTAGATAGAATTCAAAAAGATTCAATAGACCGTGCTGCTTTACAATTACAATTTAATATGCTTAGCAATAAAGCAGACTCTATAACCTCAAATAATATGCAACTTCAAGGAGCTTTGGCTGAAAGAGCTTCAGAAATAAATAAGCTAAAAAGCAATATTGCTGCCATACTTAAAAAGAAAAATGCTACAGCAGCAGAATTAGCTGAGGCTCAAAAACAAATTTTAGAACTAAATAATAAAATAGAAGAGTTATATGCCGAAGTTGAAAAATTAACAGCAGAAAATAAGCAACTTACTGCATCTAATGAACAACTAAATGAAGAAAAGAAAAAAATAACACAAGAAAAAGAAACCCTTCAAACAGATTTAGATAAAACGAAAGGCGAAAAAGCAAAAGTAGAAGATTTAGCTTCTACACTACATGCTTTTAATATCAATGTAACAGCTATTCATCAAAAAGGAAGTAAAGAAAAAGAAACAACAAGAGCCAGAAGAGCAGATTTTTTTAAAGTTAGTTTTGATATTGCAGAAAACCATGTTGCTCCAAGTGGCACAAAAGCATTTATGATTTGTGTCTATTACCCTGATGGAACTCTTTCTGTTTCTTCTGGAACTTTTACAGATAGACAAGGAAATACAAAACAATACACTAATAAAATAGATGTTAATTATGTACAAGGGCAAAAAATTCCTGTAAGTTTTGAATGGAGACCAGGCGATAAATTCAAATCTGGAGACTATAAAATTGAAATTTATAATAATGGATTTAAAATAGGAGAAGCAGTAAAATCTATCAGATAATTTTTCACATTCAATAACTAATACAAAATATAAACGTAGAGTACCGCTAAAAAAATAACTCTTTTAGCGGTATTTTTATTTAGACAAATAGCTATTTAAAAAATCTGTTGTACACAATTATTTTTTGAAAAAAGAATATCCTTACTTTTGCAAACTAACAAATGTTTGTCTATTTATGTCAATTCCATCATTTTCAATCCCAACAGAAAAATTATTACAGTTGGGTATTTCAGAAGCAGTTAATATTCATTATCAATTATCTCCAGAAGTATTAGTAGCACAAGCCTTAGAAAGAAAACAAGGTGTACTAAATGATACAGGAGCACTGTGTATAAATACAGGAGAATTTACAGGTCGTAGCCCATTAGATAAATTCTTTGTAAAAGATGATTTAATTGCTAATTCAGTTAATTGGAATAATTTTAATATTCCAATAGAAGATAAATATTATCAACAACTAAAAAGAAAAGTATTAAACTATTTAGGACAACAAGGAGAAATTTGGGTTCGTGATGGTTATGCTTGTGCAGATCCTGCCTATAGAATAAATATTAGAGTAATTAACGAAAATCCTTGGAGCAATTTATTTGCATTTAATATGTTTCTTCGTCCAGAAGCAAACGAGTTAAATAATTACTCAGTTGACTGGCACATAATACAAGCACCAGGGTTTAAAGCAGATGCTTCTATTGATGGTACACGCCAACACAACTTTGCAATAGTTTCTTTCTCAGAAAAAACAATTATCATTGGTGGTACTGGCTATACAGGAGAAATGAAAAAAGGAATTTTTACCATTCTTAATTATATTTTACCACACGATAAAAATGTTTTAAGTATGCACTGTAGTGCTAACTTAGGTAAAGATGGTGATGTTGCTATTTTCTTTGGTTTAAGTGGTACAGGAAAAACAACTTTAAGTGCAGACCCTAATCGTAAATTAATAGGAGATGATGAACATGGTTGGACTGCAAATAGTGTATTTAATTTTGAAGGCGGTTGTTATGCAAAAGTGATAGATTTAAGTGCAGAAAAAGAACCAGAAATTTTCAATGCTATTAGACCCGGGGCATTAGTAGAAAATGTAACTTTCCTTGACGGAACAAATAAAATTGATTTTGCAGGTAAAAAAATTACTGAAAATACAAGAGTAAGCTATCCATTAAATTATATTTCAAATGCTTTAGAACCAAGTGTTGGCGGATTACCTAAAAATATTTTCTTCTTAACATGTGACGCTTATGGTGTTTTACCGCCAATTAGTAAATTAACTCCTGGTCAAGCTATGTATCAATTTATTAGTGGCTATACTGCAAAAGTAGCAGGTACAGAAGCAGGTATTACTGAACCAAAAAGTACATTTAGTGCATGTTTTGGAGCACCATTTTTACCACTTCACCCAGGACAATATGCTGAAATGTTAGGTAAAAAAATGAAAGAACATAATGTAAATATTTGGATGGTTAATACAGGTTGGAGTGGTGGTCCTTACGGTGTAGGACAAAGAATGAAACTTAGTTATACAAGAGCAATGATTACTGCTGTTTTAAATGGAGAGTTAGATAATGTTGCATTTGAAGCTCATCCAATATTTGGTATGTTAATGCCAGCAACTTGTCCTAATGTACCAGAGCAAATCTTAAATCCAAAAAATACTTGGGAAGATAAAAATGCTTATGATGAAAAAGCTAAAAACTTAGCAAATCAATTCATTAAAAACTTTGAGAAATATGCAAGCGGAGTAACAGAAGAAATTTTAGCTGCTGCACCTAAAGTTTAATACTAATTTTCAAAATATCTAATAAAAATCTCACTACTCAACAAGTGAGATTTTTTTATGAAAATATAATAATGAAAATCCTATGGATAAATTTTAAACCTTTAAAAATATTATTTACCGCTTTTAAAAAAACAAGTAATTGTACACACTTTATTTATTACTTTGCCACACAAAATTTGTTATATGAAAAAAATATTTATTTCACTTGTATTTGCATTAACAGTATTACGTAGTTATGCAGATGAAGGTATGTGGTTGCCTATGTTATTAGGACAACAGGTTTACAACGATATGGTAAAAAGAGGCTTAAAGCTAAAACCAGAACAGTTGTACAGTATTAACAAAACTTCTATTAAAGATGCTATAGTAATTTTTGGTGGTGGTTGTACTGGAGAAATTGTAAGTTCTCAAGGATTAATTTTTACAAACCATCATTGTGGTTATGGAGCAATAGCTGCTGCAAGCACTGTAGAAGCAAACTATTTAAGAGATGGATTTTGGGCTGCCGATAAAAGCAAAGAAATTTCTACCACATTAAACGTAAAATTCTTAAACAGAATTGAAGATGTAACAGAAAAAATTAATAAAGAATTAGGTAGTTTAACCGGAGCAGAAAGAACAAAAAAGTATAATGAAATAGTTTCTAAAACTATTAAAGAAGTTGTTGGAGAAGACGAATTTAAAGATGCTGTAGTAGCAAGTATGTTTAAAGGAAATCAATTCTTTTTATTTGTTTATGATGTTTATAAAGATATTCGTTTAGTAGGTACACCACAAGAAAGCATTGGTAAATTTGGAGGAGATACAGATAATTGGGAGTGGCCACGTCATACAGGAGATTTTTCTGTTTTTCGTGTATATACAGATGCTAATGGAAAACCAGCAAAATTTAATCTTAATAATATTCCTCTAAAACCAAAATATCATTTACCTGTTAGTATCAAAGGTTTTAAAGATGGTGATTATAGTATGATATTTGGTTACCCTGGCGGAACAAACAGATATGAAAGTTCTTATGGAGTAAAATTAGCTACAGACATTAATAATCCAAGCTTAGTTGAATTAAGATCAGTAAGATTAAAATATATGTTTGAACAAATGAAAAAAGATCCTGCTGTAAAACTTCAACTTGCAAGTAGATATGCAAGCATTGCTAACTATTGGAAATTTTTTGATGGAGAAACAAGACAACTACTAAAGTTTGATACTTATGGAGCAAAACAAAAAGATGAAGAAGCTTTTAATAATTGGGCAAAAGGAAAACCAGAATATGAAAATATTTTTGCTGATTATGAAAAAATGTACAACAATTGGAGACCTTATGCAAAATCTCGTCAATACTTAAATGAAGGAATTTTTGGAAGCCCATTAATAGCTTATGTTTCAAGTTGGGCAAGTTTAGAAAGATTATTAGCTAAAAGAGATTATAAACCAGAAGAAGTTAAAAAAGCAATAGAAAAAGCAACCGAAGCAAGAAAAGCATTTTTAAAAGAAGAAAATAAAAAAAGCGATCAACAAATTTTAGCAGCAGTTGTATCTATGTTTTATAGTAATGTAGATAAAACGCAACACCCAAAAAACTTTTTTGAAGATTTGTTTAATAAATACAACGATATTGAACAAAACTCTTATAAAATGTTTGCAGCAGATGTATTTGAAATCACAATGGCATTTGATGATGAAAAATGGAAAGCCTTTACAGAAAACCCAAGTGCAGCAACTGTTGTAGATGATCCTGCTTATAAAGTAGCTAAAGCATTTATATCTAACTACACAGAAAATTATGCACCAAAATATTCTGAATTTGTTACTAAAAATAATGAGTTAGGAAGATTGTATATGAAAGGGTTATTTGAAATGAACCCAACAAAAATGAACAGCACTTATCCAGATGCAAACTTTACAATGAGAGTTAGCTATGGTAATGTAAAAAGTTATACTCCAAAAGATGCTGTAAAGTATGATTACTTTACAACTATGGATGGGCTTTTTGCAAAATATAAAAAAGGAGATTATGAGTTTGATTTGCCTTCTAAACTTATAGAATTATATAAGAACAAAGATTATGGACAGTATGCAGATAAAGCAAATAATAATCTTGTTGTAAACTTTATTACTAATAATGATATTACAGGAGGAAATTCTGGAAGTCCAGTAATAGATGGAAAAGGAAATTTAATAGGGTTAGCATTTGATGGTAATGCAGAAGCATTAAGCCATAAATTAGCTTTTGATAAAGATTTAAACCGAACTATTTGTGTTGATGTTCGTTATGTTTTATGGTGTATTGAAAAAGTAGGAGGGGCAAAACATATTATAGATGAATTGACATTAATAAAATAATTTTTTTAAAACTCTGCTAAAAAGCTCCGAATTTATTCGGAGCTTTTTGTTTATAAAGCAATTTGCACTTCAAAGTTTTTCAATAATTTTTGTAAATATTTTCAAAATCTTTTTTAAAGAATTTATAAGAGTAATAAATTATTTAATTATTAAATATTTTCAATAAATATTTTTGATAATCAAATAGTTATAAGTATTATTAATACAAAACAAACCTTAAATCAAATAAAAAAAATCTTTTATAAAAGGATTAATTTTTATTAAAAACTAATTTTTTTTATACAATCCAGATTAAATTTTATGAAATGCTTTAAAATATTTCAATAATTCCTTTTATATTCGCAACTCCTAATAGGGCAATATTTTTTTAAAATCAACGTTTTAGTACACTCAAACTTTCAACAATGCGAATCTCAACAGGAATCAGAAATTGTACATTACTGTTAACAACAATTAGCATTTTATCTTCTTGTAATGCTATAAAAAAGAAGCAACCAAAATCAGATGTAACAGGCTGGGCTTATAATGATAAAAAAACAGGAGGCTTTACAGTAGCTAAACCAAAAAATATTAAAACAGCACCAGGGCTTGTATTTGTACAAGGTGGTACTTTTACAATGGGTGCAACACAAGAAGATGTAATGGGAGATTGGAATAATATTCCAAAACGTATTACAGTAAACTCTTTCTTTATAGATAAAACAGAAGTTGCTAATGTGCATTACAGAGAATATATGTTTTGGATGCAAAATACATTTGGCGAAGATGAAAAATATGAAAAATTAATGGAAGACATTAAGCCAGATACTTTAGTTTGGAGAAGTGAACTTTCTTATAATGAGCCTTATGTAGAATATTATTTCAGCCATCCAAGTTATAACTACTATCCTGTAGTTGGTGTTACTTGGAAACAGGCTAGAGACTTTTGTATTTGGCGTACAGATAGAGTAAATGAAAAAGCTTTAATTGATAAAAAAATTATCAATGCAAAAGATTATCAAAAAGGTGGAATGAACAATGTTGGTGAAGATAACTTTAATACTAAGGCTTATTTATTAGGGTTATACAATCCTAAAACTCCTCCAACAAAAGGCAGTCCTTTAAAAGATTCTAAAGGACAACCAAGACAAGCAAAATTTGAAGATGGAATTTTATATGGCGATTATCGTTTACCAACAGAAGCAGAATGGGAATATGCAGCTTATGGATATATGATGGAAAATCCTCAAAGACGTAGAACTGAAAAATCTCGTGGAGAAGAAGTTATTGCCAACAAACAAGTATATTCTTGGCAAAACTCTGGTTATGATAACTTACGTTCAACAAGAAGAGGTGCTTTTCAAGGAGCTTTCTTAGCTAACTTTAAAAGAGGTTCTGGTGATAATATGGGTGTTGCAGGAGGCTTAAATGACCGTTCAGCTATACCTTCAGAAATTACTTCTTTTTATCCTAATGGTTTTGGCTTATATAATATGAGTGGTAATGTAAGTGAGTGGGTTGCCGATGTTTATAGACCATTAACAAGTTTAGAAGGTGAAGATTTCAACTATTATAGAGGTAATGAGTTTAAAAGAATAAAAAAAGATTCAGCTTCTGGCGAAATGTCTAAAGATTCTTTAGGTCGTGTAGTTATGGAAAATGAACCAGATAGCTTATTAAGAAAACGTCGTAACTATCAAAAATCTTATGCTATAGATTATTTAGATGGAGACCAAATTGCTGATGGACGTTCTGCTGTATATAATTATGGAACTACTACTTTAATTTCTGATAAATCAAGAGTAATTAAAGGAGGAAGCTGGAATGACAGACCTTATTGGTTAAGTCCAGGTACAAGAAGATTCTTAGAAGAAACTCAAAGCAGCAGCACTATTGGATTTCGTTGTGCTATGACACACTATGGTGCTCCAGAAACTCCTAAATTTGGTAAAACTGGTAACTTCTTCCCATCAAGAAGACAGAAAAAATAAAAAGGAAAGGTAAATACAGCATTCCTGATTTCAGGAATTCAAGCCATCAATTTTTTTGATGGCTTTTTTCTTTTAAGCATAATAACTCAAAACATTTTAAGATGATAATTCTTATTAGATATTTATATACAAATAACCATTAGTTTTGAAAAAAAAATTATGTACACAGGTTTATTACATCTTCACAATTTATTACGTTGGGTAATTATTGTTTTATTATTAATCAACATTGTTAAAGCATTCTCAGGAAGTAAAAATATCAAGTTAAGTCTATGGTTACTTATCTCTGCTCATTTAACATTACTCATAGGTTTATATCAATACTTTTTTGGTGCTAATGGCTTTAACTTTTTTAAAGAACACCCTATTTCTGAAATAATGAAAAATGGCGTATTAAGATTTTGGGCAATAGAACACATTTTTGGGATGCTTATAGCAATTACTTTAATTACTATTGGACATTCAACATTAAAAAAATCTAACACTACTAAAAAAACGGCTATTTTTTATTTAATTGCCTTTTTAATAATAATGGCAACAATTCCTTGGCCCATAAAAGGCTATGAAGTAGGAAGAGCCTTGTTCCCAGGTATGTAATTATTTTAGAAGAATTATTGTTTTATGAAAATTAGTTTAATATTATTTATATTAGGTAATATAGTATTGATTGCTTGTAACTCATCAAGCACAAAAAATTGTAAAGCAAAAATTATAGAACGAAAAGCATTAAACGATTCTATGATACAATTAAGATATGCCTATAAAATATCAGAAAATACATTTGAAGATAGTATTCAAACAAAAAATATCATCATAAATACAGATAGTATTACGGTTCATTTTTCTTCTCAAAACCCTAAAATACATACTGTTGATTTGCCTTAATATTTTTAAAATATTTTCAGGCTATCATTTAAAAACGCAATATTAAAAACTCCTTTAAATCAACTTTGGTTATAGTGTTTTTAACTTTGTTTAAAATGGGGAAAATTACTGTTCAAAATCATCTTTAAAATTAGGTTCTTTGCTAAGAATCTTAATCTTTACATTTGTAGCCCTCGATAGTATAAAACAAAGTAGAAATAGAGTATTATGGCAAGAATTATTGGTGTAGCAAATCAAAAAGGTGGCGTAGGTAAAACAACTACTGCTATTAACCTTGCAGCAAGCCTTGCTGTGTTGGAATATAGAACATTACTTGTAGATGCAGACCCTCAGGCAAATGGAACAACTGGCATTGGCTTCAATGATAAAAATATTACAACAAGTCTTTACGATTGCATGGTAAATAATGCAAAAGCTTCTGAAGTAATTTTAAAAACTGAAATTCCAAATTTGGATATTATACCATCTCACATTGATTTAGTAGGAGCAGAAATTGAAATGATAAATTATCCTAACAGAGAAAATGTAATGAAACAATTATTAAATGAGATACAAGAAAATTACGATTTCATTATTATAGATTGTTCTCCTTCACTCGGATTAATTACTGTAAATTCTCTTGTAGCTGCAAATAGCGTTGTTGTTCCTGTTCAATGTGAATTTTTTGCTTTAGAAGGATTAGGAAAATTATTAAATACTATTAAAATAGTTCAAAGCCGTTTAAACCCTAACTTACAAATAGAAGGTATTTTAATGACTATGTATGATGGTCGTTTACGTTTAAGTAATCAAGTAGTTAGTGAAGTAAGAAGACATTTTGATGAATTGGTTTTTAATACCATTATTCATAGAAATACAAGATTAAGTGAAGCACCAAGTATTGGAAAACCTGTTATTCTTTATGATGCAGATAGTAAAGGAGCAACCAATTATTTGAACCTTGCAAAAGAAATTTTACAAAAAAATGATATGACAAATATGAGCAACAACGAAAGAATTATAGAATAATTTTCTACAGTTCAATTTTATATCATTTAAACCATCAAATTAAAAATAGAATGACTACCCCAAAACAAAATAAAGAGGCTATTGGTAAAGGGTTAAGAAGCTTATTAACTAATATTAATGAAGATTTAAAAAGCAGCACTGGTAATTTAAAAAGTAGTGTAGTAGAACAAGCTACTGCAATAGTTCGTGTACCAATTTCTGATATTTCTTTAAACCCAAAACAACCAAGAAAAGATTTTGATGAAACTGCATTAAGTGAATTAGCTGCATCAATTAAAATTCATGATATTATACAGCCATTAACTGTAACAAAAGGTACTAATGGAAAATATATTTTAATTTCTGGAGAAAGAAGATTAAGAGCATCTAAAATTGCTGGATTAAAAGATGTACCTGTTTATATTCGTCAGTCAAATGATAAAGAATTATTAGAATTAGCATTATTAGAAAACCTGCAAAGAGAAGACTTAAATGCTATTGAAATTGGTTTGAGTTATAAAAGAATGATGGAGGAATTAGATTTTACACAAGAGCAAGTGGCAGAAAGAATGGGTAAAGAAAGAAGCACCATAACCAATTATATAAGATTATTAAAACTACCACCAGATATACAATTAGCTGTTCGTAGTAATAAAATAACAATGGGTCATGCAAGAGCATTAATTACAATAGAAACTGTAGATAAACAACTATATATTTTTAATGAAATTAAAAATAAGCAACTTAGTGTAAGACAAACAGAAGAGCTTGTAAGAAAATTATACAAAGGCAACGAACCTGTTAAATCTTCTGCAAAAAATGAATTATCTCCAGCATATAAAAAAATTGAAGATAACTTAGCTTCACACTTTAGTACAAAAGCCAAATTAGTACACAACAAAAAAGGTTATGGCAGCATTACATTAGAGTATTACTCATTACAAGAGTTAAATAAAATTTTAGATTTAATGAATGTTGTTGTTGGCTAATATTTATCATGAATATTTTTAAAAGCATATTGCTGTTTATTTTTTTCTGCAATGCAGTAGTAATTTTTGCACAAAAAAATAATAGCAATTATACCACTTCTATTCAAAGCAACGATTCAATTACTCCATTACCCAATAAGCCCATTTTAGCAGAAACAAAAAATGATAGTACAGTAAAAAAATTATCTATCAAAACAAAACATAACCCACGTAAAGCAACTTTACGTTCAGCAATATTACCAGGTTGGGGGCAGGCTTATAATAAAGAGTATTGGAAAATACCCGTTATTTATGGCGTTTTAGCAGTACCCACAGCAACTTTTATTTACAATAACAACTGGTATAACCGTACCAAAACAGCTTACGATTTGTTGTATAAAGCATCTCAACCAAATGCCTCACAAGAAGATAAAGACAACTTACAATACATCCATCCAAAGCTTCAAGGATTTAGTTTAAGCTCACTACAAACATTTAGAAACACTTTTAGAAAAGAGAGAGACTATTCAGTATTGTGGTTTGTAGTTGCTTGGGGTTTAAATGTTGTAGATGCTACTGTTTTTGCACATTTAAAAGAGTTTGATGTTAGTGATAATCTATCAATGCAAATTAAACCAGCCATTAATCCAATATATCATTCAAAAGGCATCAGCTTAGTTTTCAATTTTAAAAAACCTGCTCCACGTATTGTAAATGTTAGATAATTGTTTATAGAAATTCTATAACTTTAATTCAAACATTCAAAAACTAATTAAATATGAAAATAGCTTTAATAGGATATGGTAAAATGGGAAAAGCTATAGAAGAAATTGCAATAGCAAAAGGTCATTCAATAGTATTAAAAATACAAACCAATAATCTAAACGAGTTTACAACTCAAGCAATTCAACAAGCTGATGTTGCTATAGAATTTTCGAACCCAAATAGTGCCTTTAATAATATTGTAAAATGCTTACATGCTGGTGTTCCAGTGGTTTGTGGAACTACAGGTTGGTTAAATAATAAAGAAACTTTTGAGCAATTATGCAAACAGCATAATACCTCATTATTAATTGCAAGTAATTTTAGTATAGGCGTAAACTTATTTTTTGAATTAAATATTTTTCTTTCAAAACTAATGAGTAACCATCAAGATTATAATGTAATGATAGAAGAAATTCATCATACACAAAAAAAAGATGCTCCAAGTGGCACTGCAATTACTTTAGCAGAAGAAATTTTACAGCATACAATTAATAAAGAAAAATGGGTTAATAAGCACACTGTAAAAGCAGATGAATTACAAATAATTTCTAAAAGAATTGATACAGTAACAGGCACACATAATGTAAAATACCAATCATCTGTAGATGAAATAGAAATAATTCATACTGCTCATAACAGACAAGGTTTTGCTAAAGGAGCCATATTAGCAGCAGAGTATATTAAAGATAAAAAAGGTATTTTTTCAATGAAGGAAGTATTAGGCTTTGAAAATTTTTAGCATAATTTATATGAAAAACAGGCATAAAAATAATCTATAATTAAAGTAGTTTTAAGAATGAAGAAATTAGCCTTAATAATCTTTTCAATATCAGTATGTGTGTTTAATTTAAAAGCACAAAAGAATAAACGTATTATTGATAGTCTTGAAAATATTATTAAAACACAAACCGATTCTTCTTTAGTAAAAACTTATAGTGAGCTTACTTGGCAATACAGATTAGTAAATAGAGAAAAAGCCATTTACTATGGAAACAAAGGAATTGCATTAGGCAAAAAAATAAATTATTCTTCTGGTCTTGCACAAGTATATAATGATTTAGGCATTATTTACTACGATAAAGAACAATATGATTCTTCTATTTATTTGTACAACGAATCTTTAAAAATTCGTAGAACTTTGAACGATGATTTAGGCGTTGCAAAACTGTATAATAAAATTGGAATAGTTTATCAAAAACAAGGGTTATTTAGCGATGCTTTAAATAATCAACAAAATGCTTTAGTGCTTTTTGAAAAAGAAAATTATGCAATAGGCATTTCTTATTCACTAAACAATATTGGCATTTTACAACAAAATATGGGTAGGTTAGATGAAGCTCTTACATACCACAATCAATCTCTTGCAATTAAGAAAAAATTAAACGACAAAAGTGGCTTAGTACAGTCTTACATAAATATTGCCAACATTTATAAAATAAAAGAAGATTATTTAAAGGCAGAAGAATATTATAACAATGCTATTTCATTATCAAGAGAAATGGGCAATCAAGAATATTTAGCCAATGGGTTAAATAATCTTGGAAGTTTACAACTCAAATTAAATAAGCTACAAGATGCTAAGAAAAATATTCTTGAATCTTACTCAATAAGAACTGCTCAAAATGATTCTAAAGGAAGAGTAAGTTGCTTAAATAACTTAGGCTCAATTTTAATAGAATTAAAAAGTTACGACTCTGCAAAACAAGTTTTAAACTTAGCAGAAAGCATTGCTGCAAATGCCGTAAATACAAGACCAGAGTTGGTTACAATTTATCAAACAAAATCTAAATTATTTGAAAAACTTGGCGATGCTACAGCATCATTAACTTATTATAAAAAATATGCTGCTTACAAAGATTCGTTATACAACAACGATATGAGTAGCAAATTCAGTGAATTAGAAACAAAATACAATACAGCACAAAAAGAAAAATTAATTGAACAACAACAAGCATCTATCAACAAAAATTTATACGACATATCAAAACAAAAATTATTGCTATCGCAAAATGAATTATTAATTGCTGCAAATAATTTATCATTAAAAGAGCAAAATGAATTAATACTAAGGCAAAGGCTTGACTCTACAGAAAAGGAAACTCAAATTGTTGTTTTAAATAGAGAAAAAAAAATAAACCAGCTTGAATTAAATAATGAAAGGTTAGTTAATAATAGAAAAAATATATTGCTTACTGTTATTGTCATAATTTCTTTATTAATTATATGGTTAATGTATTCTTTATACAGAAGGTACAAACTATATAAAGAAAAACAAATACAGCAAGCTATTTTAAAAGAACAAGAATTAACAGCATCTGCTATTTTACAAGCAGAAGAAAATGAAAGAAAACGAATAGCAGAAGACTTACACGATGGCGTTGGACAATTAATGAGTGCAGTAAAAATGAATTTAAGTGCCATACATGCCGAAATCCCTTTTACATCTAAAGAACAAGAAAATACCTACCAAAAAATATTAAATATGGTAGATGAAGGATGTAAAGAAGTAAGAAATGTTAGCCATAGTATGATGCCAAGTGCATTGTTAAAAACAGGTTTAGAAGAAGCTTTAAAACAACTTTTAAACCAAATAAATAATAATGTTTTAAAAATTAATTTATATACCGAAGGCTTACAAAAAAGATTAGAAAGTAATACAGAAACTATATTGTACAGAATAATTCAAGAGTGTGTAAATAATGTATTAAAACATGCACAGGCAAAAAATTTAGATATTTCTGTAATAAATGATAATAACGAAATAGCCGTAACAATTGAAGATGATGGTAAAGGATTTAATACCAACCCAAACAGCAGTAGCGAAGGCATTGGATTAAAAAATATTAAAACACGTGTTGCATTTTTAAAAGGAATAGTAGAATGGAGTTCTGCACATAATAAAGGAACTTTGGTTGCAATTCATATACCTGTAACCAAATAATTTTTAGGTAATTATAAACAGTATTTAAGTATTGATAAAAAATGTGTTTATTTTGACATTATTCTTAAAATATTATGAAACCCCAAAAAACAAATATTGCTATTGTAGATGACCATCAAATTGTAATTGATGGAATAACATCTTTATTAGAAGGGTATCATAATATTCATATTGTAGCTACTGCAACATCTGGTATAGAAATGCTTGAAAAACTAAAAGAAATTGACATACATATTCTACTTACAGATATTGCAATGCCAGCCATGAATGGACAAGATTTAGCCAAACAAGTAAAAGCAAATTTTCCTGCAATAAAAATTTTAGCTTTAAGTATGAGTGGACAAGGACATATTGTAAATGGAATGATAGAAGATGCTGATATTTCGGGATATGTTTTAAAAAATATTGGTAAAAACGAATTAATTCATGCAATAGAAAAAATAGCCAATGGGGGTATTTATTTTAGCGAAGAAGTGTTGAACGAGTTACAACGCTTTAGTAATATGCAAAAAGAAAATGAAAGCACTAACCTTACTTCAAGAGAAATTGAAATAATAAAACTAATAGAAAAAGAATATTCTAATAAAGAAATAGCCAATCAATTATTTATTAGTGAAAGAACAGTAGAAACACATAGAAAAAATATTTTTAGAAAAACAGATACAAGCAGTGTTATAGGGTTAATTAAATATGCCTATGAACATAATCTTATTTAGAATTTCATGCAAATTCATCATACCAAAGGCATTGTATTACGTACAGTAAAATATGGCGAAACAAGCATTATTGCTACTGTTTACACAGAATTATTTGGTATTCAAAGCTATATGGTAAAAGGAGTAAGAACCTTTTCTAAAAAAACACCTTTTAAAGCAAATTGTTTTCAACCTGCTGCTATTTTAGAAATGCAGGTATATCATCATCCATTAAAAAATATACAGTTTGTAAAAAGCTTTCATTGGCATACTGTATATACAAATATTTTTTCAGATGTAGTTCGTAATGCTGTTGCTATGTATATTATAGAATTGTTGCAACAAAGCTTAAAACAACCAGAAGCCAATCCTGAATTATTTTATTTAGTAGAAAATACTTTACAACAAATAGATAAAGGCAGCAATACTTTAGTAAGTAATTTGCCCATATATTTTACCTTACATTATTGCAGCGAATTAGGATTTAAAATTCAAGGAACATGTAATACAGAAACTCCTATACTTGATTTTAAAGAAGGAAAATTTGTACAAGAAATTCCTGCTCATCATTATTACACAAACGATATTGCAGCAAAAACCATTAGCCAAATAAACAACATCAATTTGTATAATGAGGTAGAAAATATACAACTAAATGGCAATATAAGAAGAACGATATTACAACACTTACAACAATATTTTTCTTTACACATCCACGATTATAACAACATGAAAAGCCTACATATTTTACAAGAAATTTTAGGATAGCAACATGAAAATTGAAGCATTTATTCTACAATCAATTTTTTAGTTTGCATATTTCCTTTTACATCTACCACTTTCAACAAATAAATTCCTTTACTTAAATTTTCAATATTCAATTTTACGTTATTGGTATTATTGAAGTTTTGCTGTATTAATGTTCTTCCTGTAAAATCAATAATGCTTATTTGTTGTATGTTTTTACCAATAACATTTACCACATTTTTTGCAGGGTTGGGATAAATGTTTAAAGTTTCAGGTTTAATGTTTAGGGTTATTTGCAGCGTTTTACTATAAGTAATTTTTCCGTCTTTATCTACTGCTTCTATTCTATAATAACTTCTTCCATTCAAAGGCTGCAAATCCGTAACACTATATTCATTGTAGATTTTGTTATTTGCGTTTACTGTATTTATGGTATAAAATTCTGTTCCATTACTGCTTCTTTGAATATTAAAGTGAGAAACATTAATTTCATTAGCAGTTGTCCATTTATTTACTACACCCTCATTAATAATTAACAATTGATAATTAACAATTATTAATGGTACCACTCCTACATTTACATTCACTGTATCTCTACTATACTGCCCACACACATTTTGCTCTATTACATAAAAGGTACTTGTTGTAGGCTGAACATACATACCAGGTATGCCTGTGGCTATTATATTACCTGCTGCATTATACCATGTAATGTTATTAATGCCATTAATATAGCTACCTATATAAGTGCTGTCTCCTGCTGTAATAGTTCTGTCTTCTCCTGCATCTGCTTTT
>JBPXJV010000002.1:0-182766 GCA_051715485.1 Chitinophagales bacterium
CAAAGAAATTAACTGAGAAAATAAATGCTGTCCGAAATAATTGTTACTTTGATTCATAGTTTTAAAGCGTAGTAACTTCAAAACAACAAAAAGGGTAACAGAAATGCTACCCTTTTATTTTTTTGTCGGACAATAATGTTTGAATATCAAACAATTATTCAATAACTCATATTTTTACCGGACAGTAGTGAAAAAAAATATTTTTTTTTCAAAAACCTTTCTTAACATTGCATCGGAAACGGGCTGATTGGTTCTCAGAAATTATCTCCAAACACATCAGTTTATATTTTTTCCAAATTATCAGCACTATCAATTTTTATTTTAACTGTTCATTTTTGTTATTTAAACCGAATATTTTTCAAACCCCTCATTTTTATAATTAACGTCAATATATGTACGACATTTTGCAATTAAACGACATGCTACTACCTGAACTTTTAGATATAGCAGAAGATTTGAAAATAAGTAATGCAAAAAAATTAGATAAGCAAGAGCTTATTTATAAAATTTTAGATAGTCAAGCTGTAAAAGCCAGCGAAACTACTGATTCTAAAACCAAAAAGCCGAGAACAAGAAAAGCAATTAAAACTTCAACTGCTAATATTACAGAAGAAGCTGAAATAATGCAAGAAGCTCCTAAAGTTGTAGAAAAGAAACCTATTATTAAGGCTAAAAAAACCAAACCAGAAGTATCAGATATTAAAGAAAATGATGCAACTATAAATGCTGATAATACAAACAATGATGGTTCATTAAATAAATTAGCTGAACAAATATTAATGGCAACAGGAAATGATGAAGTTAATGAAGATGAGGTTGAAGAAGTAGAACAAACAGAACAGCCTCTACCAACTACACAACACAAACCTCACTATCAACAACAAAAAAGAGAACCTGTATTTAATATAGAATTTGATGGTGTAATTACCAGTGAAGGCGTTTTAGAAATGATGCCAGATGGTTATGGCTTTTTGCGTAGTAGTGATTATAATTATCTTTCATCTCCTGATGATATTTATGTTTCACCATCTCAAATAAAATTATTTGGATTAAAAACAGGTGATACAGTTGCAGGCTCTATTCGTCCTCCAAAAGAAGGAGAAAAATATTTTGCTTTATTAAAAGTTGATACTATCAATAATAAAAAACCAGATGAGGTTAGAGATAGAATCCCTTTTGATTATTTAACACCTTTATTTCCATACGAAAAATTAAATCTGTTTACAAGTCCTACAAATTATAGTACAAGAATGATGGACTTATTTACACCAATAGGTAAAGGACAACGTGGTTTAATTGTGGCTCAACCAAAAGTTGGTAAAACAATGTTGTTAAAAGAAGTAGCTAATGCTATTGCAGCCAATCATCCTGAATGTTATTTAATGGTTGTATTAATTGATGAAAGACCAGAAGAAGTAACAGATATGGAACGTAGTGTAAAAGCAGAAGTAATTGCTTCTACATTTGATGAGCCAGCAGAAAAACATGTAAAGGTTTCTACTATTGCTTTACAAAAAGCAAAACGTTTAGTAGAAAGTGGACACGATGTAATTATTTTATTAGATAGTATTACACGTTTGGCACGTGCACACAATACAGTTGCTCCAAGTAGTGGTAAAGTTTTAAGTGGTGGTGTTGAAGCTAATGCAATGCAAAAACCAAAACAATTTTTTGGTGCTGCTCGTAAAATAGAAAATGGTGGCTCATTAACCATTCTTGCTACTGCATTAATAGAAACTGGTAGCAAAATGGATGAAGTAATTTTTGAAGAATTTAAAGGAACAGGAAATATGGAATTGCAACTTGATAGAAGACTTGCTAATAAACGTATTTATCCTGCTATTGATTTAGTTTCTTCATCTACTCGTAGAGATGATTTATTATTATCTGAAGATGTTCTAAAACGTATGAATATTTTACGCCTTTATATAAATGATATGAATACTGAAGAGGCTATGAATGACCTTTTAAAAAGAATGAGAGGAACTAAAGATAATGAAGAGTTTTTAGCAAGTATGAATAAATAATATCAACAAAATACTTTTGTATTTGATAAGTTATTGAATTTTTTCTCTGAAAAATAATTGATTCTAATTCAACAATCCTTTTTGTAAAAGAGTTTGTGCTAATTCTTTTAAATGCATTGGTACATACAATTCAATATCACCAAAAACAGGATAGCTACTATCTAACTTATTTAATATTTGAACAGGTATTTGGTTTTCCTCCAGCATACCTTGTATAATACTTGCTTCCATTATATTTTTTGTACTATATAATAAAAACCAATTCTTCATTACATAAAAGGATTATCACTTTGAATTGTTGCTGGTGAGCCATCAGGCAAATTGTTTGCACCAATAAAACTACTTTCTTTTTTAAACAATTTTATCAATAGTATAATAACTATAAGAGCCATTAATCCATACACTAATGGAAAATTTTCGTTTAAAGCTTTTTCAGGGTTCTCCCCTTTTTTACTTATTACATACAGTATAGAAACAGCAATTGCATTATTTAAAAAATGAGCTAAAATATTCAACCAAATATTTCTACTATAATAAAAAATTAACCCTAAAATAATTCCTAATGCGGTTCTTGCTAAAAAACCGTAATAACTTAAATGCACTAAACTAAAAATAATAGAAGTAATAATAATTGCTACCCACATATTTTTAAACCAGTTATGCATCAACCTTTGTATAGCTCCTCTAAACAAAGTTTCTTCAAATATTGCTGGTGCAAGTGCTATAACAACTAATGAAAAAACATACTCTTTCCAATTACTCATTTTAGCAATAGTCATTACTTGTTGGTTATAAGCCTCTTCTGCCTTTTTAAATTTAGCTGTCCAGCTTGCTGGTATTGGAATCATTTCATTTAGTGTGCCTAAAGCCCCACTTAAAGCCATTGCAGTAAGAGCAATACAAATCACTAAAAAAAATTGTTTGCCACTTATTAAAGATGTATAACCTAATTGCTCTAAAGGATTACGATTAACAATTCTTGCAAAAACAACTGCAGGAACAAAAAACATAATAAATGCTGCTATTAATTGTACCCATTTTGCTGCATTTGCAAAAGCAGGATTTAGCATATCTTTTTCCATTGCAAAAAGACTTTTACCTGTAAGAACAACCCACATACCTGCTGCTGCTAAAGAAGCTACAATAAATGCAACGCCTATTAATCCTAATAAAA
This sequence comes from Chitinophagales bacterium, assembly GCA_051715485.1. Classification (GTDB taxonomy): domain Bacteria; phylum Bacteroidota; class Bacteroidia; order Chitinophagales; family Chitinophagaceae; genus UBA1930. The sequence goes on from JBPXJV010000002.1 coordinate 3,202, forward strand.
TAGCAAGCTGATTTGCATAACTAATAGTTGGTTTTGTATTCATATTTATCAAAAAAATTTGTTTAAAAGTATCAATAAATTTATTGAATAAAAATTCTTTTACAAGAATATTAAAGTAATAACTAAGAAATGAAATTATAAAGTAGTATTATTCTTCAATAATGCTATAACGTTACTTCTTTGAATTTTTTCTGAAGCTGTTTTAGGAAAATGTTTAATAAAAAAAAATTCTTTGGGTTGCTCATATTTCTTTAATGCGGTTTGAATATTTTCTTGCAACTTATTTAATTTTTCTGTTGAATATTTTTCTGCTTCAATTACTAAACAAAGTTTTTCCCCTAACAACGCATCATTTTTTCCAAAAACAAAAAATAAATCTTTTATAAATTGATGAAGTTGTTGCTCTATTTGTTCAGGAAATAATTTTACTCCTCCACTATTAATAACATTATCCCATCTGCCTTTCCAAATAAATGTGTGTTCATCCTTCAAATCAATTACATCATTAGTTATGATTGCTGATGATAAAAAAGAAACTTTAATAATTAAACAATCTCTTTCATCTTTTGTAAAACTTACCCCATCTAATGCTTCAAAGTATTTAGATACATTTTTTCCATTTAATTTTCTTATAGCAATATGACTTAAAGTTTCTGTCATACCATAACTATGATACACTTCTGCTGAAATATTTTGTAAATTATTTTCTAACTCCTTGCTTATAGTTGAACCACCTAATAAAATTTTTTTTATACCAATAGTGTTGTTTACATTATTTAATTGCATAGGTGTTAATGGTGCAAAATCTATTATTTTATTTTTTGGTAAGTTTTGTAAAGGATTTGATGAAGGCTTTATACAAATTAAATTTAACTGACTATACAATGCTCTTACAATCATCATTTTTGCAGCAATATATTGAGTAGGTAAACAAAGTAATGCTGTTTGATTTTTTTGAAATTGAAAATATTTTGCAGTCATTGCAGCACTTGCCAGCATTTGTTCTTTCAATACTTCTATCAATTTTGGATTGCCTGTAGAACCACTTGTTTGTAAAGTAATCGTAGGTGAATCGTTCAACCATTCTTGTATAAACAAACCAATAGCTTTAAAATATTCTTCTTGTTGTTGAAAACAAAAATCAACTATTGCATTGCCTTGTAATTGGTTGTCATTAATAGTTAATGTTGTATAGTTTTTATAATTCATTGCAGCAAACTTACATCCCAATTTTTGTTTTTGTTATAGTGCAATCCATTTACATCAGTAGTGTAAGGAGATGGAATATTGTTAGTGTATAATTGTCCTGTGCCTAACCCTTGTGCAAAAGAAGTATAACCCAAAGCTGTGTATTGTGCAATAGCATTTAACCCAATATTACTTTCTAATGCAGAAGTGATAACCCAAGAACCATTAATTTTTTCTATTAAACTTTTCCACTGATTTGTTCCATTAAAACCTCCAATTAATGCAGGTTTTAAGATTAATAATTGTGGCTGAATAGTGTTTATTAAATTTTCTTTTTGTTGTGTTTCTATTACACCGATTAGTTCTTCATCTAATGCAATTTTTATAGGAGTTGATTCACATAAGGCAGCCATTTCTTGCCATTGACCAGCTTTAATTGGTTGCTCTATATATGATATATGAAATGCTGCAAGTTGTTGTAATTTTTCTTTTGCATCATTAAATGTGTAAGCACTATTTGCATCTAATCTTATTTCAACTTCATTAACATTAAATTGTTTACGAATAAATTTTATTAAATCCAATTCTGTTTCAAAATCTATTGCCCCAATTTTTAGTTTTATAGATGTATAACCTATTTTTAATTTATCTGCAATTTGTTTTTGCATTGATGATTTAGAACCCATCCAAATAAGAGCATTTATAGGAATATGAAAACCATCTTCTTTTATTACTTCAGGAAATAAAATTCTTTCACATCCATTCTCAAAATCTTTTAACAACATTTCTACACCAAAATAAATAGATGGATATTCTATTAATTCCTGTAAAATATTTTCTTTTTCATTGGGTAATCTTTTACACACTTCTTGCAATTTTCCTTCATAGTTTGGTTTATCATCATAAGAAAGATTTACAAATCTGTTACACTCTCCAATAGCTGTTTTATTATTATGTTGTAAGAAAATAAAATAAGTATCTTTTGTGTGCAATACACCACGAGAAGTACCACTTGGCAACTTAAATTGTAAAGTATATTTTTTGAAGTATGCTTTCATATTGTAAAGCAACAAAATTAATATATCAACAGGTTAATGAGTAGCTGTATAAGAAGAAGATATTAGTTTTTAGGATTTAGAACTTCGTATTTCTGATTTTCTCAAACTACCCCTAACCCCTTCAAAGAAGGGGAAATAACTCGGAGGTTTAGTTTTTAGATTTAGATTTTAGAGTTTAGTTTTTACTAATCTACCCCTAACCCCTTCAAAGAAGGGGAGAAAAAAAATTAGTACTTCAAAGGTTTTCTTTTCGTATGCCTTACTCTTAATATTCTTATTTGCTTTTCTGTTATATAATAGGATATTCGTAAATGATATTTTTCAAAAGCCCTATAATTACCATCATTGTTTTGCTTATACTTGTCTAAAGAATACATTTCAGGATAAACAAGCAATCTTTGAATTTGTTTGAGCAAAATTGTTTTTACATTCTGTGCATTTTGAACAGAACTTTCTCCTATATAATCAATGGCTTCTTTAAACTGTTTTGCAGCAGTTACTCCCCAAACTATTTCCTTCTCATTAGTCATTAATTAATTTCAGAGCTTGTTTGTGTGATAAAAAATTGCCTTGTTCTATTTCCTTGTTTGCTTCTTCCAACTCTTGATTATAAGCAGCAATATCAATATCTGCTTCATCAGTAAAAGAGTCTATTAATTTGAGTAAAGATTCTTTTTGTATATCGCTTAGTGTGGCTATTTTTTTTTGCAACTCATTATCAATAGCTGTTGTTGACATAAAAAAATTTTTACGAATTTACTAAAACTTTATTAATTGTATCATCCTAAAATAAGTTTACAAGTTTTAATTTTTAGATTTTTTTTTAGTTTTTCGGATTTAGAACTTCGTATTTCTGATTTTCTCAAACTACCCCTAACCCCTTCAAAGAAGGGGAGAAAACTCTCGGAGAAAAATTAAAAAATTAACCCAATACCAAAAAGTATTGAAAAAACTAAGGTGCTTAATGATAATGATTTTAATTCAGGATATAATGAAGTAGGATTATCATTTTTAAAAACAACCATAATGCTTCTTATTATTCCAATAAAAGATATAATAAACAACCATTTAATTGGAGATGAAGTAATATGCCATGTATAAAATATTGTACTTAACATACCTATTATTAATAAAATAGCATGGTAATATTTTGCTTTTTGATAACCCATTCTTACTACTAAAGTTTTTTTGCCAAAAGCTGCATCATTTATTCTATCTCTTAAATTATTTAGGTTTAAAACACCAGTACTAAAACAGCCAATAGAAATAGCGGGTAAAAATTCTATTAAATTTATTTTATGGGTGTATAAAAAATAAGTTCCTAAAACACCAACCAATCCAAAAAAAATAAATACAAACAAATCGCCAAAACCTGCATAGCCATAAGGATTTTTGCCCATAGTATATTTTATAGCAGCCATTATTGCAGCTATGCCAATGATAAACAGAAGTATTGATTTTGTAGATATAAATTCTTTTGTAGAAATAATGATTAGTGTAATACCAGATATTAAAGACAGTATAATAAAAATAATGATAGCATATTTCATTTGCTTTTTTGTAATAATACCTGCTTGCAAACTACGTTTTGGACCAATTCTTTCTTGGTTATCTACGCCACTTTCTGCATCACCATAATCGTTGGCTAAGTTGCTTAAAATTTGTAAGAATAGTGTAGTGAAAATGGCAGTAATACATATTAGCCAATTAAAACTATGGTGGTATGCAGCCAAAAAACTTCCTACAAAAATAGAAGAAAATGATAAGGGCAATGTATGTAATCTAAAGCTAAGTAGCCATGCAGAAACTGATGCCATAAAAAATGTTATGGGTATTTAGGAAATTTTTTAAAGTTGGGTTTTCTTTTTTCTAAAAAAGCATTTCTTCCTTCTTCTGCTTCATCTGTACCATAAATTAAACGAGTAGCTTCGCCTGCATAAACTTGTTGTCCTATCAAACCATCATCAATTAAGTTAAATGCAAACTTGGTCATTTTAATTGCAGTAGGACTTTTAGATAAAATTTCTTGTGCCCATTGATAAGCTGTTTGCTCTAATTCGTTATGAGGTACAACTGCATTAACCATTCCCATTTCATAAGCTTCTTGTGCAGAGTAAGAACGACCTAAAAAAAATATTTCTCTTGCACGTTTTTGTCCAACTTGTCTTGCTAAATATGCAGAGCCAAAGCCTCCATCAATACTTGCAACATTTACATCTGTTTGTTTAAAAATTGCATTTTCTTTACTTGCTAAAGTTAAATCACAAACAACATGTAAACTATGACCACCACCAACAGCCCAACCTGGTACAACAGCAATAACTACTTTATTCATAAAACGAATTTGTCGTTGTACATCTAAAATATTAAATCTGTTAATGCCATCGCCTCCTTTATAACCTGTTTTAGAACGAACTCTTTGATCTCCACCAGAACAAAAAGCCCATACTCCATCTTTAAGAGAAGGACCTTCTGCACTAATTAAAACCACACCAATCTCTTGAGATTCGTGGCAAATAATTAATGCTTCTAAAATTTGAGAAACAGTTTCTGGGCGAAAAGCATTTCTTACTTCTGGACGATTAAAAGCGATTCTTGCTACACCATTACATTGCTTAAAAGTAATGTCGCTATATTCTTTTATTGTTTGCCAAGCAATGTTATTCATATCATTTTATTTGTTTAAAAATTTCCAATACATTTCTAAAACTACTGGATTTATTGCAGCATCTGTAAAAATTTCTAAAATAGATTTTTTAGTAGATGAGCTAAAGAATATTTTTAATTTCTCATCTAACTCATTTTCATTTTTGATTGATAAATAATTCCATTGAAAATGTTTTGCAATATTTTCTGCATTTGATTGCATAGCAGTTTCTAAAAACTCACTTCTTTCTTCTATAGAATTTGGTCCTTCAATAATTCTAAAAATTCCTCCACCACTATTGTTTATTAAAATAACATTCAAATTGTTAATTTCTTGCTCATTCCAAAATGCATTGATGTCGTAATAAAAAGAAACATCTCCTGTAATTAAAACAAATTGTTTGTTAGGAGATGCAACAGCAGCACCCATTGCAGTGCTTGAGCAACCATCTATACCACTTGTGCCTCTATTGCTCCATGTTTCTGCAATATGTGTGTTATCAAATAATTGAGCATAACGAATTGGAGAACTATTGCCAATATGTAGGCTTATGTTGGAAGAACAATTTTCAAATATTTTTTTAAATACAAAAAAATCACTGTATGCTGCTTCATTACAAAATGCTTGATGTAATTCCTTTTTTAGTTGCTGCAATGCTTGCCATTTTGCTTGATAATTTGATTGAGTTGATTGCAAAGTATCTGTACAAAACTGTTCTAAAAAATTATAAGCAGAAATTTGAATGGCGTTTGTGAGGCATTGATAAGTGTCCATTGTAGCATCATACTCATCAATATTCCAATGAAGTGCTGGCTTATGTTTTCTTAATAAAGTTTTAATTCTTTTAGAAACTATTGCACCGCCAAAAGTTATTAATAAATCTGGTGAAAGTTCTTTTAAGTTTTCTTCACTTAAGCCAGTGATGCACCTATCAATATTTTCAATAAATAATGGATGATGCATATTTGAAGTTGATTCTGTTAAAACAACAACATTTTCAAATTGTGCCAACTTTGAAAGTAAAGTATTTAGTGGTTTATGTAAGAAATGTTGCCCCATCAAAATCATCACTTTTTTACTTTCAGAAAATTGTTTGATAAATTTTTCTAAAGTTAATTTTGGTAAGTGATAGTTTAATTTTTCAGTATTAAAAACTTTTGTTTTTATATGATTAACTTCTAAGGTTTGATACAGAGGTTCGTTAAGAAAAATATTAAAATGTACAGGACCTTTTTGAGTATTTGTTGCAATAGAAAAGCCTTCGCTTAAACATCTTTCAATGTACCAAATATCATTTTCAGTATTTGCATCTCCATTAATGTCATAAGATTTTTGAATAAAATTTTTGTAAATATTGGATTGATGAATAGTTTGTCCATCACCTTGATTAATCCATTCTTTTGGTCTGTCTGTAGTAAGAACAATCAAAGGAATTTTTTGATAATATGCCTCTGCAATAGCAGGAGAAAAATTTAAAGCAGCTGTACCGCTTGTGCATAAAACAGCAACAGGTTGTTTTAATTCTATTGCTTTGCCTAATGCAAAAAATGCTGCACTTCTTTCATCTCTAATGCTTGTACAGCAAAAGTTTTTGTGTCTGTTAAATGATAGAACCAAAGGAGCATTTCTTGAACCTGGTGTAATAATAATTTCCTTTAAACCCAATTCAGCTAATGCTGCTACAATGTGTTGAACTCCTTTTTTATTTGATAAAATCATTTCTATTAAATTTAAGCAGCATGAATTATTGCTAACATTGTTTTACTTTTCAATTCTGTTTCTTTCCATTCTTCATCTACATTTGATGATGCAGTAATTCCTCCACCAACATAAATAGCAATTTTATTTTCACCTATTTGCATACATCTTAAATTAATATACAAATCTGCTTGTGTTGAAAAATTAGTTGTTCCTATAAAACCACAATAATATTTTCTATCATAAGTTTCATTTTGCAAAATACATTCAATGCTTTCTTTAATAGGTAAACCACCAATTGCAGGTGTAGGATGAAGTGCATGTAAAAAATTTTTCAAATTAAAATTTATATTTTCTTTATAAACATAATCTGTTTTTAAATGCACTACATAAGCAGCTTGTACAGTATGTGGTTCAATTTTTTCAATCAAAGTACAATGAAACTTTTCTGCAACTTCTTCAATATGTTTACCTACCATTACATGTTCTTGTATTTCTTTTTGTCGCCAAGTGTAATTACCTGAATTATTTTTTGCTTGTGTACCAGCAAGTGCCATAATAGCAATATTTGTATCTGTTTTTTTAATTAATAATTCAGGCGTTGCACCTAACCAAATACCAGATTTAGAATGCAAAGATATATGTACAAATGTGTTTTGATAAGATGTAGCTAATTGTTTAAAACATTCAAATACATCAAAGTTTTCAGGCTTATTTTCATATAACACTCTTGATAAAATTGCTTTATGAATTTTTCCTGACTGAATATTTTTTATGTAAGCATCAAACGATTTATTATACTCTTCTCTTGTTGTTTCTTTTGGAATATCATAATTAATTGTGGTAGTTGATTGTGGTAGTTGTTGCAGTTGATGCAGAAATTTTTCGTTGAGAAATTCATCTGACAATACTGATAAAAAAATATTTTCATCATCTGATTTATTGTAAAAAGGTGCTAACCAAAAAGTTTCTTTTGAAGAGTTTGGTAAATAATTTTCGTCTATTGCTATATTGAGTTTTGTTTCTAAAGGAAAACGATATAAACAAAAAGGAATTTGCTTTATAAATAAAGTATGAGCAATAGTAATTACAATATTTTCCAAAGTATTTATTTGCTTGTAAAAGTAGTAAGTTAAAAACAGTTTTTTACTCTTTTCTCAATAAAACAAAAAACTTAAAGGCAACAATAATCTTTAAAGAATTAATTTAAATTCATCAAATAAATTTCACCTCTTCTTAGCTTAACAATAAATTCAGAAAGTGTATTATTCTCTATCATATCAATAATATCTTTTCTAATTTCTTTGTATTGATGATGCAGGGGGCAAGGGTTTTCTTCTGAACAAACGTGTAAGCCTAATACACAATTATTAAATGGAATATTGCCATCTATTGCATATATAATTTGAGCAACAGATTGTTCTAAATCTTGACTTTTTAAATAGAAACCCCCTCTTGGTCCTTTGATAGATCTAAGAACTTTTTTTCTTGCCAATATTTGTAAAATTTTTGCTGTAAAAGGTTTTGGTGCATTAATTCCTTTTGCAACTTCTACAACACTAATTTTTTTTATCTCACTAGATTTATCTGCTATGTATATCATAGCTTTAATAGCATACTCAGCTGCTTTTGAAAACATATTTATGATGAGTTAAATGATTAAAAATTTTATTCAATATTTAAAGATAAGTGCAAAATACATTTATTACAATATTCTTTTAATAATTCTTAAATTATGTGTTCGTTGTTTTGTTTGAAAATTAATAATACCAACATTATCTATTTTATCAATTCTTACATTGCCAGAGGCATGAATTATTGTTTCTTCATTTAATAGTATTCCTACATGAATTATTCTTCCTTCTTCATTATCAAAAAAAGCCAAATCTCCCATTATAGCTTCTTGTAAAAAACCAACAGATATTCCTTGTTCTGCTTGTTGATAGGCATCTCTTTTTAATAATACTTTTAATGTTTTATATACTTGTTGAACAAAGCCACTACAATCAATTCCAAAAACACTTTTACCACCCCATAAATAAGGAGTATTCAAATAAGAAAACATAATTTCTTCAATAGATATTTTAGAAGTGTTTGAAAAATTTTCTTTAAAAACAAAATTTGTATTTCCAATATTTAATTGATAATTATTTAAACAGCCAATAAAAGAACCTGATGGAATATGTATTATTTGATGATTATATTCAGCCTCTGTTAAATATTGTGTAGTTGTTTTTTGGTGATTGTTTTGATAAAAAATTTCATCTACTTCTGTAAGTTGATTTTTTGCACACCACCCTTCATAATTATCATACAAACTAATTACTTTAAAAAAGTCTTTTGTGCTATCTGTTATTAAAACACATTCTCCAAAAAGTAATTGACTTATCATTTCACTTTTATGTGAAGCTTCAGCCCTTAAAGGTGCTACAGGTACAAAGCAAGTTGCAAAACTCATAAAGTCTTTTCTTTTATTATTGAGGGCTTACAATAGTAGGATTATTAGTACTTCTTATTTCATAAATGCTATCAATTATGTAAGTACTCATACCACGCCAAGGTAATCTGCCAAAATATCTTTTATAATGCAGGTTAATTTCTTTACCTGAATTTTTTTCTAAAACTTTTGCAACGTTTTCGTCTGTAACACTAAATTCAAATTCATTGCTTTGAACATTAGCCTTAAATCCACTTTGAATAATAATGCCTTCCCATGTTTTAAAAATATATCCTTTCTTTTGAAATGTGTTTAATACTCCAGCTTTTGTGCCCTCTGCAAATACAGTAAAATAGCGTAGGTAAAGAAATACAAAAAATGCTACAATAAGCATAATGCCAACAATACTAAATATTTTTTTCATTTTTTAATTTTTAAAGTCCGTATTTATCTACAAGATAAATTAAAGCAGCCATATTTACTGCACCCAATAATAGTTCTCTTTTATTTACTTTATCAAAAGTATCATTTGCTGCATGATGTATGTCAAAATATCTTTGAGAATCTGGCATAAGTCCTGCTATTGGAGTTTTAAAATTTTTATGTAAAGGTCCAATATCTGCTCCTCCACCACCTGCATCTAAAAACTCTGTTCCATAAGGTTTTAATAAATTTAACCAAGGTTGAATTGCTGCTAATTTTGTAGCATCTAATGAAAAAGAAAATCCTCTTGGAGTAAATCCTCCTGCATCGCTTTCTAATGCAAAAATGTGTTTTTCATTATTTTCTTTTGCAGCTTCTGCATATTTTAATGCACCTCTTAAACCATTTTCTTCATTGGCAAATAATACAAATCTTATGGTATGTTTGGGCTGATAACCTAAAGCTTTAAATGCTCTTAATATTTCCATTGTTTGTACTACACCTGCACCATCATCATGTGCACCTTCACACAAATCCCAACTATCTAAATGTCCTCCTACTGTTATATATTCATTAGGAAAATCAGTTCCTTTTATTTCAGCAATTACATTATGATTAATGGTGTCTGGCAACATTTTTCCATGTGTTTTCATACTAATTAACCAGTTGCCTGTTTTAGTATTTGCAGCAAAATAATCAGCATCTTCAATACCAACACTAATTGCAGGAATTTTAGGAAAAGAATCATTGTACCTCATTGCTCCTGTATGAGGATAGTTATCTGTAGCTTCACTTAAAGAACGAATTACAACACCCACAGCACCATATTTTGCAGCACGGCTTGCTCCATTTGCTCTATATATTCCAGATTCTGCATAGCTTTTAAAGGTTCTAATATTTGTTGGATTAAAGCCTGCATTGTAGTAAACAATTTTTCCTTTTACATTCTCTTTTTTCCTTTCTAAATCATCAAAATTTTCAACATAAAGTAATGGAGCTGTAATTGCCTTTTGGCTTCCTAAAGAGTTTCCAAGAGCAGCCATACTTAGTTGTTTTTTAGTAACAGATTCTCCTTTATTAATAAGAAAAGCTGCATCACCATTGCCTCTTACCCAATGAGGTACTAAACATTCTTGTAAAAAAACGGTATCGCTACCTAATTTTTTAAAAGTTTCAAAACTCCATTTAACTGCTTGATTATACTGAGGAGAACCAGCAAGACGACCACCAATATTTTTGGTTAAATGATGCAATAATTGATATGCTTGACCATTACGCAAAATTTCGTTAGAAATTTTTTTGATAAATACAGTATCATTTTGTTGTCCTTGAACAAACAATGGTAAAAAGAAAAGTAATAGTAATTTTTTCATCTGCTAAAGATAAAAATAACTATAATTCTATCGGTAAGAAATATGATTTTTAGCTGAAATATTATTTTTAATATTAAAATACTAAGTGTTTAGAAATATAGTGCATCTGAGTATAAGCATATTTTTCATTTATGGTAAATCGTATCTTTACAGCAAATATTTTTTATGATACAGACAATTTTATTACCTACTGATTTTTCTGTTACAGCAACCAATGCAGGGCTTTATACTGTAGCACTTGCTAACCAAATTGGGGCAAAAAAAATAGTAGTATATCATTCTTATGATGCAGCAAGTGCATCTGAACCTTTTAAAGATTATACACAAAAAATTGTTACAGAACCTTTCAGAAAAAAGAGTGCTGCTCAATTAAATGAGTATGTTGCTTTTTTAAGTTCTAAAAAATCTTCTGGAGTAGAAATTGAAGCATACCATAGTTATGCAGAACTTACAGATGCAGTAAATGATTTGGTAAAATCTACTGGTGCAGAATTAATTGTAATGGGTATTACTGGTGGCGGAAAAGTAAAAGAAGCATTAGTTGGAAGCCACTCAATTAGTGTTGCAAAAAAATCTGATATTCCTGTAATTATTGTACCAACAGAATATAGCTTTACTAAGGTAGAAGATATTTTATTTGTGAGTGATTTAAAAGATGTTGAAGATACAACACCTGTTGATTCTATTAACGATATTTTAAAAGCGACAAATGCTAAACTACATATTTTACACGTGACAGATAACCCTGAAAAAGCCGAAAATTCTGAAGGAAAACATCAATTAGAAAAATTATTTGAAAATCATCAACCAGATTTTCACTTTATGAATAACCCAGATTTTGTTGGGGCTGTGGACTTTTTTGTGAAAGACAGAAAAATAGAAATTGTAATTGTAGTACCTAAAAAGCATGGTTTATTAGAAAGTATTTTTTCTATTAGTTATACAAAAACACTTGCCTTTAGAGGTAAAACTCCTTTAATGGCTGTACGCAATACACACAAATAGTTTTTAAATTTGTTGAAGCATACTTAATAAAAAATTTGTTGAGTATGCTTCTTTTTTTTAGCCTTTCTTAAATATATTTCCTATTCCTTTTCCTATTTTTTGAATTGTTTCAATTCCTTTATTCAAAGGCTCTCCTGTTATATCATCAAATCTTTCAATTGTATAATCTTGTGTATATTGTTGAGGATAAATTAGCAATCTACTATTTGTTGAAAAGTGTTTTTCTATTTTTGTTGGTAAGTTTTCTAATAATGGTATATAAGATGCTGCACCTCTACGAGCAGAAATTAATACAAATAAATCATCGTCTTTAATATTTCTTGCAAGAACCAAAAAATCTTCCCAATCATTAAAAATAGATGTAGTAATTGTTGCAGATAATTTTAATTCTTTAACTACTTTAAGTATGGCTTTTTCTGTAGGCTCATTACAAAATAGTTGAATAGGAATACTTAATTCTTGTGCAAGTTTTGACATTTTTATTACCCAGTGTTCAAAGCCTTTTTCATGTTCTGCCAATGGTGGTGCTACAATAACAATTCTTTTGTGTAGTATGAGTTGTTTTTGTATATGACAGATGAAGGTTGTTTTTTCAGTACTGGTTAAAATATCATCCACTTTTTTTCCTAATAATTTATCAAAGAATCCAATTCTTTGTTTGGGCCAACCTAAAATAATTATATCAGCCATTATTTCTCTTGATATACGTGCTATGCCACTTGCAGCATTATGGTCTATAGTGGTAATAATATTTACTTTTGTTTCAGATGCTGATGCTTGTAAAACAAAAGCTTCTAACTTATTTCTTGCTTTTAAAATATTAATTTCAGCTTCGTCATTATTAGATACAACAGTTAGTACAGATAATGGATTAGCAGATTTTTTATCTTTAATGAAAATGGAAAATTCTAATATTTTTTCAATGTTTTCAACTTTTTCAACAGGTAGTAAAATGTGTTCGCTATGAACTTCATTTGCTTTTAATAATTCTGTATCATCATCTTGTGTTTCAACAATAATTTTTTTAGCTGCTTTTTCTGTTGCAAAAGATGCAACAATGCAAGTAATTAAAATAAGTATAATTGTTCCGTTTAAAATATTTTTATCTAATACATTGTTATTATAACCTACTAAAATCACAGCTAATGTAGCAGCAGCATGAGCACCACTTAAGCCAAATATTAATTGTCGTTGAGCACCTGAATATTTGAATACGAGTTGTGTAAATAAAGCTGCAATCCATTTACTAAAAATGGCTACAGTAGATAATGTTAGAGCAATAATAATAGCTGCTGGTCCATTCATTATAACACTTATATCAACCAACATTCCTACACTAATTAAAAAGAATGGGATAAATAAGGCATTGCCAATAAACTCAATTCTATTCATTAATGCAGATGAGTGAGGAATTAATTTATTTAATGCAAGACCAGCAACAAATGCTCCAATTATAGCTTCAACACCGGCAACCTCCGCTAAAAAAGCTGCAAAAAAAACAACAGATAAAACAAATATGTAGTGTGAATGTTTTTCACTTTCTAATTTTCTAAAAAACCATTTTGCAATTCTTGGAATAACCAAAAACATAATTGCAGAAAATATTGCAAGAGAAACTCCTAATCTTATCCAAAACTCTTGATTTAAACTTCCTTTACTATTGCCAATAATTACAGCTAAAATAATAAGCACAGCTGTATCTGTTAAAATAGTTCCACCAACTGTTATAGCAACTGCTTGATTTTTAGAAATACCCAATTTACTAACTATTGGATAAGCTACTAAAGTGTGTGTAGCAAACATACTTGCAGTTAAAAAGCTTGCATTAAAATCATAGTTTAAAAGATAATGACATACAGGAAAACCAATAGCTAATGGTATAGCAAAAGTGAATAGTCCAAATAAAAGGCTTTTATTTCGGTTAGCTTTAAACTCGTTCAAGTCTAATTCTAAGCCAGCAATAAACATGATGTATAATAAACCTATTGTAGAAAAGAGATCAACTGCAGAATTTTGTGCAAGAATATTTAAGCCATGAGGTCCAATAATTACACCAGAAATTATCAATCCAATTATACCTGGAATATTTAGTTTTCTTAAAACAATTGGTGAAAGTAAAATGATGAATAGAATTAGTGAAAAAATTAAAACTGGATTTTTTAGAGGTAATTCAAATTCATGTATTAGGTGTTGAAAAAAATCAATCATAATAGTGTATAAGATTATTGAAATGTTGGCTAATATAATATTTTATTGGCAACACTCAAGTAAATAAAAAGATAAAATAATTTGAAGAATTATTTATACTCCATTATAGGATGTCTTTCAAAGGGATTTTTCTTCTCATCAAAAATATATCTATATGTTATCATTCTTCTATTTTGGTTTCCTCCTAAACTTTTATAAATATTGACCATTCTAGGATTCCAATCTCCTGCCCAACCCATTTCATAACTATTATACCAACCTTTATTTTGTATGGTGTTTGCACAAGATTGAATCATAAAGCTATCTACACCCAATGCTTGAAACTTTGGCACAACGCCAAATGCAAGCCCTGTAAGCCTTTTACATTGTCCAGTTTTTTTCATCCACAATAATCTTAGTTTATTAAGTAAGTTTAGTTTTCCATTAAAATATTTAAAATACTGATTTACATCTGGCACATTAATAAACATAGCAATTGGTTCTTCATTAAAATATGTAAACCAAATTACACGTTCATCCATAATTGGCTTCATCGTTTTAAATAGTTTTAAAACTTGCTCTTTGGTTATTTCTTTTGACTCACCATGTTGTGCCCAAGCAGCATTATATACTTTAGCAAAATCGTTAGCATATTTTTCTAAATTATTCAACTCTATATGTTTTGCTTTGTAACTTGGTTTTGATGCAAATTTTTCATAACGTTCTTTAAATCTTGGTGGTAATGGAACGTTAAGCATCATTTTATACCAATACTGATTATAATAATTTTTAAAGCCATAGTTCTCAAAAAGAGTTTCGTAATATGTAGGGTTAAAGGGCATTCCATATATAGGTTCATCATCAAAACCTTCTACCAAAAGACCCCACCATTTATCTCTATCACCAAAATTTATTGGACCATCCATAGCTTCAACTCCTTTTGTTTGAAGCCAGCTTTTTGCTGTATCAAATAATAAGTTTGCAGCAGATTGATTATTGATACATTCGAAAAAACCAATACCA
The DNA here is from genome assembly GCA_051715485.1 of Chitinophagales bacterium. Taxonomy (GTDB): domain Bacteria; phylum Bacteroidota; class Bacteroidia; order Chitinophagales; family Chitinophagaceae; genus UBA1930. Next base: position 18,241 of record JBPXJV010000002.1, read on the forward strand.
CCAACAGTAAAATTTGTTCCTTGATTAATATATTTAGTGTTTGTAAATGCTGCTATTCTTCCAATTAATGCTCCATTATCATCTTTTAAAATCCAACGTTTTGCTTCACCATATTTAAAATTTTTATTTTCTTGTGGTTTAAAAATGTTATTAATATCATTATCTAATGGGCGTATATACATTTTATTTGATTGATTCATTAACACATTCACTTTTATAAAGTCTTTTTCTGTTTGACTATTCGTAACTTCAAATATTTGCATAAACTAATTTTTTAACTTTAATAGTACAGCAGCCGCAACTCCTGCAGTTTCTGTTCTTAACCTATTATTTCCTAATGAAACGGAAATATAATTATTTTTTTCAGCTATTGATATTTCATCTTCAGAGAAATCTCCTTCAGGTCCTATTAATAATATTGTATCATTATTAATTTCAAAATTATTCAAGTGCTTTTTTTCTGTATTACCACAATGAGCAATAAGTTTTAATTGGTATTTATTTTCTACTAAAACGTTACTAAATAAAATAGGTTCTTTTAATTCTGGTAGCCAAGTTTGTTTACTTTGCAACATTGCAGAAACCAGAATTGTTTTCATTCGTTCATATCTAAAATGTTGCTTTTCTGTTCTTTTACATAGTAAAGGAATGATAGATGAAATTCCTAATTCAGTTGCTTTTTCTAAAAACCATTCAAATCTTGAAGCATTTTTAAGTAATGAAATAGCAATACAAGTTTTTATTTTGGGTGGCATAAATGTTTGAACATCTTTTAACTGAACTTTTGTTTGCTTTTTGTCAATAGATGTTATTATTGCCTTACAAAGCAACCCTTTGCCATTAGTTATTAATATTGAATCATTCTCTTTTAGTCTTAAAACCTGAATAACATGCTTTTGAGTATCTGCACTTAGGGTATAATAATGGTCATTGGCAGTAATAAATTCTTCGTAAAAAAAAGGTAGTTGCATAGTTAATAATGTTAACAATTTTTCAAAGTTAATGCTCAATAAGTTATTTGAGTTTTAAATAGAGTATCACATAGTAAGCTGAAAAAAATAAATAAAAATAATGCAACCTTTTATTTACAAAAATCATCATATTATATAATCCATTCTTTAGATAAAAAGAATTCTGTACCATAAATTCTATTGTGAAAACCAATTGTTTATTTACAACAATTGTTATATGTCAAAATCAATTACAAATTACCAGTTAGAACATGAATTGCTTATTCATAAGCAATATGAACCTAATGCAGAAAGATTAATTAGCTATTATGAACTTTATAAATTAGTAAAAAACTTAGATGGTTCCATTATTAAATGTGGAATAAACAGTGATGAAAGTTTTGGCTATTTTTCATTTTTTAAAAAAATAAATGAATACAATACCAAACAGCCATTAATAGCATTTGAAAAATCATCTACTATATTAGAAACAACTTTAGTAGATGAAGAAGAAAGACTTGCAGTAAAAAATAAGGTAGAAGTTTCTTTAAATCAAAGAAAAATTATTGAAAAAAGTACACAAGAAAATATTGAATTTATATCTGGAGAATTATCAACCTCTTTACCCAAATACCTTATTGATCATCCTGAATTAAAGATATCCCTATTAATAGTAGATTTAGATAATTATGACCATACAATAACTACTATGCAATATTTATATCCAAGAATAATTAATAAAGGAGTACTTATTATAAATAATTACTATAAAAAAGAAGCTGAAAATAAGGCTATACAAGATTATTTTTGTAACCAAGATGTAATTATTCGATATTTTTCTAAATCAAATGGAGTTTATTATATCATAAAAGAATAAATAAAAAGGTGATTTAGAAGAAAAAAATGGAAAAAGGTTTTTCTATTTAATAATAACACCTTACTTTTGCCGTCCCAAAAAAGAAAGAGATATGAACCAAGCAGTTCAATTTATACATGAGCAATTAATAAGCTCAAAAAATCATCCTAAGTTTAAAGCAGGAGATAATGTTACAGTAAACTATAAAATTATAGAAGGCGGTAAAGAACGTATTCAAAGCTTTCGTGGCGATGTAATAAAAATACAAGGTAATGGTGCAACTGCAACTTTTACAGTTCGTAAAATTTCAGATGGTGTTGGAGTTGAACGTTTATTCCCTTTTACATCTCCTAACGTTGATTCTATTGTATTAAATAGAGTAGGTAAAGTTCGTCGTGCTAAATTGTACTACTTACGTGAAAGAAGTGGTAAAAGTGCAAGGATTAAAGAAAAACGTGTATAATAATATTCTTCAATATAGTTATAAAATAGGGCTGATTTAATATCAGCCCTTATTTTATGGAATAACCCACATATTTATAGTTTGATGCTGTATCTACTACATGCAATTTTAAATTTGTTAAAAATAAATAGGCTGCCTCAAAAGAAGCAGCCTATTTATTTTAAGCATCTTATTTTATAAGATAGATTATCTAGCCATTACAATTTTGTAATTTGAGCTAAAGTTTCCTGCGAATGTGCCACTCATAGTATAAGCCATAGCATCTATATACACAGTTATTGTATTATCGCATGCCGAGAAAGTACTTGCTGAAGCTGTGTTGGTTTTAATCCATAATTGATATGGAGTACCACCAGAAGTAACATCAACCCCAGTGTATTTTGCAGGTATTGTTAATTTATTACTACCAACAACACTCCAATCAAAATTACCAATTACAAACCCGCCATAATCATAAAGATTACTAATATTAGCATTAGCTTTACCTGCAGCAGTAGGTACTATATTTGAAACTGAAGTTGTATATGGACCATAAGAAGGCTCCATAGTATTAGCATAATCTCCACCAAATTGAGTAGCAAAATTTGTAATAGAGCAATATTGTCTCATTAATAACCATACTGAATCTTTACCAGCCATAGATTTTGCACCTCCAGTAACAGTAGCAATTTTAACCTTTAAAGAATCTACTCTACCGCCATTATAACCAGCAAAAATACCTTGAACTTTAATTGTTCCTACAGCTTCTCCAGCTTTAATAACCAAACTTGAAGGAGCCGTATATTGAGTTCCTGCAACAGCACCAGTTGGAGATGTATAGCTAATTGTTATAGTTCTATCTGCATTAGAAACAGTAGTGAATCCTACAGGTATTTTATATTCTGAAGTACCACTATTGTCAATAAAATATGCTCTTGGAGCATAATTAGGAAGTATTAACTGAGAGTACTCAGGTAATGCTATGGGGTCTTTGTCCACAACATAATTATTCTTTTTACAAGAAGCTAAGCTCAAAACAGCTATTCCTGCTAAGAATGTTTTAAATAATTTATTCATAATTTATAAAATTTGAAAGTTTAAATATTAAGGATTTTGATCAGCTGCAGTCATTTTTGCATTATTATCTAACTCTCTCTGAGGAATTCTCATTAAGAATTTAGGGTCAGCATCTGGTAAAGTATAAACTATAGGGTTTAAGTTTGGATTACCAGTAGAGTTTAAACCACCATGATTATTAGCTCCAGTAGGTCTATTTAATCCAGTTTTTAATCTCTTCATATCTAACATTGAAAATCCTTCACCCCATAGTTCAAATCTTCTTTGTAATAAAATTTCATTAAGTAGTGCTGTACCAGATAATGAAGCTGCAGAATATCCTGGATAACGAGCTTGAACTAAAGTTTCTAATGCAGTTCTTGCACCTGCTTCATTATTTTGTCTGTATAAAGCTTCAGCTTCAATTAAGTACATTTCAGCTGAACGCATATAGATGTAATCAGCATCCCAACTTCCAGTAACAGGTAGTTGAAACTTCTTTTGATTATACTCTACATTTGCACCACTTGCAGTACCTGGTGCAGTAAATGCAGCCTTACGAATATCGCTACCAGACATTTGATCATATAATGCTTTTGGAATTTTTTTCTGACCTCCTAAAGCAGCATAACCTTGAGCTCTTACATCCATGTGAGACATAAATGATGCATAAATAGTTGCTTGATCGTTAGGTATTAAAGAGCCCCACATTACTTCTGGAGAAGTTAATTTTGAAAAAGCTATAGTAGCAGTGTATTGTGTAGGAGACATAAAAGTATATCCTGCACGTGCTTGGCTAGCATTAGCAGCAGCAGCAGCCCAATTTTCTTGTAATAAAGCTACTCTTGCTTTAAAGCCTTTAATAACTTGTACATCCATATTTACTTTACTAGTTCTTGTTTTACCAGTAAGTAAAGTTTCAGCAGCACTTAAGTCGGCATTAATTTGGTCATAAACTTGCTGAACTGTCCCTCTTCCGTTACCCTCTGTAGCACTTGTTGTATAAAGTGGAACACCAGGTTTAGCCTCATTACCTTTAAATGTTTGTTGAAAATTATTTACTAAATAATAATAAGCATAAGCTCTAAGCCCTAATGCTTGCCCTTTAATAGATTCTTTAAGGGCAACTGTGCCATTAGAACCATCAATATTTGCTAGAATAGCATTTGATGTTTTAATTATATTGTAATAGAAGTACCAAACAATATCAGATCTACGATTACTTGGTGTTGGTAATTGCCATTCAGTATATTGATAGTCTCTGTTAAACCATCCATATCCTTGAGAATGTACAATCATATCTTGGCCCACAAGGTCATTTGCTAAGTCCACCGCTTTTTGACCAAAATTATCGTGTCCTGTTGTACCATTAGTTGCAAATGCAAATAATGTACTATAAGCACCATTTAATACTGGTACAATATCGGTAGTATTTGCGTAAATCTGCTGTTCCGTTACAGCATCACTCGGAGTAGTTTCTAAATAATCTTTACTACAACCTACCATTGTCACTAATGAAAGGGAAAGGACTGCAGTAAGAGATTTTTTAAATATATGTTTCATATAGTTTAAAATTTAAATTGAATTATAAATTAACGTTTATACCAAAAGTAACTGTTCTAAATGGAGGGTATGTTGCATCACTTACACCACTAAAGTTAAGTTGAGGGTTCATACCTTTTTTAGCTGCAAATAGAACAACATTATCTACGTTACCAAATACTTGAGCTCCAGAAATTTTCAATTTATTAGTTACGCTTTTAGGTAAAGTATAAGATAAAGTGATGTTTTTGAAGTTTAGATAAGAACCATCCATTAAGAATCTTGTAGATGTACCACCTTGAGTTGCTTGAGAGCCATTTTGCACTCTCGGAACATTGGTAATATCACCAGGTTTTTGCCATCTTTTTAAGATATCAGTTGACCAAGCTTGACCAAATTCTCCAACATGCATTAAGCCACCATAGTTTCCATCATAGAACTTACTACCATAAGAGAATGTAAATAAGAATGATAAATCAAAATTCTTATAACGGAAAGAGTTAGTTAAACCACCATAAAAATCAGGTATTGCACTACCATTGTAATAGTAACTTCCTTCTGTCCAGCTATTAGTTAAAACTCTTTCGCCTGTTGGTTTTCCATCAGTACCTAATACATCTTTATAGAACATAGCTTCACCTGTTGCAGCATTAACACCAGCAAATTCTTTTAACCAAAAGTCATACATAGAACGACCTTCCATTAATTTCTTAGTACCAGTTACAATACCATTTATGCTTTGACCAGGAGGTAATTTAGTAAATTTATTTTTGTAATGAGTTAAGTTAAGATCAACTCTCCAATCAAAATTCTTTTTACGCATTACATTATAACCTAATTGAAGTTCTATACCACTATTTTTTAATGCTCCAATATTTTGGAATGCAGTTAAATAACCAGTTGAAATTGGTTGAGGAACATCAAATAACAAATCGTTACTTATTCTGCTAAAGTACTCAATAGTACCTTGTAATCTTCTTTTAAAGAATGCAAAATCAAATCCAATATTAAATGTTCTGTTTCCTTCCCATTTTAAGTTAGTAGCTGCTGGTCTTGAAGGAGGCGTATAACCACCAATACCATCAGCATAATAATATAATTTATATGGATAAAACACTCCAATATCTTCATTACCTTGTTCACCATAACTTACTTTAAATTTCAAGTCGTTTATCCAATTTACATTTTTCATAAAGTCTTCTTGAGAAATCATCCAACCTGCACCAGCAGAGTAGAAATTACCCCAACGAATTTCTTTTCTAAATCTTGAAGAACCATCAGTACGGAAACTTGCAGATAATAAATATTTCTGATTGTAGTTATATTGAACATTAGCAAAATAACTTTCTATTCTGTGATTGTCTTCATAAGACTCAGGTTGACCGAATATTTCAGTACCATTATTTAATTCAGTTTGACCAGGGAATTGGAATCCTTGTTTATTAGCTGAAAGTGCGTTATATTTATACTTATAGTTTTCGTGACCAGCTAATGCACTTAAATTGTGATTACCATAAGATTTAGCCCATGATAATACTTCATTTAAAGTATAAGAAATTTGTCTATCAAAATCTTTAGTTGAACGACCTCCATTGATAGAAGCATCTCCAAATTGATTATTTTGATAAGATGTTGATCTTGAATCATATAAGTTCATACCAAAATTAGTTTTAAACTTAAAGTCTTTCAAGAATTTAACTTCTATATAAGTGTTTGCATTACCATTGAAAACAGCAGAACTACGGTCATCTAAAATTAAAGCACCTAATGGGTTTACATTTCCTAAATAAGGTCTTGTACCCATATTACTTCCATTACCACCCCAATCCCAACGTTGCTTACCAGTAATTGGATCAATTACAGGAGCACCAGTAACTGGGTCATACTCATAAACTGGATAAATTTGAGCTACATTTCTTGAAAAGAAAAATGCACTACTACCAGCAGAACCACCACTTTGTCCAATAGCATCTTTTCTGCTTGACATAGCACCATCTAATTCAATACCAGCTTTTAACCACTCAGTTGCTTGAGTATTAACTTTCATACGTAAGTTATAACGTTCGTAGTTGGTATATTTTACAGTACCATCTTCTTTTAGGTATCCTAATGATAAGAAGTAATCACTTTTACCATCGCCACCAGATACATTAATATTAACATTAGTACGAGGTGCTACTTTGAATAATTCTTTTTCCCAAGAATCTGTCCAACGTAAAGAAGCAGCAGGATTTAATTTTCCTGTTGTAGGATCAACTAACACATTGTTAGCTACATTATATGCATTATAAATTAAGCCACCACCAATTAATTGTTGAGAAGCTGTTTGTCCAGCAGTAACAGGATCTACCATGTTAGCACCATAAACTTGAGCATTTCTAATAGCTTCCCAAGTCATTTCATAATATTCTTTTTGACCAATTCTATCATATTCAGGAATGCCTCTGCTCATAAACCCTTGACGAACGGTAACAGAAACATTAGCTTTTCCTTTTTTACCAGATTTAGTAGTAATCATGATAACTCCATTAGCTGCACGTGAACCATATAAAGCAGCAGCAGAAGCATCTTTTAATACTGTTACTGTTTCAATATCATCAGTAGAAATTGAAGAAATAGATCCAGCATAAGGAGTACCATTTACTACATATAACGGAGCACTGCTACCACTATAAGAGCCTATACCACGAATAAGAATTCCAGCTCCAGAACCTGGTGCACCACCACCGTTAGTAGCTTGTAATCCTGGTACTAAACCTTCTAATACTTTTGATACAGAAGTTACTTGTTGTTTTTTAATAGATGTAGCAGATACTGTTGTTTCAGAACCTGTGAAGGCTTTTTTCTTAACAGTACCATAAGGTACACTTACAACAACTTCACCTAATTGCTCATCAGTAGAAGATTTTAATGTTACTGAAACTGTACCAGTACCAATAGATACTGTTTGAGTTTCAAAACCAAAAGAAGAAATTTCTAACGTCTTTGCCGATGCTGGCACAGAATTAATAGTAAAAGCTCCTTTTGTGTCGGTAGTAGTACCTAATACAGTACCTTTTACTACAACTGATGCATCAGCTACGGGTTTGCCATTATCATCTTTAACAACCCCCGTTACAGTCCTGCCAGACTGAGCTGTTGCAATACCTGCACTAATGCAGATGCTCAATAGCAGATAAGCGAGTTTTCTCATAAATTGTTTCATTTTTAAACGATTAATAGATCATTTGTCTAAGCGACAAATATTTAACATTTTTTTGAATTAACATAATTTTTTTATAAAATTATCTAATTCGGTGTTTAAATTTTTCGGCTTTAGATAACAAAGCCTTAACAAAACTAAAGACAATTATTATTGAAAAATGCTGCAAAATTTATTAGAGAATTTAAAAAAATATTTTAATGTACACTTAATTAGCAAGTTATATATAATTATAAATTACACTTTTTGTTTGAAATTAAATATATTATTGCATTAATTATTGGTTAATTCAAAAAACTTTGCCTCTAAGCTCTTTTTCTTAATTGTTAATAAACTTAACACAATACCATTACTAAAGCAATAATTGTTAATGTCTTTTAGATTTGAAGTACCTACTTTAAAGTGTAAATGAAGTTTATTTTCTTCTTGTTTTATTTGTTGAATTCCTGAATAATGTTCAAAAATTTTTACAAGTTGTAAATTATCTTCAGAAGCAACTTCTACAATATCTTCATTTACTAAAACTTCATTTACAGAGCCTGATGCTAACAACTTTCCTTTTTTCATTATGGCTACATGGGTACAAACTTTTTCTACTTCATCTAATAAATGGCTTGCCATAATGATTGTTTTTCCCTCATTTGCAAGTTTTTTTATTAGTTCTCTAATTTCTGCAATTCCAACAGGATCTAAACCATTGGTTGGTTCATCAAAAACCAATACTTCTGGATTGCCTAATAATGCTGCAGCAATGGCTAATCTTTGTTTCATGCCAAGACTGTAAGTACTGAATTTGCTATGTTTTCTTTGCGATAGATTTACAATTTCCAATACTTTATCTATATCGTCTTTATTACCTCTTCTACTAATTGCTTGAGTAATTTTTAAATTTTCTACTGCTGATAAATAATGATAAAAATTAGGTGTTTCAAGTAAGCTACCAATTCTTTTTCTAGTATCTGCATTACTGGGTTTTCCAAACCATAAAAAATTTCCATTGGTTTGATTTAATACATTTAACACAATGCCTAAAGTTGTAGTTTTTCCACTTCCATTAGGTCCTAAAATACCAAATACACAGCCTTTAGGAATATCGTAACTAATGCCATCTAACGCTTTTATATTTCCATAATTTTTTACTAAGTTTTGTATTGAAAGAATTGCTGTGCTCATTGGAATATTTTTATTTTTTATTTCAATAAATTAATTTGATTTTTCTTCCCAAACTTTTATTAAGTTTACTAATACTTCAACTGCTTTTTCCATATCTCTTACGCCAACCCATTCTTTTTTACTATGAATAGCTTGCATACCTGTAAAAATATTAGGGCTTGGCAATCCCATAAAACTTAAACGACTTCCATCTGTTCCTCCTCTTATTGGTTCATTTACTACAGAAATATTTGAACGTTTATAAGCCTCTTCTGCAAAAGCTACAACTTGTGGATGTTTGTCTAAAACTTCCTTCATATTTCTATACTGTTCTTGTACATCAAATTGCATGGTAGCTCCTTTATGTTTTACAACAACATTTTCTGCAATATGCTTTAGCCTTGCTTCGTGTTCTGCTAATTTAGAAGTAACAAAATCTCTAACAATAAAACTGATACTTGCTTTTTCTGCAATGCCATCAATACCTGTAGGATGTACAAAGCCTTCTCTACCTTCAGTTGTTTCAGGACTAAATTCATCTTTAGGTAATGCAGCTAAAATTTCTCCTACAATTTTTAAAGCATTTACTAATTTATTTTTGGCATAACCTGGATGAGCAATTACACCATTTACTGTAATTGTTGCAGCATCGGCACTAAAAGTTTCATCTTCTAAAGTGCCTAATTCTCCTCCATCTAAAGTATAGCCAAAATCTGCTCCTAATTTTTTTAAATCAACCTTTGCTGTTCCTTGTCCTACTTCTTCATCAGGTGTAAATAAAATTTTTATTGTGCCATGTTTTATTTCTGGATGTGTAGTAATGTATTGAACCATATCCATAATAATTGCAACACCAGCTTTATCATCTGCTCCTAACAATGTATTTCCACTTGCTGTAATAATGGTTTTACCAATATGATTTTTTAAATAAGGATAATCTTTTGTAGAAATAATTTGTGTATTATCATCTGGTAAAATAATATCATCGCCTGAATAATTTTTATGCACTATAGGTTTCACATTTGTACCACTACAGTCTGGTGCAGTATCAACATGACTACAAAAACAAATTACAGGAACTTGTTTATTTATGTTTGATGGTATTGTTGCATAAACAAAGCCAAACTCATCAGCCATTGCATCTTTTAACCCTAACGATAGTAATTGATTTGCTAATAAATTGGATAAATTTTTTTGCTTTTCTGTTGTAGGATGTGTATTGCTATGAGGATTGCTTTGTGTATCTATTTGAACATATTGTAAAAAACGTTCTGTAACTGAGTATTGATAATTCTCTAACATTTCAAAATTATTTTGAGGCAAGATAATTTAAACTACTATCAACAAAAAAAACTTTTTTATAGGTATTGAAAAATGATGACTTAAAAAAAATAATTCTTTTCTAAAAAACTTATATGTGTACAAAGAAAAAAGAAGATATTAACTTTAACGCCTTAATTGAAAATATGTATAACGATAAGGATACAATACAACTGCTTCAACAATCTAAATTGATTTTACAAAATAGTGATGATAACCATTTTATTGAATCAAATATTGAATTACTGAGAAATGTTTTAAGGTTTCATGAATACAGATATTATGTTTTAAATAATGCCCTGATAAATGATAATGAATATGATTTTTTATTTAAAGCTTTACAAAATATTGAGCAAAAAAACCCATCATTAATAACAAAAGATTCTCCAACACAAAGAGTTGGTAATAGTTTGAATGAAGGCTTTGAAACTGTACAACATCTTGTGCCAATGCTAAGTTTAAATAACAGTTATAATGCTGAGGATTTATTTGACTTTGATAGAAAAGTAAAAGAAGGCAGTGGCTTGCAAGAAATAGAATATTGTGTAGAACCAAAATTTGATGGAGCAAGTATTAGTTTAATTTATGAAAACGATATTTTAACAAGAGCAGCAACAAGAGGTGATGGCGTTGAAGGAGATGATATAACGACCAATATAAAACAAATTCGTTCTATTCCTTTATCTGCACCATTTAGCAAATATGGTATTGCACAAATAGAAATTCGTGGAGAAGTAATTATGTCAAAAGATGCTTTCAATAAATATAATGAAAGACTTACAGAGCAAGGATTACAAACAGTTGCTAACCCAAGAAATACAGCAGCAGGAAGTTTAAGAATTAAAGACCCAAAAGAAGTTGCTAATAGAAATTTAGATGCCTTTTTATATCATGTAAGTTATATAGCCTCCTCAAACTCTTCACAAGTAGATAATTTAGAAACGCTGAGTTCAAATATTGTTGCACAAAACCATCCTTTGACTGCTGGAGCAACACACTCTGAACAATTAAAAATGCTTTGGGATTGTGGTATTCGTTCAACAGAAAAAGAAAAATTTACTGCAAAAAATATTCAGGAAGTTGTAAGCTATGTAACAAATTTTGAGCAAAAAAGAGATGAACTTCCTTATGAAATAGATGGAATGGTTGTTAAAGTAAATAATCTTTTACTGCAAGATAAATTAGGCATGACAAGCCATCATCCTCGTTGGGCTATTGCTTATAAATTTAAAGCCAGACAAGCAACCACAATTTTAAAAGCTGTAGAGTTTCAAGTAGGAAGAACAGGTGCTGTAACACCAGTAGCAAAATTAGAACCTGTATTTATTGGTGGCGTTACTGTATCAAGTATTTCAATACACAATGAAGATTATATCAAAGAAAAAGATTTAAAAATTGGTGATACAGTTTTAATTGAAAGAGCTGGTGATGTTATTCCACAAATTGTAAAAAGTATTGTAGAAAAAAGAAATGGAACAGAGAAAGAAATTGTTTTTCCAACAACTTGTCCTGTATGCAATAACACTCTTTTTAAAGAAGATGATGAAGCTGTGTGGCGTTGCATAAACATTGAATGTAGTGCACAGGTAGTAGAAAAAATTATTCACTTTGCAAGTAAGGATGCAATGGATATAAAAAGTTTAGGAGAAGCCAATATTCGTAAATTTTATGAATTAAATTTACTAAAAGATATTCCTGAAATTTATAAGCTAAATTTTTCTGTTATTGAAACTTTAGAAGGTTTTGGAAAAAAATCAATTACTAATTTACAAAAAGCTATTGAAGCAAGTAAACATCAACCACTCAACAGACTTATTTATGGTTTAGGAATAAGATTTGTTGGAGAAACAACTGCTAAAACTTTAGCAAATAGTGTTGAGCATTTATTAGATTTTACCCAAAAAACAGAAGAAGATTTACAACAATTAGAAGATGTTGGAATTAAGGTAGCAAAAAGTATTCATCATTTCTTTAGCAACGAATCTAATATTCACATGTTGCAAGAATTAGAACATTTAGGATTACAATTAAAAAACACTAAAAAACATACTATTGGATTAGGTGGTTTGGCAGGGCAAACTTTTCTTTTTACAGGAACTTTATCAACCTTAAAACGCAGTGAAGCAGAAACTTTGGCAGAGCAGCAAGGAGGTATTATTGTTGGTAGTGTTAGTGCTAAACTTAATTATCTTGTAGTAGGTGCAGATGCTGGTAGTAAATTAGAAAAAGCAAAAAAAATAAATACAATTAAAATTATTAGTGAGGAAGAATTTTTGAGGTTGATAGGATAAATGAAACTATACTATTATATACTCCTGTTTATCCAGTTTTCAATTTTAATACCCGAAATTCTATTAAATTCATTCACATTCTCTGTTACCATCATCAGTTCTTTTTTTACAGAAGTGCAACCAATTAATAAATCAAAATCACTTATCATTGTTCCTGATTTTCTTAATCTTACTTTTTCTTTTCCATATAGATAAATTGCATCATAAATAGGTAAAACATTTACTTGCAAAGAAAATTTTTCAATGATTTCATAATTTTTTTCTGGCATCAAACTATTTGCTGCTCCATAAACAAGTTCTGCTAAAGTTATTTCAGAAATAGCACAATTTATTAATCCAATTTCTTCAATTTTATTAAGTAGATTAAACTTACCTCTAAAAAAATGAATACAAATATTGGTATCAAGTAAGTATTCCATTAGAAATCTATAAGATTATCGTTATCAATTCTTGATGCTCTTATATCTTTCATAATTTCATCTGCATCTCTATTGTCTTTCCATGCACCATATAAACTTCGTAAATCAAATTTGTTTTCTGGTTCTACTTCTATGGATTCTGTTAATTTAATAATCAGTTTCTTTTTGGAACTATTATCCAATTTTGTCAAGAAACTCCAATATTTATCAATATTATTATTGCTTAATGCCACACTCATACCTTAATTTTTTTTAAAGATACAAACTCAATATGATACATTTAATAATTTTTGTGTTCCTGCTATCAAATTTCTTTTTATAAGAAATAATTTTGACTATCACAATCAAATTCAATAACCATTAGTTTTCCTTCACAACATCTTATTCTCCTTAACCCTTCTATACCAGCTAAAAAAATACACTGTATTGGGTATTTTTTTTGTATTATTTTTAATACTTTTATTAAAATTCTAAACTATATAAATTGTATGTTATGAAAAAAATATGTATGATGCTATTGCTTACTATTTTGGTAGTAGTAGTTCAAGCACAAGATCTGGAAAGTTTTAGAGGTGATAATGGAAAATATGGCTTCAAAGATGCTGATGGTAAAGTTATTGTTGAACCTAAATATGATTTAGCTTTTGATTTTGAAGAAGGATTAGCACTAGTAATTTTTGGTTGCGACAAAGATTGGGAAGGCTGTAAAATGGGATTTATAGATAATACAGGGAAGGAAGTTATTCCCGTAATATATGATGATCTTGATTACTTTTCTGATGGTTTGACAAGGGCAGGTTTAAATAATAAATATGGATTTATAGATAAAAGAGGGAAGGAAATTATTCCCATAAAGTATGATTATCTAAGATATTTTTCAGAAGGTTTATGTGCAGCGAAATTGAATAATAAATGGGGCTTTATAGACAAAACAGGAAAAACAATTATTCCTTTTAAATACGATGAACTAAGATATTTTTCGAAAGGCTTAAGTGCAGCGAAATTGAATAATAAATGGGGCTTTATAGACAAAACAGGAAAAACATTTATTCCTTTTAAATACGATGAACTAAAATCTTTTTCAGAAGGCCTATGTGCAGTGAAATTGAATAATAAATGGGGCTTTATAGACAAAACAGGAAAAACATTTATTCCTTTTAAATATGATGATCTTGACGACTTTTCTAAGGGTTGGGCAAAGGCGAAATTGAATAATAAATGGGGCTTTATAGACAAAACAGGAAAAACAATTATCCCTTTTAAATACGATGAACTAAAATCTTTTTCAGAAGGCTTATGTGCAGCAAAATTGAATAATAAATGGGGCTATATTGACAAAACGGGTAAAACAATTATTCCTTTTGAATATGATGCGACTTTAGGTTTTAGAAATGGAAAAGCAGGTGTAAAAAAAGACGATAGGATCTTTAAAATAGATAAAACAGGCAAAGAAATACCTAAAATACCTGAATAAAAATTAATTATTATACAATAACAAAAAGCCTTTACAATTTGTAAAGGCTTTTTGCATTTAATTCGTTTATAAAGGAATACCAAGCAAATAAAATTTAAATTAAAACCTGTTTAACTTCGGTATAAAATTATTGATTATGCTACAACCAGCTACTATACAATTCTTAAAGAACTTAAAGAAAAATAACCACAAAGAATGGTTTGAAAAAAATCGTAGCATATATGAAACTGCTAAGGCAGATTATTTATTGTTTATTGAAAAAGTGTTGCATGAGCTAAAGAAAAAAGATACCACATTGGAAAATATAGAAGCTAAAAAATGTATTTTTAGAATAAACAGAGATGTACGTTTTAGCAAAAATAAAAGTCCATATAAAACAAACTTTGGTGCAAGTATTAGTAAAGGAGGTAAAAAAACATTGTTGGCTGGTTATTATCTTCATGTAGAACCCAATCAAAGTTTTGTTGCTGGTGGTTTGTGGATGCCTATTAGTACAGAGTTGCAAAAAGTAAGGCAAGAAATTGATTATAATTTTAATGAGTTTTGCAACATTATTTCTGCTAAAAAATTTGTTCAACAATTTGGTGGATTAGAAAAGAGTAAAGAATATGTTTTATCTCGTCCACCAAAAGGTTATGACATCAACAATGCTGCTATTGAATATTTAAAATTTAAAAGTTTTATTGTTTCAAAAAATATTACTGATGAAGAATTAATGCAACCAACTATCTTAAAAAAAATTGTTACTGGCTTTGAAACCATGATTCCTTTTATTCATTTTTTAAATAGGGCTTTAGAAGATTAAAGGTTATTTTTGCATTCATATTTTTTTTATGCAAATAAATATTTCTGAACTTTCTATACCTCAACGTCAGGCTTGGTTGCAACATGCTATTGCACCACGCCCTATTTGTTTTGTAAGCACTATGGATAAAGATGGTAATGTAAATCTTAGTCCTTTTTCTTTTTTCAATTTATTTTCTACCAATCCACCTATTGTTATTTTTTCTCCTTCTCGTAGTGGTAGAGATAATCATTTAAAAGATACTTTTTTAAATGTGTTAGAAGTACCTGAAGTTGTTATTAATATTTGTGATTATGATATGGTGCAACAAGTAAGCCTTAGCAGTTGTGAGTATCCTAAAAATATTGATGAATTTATAAAAGCTGGTTTTACAAAAGCAAAAGCAAATATTGTACAACCACCAATGGTTAATGAAGCTAAAATAAATTTAGAATGTAAAGTAATTGAAACAAAAAGTTTAGGAGATAAAGGCGGTGCAGGACAATTAATTTTTGCAGAAGTAATTTTTATGCACGTTAATGAAAGTATTTTAAATGATGAAGGTACTATGATTGATCATAAAAAAATTCGTCATATAGCAAGACTTGGAGGAGATACTTATGCAGTAATGAATGAACAAAATTTATTTATTGTTCCTAAGCCAATTAAAGAATTAGGTATTGGTGTAGATGCTTTGCCAGAAAGCATTAGAAACAGCCCCATACTTACAGGAAATGATTTAGGCATGTTAGCCAATGTGCAGCATTTACCAGAAGTGAATGTTGCTTTTGAAGATGAAAAACTAAAAAACATTATTCAATATTTTTCTATCAACCCAACAGAAATGGAAAAAGAATTACACACTTATGCTAAAGAATTATTAAGCCATAAAAAGGTTAATGAAGCTTGGCAAGTATTATTAGCAGGAGAAAATATTTAGCAATTAATTTTTGCCTTTAATATACTTTTTAATAGTTGTATAATTTACCCACCATAATAACAGCAATACAATAATTGCTGAAATAATTGTGTAATAAGAAATAAATTTACTTACAAAAATACTTTGTGTTTGCAACAACCTGTGTATAGCAAATTGTATAATAGTAATGAACAATAACGATACTGCTACAATAAAAATATTAGGTGGAAAAAATTGCTTCATTAAAAAAGATTGTAACTGCTTTGGCGATGAACCTAAAGTTATTAATAACTGAATTTCATCTTTACAAGAAGCAATAGTTAGTTGAATAAATAATGTAAAAACCAATAAAGCAAAGAGCAACATTACAGCACCAGAAACCCAACTTACATTTACTATTACATTTACTATTTGTCTGTATTTACTAAATCTTGTTTTGTCTGCATCTGTTGTTAATCCATTATCTTTTAAAAACTGTACCAATGCAGGGTTTCCAGGGTCTTTTGTTCTAATAACAACTCTACCTGGGTTAGTAGTTTTATTATTGCCAAATTTTTCATTAGCCCAATTCATAAAACTTTGAGGCACTAATACACTGGATATTCTATCACTAAAACCTACAATACGTCCAATATAACTTTGTACTTGTCCATTGGTATTGTATAAATTTACTTTAAAGTTCATCATCTTTAAAGCATCTGGTGTTATTTGAGGATAACCTTGAGAAATAGAAAATTGAAAATTATAAATATCTAAAAACATATTTGGAATAATCATAGGAATAAAATTTGATTCTTCATTCCAATTCCAATCTTTACTATTTACATCAATAAAATCATTTTGTACACTTTCAAAAGCAATATCTGTATAAAAAGGAAAGGAGCTTATTAAACTTTCAATAGATGCTTTAAATCGTCCACCACTTATATTTCCCACAGCATCAATAAAAGGTTGTTTTTTTAATTTGGTTAAAACTTCATCGCTTAAAATAGTTGCATTTACAGTATTGTTATTAACTACTTTATTAATCACTAAAAAATTAGCAGTACTATCTGTATTACTTTTTCCATGAAGCAGTTGATTATAATTAGCCTGAATTTGAATTGCCAAAAGAATTAATAATAAAGCCACAGAAAGCCCCACAAAAGCCATGATGAATTTTGTTTTGCCAGCAGATGTTTTAATTATTTTTTTTAATAAAGAAAATAGCATGAAAAATATTTTAAAGGCTTAATTGTTTAGTGTAATTAAAATGAGTATCATCATCTAAATCTGTTAATACAAAACCTGCATTTCTTTTAGCACATTCATTTGCTA
Organism: Chitinophagales bacterium; assembly: GCA_051715485.1. GTDB lineage: Bacteria > Bacteroidota > Bacteroidia > Chitinophagales > Chitinophagaceae > UBA1930. Next base: position 35,965 of record JBPXJV010000002.1, read on the forward strand.
TTAGAGTTGCAGCAATGGCTGTATTTGCCTTATCTAAATGGCTAAAAGGTTCATCCATCAATAATAATTCAAAAGGTTGTATCAATGCTCTGATAATGGCTATACGTTGTTGCTCACCATAACTACAAAGTTTTGTTTGTTGATGAAGTATGTGAGTAACGCCTAATTGCTCAGCCATTGTATCAATTACTGAAGATTCATAAAAAGGTTTTTGTAAAACTCTTTTTAGTTCAATATTTTCTCTGGCAGTAAGATTTGGAAATAACCTTAAATCTTGAAAAATAATACTCAACTTTTGTTGCCTTGTTTCAGCAATAATATTTTCATTAATGTTATTTGATGAAAAATCATCCCACAACATTTCACCATCAAAATCAAATCTTAGTTTATATAAAATATGAATTAAAGTAGTTTTTCCCGTACCACTTGGTGCTTTTATTTTTACCCAATCCTTACTTGAAAAATGTTGTACAGCATTCCATACATCAGATTTTTTTGAAAGCAATTTTTCTTTTAGTGGTATAGGAACAATATTGTTAAGTATAATTTGCATTATTATAAATCTATTGTTGCCGAAAATAGAAAGAATAAATTAAAAATGTTCTATAACAACCATATTGAATTTTAAATAATCATTTATGCTAATCTATTTATATTATCCATACACAAAATAAACTAAGCAAAAGCTAATATTTTAGGAGTAATTAGCTCAATAGTAATACTTTAATCTTTACTTTATTTACTATCTCTTATTTTTGTTAATTAAACTAATTACAGTATGTAAAATAAATACAATATTTATAAAAATTGTATTTAACTTTTAATAATTGTTTTTATGGATACGAAATTTAATACAGATAAGCAGCATACTTTGGCTGCAAAAACAAGTATCAGTGGTACAGGATTACACACTGGCATTTTAGCAGAAATGATATTAAATCCGGCTAACCCTGGATTTGGCATTCAATTTCAAAGAATAGATTTACCTAATAAACCAATTATCAAAGCAGATTGTGATTTGGTTTCAGATACATCAAGAGGCACAACATTACAAATAGATGATGTTAAGGTTTATACTGTAGAGCATATTCTTGCTGCATTAGTAGGTATGGGAGTTGATAATTGTTTAATAGAAATTAGTGGACCAGAAGTACCTATAATGGATGGTAGCAGTAAAGATTTTGTAGAACTAATAAATAAAGTAGGTGTTGTAGAGCAAGATGCTGCTAAAGTTTGGTATAGTATAGACGAAAATATTTTTTTGTATGATGAGGTTAAACGTGTAGAAATGGTTGCTATGCCTTCTTTAGATTATCAAATTACTACTTTAATAGATTTTAATAGTCCTGTTTTAGGTACACAACATGCTGGATTAAAAACAATCAAAGAATTTAAAAATGAAATTGCTCCTTGCAGAACATTTTGCTTTTTACACGAATTAGAAACATTATTAGACAATGATTTAATTAAAGGAGGTGATATAAACAATGCAATTGTAGTAGTTGATAAACCTGTTACTTCAGATGAAATGAATAGACTTGCACGTGTATTTAATCGTGAAAAAATTGAAGTAAAAAGTGAAGGATATTTAAACAATCTTGAATTACGTTTTCCTAACGAAGCTGCACGGCATAAATTATTAGATGTGGTTGGAGATCTTGCATTAATAGGATATCCTATAAAAGCAAGAATAATTGCAAACAGACCAGGGCACAGCACAAATGTAGAGTTTGCAAAAAAAATTAAGCAATACATTAAACGAAATAAACACGTAAAAGATGTTCCTGTTTATGACCCATCTGTAACACCAGTTTATAATTTAGAGCAGATAGAAAAAACATTACCTCATCGTCATCCATTCTTATTAGTAGATAAAATTATTGAACTTACAGATACCTCTATTGTTGGAATTAAAAATGTAACTTATAACGAATGGTTTTTCCCTGGCCATTTTCCAGGAAACCCAGTAATGCCAGGCGTTTTACAAATAGAAGCATTAGCACAAACAGGAGGCATTTTGTGCATCAACTCTATGCCTAAAGGCTCCTATAATACTTACTTTTTAAAAATAGATAATTGTAAGTTTAAGCAAATGGTTAAACCAGGCGATACTATGATTTTAAAAATGGAAATGACTGCACCTATTAGAAGAGGAATTTGCGAAATGAAAGGAACTGTATATGTAGCAGGAAAAGTAACTACAGAAGCTACCTTAGTAGCCCAAATTAGTAAAAGAGAAGAAAACTAATATGCAGCGTAATGAACAATTATAAAGTCTTGTACAAAAAAATATATTATATACTCACCTAATAAACATATTGCATGACACACCCTTTCACTTATGTTGACCCTAATGCAAAGCTTGCTGCTAATGTAAAAATTGACCCTTTTACAGTTATTCATGGAGATGTAAAAATTGGAGAAGGAACTTGGATAGGTAGCAATGTAACCATAATGGAAGGAACAAGAATTGGCAAAAACTGTCGTATTTTCCCAGGTGCAGTTATTGGTGCTATTCCTCAAGACCTAAAATTTAATGGAGAAAAAACATTTGTAGAAATTGGCGATAACACAACTATTAGAGAGTTTGTTACAATAAATAGAGGCACAAATGATAGAGGTAAAACAAAAGTTGGAAACAACTGTCTTATAATGGCATATAGCCATATAGCACATGATTGCATTATTGGTAACTCTTGTATTATGAGCAATAGTGTACAAGTTGCAGGACATGTAGATGTAGGTGATTATGCTATTATTGGAGGTGTTAGTGCAGTACATCAATTTGTGCATATTGGGCAACATACTTTTATTGCTGGTGGTAGTTTAGTTAGTAAAGATGTTCCTCCATATATAAAAGCTGTAAGAAATCCTTTGAGTTATGGAGGTGTGAATAGTGTAGGATTAAAACGCAGAGGTTTTAGTATAGAGCAAATAAATCATATTTTAGATATCTATAGAATAATTTATAATAAAGGCTTTAATACCTCTCAAGCAATAGATTTTATTGAAGAAGAAATAAAAGCCAGCGATGAAAGAGATGAAATAATAATGTTTATAAGAGATAGTGGTAGAGGTATTATAAAACGATTTACCAAAGGAGTTTCTGAATACGATTAATTGTTAAAAAACTTTATAAATCCAAATTAATCAATAGAATCATAAACAGTCTCAGTAATACGAAAACCAATTTATATTCCTAATGCAGAATCTGGGTTCAATAACATTAGCTTCACTTGATTGCTTCGGGCAAAAGCCCTCGCAAAGACGATAAAGAAAAGCAATCAAACTCACAGTCAGTAACGAAATAATCCTTCTCAACGTCATTGCGAGTCATAGACGAAGCAATCTTCACCACAAATTAAGTGATAGAATCATAAACAGTTTCAGAAATACGAAAACTAATTTATATTCCTAATGCAGAATCTGGGAAAAAATTCAAATTTAAGAAATGCAGTGAGTAAAGTTTTCTTCTTGTTAAGTATCTTCACGAAACAACAATAACATAAAATTCCACCTCCTTTTGATAGGTAAAAAAAGGTTAAATCAATAAACAAAATTTACTAAAAATTATCTTGCTACATTAACTGATCTTCTTTCTCTAATTACTGTAACTTTTACTTGACCAGGGTAAGTCATCTCAGTTTGAATTTTTTGAGCAATTTCAAAACTTAATTTATCACTATCACTATCACTTACTTTTTCTGCTTCTACAATTACTCTTATTTCTCTACCGGCTTGTATTGCATAAGCTTTTTCTACACCTTGATAGTTCATAGCCAAACGTTCTAAATCTTTAATACGTTCAATATATTGTTGCATTATTTCTCTTCTTGCACCAGGTCTTGCACCACTAATAGCATCACAAGCTTGTACTATTGGAGAAATAACATATTGCATTTCCATTTCATCATGATGAGCACCAATTGCATTAACAACAGCAGGATTTTCGCCATATTTTTCTGCCAACTTTGCACCTAATAAAGCATGGCTTAATTCAGATTCTTCATCCGGTACTTTACCAATATCGTGTAGTAATCCAGCACGTTTTGCCAATTTTGGGTTTAAGCCTAATTCTGCAGCCATTATACCACAAAGATTTGCTGTTTCTCTGCTATGCATTAATAAATTTTGACCATAAGAACTACGAAAACGCATTTTACCAACAATTCTAACCAACTCCTTATGCAATCCATGAATACCTAATTCTATCACTGTTCTTTCTCCAATTTCCATTAATTGTTCTTCTAATTGCTTACGAGTTTTTTCAACCACTTCTTCAATACGTGCAGGATGAATACGACCATCTGCAACAAGACGTTGCAAACTTAAACGTGCAATTTCTCTACGTAAAGGATCAAAGCAAGAAAGCACCACAGCTTCTGGTGTGTCATCTACCACTAAATCAACTCCTGTGGCTGCTTCAATAGCTCTTATATTTCTTCCTTCTCGTCCTATAATTTGTCCTTTAATTTCATCGCTTTCTAATTGAAATACTGTTACAGTATTTTCAATAGTTTGCTCTGCTGCTGTACGTTGTATGCTTTGAATAACAATTTTACGAGCTTCTTTATTGGCTTTTTGTTTAGCATCTTCAATAATTTCTTGTTGAAGTGCTAAAGCTTGTGTTTGTGCTTCACTTTTTAAGCTTTCTATTAACTGAGTTTTTGCTTCTTCGGCACTTAACCCTGCAATTTTTTCTAATCTGCGAATATGCTCTTCTTGATGCTTTTCAAGCTCTGTACGTTTAATGTTTACTATTTCTATTTGCCTATTTAAGGTTTCTTTTATAGCATCATTCTCTTTAATTTGTTTATCAAAAGTTATCTCTTTTTGATTAAGAGAAACCTCCTTTTGTCTTACTCTATTTTCAGCATCATTTAATTTTTTGTTACGTTCAAAAACTTCTTTATCGTGCTGAGATTTTAATTGAACAAACTTTTCTTTAGCTTCAAGTTCTTTTTCCTTTTTTACATTTTCAGATTTTAATTCTGCTTCTCTGATAATGGTTTGTGCTTGTAATTCTGCTTCTTCTATTTGTTTTTTAGTGTTTTTGGCAAAAGCTATTTTACCCGTCAATATTCCAACTATTAAACATACAGCCCCCGTTATAATAACTATTATTAAATCCATTTTTTTGGTAATTTTTTAATTGGTTTAAAATAAAAATTTGTATTAAATACCGCATATTTTTGTAACGATAGATAGGTAGCGAAGATACTTAAATTGAAATTAAAAATTTCAATAAATGATATAATTTAAGATGGTTATTTTTAAAAAATCTAATTTATTAAATCATTACCCAAAATGAACCAGTATCCCAAAATAAAAAATAATTTCCTAAAATGGGAGTAAAATGCTTTTAATATAGAATTGACCGTTTAACTATAAAAAAGTATAACATATTGATTATTAATCTACTAAAAAATAATTTTATAATCTTTTTTGGGTTTGGCATCTATTTTGCCTTAATTAGTTTACATTTGACTATCCCAATATCTTTGTAAAAGACCAATACAAAAAAGTCCATTTATATTCTCTGAATTACCTGAAAATAAAATTAATTCAAAATTCAATTTCAGGAAATGAGAACAATATTCAGTTTATTATTAAGTATTATTTTATTTACTTCTTGCTCTAAGAAGGATAATTTTATAACACCTGTAGAAGATAACAATAATCAGTTATTTTTTAAAGATGCCAACCTTGCAGTACGTTCTATTAGTGCTACGTCTTATACCAACTCATCCGTTAAAATAGATTTTTCTACTTTATATGAAAAAAATATTACTAAAATAGAATTAATGAGTGGAGAAACTCCTAATTACTTATGTGCAATTTATACTGTAAATCTTGCTATAAACAGTACTCAGTATAAAACGTATAGCACTATTGAAAATAACCCAAAAGGAGCTACTGTATATTATATGATTCGTTATACTTTGGCTAATGGAGAGTGGGGTTATACCGATGTTTTAAAATTTCAGCGTAACAAATAAAAACAACAAACTCAATTATTATTTTTAATCCGTAACCTTATTGAGTTTAATCCGTAACCTTGTTTTTGTTAAAATACCTCTTTTTTAGAGGTATTTTTGTTTTACTATAAAGCTCTATTTAAGCAATCTACTTTTTTCATTGGTATAAAAGCCTTATTTTGCAACACAATCAGAAAGTAAATAGATTAAAGGTATGGTCTTGTTTACCAATGCCTTAATAACATTTTTAATGATAATTGAAAGGCAAAAATATTACTCATTTTATACCAATCATTGCCTTCTTTCTGAAAAAAATAAAAACATTTTATGCAAACACAAAATTTTTATGTGGACTCAGAATTGGGTACTCTTAAAAAACTATTAATTCATAGCCCAGATGGAGGTATTGGAAAAATTATTCCTGGCACATTTTCAGATAATTTATATGATGATATTGTGCATTTAAAAAAAATGCAAAAAGAGTATAATCATTATGTAAAACTATTATTATACTATTTAGATCCAGAAAAAGCAGCTTATGTTACTAATTATTCTAAATCAGAAACAGAAGAAAATGCTGGATTTTGTTTTATACCTGGAAAAAAAGAATACTTTAATTCTGATAAAGTTTTAGAAGTACAGTCTTTATTAGAAAATATTGTAAAAGATGAAAAGGTAAAACTTAGACTTATATCTGCAATATGCTCTTATGAAGAATCCAGCTTACACATTCAACACAAATTAGAAAATATTGACAATCCTGCACTCTTAGCTAAAATATTAATATCTGGTATTTTACCGGCAAAAGAAGGTGGATTAAAAGAAGACCAATATATTTTTCCTCCTGTACCAAATTTTATTTTTACAAGAGATATAAGCATTATGCTGAAAGACCATATTTTGCTCAGTAGAATGGCTACAACTGCACGAAAAAGAGAATCTTTAATTTCAAAATTTCTTGCTTTATATTTTTTATTTAATGAACAACCCGAAAAAGTAATAGAAATAATTGAAGAGAGTGATTACTTTTTGTATGAAGAAGAAGAACGCAAGCAAAGAATAATTTCTATTGAAGGTGGAGATATTATGATGATACATCCAAAACATTTATTAGTAGGATGTAGTGCCAGAACTTCTGCAAGTGCTATCAACGAAATTATTCATACCATTTTTGGAAATGAAAAATTAGGAATTGAAAAAATTTCTGTAGTAAAAATTCCTAAAACAAGAGCTCAAATGCATATTGATACCATTTTTACACAAGTAAAAAGAGGTGTTTGGGTTTTGTATGGTCGTTATTCCGATAAAATTTTGATAGAAGAAGAAAATATGAAACAATCTTATCTCAAAAAATTATCTCATACACCAAGAAAATCAGAATTAGAAGAAGTTGAAATATTTCAATTCTATAAAAAAGCTGATGAGCCTTATCAAAAAAATAAATCTTACTTAGTAAAAGAAAATGTACCAGCAGGCTTAGAATCACTATTAAGACATATTTCTGAAAAAGATTTTAATGTAAAACCAGAAGATGTAAAAATAATTTACAGTGGTGGTAATAATTTTCCTTATGATGAGCGTGAACAATGGACAGACTCTTGTAATGTAGTTGCACTAAAAGAAGGTGTAGTAATTGGTTATGATAGAAACGATAAAACAACAGAAGAATTTATTGCTGCAGGATTTAATGTAATTACAACAGATAAAGCATTTGAAATGTTTGAATCTGGTATTAAACCTCATAGCCTTGAAGATACTTTAATACTAATTCCTTCTGCTGAATTATCAAGAGCAAGAGGAGGCTCTCATTGTATGAGTATGCCATTACTTAGAGATAAATGGATTCAATAATTTTTCGCAACAAAATTTTTTATGCAAACAACATCACATTTATTAATGATACGCCCTGTTCATTTTACCTTTAATGAACAAACTGCTGTAAACAATGCCTTTCAAATTGCAGCAGCAGATAATGAAACTCAAAATAAAGCATTAGAAGAGTTTAATAATTTTGTTGAAACACTTACCAACAAAGGAATTGATGTAACTGTAATAAATGATACTCCAGAACCCCATACACCAGATTCTATTTTTCCAAACAACTGGATTTCTTTTCATAATGATGGCACTATTTTACTATATCCTATGTATGCAAAAAATAGAAGACAAGAAAGAAAGCCTCATGTGATAGAAACTGTTGGCAAAAAATTTTCTATTAATAATACTATTAGTCTTACAAATTATGAAGACAATAATTTGTTTTTAGAAGGTACTGGTAGCATGGTTTTAGACAGAGAAAATAAAATTACTTATGCTTGTTTATCGCAAAGAACTGATGTTACTGTACTACAAGATTTTTGTACTAAAATGAATTATAGCTCTGTATTTTTTTATGCTACTGATGCTAACAATTCTCCTATTTATCATACTAATGTTATGATGTGTGTGGCAGATAAATATGTTGTTATTTGCCTTGATTCAATAAAAGATGAAAAAGAAAAAAATATTGTTTTACAGTCTTTTGAAAAAACAAATAAACAAGTTGTAAGAATTACACTTGAACAAATGAATAAGTTTGCTGGAAATATGCTTCAAGTACAAAATAAAGAGGGTAAAAAGTTTTTAGTAATGTCTTCTCAAGCATATCATTCTCTTACAAGTGAGCAAGTAAAAATATTACAAGAATTTAATGAAATTATTCACTCTAATTTATCTACAATAGAAACCAATGGTGGTGGTAGTGCAAGATGTATGTTGGCTGAAATATTTTTGCCTGTGAAATAGAATTTCATTAAAGTGGATAAGTAAATAGATTAATTAATACAAATTACTTTGCAGAACATTTTCTTTGCATAAAATATATTGAATAGTGAGTAAAGCTTCTTATCAAATAAGGTTAGACCAATTTGAAGGTCCATTTGATCTTCTATTGTTTTTTATAGAACGTGATGAATTAGATATATACAATATACCTATCACAAAAATTATTAAAGATTTTTTAGAATACATTCATTCGCAAGAAAAATTAAATATTGAGTTAAGTAGTGAATTTATTTTGTTTGTATCTACACTAATGCGTATTAAAGCTAAAATGCTTTTACCTAGAAAAGAATTAGATGCTGAAGGAAATGAAATTGACCCACGTAAAGAATTAGTAGATAAAGTTTTAGAATATAAAAAATTTAAAGAAGCATCTGCAAAATTAGCAGACATGGAAGCTCTAAGAATGTTGATGGCTAAGAGAGGAAATCTTCAAAAAGAATTAAATGAAATAGGAGAACAATCTGGAGAAGGAACAGAAATACAAGCTATTACTTTATTCAAGCTAATGAAAGCTTTTGAAAAAGTAATGCAACGTGTACACGATAGACAAAATAAACCTGTACATACTGTTATTCGTTATAACTATACAATGGAAGGAAGCAGAGATTATATGCTACATTTTATACAAAACGAAAAAACGGTTTCCTTTGAAAAAGTATTTGATGTTTGTGAAAATAAAATACATGCCATTTTTCTTTTTCTATCAATGTTAGAGCTAACCCAACAACGATACATGAAATTATTAATTGGCGAAGGAAGAAATAATTTAATTATCGAGTGGAATGAACACAGAGAAGAAGAGTTAAAAGAAGAAGGCATAGACATCAATGAGCTTAATAATATGCCTACTTCTTTTCCTGATACTGAAATTAATGAAGAAGATAATGCTTCATTAAACTAATAATGTTTACTTAATTAATTTGTATTCAAAAACTGGTTTGCCTCTTACACCACCATCATTTACACCCATTGATAAAAATTTTACAGCATAGTAATTTGCTTCACTATCTTTAATTACATAAAAACGTTCTGTTCTTACACCTGTTGCAGGTTGTGTACTACGCCAATTACTGCCAATAGCCCAACGATTTGAAGAGAAAACTGCATTAGCTACACTATCCAAATTAAAAGCAGTAAAAGCATTATTACGAGTGGTAGCATTAGCATAAATTTTTTCTGAAACTTTTACACCACTTAAATAATTTACTGCAATTAAATCAGAAAAATTGTAAGGAACAGTTACGCCACTAAATGTTGCATCAAGTACAGAATAACACCAAGTAAAATCCCAATCATTTTTTTTAGGTACACCACTTAAAATATTTCCACCATCAAAAGATAAAAATTTAAAATGATAGTTTGCATCTTTTGCAATATCTACTGTTTTAAAATTGTTTGTTTGATTAATTGTACCAAATTGTATGGTATATCCACCATTTGTATTTCGTGAAATTTTAGCTTTAATCCAAGGTCTTGCAGCAATTCCACCACCAGTACCACGATTAATGATTACTACTTTATTATCTACAATATTTTCTGAAATAGATGGTATAACTGTGTTGTTAATATTTCCATTAATGTCATCAATATTTGCATAATGCTCAGGCACAGGAGCCATTTGATTTACAGCCAAAGTAATACCCATTGTATCTGAAGCACTAACATTAATAAGCTCTGTAGCATTTGTAACTTTTGCAGCTGCACTTGTTGTATTATTTAAAATTACTCTAAACTCTGACCCACAATAAAAACCTAAATCCCAAGAAGAACGAATAGTGTAATAAGTAGTGTTAGAGCTTAAATCTATTAATGCTGCTTTTGGAGCACTTGCACCTCCAGAGCCTCCATCAAATGTAATAGTTGTTCCTTCTGATGGAACAATTTCTGGAATTTTTTCTTCTTTTCTACAAGAAAATAAAAGAATACTTAAACTTAAAGAGAAAATGATATTTATTAATGTATGTTTCATACTTTGTTTTTAAATAATTAATTTTTTTAACCAAAATTATTTTTTAGTCCATTGAATAATTACACTTAAAAAATAAGAACGACCATAAGAATAATTGATAGATGACCCACTGCTGTGAATACCATTAGGATTGGTAACATTGTTGTTTAATTTAGTAACATCAAATAAATTTTTTACTCCACCTTGTAGTGTTATATACTTTAAAAACTCTTTTGAAATAGTTAAATCAGCCCAATGAAATGCTTGTTTTTTAGATAAAATAATACCACCTAATTCATCTAAAATATAAGTAGGTGTTTTGCCTGTAAACTTGTAATAAAATCCAATGTTGGTTTTTAAGTTTTCAATTTTATATAAAATGTTAGAAGTAATTTCTGGAGACCAAGAGTATTTTAAATCATCTGATGTAATAGTTTTATTATCTCTATACTCATTATAATAACCAATATAAGAAACCCCAATACTTGCTGAAAGATTATTGCAAGTAAAAGTGTTTTCAAGTGTTACACCAACAGTTTTATACTTATTAATATTAAAGTAAGAGAATGTATCTGAAATACCTTTTTGATACAACTCAATAAAATTGGTATAATTATTTAAAAAACCAGTAAGTGTAGAGTTGAATTTTTTATTTGTTGTAATAGATTTGTTATAACTGAAAGAAGCCATAAAGCTATGAGATGTTTCAGCTTTTAATAATGGATTACCAAACACTTTATGGTTTACATCATCAAACTTAAAATATAACTCTCTTAAAATTGGAGCTCTAAAACCTCTGCCATAAGACAAACGTGCATCTATATTTTTTGTAAGCTGAATTTTTGTATTGATTGAAGGAATAACTGGTGGAGCATCATAAACAGAATTTTTACTGAACCTTATTCCTGGCCTAATATTTATTATTGATGAAGGTTTTATTTCTGATGATACAAAAAATGAATAGTCTGTAATAGAAGGATTTCCTTCAACTCTGTTGCCACTTGTATAATCATATTTTACTTCAATACCTGGTTGTATTGAAAATTTAGGATTAGCAATCCAAGCTACTGTGCTTCTTAAAAACCAAGTTTTAAATTTTGAAATATCCCAATATCCATTTGCAATATCTTCAGAAGTATCATCACGTTCTGTAGTTCCATATTTATAATTCTTAGTGTAAGATTCTGTATTACGTTGATAATCTTGATAAGAAATAGAAGTATTTAATTTAGTAGAAGAATTAATATTCCAATTTGCTTGTGCTATATGAGTATATCTATTTGTTTTATAGTATTGTCTAAAACTCAATCCTGTATTAATGTTCATAGGACTTGCAGAAAAAATTTCTTCATTCAAATAATCTAATCTGTACCAAACATTAAAACTATTTGTTTTAAAACCAAGTGTTGCACCACTCATAAATTGCTCTTTTGGTTTAAAAACTTTTGCAGGAAAAAAAGCAGTATCTGCAAAACCACCAAAATTATTTCTTGTAAAGTAAGCAGAAACCCTCCATTGATGATTATTCCAATTAACATTTAAACTTTCTTGATGAATACCATCATCAACAAAAGGATAATAAGTTTTACCAATTGTTTCTTCTTGAAATTTTGCAGTAACAGATAAATTATTTTTTCCTTTATATCCTTTTTTAGTTATAATATTTATTACACCAGCTAAAGCATCTGTTCCATAAACTACACTCATTGGTCCTTCTACTATTTCAATTTTTTCAATACTGTTAATATCAATTTGAGAAAGACTTTGTTTTGTTGCATCTCTATCAGCCAAGGGCACTCCATCTAATAATACTTTTACACGACTACCACCAACTCCCATAATTTTTATATCTGTTTCTCCTAAAGTATTATCTGGCGAAAAATGAAGACCTAATTCATTATTTAAAACTGCAACAACATCAGTAGCTGCATGCATTTTAATTTGGTTAGCATCTATGGTTTTTATTTTATATACAGATTGTTTTAAAGGTTGTGGTGTGTATTGACCTGTAACAATAACTTCATCTCCCCCTCCTTGCAAAGTATCTTTTTGTGCAATAGCCGTTTTGCTTGTAAAGCAGATAAATATTAATAATAAAGAAATAGCTGGTTTTAAAAATGAATGATGCATAAATATTTATTAAAGCAGTTTTATGAATGTTGGCAAAAGTATTGTTGCAGTATTTTTTTACTGCCACAGAATTGTCAAAAATGTAAGAAAGAAGACTTATTTTTATTTTATGATTCACAATAAACTTATGCACCTTAAACTTGTCTAACAAGTTATTGTAAAAAACTACCCTAATGCACTTAGATGATATAACACTTATACAACAGTTTAAACAGTCAGACCTAAAAGAAAAGGCTTTTACTGCTATTGTAAAAAAATATCAAGAAAAATTATACTGGCATATTAGAAGATTGGTTATAACACACGATGATGCAAATGATGTAATGCAAAATTTATTTATAAAAGTATGGAATGGATTAAATAATTTTAGAGAAGATAGTAAGCTTTATACTTGGTTATACAGAATAGCTACTAATGAATGTTTAACATTTTTAGATAAACAAAAGAAAAAATCTGTAATTGATATAACAGAAATAGAAGATAGCTTGAGCAATAAAATAAAAGCAGAAAATAATTTTAATGCCAATCAACTTGAATGGAAATTACAATTAGCCATTCAGCAATTACCAGAAAAACAAAGAGCAGTTTTTACGCTAAGATATTATGATGAAATGCCTTATGAAGAAATGAGTAAAATTTTAGATACCAGTGAAGGTGCTTTAAAAGCAAGTTATCATCATGCAGCAAAAAAAATAGAAGAATTTATTATCAATAATTAAACTATAAATTATTATAAAAGTCTTACCCAGTGAAAATGAATTGTGATAATACCATACAAGAAGAATTAAAGGAAATTTCACCTTTTATAGCAACTCTGTCAAAGAGTAATGTTTATGATGTTCCTGAAAATTATTTTACAGAGTTTTCTCAACATATTATATCTATTGCTAAAGCTAATTCAACTTTATTATCTGAAATTTCTGAAACACCTTTTAATATCCCTAATGGTTATTTTACAATATTCCCTCAAACAATTACTAAACTTATTACAAATAAAAATTCAAGTATTTCAGAAATTGAAAATGAGTTAAATGAAGTAGCTCCATTGTTAAATACAATTTCTAAAAAGTATGTTTATAATGTACCAGAAAATTATTTTAAAACATTAGAAATTAATAACTCATCCTCTAATAATAAAATAAAAAGCAAACATTCAAAAATTAAAAGATGGATGTTGTATGCTGTAGCTGCTGCATTTACAAGCATTGCAGTTGTAAGTGCTGTACATTTTATTAAAACAAGTAAAGCAATTAATTTACATAATGAACTTGCAAAAACTTCTGATGATGATTTGAATGATTATTTAGATAATAACAAAATGGCTACACATACATCTATTAATGAAGATGATGATATTGCTGATTTATTTCAAGAAGTAGAAACAGACGACATAATCTTTTACTTACATAATCAAACTAAAACAGACTAAAATTTAATTAAAGAAATATAAATTATACTAAAATGATAAAGCGTATTTTAATTTTATGGATATTTGTATATACAATATCAAGTGTAAGTGCACAACCACTTAATCGTGGCGAAAAAATACAAGCTCTTAAAGTAGCTTATATTACACAAGTTGTAAAACTTACACCAGAAGAAGCTCAAAGTTTTTGGCCAGTTTATAATATTTATTTTGAAGAAATTAAAAAGGCAAGACAAGGAAATCAAACAGATGAGTTAAAATATCAAGAGGATATTTTAAACATTAAAAAGAAATATAAACCTGAGTTTAAAAAAATTTTGAAAGATGATGAACGTGTAAACTTAGTTTATAAAGCCGAAGCTGATTTTTTAACAGCTATGCAAAAAGAGTTGAAAAAAAGAATGCAGCAAAGGCAAAAACGTAAACAACAAGGAGATGTAGGAGAGTAATAATTAAACGATTTTAATATAGGTGTTTTTCATAGGTTAGCAACGGCCAGCTCTTTTTAGAGCAGGCCTCTTTTTTTATTTCAACTCTTGCATTCTTACTAACTTACTATAAATACCATCTTTAGCAATAAGTTCTTCATGTGTTCCTCTTTCTGCAATTTGTCCTTTTTGCATTACAATAATTTCATCTGAATGACGAATAGTGCTAAGTCTATGTGCAATAATTAAAGAAGTTCTATTCTTCATCATATTATCAATAGCTTCTTGAACAAGTCTTTCACTTTCTGTATCTAATGCACTGGTAGCTTCATCTAAAATTAATATTGGTGCATTTTTATACACTGCCCTTGCAATGGTAAGCCTTTGTCTTTGTCCCCCACTTAATCTCATACCTCTATCACCAATAGTAGTTTCATAACCATTATCAAGTTCCATAATAAAATTATGAGCATTGGCAATTTTTGCAGCTTGTATAGCTGCTTCTTTATCTATTACTTCTGCACCAAAAGCTATGTTGTTTAAAACAGTATCATTAAATAAAATAGCTTCTTGCGATACAATAGCAATTTGAGAACGAAGGCTTTTAAGTGTTAAATCTTTAATATCAATTCCATCAATTAAAACAGCACCACCTGTTACATCATAAAATCGTGGAATTAAATCAGATAAAGTAGATTTTCCAGCACCACTTTCTCCAACTAATGCAATAGTTTTTCCTTTATCAATTCTAAAATTTACATTGTTTATTACTACATCATTATTATAGGCAAAGCTCACATTGTTAAATTCTATTTTATCATCAAACGATTTTTTTTCTTGAGCATTTTCACTTTCAATAATTACTTGTTTACTATCAATTATTCTTAACACACGTTCTCCTGCTGCAAGACCTCTTTGCAAAGCAGCAACAGCATTAACAATGTTTTTTGCAGGAGCAATAATTTGAAAATAAAAAGCTATGTAAGCAATAAATGCAGCAGCAGTAATACCACTTGTTCCATCAAGTATTAAATGACCACCATACACAATTATTACTAATACAACAGTAACTCCTAATACTTCTGATATAGGAGAAGCCAATTCTTTTTGATTGGTAATAGATTTTAGGGTTTTAGTTAAAGCACCATTAGCATTATCAAATTTTTTGCTAACTACATTTTCTGCACCAAAACCTTTAATAATTCGTATTCCAGAAATTGCTTCTTCTGCCATGTTTAATAAAACACCAATTAATGTTTGACTCTCATTTGATTTTTTTCTAAGCTTAGCAGTAATATTTGAAATAATAAAACCAGAAATTGGAAAAAATAAAAGGGTAAAAAGAGTAAGCTTTGCAGAAATATAAAACAACATTGCAAAGGTAGAAATGATAACTAATGGATCTCTAAAAATGGTTTGAATTGAGTTAACCACAGAGCCTTCTATTTCTACAACATCGCTACCAAGTGATGATAATAAATCGCCTTTTTTTTCTTTATGAAAAAAAGAAAGAGATTGATGGCTATATTGAAAAAATAATTGACTTCTTAACTTTCTTAAAAGATTTACCCTCATTCTTGTTAAAACTTTCTGACTTAAATAGCCAAATAAATTTTTTAAAAGAATAGATATAAAAATGATAGCACATACATAAACAAGCACACCAAATTTTCCACTACTTTGTATATACTTATTTAAGATGAAATAGAAATAATCTTTAAAATAATCAGCACTCATAGAAAAAGAAGGAGCAATTTCTGTAACAGGTAAATTGTTATTAAATAAAACATCTAATAAAGGTGCTAATAAGCTAAAGTTTACCAATCCAAAAATGATATAAAGAAAAATATAAACAATGTACTCAGGTACATAATGATGATAAGGTTTTGAAAAACTTAATAATCTAAAAAAAGTTTTCATTCAGTGAAATTGTTATTTAGAAGTGCAAAGTAAATAAAACTAAAGGTATTACTTTAACGATTGTTATAGGATAAAATAAATTTATTGTAATTAATCTTCAACATAACTCATAACACTTGATTGATTATTTTGACTTAGTTGTGAAAAAACTTTGGGTATTGTTATATAACCACTAATAATTTTATTGCATATAGCAATAGGTAAAACATGGTCTGCAGGAAATGAAATAGGTGTTTGCATCTCAATTAATTTTTTTGCTGCATGATTAGTAATACCATAAGCTGAAGCAAAATCGTGGTAACCAGAAATTTTTAAATTTTTACTAAATGGTTTTGCAAACAAGTTATTTATTAAAGTGTGAGACCATTTAAGTAGCCCTAATTTTTTTTGAAAATGATAGATAACTTTTTTTATCTCTTTTAAAATTGAGGTTGCTTCGTTTTTATTATAATCAAAATAAACAATATCCCAATTTTCAGGTAATTGTTGCATTATATCTGAAAAATTAAAATGATCGTTCGTATTTAAAATAACATCATCTTCTAAAATTAAAGCAGTAGCATATTTGTTAGTAACCATATCTTCATAAATTGCTTTATGCCCCATACTACAAGCAATTTCGCCTAATTTCATAGGCTTATTAAATCGGTTATTTTTAATGGCTTTTTTAGAGCTATATATTCCGCTATTTTCTAAAGCATCTATTGTTAAGAGTTGTTTATCATAACCATAAAAGAAAGAAAATTTTAATCCTTTTAGTGTATTATTTAAAGCAGCGTGTCTTTCAGTTGCTCTTTCAATTGTAAGAATATAAATGTGGTCAAAAGATGAATTGATTTCCTCAAATATTTGTTCCTTTTTTTTATATTCCATGATAATCTTTTTTTACATTTATCTTTACAAAATTAGCTTAAAATACATGTCTTCTATTTTATTTGTTTCATTAATGAATTCTGATCCATGGGGAGGTAGTGAAGTGCAATGGTTTGCATTTGCGAAATATTGTTGTAGTATCAATAAAAAAGTTACTTGTTTGATGTATGACTGGGATGACAAAAAGAAAATATTAGAACCCTTGAAAGAACTAGGGGCTCAGATAATTTACATTCCAAATAAAGGAAGAAAAAAAGAAAATATCTTTCAGCGACTAAGATTTGAGTGGTTTACCAGATTTCAGCAAAGAGAGTTTATTGATAAATTCGATTTTAGTTTCTATGACTTTGTTGTTGTAAATCAAGGAGGCTTCATGGAGGTAGCTAATAGTCCTTGGAAAAATATATACAAGAGACTTCATAGTTATTGCTTAACATTTCATAACTATACTGAGAATTTTGTATTCAGAAAATATAAATCGAAATTGTTAATTGAATGGATTAGTGGTGCAAAAAATACATTTGGTGCATCACATCAAATAAAAAATGTGCTGGAGCAGCAACTTAATTTTACTATCAACAACTTCAATACTTTAATCAATCCAATAACAATAAAAATCAGTGAAGGTTACAGTTCCTATCCCCCATTATTTAATGGGAATTATAAATTTTTGATGCTTGCACAGCTTGATGTATCGCGTAAAGCACAAGATAATTTAATTGAGGTTTTCAATAGTGAAATTTGGCGAGATAGAAATGTAATTATTGAATTTTATGGAAAAGGAAATGACTTAAACTATTTGCAAAACTCCATTAATAAAAAGGGACTTGACAAACAAATATTCTTAAAAGGAAATACTGATAACGTTTCAAAAGTTTTGGATGAGGCACATTTGGTTCTACAAATAACACATAGGGACGCTATGCCAATAAGTGTTGTTGAAGCGATGAGTAAAAGCAGAGCAGTTGTTGTAAGTAATGTTGGTGATATGCCTATATGGGTTAAAGAAAACTACAATGGTTGGATTGCTTCCGATGCTAGTGTAAATTCTATTGCGTTAGTTTTAGAAAAAGCTTGGCAGTATCGAAACAATTGGGAAGAAATGGGTAAAAATGCCTTTAAAACTTTTACAGAAAAATATCCTAAAAACGTTGATGAATATTTTTACAAAATGATTTTTAAATAATAACAATAATGATACCATCTCCAATAACTGGCAAAGAGGCAAAAATTGTCGATAGCTTTGATACTGATGAAATAATTAAAGCATATAAGGGTCATTACAATGTTGATGTTACTGAATATTTTTCTAGTAATTCAACGTTGAATCTCTATGAATGTAATGACACTGGCTTAAGATTCTTTTATCCTTATAACTTGAGTGGGAACGATTTTTTTTATCAGCAACTTCAATATCTACCATTTTACTATGCAGATTGGAAATGGGATTATGAGATTGCTTTTAATTTAATACCAGAAAATAGCAGGGTGCTAGATATTGGTTGTGGGAGAGGTGCATTTTTGGAAAAAATTAAGAATGAAAAAAAATGTGATGTAATGGGCTTGGAATTTAATACAGATGCCTACAAAACACTATTGCAAAAAAACATCAATGCTTCGCAATTAACAATAGAGAATTATGCTGTTGAGAATGAAAGCAAATTCAACGTAGTTTGTTTTTTTCAAGTATTGGAACATATTGGAAATGTGAATAGCTTTTTAAATGCAGCAATCAAATGTTTAAAGCCAAATGGAACTTTAATTATTGCAGTCCCATACAATAAGCCCTACATGTATGGAAATAATAAGTACGAAACCTTAAATCTGCCGCCACATCATATGGGTTGGTGGGATGAAAATAGTTTGCAAAACCTACAAAAATTTTATCCAATAAAATTTGAAAAGCATTTTATAAAGCCTTTCAGAGATTATAACAGTTATCTTAATAGTCTTGAATTAAATGCAGCAGTAACTTCAAATACCAGACTTAAATGGCTAAAGTTAATACGTCCAATAAACAAAATTTGGGTGCAAATAATTAGAAACAAAATACCTGGTGGATACATTCTTGCATCATACAAAAAAAATAATTTTTAGTTTTTATGTACTCAAAAATCTCTAAAGCCTTTAATCCCCCGTTGCGTAGTCCTTACTATTTCATCAGAAAGGCATTGTTAGAAAAGGTCGCTCTTTATGCTCCACAACTCTCGGGTAATTTACTGGATTTTGGCTGTGGCTCCAAGCCTTATAAAAGTTTATTTAGTCATGTTGTATCTTATACTGGCATTGATTATGAAAACCAAGGGCACCCTCATATAAATGAACAGATTGATGTATTTTATGATGGAAAAAAATTACCATTTAATAACAATGAGTTTGAGTCTATTTTTAGTAGTGAAGTATTTGAACATGTTTTTAATTTGGAAGAAATATTACCAGAATTAAATCGTGTATTAAAGCCTGGTGGAAAAATATTAATTACTTGTCCCTTTGTTTGGAATGAACATGAAGTACCACACGATTATGCCAGATACACTCAATTTGCTTTAAAACATTTGTTAGAAAAAAATGGATTTAAAATTTTAGTTATTGATAAAAGTGGTGATTTTGCTACAACCCTTCATCAAATGAAAATGGTGTATATAAGTGAACATTTTTTGCAATCCTTATATATAATTGGTAAAATAAAATTTATCACTTCAAATATTCGTCCTTTACTTATGGTGCTTTGTAATAGTTGTTTTTTATTATTTCATAAACTTTTACCTAAGAGATATGATATTTATTTAAACAATATAATTTTAGCTACTAAGGAATAATAAAAACTATTTTCTACCAATTACTCTTTCAGCTGCATTTACTATAAATGGTGTATCTAAACCATATTTTTTCAGTAGTTCTAATGGTTTACCACTTTCGCCAAAAGTATCTTTTGTACCTATATATTCAATAGGAATAGGAAAATGTGTAGCAGCAATTTGTGCAATACTATCTCCTAATCCTCCAATTATATTATGCTCTTCAACAGTAACAGCACATTTTGTTTTTTTAATAGAGTTTATAACAGCTTCTGCATCTATTGGTTTTATGGTATGTATATTTATTACTTCTACACTTAAACCTTTTTCTTCTAAAATTTTTCCTGCTTCAATAGCTTTCCAAACCATGTGCCCACAGGCAAAAATACTTACATCATTTCCTTCGCTTAATTGTTGAGCTTTGCCAATAATAAAATCACTACCATCTTCTTTTGTAAAGTTTGCCCATTTAGGACGACCAAAACGTAAATACACAGGTCCTTCAAAAGAAGCTATTGCTTTTGTTGCTGCTTTGGTTTGGTTATAATCGCAAGGTACAATAACTGTCATGCCAGGTAGCATTTTCATTAAACCAATATCTTCTAAAATTTGGTGTGTAGCACCATCTTCACCTAATGTAAGCCCAGCATGGCTTGCACAAATTTTTACATTCTTATTGCTATATGCAACACTTTGTCTTATTTGATCATACACACGACCTGTACTAAAATTAGCAAAAGTGGTTGTGTAAGGAATTTTACCACCAATAGTTAATCCTGCAGCAATACCAATCATATTGGCTTCAGCAATACCAACTTGTATAAAACGTTCTGGAAAATCTTTTATAAAAGAACCAATTTTCATTGAACCTGCAAGGTCTGCAGTTAAAACAACAACATTGGTATTTTCTTTTCCTATTTCATATACACCATCACCAAAGCCTGCACGTGTTTCTTTTTCGTTGAGTATTTGTATATCAGAACATTTCATACAATTTTATTTTTTTGAGTAGTGCAAAATAAAGGAAAATAATTTGGGGCAAATATTTTATTGTGTAGTAATTATAAAATACAACACTTATAAAAAAAATTAGTAAAAACTTGAATGAATAAAACTTAGTAAAATTTATTTAGAAAGAAACGTTTTTGCATTATTTTTAGCTTCAGTATTTATTTCACTGTCAAAATTGGGTTTAATAACCCTCATTTTAGCAAGATTATTTTTGTTAGCTCTTGTTAAATAGATAATATAAATGGCAGAAAAAAAGATAACAACCTGCAATAAAATAACCCAAGTAACACCAATAGGTAACATGAAATAAGTAAGCACCATAAAAATGATAGAACTTGCTGCAATAGTAAGTGTTACTTGTGTGTGTGTGCAACCTCTATCAAGTAAAAAATGATGTAAATGATTTCTATCGGGATAAAAAGGAGATCTTCCTCTAATCATTCTTAAAGAAAAAACTCTTAACGTATCTAATAATGGAATTAATAAAACACCAAAACCCATTGCAGGAGCAGCTTTTAAAGCAAGTGTTGGGGCAGTACTTGCTGTGCTTATAAAGTGTATAACTAATATTGCATTAACTGCACCACTAAGCATTGCACCTGTATCTCCCATAAATATTTTTGCAGGAGAATAGTTGTAAATTAAAAAACTAATAACACTTGCAGCAAAAGTAAATGCTAATACACTATAAAATATATCGTTATTAATTAAAAAGAAAATACCAAAAGCAAATGTAGTTACTACACTAATTGTTCCAGCAAGTCCATCTACACCATCTATTAAATTATAAGCATTCATTACAACAACAATGGTAAATAAAGTTAAAAAACAACCACTTGTATAAGTAATAGCATGAATACCTAAAAAACCATGCATATTGGTAATAACTAAATTAGCTTTAAAAATTAATATACAGGCTACAATAATTTGACCAATTACTTTTTTTATTGGAGAAAGCACTAAAATATCGTCTTTAATTCCAAAAAAGAATATAACCATAAATGAGGCTATATAATATTGAAATCCTTGAACAAGTGTATTTGTATTAATGGCTAATAATAAACCAGTAATAAAGGCAACAAATATGGCTAACCCTCCTAAAGAAGAAATAGGTGTTGTATGAATTTTTCTTTCATCAGGAATATCATATAATTTTTTTTGATTGGCAACAGTTATAATAACAGGTATTGCATAAAAACCCACTGCAAATGATAATACAACGCCAAAAATAATTTGTTCCATATTGTGTGGTTATAGTTCTTTAATGCATCTTCTTAATAACGCATCATTTGGGGGTATATGATGCAAAAATAGCTTTTAATAACAAAAAGGCTATATAGTTTTATAATTTATTTCAAATAAATCTGTAAATCATTTTGTTATAAATATAATTTATTTTTAAATAATTTAATTTATTTGAATAAGTATCAAAAATAAAGATTATAAAATTACCAAGTTTTTAAGTACTTATGTAAATGGAGAGTCTAAAAAATTTAACTTCGCTGCTTAATTATAAAAAATATGCAAAATAATTTAACTGCATTAGCAACACAAATAAGAAGAGATATAGTAAGAATGGTACATGATGTACAAAGTGGACATCCTGGTGGCTCTTTAGGTTGTACAGATTTTCTTACTGTACTATATTTTCATACAATGAAGTATAGTACCAATTTTAATATGGATGGTACAGATGAGGATATTTTCTTTTTATCAAACGGTCATATTTCACCTTTATTTTATTCTGTTTTAGCAAGAGCAGGATTTTTTGATGTAAAAGAACTTGCTACTTTTAGAAGAATTAATTCAAGATTACAAGGTCATCCAACTACTCATGAGCATTTGCCTGGTGTTAGAGTAGCCAGTGGTTCTTTAGGTCAGGGAATGAGTGTTGCAATAGGTGCTGCATTAACTAAGAAATTAAATAAAGATAAAGGCTTAGTCTTCTCACTTCATGGAGATGGAGAATTGCAAGAAGGACAAATTTGGGAAGCTGCAATGTTTGCACCTCATCATAAAGTTGATAATTTAATTTGTACAATTGATTATAATGGACAACAAATTGATGGTCCTACAAAGCAAGTAATGAACTTAGAAAACCTAAGAGCAAAATTTGAAGCATTTAACTGGCTTGTATTAGAAATGAATGGAAATAATATTAATGATACAATGAATACGCTTGAAAAAGCTAAAAGCCTTACTGGTAACGGTAAACCTATTTGCATTTTAATGAAAACAACTATGGGCATGGGTGTAGATTTTATGGAAACAGGACACGAATGGCACGGAATTGCACCAAACGATGAACAATTAGCAAAAGCACTTGCTCAATTACCAGAAACAATAGGTGATTATTAATTTTTTTGAAAAAAAACCGATTGGGTTATTGTTTTGTCCAAACTAACCATTACCTTAGCAGCGGTTTTTCATAGGATATTGGATTTTAAAAACGGGGCTGGATATTTATCCTGGCCCCTTTTTTTATAATTACTCTTCTTATACCTAATATCATTAAGCTATTAACATGTTATAGTTTTATTTTGAATTTATTTTTTGATTACTACTCTAATAATATGTATTCACCGAAATAATGAGGCATTTGGTAGTTTAAATAATAAAAGAAATTTTTTAAATTATATTAAATACTTTTGTAGCTTATTTTTTAAACTTAAAATAGTTGAATCATGAAGAAAATTTACGCATCTATTGTTATGGCTGGAGCATTATTTTTTGCTTTTACAAATAATGCAAATGCTCAAAGACAATATCAAAAAAATGTAACAACAAATAATATTGTTGTTCCTATGTTTGGCAACAATAATGCTCAAACAACATCTTACTTACAAAAAACAACTGCCGATTGTGATACAGTAAATAAAGCAAATACTTGGACACCTAAAATTTATGGAGTTCAGGGAGGTGGAGGCTATGTTACAGGAGCAAATACTTACGGAGATTTAGAAAAAGCAGCATTTTTTAATATATCAGCTTTAACCAATAATGCTTATATAAGTGGTGCTATTATTGCTTTTGCGTATGCTAATAGTAATACGCCAGCAAGCTTAAATAAAAATGTATTAGTAAAAGTTTATGATGGAGATGCTACTAATGGTCCTAATACTATGTTAGGCTCATATACTACAACTTTAGGTACTTTATATTCAAGTGTTGCTTCTTCTCCATTAGTAACAATAACTTTTGCTACTCCTATTGCTATACCTGCTTCAAAAAACTTTTTTGTTTCTATAGATGTTAGCAATTTAGAATGGGGTGCTGTTGTTAAAGATTCATTAGCTATTTACCATAGCGATGATGCTTCAACTACGGTTAATCCTAATCAAAATGGTGGTGCTTGGGAAAAATGGAGTGATAATAGTTGGAATGATGTTGATGCAAGTTGGAGTGGATTACCAATTGGCTTATATATTTTTCCAATTGTTAGTAGTACAGCTACTGGTTGTGCTTCAGTAGCTCCAGTAATGTTTACATCTTTCACTGGTGAAAAAACTAATAAAGGCAATATTCTTAATTGGGCAACTGCAACAGAAATTAATAACAAAGGATTTGAATTGTTACGTAGTGTAAATGGTTCAGAATTTTCTTCTATTGCATTTATACCTTCTAAAGCAGAATTTGGAAATAGCAATACAGAACTTAATTATACATTTACTGATAAATCAACTAATACAAATTCTTATTATTTATTAAAACAAATTGATAAAGATGGCAAGTATGCATATTCAAATGTTGTTTTAGTAAAAGGTGATAAACCAAGTAAGTTTGAATTGGTAAATATCTATCCAAACCCAGCAACTAATAGAATAAAAGTTACAGTTACTGCTCCAAAAGCAACACAAGCTGCATTAACAATTACAGATATGACAGGTAGAGTAGTAATGCAACAAAATAGCTCATTAAATGTTGGTGAAAATAATATTGCTCTTAATATAGAAGCATTAAGAAGTGGTAATTATATCATTAAATTAACTTGTGCAGAAGGTTGTGAATCTTCTATTCAGAAGTTTATTAAACAATAAATAGTTTTTGTTTTCATAATTGAAGAAGGCTACTCAGTATGGGTAGCCTTCAATTTTTGTAGAAACAATTTTTTAGGATATTGATTTTTAATATCTGCTAAAATATTTTACCAATTACTAAATCTTACACCAACTACATAAGGATATTGTAAAAGCCTTGTGCTATTACTAAACAATGGGTTTAAGCTGTAGC
Organism: Chitinophagales bacterium; assembly: GCA_051715485.1. Classification (GTDB taxonomy): domain Bacteria; phylum Bacteroidota; class Bacteroidia; order Chitinophagales; family Chitinophagaceae; genus UBA1930. The sequence goes on from JBPXJV010000002.1 coordinate 61,530, forward strand.
TTCCATATAGTCTAATTGGACCTAAACCAACTTCTCCAATAGCAGCTAAACGAAATGGTTCTAAATCAAAATCTCCTTTATATTTAATTTTACCACGTATATCGCTAATTTGTTTATTTCTACTACTAATTAAATAACCTGCACTTAAACCAGCACTAACTGTAAAATTTTTTTTCATATTATTTGGAGCAAAATTAAAATTGATCATTAAAGGAATTGTTAGATACCCAGCATACAATTTATTTTTGGAAAAACTAACCGTATCATTAAAAATAAATGGATTTGGATTTTTTCTAAAACTAATATTTCTATCAAATCTAAAATTATACATCTCAAGACCTAAACCATATTTAAGGTTAATAATATGCTTATTCAAATTTACTTTTTGCATAAAAATCCAAAGATTAACATTAGAGCTTTTGCCAGTATTTAATTTTAAACTTTCTTCTGTAACATTACCTGCTGTTGTATTTAGTGTTTTTAAATAACTACCTGCTTGAGCATAAGGATAATCTGTTTTATCTCTATAATTTGCAAAACCTAAATCAAGTATAAACCAATTAGTGCTAATATTTGATTGCTCTTTTTTCTTTCTGCTTAAAGTAAAATTGAAGCCTCCTTTACCATCTTTGTCTTGAGTAGTACCTTTATTATCTTTCTTTTTTACAATAACAAAATTTCCAACTTTAATGGTATCTATTTTTTGCTGTGTAGTATCTTTTTGTGCTATTACAGATAACGCTGCCAACACTATGGCAGATGTGCATAGAATTTTTTTCATATAAATTTTTTAAGAGATGATGATAATTATTTTATAAAACTTTTGCAATTGCTTTATCTATTGTATTGCTTTTGCCATTACTAAAAAACTCTTTTGTTTTATTAAGTATGTTTTTAACTTTTGATTTTTTTACTTGCATATTACCAATGTAAACAACACCTGAATTGCTTTGTGTTGTATTTACTTTTACATCTTCATCTGTATCTAAGTATTGATATACAGGTTCAATATTTTTTGTTTGTATAATATTACTGTTAGAAGATGTATTTATAGGTTGTTGTGTATTTGCTGCAACAATAGAAGGAGCTATTATATTTGAATTTTCTTCTGGCTTGTAATGTACTATTGTATTAATAGATTTTTCATTACTTACCTGTGTTTCTACAACATTATATTGATGATTTGTTTGAGTAGTTGCATTTTGTTTTTGTGTGTTTGAGTTAATATTAACTATTGAATATGCTACATTATTTTTTTGTTGCTTCTGCTGTATTGTATTTTGTTGAACTACCTCTTTCTCAAAAACATTATTGTTTGTTGTAGCTAACTGTTTTTGTGTTGAAGTAGTTGTTGATGTTAGTGCTTTATTTTCTTTTGGCAGATGAATATTTTCTTTTGCAACAGAGTTTTTATTTATATTATTTGAGTTAAAATTAAACATCCATAAAGCAATAATAAAAAGCAATAATGTAGCAGCAACAGTGATTTGTTTAAATCCTATATAAAAAATAGGTTTTCTTTCTTTCTTGTATAAACTTTCTTTGTTAGGATGTTTAATATTTTCTTTTTCTAAAACACTTAATTTTATAGCAATAAATTCTTGTTGAAGTGTAGGATGTTGAAGTACAAATTTTTCTACTTCATCTTTTTCAACTACAGTTAATTCATTATCGGCATACAATAAAAATTTTTCTTCATAATTTTTTAGAGAAATAGAATTTGCCTCTGATTTATATAAATTTGATTTATCTGTAAGTGTAAAATTTTCTGTTGTTAATTTAGTGCTTGATAAAATATCCAATTCCTTTTTCAAATCTGGATTAATTTGTAAAAAACTATCTACAGCTTTTTTTTCTGATGAATTTAATTCTCCATCTACATATAAAAGCAAAAACTCTTCATAATTATTTCTGTTGATATTCATTATTAGTAGTTTGTTATAGAATTGATGTTAAATAATATTTTCAGGTTTTACAATATAATCTCTCAATGCTAATCTTGCTCTATGCAAATACACTTTTACTTGACTAGCACTTAGCTGCATAATTTCTCCAATTTCATCGTAGCTATAACCTTCATAATCTTTCAATGTTATTAAGCTTCTTTGTACATCATTTAATTTATATAAAGCATTTGTAATAGCATCTTTAGTAATCCAATTTTGCTGATACTCAATTTTTATATCTTGTTTAAAATCTTCTTGTAATAAAATTCTTTTGTTCTTTCTAATATGATCAATCATTTGATGATAAGCTACTGTAAATAAATATGATTTACTTTTTTCATTTATTATTTGTTCTCTATTTTTCCAAAGCTTTTCAAATGCTGTTTGTACAATATCTTTTGCATCTTCTTCGTGCCTAATATTTTTAACAATAAACCTAAACACATTATCTGCATATTGTGTAACACATTCGTTATAATCTTTTTCTGTCATAAACGGCAGGTGGTAAATGCTTTACTTTTTGTTTTGTAAATATGATACGTTGATGAGTTATATTTTGTTACAAATGAATTGAATTTTTTTTTAGCAAAGAGTTTTATTTATTAAAAATTTATTTTAAACAGCATTATTAAAATATAAGTTATTTGATTAAACTTTTTGGTTTATCTTGTATCGTTTTTATATGGCATAAAACTAATTGCTTTTGATTTTAATTCGTCATATACCGTTTTTAAAAGCTGTTTTTTTATATACAATTACTGCTTTTGGTGGTCCACAAGGACATTATGGAATGATGCTTAAAACATTTGTAAAGCAAAGAAGAGATGTTACAGAAAATGAATTATTAGATTTATTAAGTTTTTGTAATATTATTCCTGGTGCATCCTCTACACAAACAGTTACATTAATTGGTTATAAACGTGGTGGTGTTCCATTAGCTTTAATTACTTTATTAGTTTGGATTTCGCCAGCTTGTATTTTAATGGGTGGTCTTTCTTTTTTATTAAACTATTTTGATAACAATGCAATTAATGTAGGTTGGTTTAGATTTATTCAGCCAATGGCTGTAGGCTTTATTGCATTTTCTGCATTAAAATTATTTAAGGTTGCAGTAAACAATACTATTACTCGTGTAATTTTAGTTATCACCTCTTTTGTTACATTTTTTGCATTTAAAACACCTTGGGTTTTTCCTGCATTATTATTATGTGCAGGTATTGCAACAAATTTTAGTAGTAAAAGGATTCCTCAAAAATCAGAAAATGCTAAGAAGATAAAATGGATAGATATTTTTATTTTTCTTTCTGTATTTGCAGTTGCAGGATATTTATCTGAAACTGCAACAAGACAAAATTGGGAACACAGAAAAGTAATTAATGTTTTTGAAAGTCATTATCGTTTTGGTAGTCTTGTGTTTGGTGGTGGAGATGTTTTAATGCCTATGATGTATGAACAATATGTTGTAAGACCTCAAACAGATAGGGTGCAAAAATCTAAAAGAGATGTTTTAAAAATGACGAAAGAAGAATTTTTAACAGGCTCTGGAATAGTACGAGCTATACCTGGACCTGTTTTTAGTATAGGAGCATTTACAGGAGGAATGGTTGTAAGAAATGAAGGAAATTTCATACACTTATTAGGATGTGTTTTAGGGGCTGTTGGTGTATTTTTACCCAGTGCATTATTGGTTTTATTTTTCTATCCTGTTTGGCAAAACCTAAAAAAATATGTTGTAATTTTTAGGTCGTTAGAAGGTATTAATGCTGCTGTTGTTGGTATTATGATTGGTGCATTTTTTTACTTAGCAAAAGATGTTTTGTTTACAGATATACAACTTTCTGTAGCTACACTTACAATAGATATTGTTGTTATAATAGCTACATTTCTTTTACTTGAATACAGTAAAATAAGACCTCCATTTATTGTTCTTACTTGTTTATTATTAGGCTTATTAGTATAAAAAATTATTAGCCTTTTACATATTGCTTTACAGGAATACGATTTTGTAAACTACCAGCTAAAGTTAATTCATCTGCATACTCTAACTCTCCACCAAATGCAATACCTCTGGCAATTGTACTCATTTTACAAGTAGTCGTTTCTAATTGTTTTTGAATATAATAAATGGTTGTGTCTCCTTGAATATTTGGTGAAAGTGCAAAAATAACTTCTTCTGTTTGTTCTGATTTTATTCTTGAAATAAGTGAGGCAATATTTAATTGTTCTGGTCCAACTCCATCTAATGGAGATATGATACCTCCTAAAACATGGTATGTTCCATTATAATGTTGAGTACTTTCTACAGCTATAACATCTCTTATCGTTTCTACAACACAAATAATATTTTGCTTACGCATACTATTGCTACAAATGCTGCATATATCACCATCACTGATGTTATGACAACGATTACAGAACTTTATATTAGCTCTCATTTTGGAAATTGTTTCACCAAAAAGATTTACTTCTTTCTCATCTTTTTTTAGTAAGTGTAACACCAATCTCAATGCAGTTTTTTTGCCTATTCCAGGTAATTTTGTAAATTCGGCTACTGCATTTTCCAATAAAGCTGAAGGTAATTGCATAAAGCAAAGATAATTATTGCAATAGTAGTTTAATATACAACCAAACAAAAATTGTTGCAATTAGTAAAGAGTCAAATCTATCTAAAAAGCCACCATGACCAGGCATAAAATTTCCACTATCTTTTACATTGGCTAATCTTTTTAATTTGCTTTCAAGCAAATCGCCAATGGTGCCTGTAATTGCAGCAATTGCAGCTATCATGTACCAATGAATTTTTAATGTATTAATGATACCTTCTGAAGAAAAGTATTTTGGCATTATAACATCACTCATCAATAAACCCATTGTTGCAATACATAACATAATACCACCAATAGTGCCTTCCCAAGTTTTTTTAGGAGATATTTTTGAGAAAGGAGTTTTACCAATAAATGAACCAACAATATAAGCCATTGTATCATTTACCCACATACAAGCAATAGTAAAAATGCCTACAATTCCATTACCAATAATTGTTGTTGTTGAAGCTTCTTTATGTAAAGGCACTTCGTATAAATCAATTATTAATCCAATACTTAAAGAAATATAAAGCAATCCTAGTAATGATTGTAGCAGATTTTTTTTGCTTATTTTTTTATTGAATAAAACATCTACAACGGGTATTGCAAAACCCAATAATAACAATAATATTAATCCTATATTTTGATAAATAAAATTATTGAGAGTATAGTTTTTAAAAAGCATAAACAATATAAAACCAAAGCCACCTAACATTATTCCAAATTTATGTAATGGAGAAATTGATTTATAAGATGCATTGATGCAGCCCATTAATTTTTGATACTCTAACCAACAACCAAAATGTATGATAGTAAATAGTAAAAAATAGGTTTTAAAATTGATGAATAAACCCAATAGCATTACAACTGCAAATACAATAGCAGTTAATGTTCTTGTTTTAAAAGTTTGCAGATTGAATGCCATAAATAATTTTAAAATTACTTAATTGTACTCCACACTGCTTGATTAATTTTTATTGGATATTTCTTTTTTAAGCTTTCAATCCATTTTTGCTCCAACACTTGCTGATAGTCGTTTGTAACCAATCCTCTTGCATCTTCAAAACTTCTTGTTTCTGGTGTATTGTGTAAAGCAGTTATATAAATAAAAGTATAAGAATCATCGTTATTACTTTTTTCTACATCACTAATAAAGCCAACTTTATTTTGAATTTTTTGTGTTACTGGTAATTGATTATTTTCAAATCTGCTACTATCTACTAAAATACTTGCCCCATAATTACTTACAACAGATCTCCAATTATCTATACTAATTTTAAAACTATCTAATAGTGCAGAAGCTGTTTGTTTTGTATTTGCTGTAACAACAATTGCAGAAATACCCGTTTGCCATTGATATTTATTTTTATGTTGTTCATAATAATTTTTTAATCCTGTAGTATCTTCATTTGCTTTACTCCAAACATATTTATCCATTGCACCAAAAAGTAAATTGGCTTCATCAAACTCTTTGCTTTGTTCTTTAACAGAAGGATAAAAGTCTTCTATATGTTCTTGATAATAATCGTTACATTTTAATTTTTCATATTCCTTTAATAAAACCATTGTTTGCAAATTGCCCATAGTGTTGCCACTTTGTTTTATTGCTCTTACAAATTTTGCCCAATCGTTTGCTGTAATTTTTTGTTTTGTAAAAGAAAATAAAATTGTTGCTGGTTTTATCTTTTTAAAGTTTGTTAAAGAGCCATCTTTTGCTGCACTATCAGTAAAGGCAATAAATTCTTTTTCATCAATAGGTTCTTCTTTAAACTTGCATAAAGTCATCCATTTATTTACCAAAGTTTTTTTAGCAATAGATAATCTTCCTGTTCTTTCTACTTGTTGTTTTAATGATGATACCGTTAAAGGATCTGTATTATCTGTGCTTACTGGCATTATGTTTAAGAGTTTTACAATATGCCAACCATAGTGTGTTAAAAAAGGTTTACTAATATTTCCTTTTTGTTGTAGAGCAAAAACTTCTTGTTCAAATTCTGGCGAAAATTGTGCTATACCAACTTCTGGAATAACACCTTGATTTCCTGCTGTTGCCCTATCGTTACTATAAACATCAACTAAATGTTCAAAACTTACGCCTTCGCTTGTTGCTAAATGATACACACTATCGGCAAGATTTTTTAATTTAGTTTTCATTTCCGCTGATGCATCATTTGGAACTGCTAATAAAATTTGTGCAACTTTTCTTTTTCCCAATGCTTTTCTTATAGCTACATTTTTAAAAATATGATAGCCTAAATTGCTTTTATAAGGAGCAGAAAATTCTCCTTCTTTTAATTTATAAATTTCATTTTCAAATTCGTAAGGAAGTGTAAAAGCAGTGATGTAGCCTAAGTTTCCATTGGTAGCAATAGTGCTTTCATCGTTAGAAAAATCTTTAACAACACTTGAAAAATCTTTTCCTTGTTTTAATAAGTTATATGCTTTTTGAATTTGGTTATAAGCATAAATATTATCTACACCTGGTTTTAACTCAATAAAAACCTGAGCAACTTGTATATCATTTTGACTACGTTCAAAAGCTTCTTTTATTAATTGCTCAATATTAGCTTCGCTATTTATGTAGTTTTCTGATAATTGTTTTTTAAAATTGTTGCTTTCATTTTTAAAAGCTGGTTGTTCATTTAATTTATCATCATAAGCAGCTTGCACTTTTAATTTGTAGTTAATGTACAAATCTAAATATTCTTTCAAAGCATTTTTTCTATTAGTTTCTGTAGGAGATGGATTTTTGTCAAACGCCTTTAAAAACTCTGCTTTTGTTACAGATTTTTTTCCATAATTAAATAATGGTTGAGCATTAGTTGTTTTACAAATAAATGCAATTAGTGCAATAAAAAATATTTTCTTCATCATATTGTTTAATTAGTTTTTTTATTTTTTTCAGAAATAATGTTATCAAATTGTTCTATGGTTAATTGCTTTGCTATAATACGTTTTTTATCGTCTAACAAATATAAGGTTGGTGTAACTTTTGCATCATAGAGTTGTTTATAACCTGCAATATGATTTTTTATTTCATAATCTTTTGCTTCTTGAGTTTGATATACATGTGTCCATTCGAATAAGCCTTTTTCTGTAATAAAACTTTTCCAATCTGGCACATTATCATTATATACATAAACAGCATAAATCTTCATTCCTAATCCTTTCCATTTTGCTTGATACATACTATCTATAAGTGGTAATTCGTGTTTACAATGACCACAATGAGGATCCCAAAAAACAACTAAAGTATAATTTGCATTAATATCGTATAAAGATTTTGTTACTCCTAAAGTATCTGTGAGATTAAGTGGTGGTGCAGGTTCGCCAATTTGATTTGCCATTAAACTATAAGCTCTTTCAAAAATCATTTTACGAGAAGCTGCATCTAAATAAATAGTATCTCCTTTGCTGTAATATTCATTAAACAGGTATAAAAAAACTTTGTCTTGCCCCATATATTCAGGGTTTACATATTTATTAGTAAACTTAATTAATAAGTAAGGAAAAATTTCTTTTCCTGTACGTGCAGAAAGCAACATATATTTCACTTCAGCAATAATAGAATCAGATTCTGGGCTTACATAATATTTATAATAATCGTCTAACTTAGCATCAAAGAAAGGAGTTCTTAAAATTCTATTATCAAAGAAATCTACCCCATCCCAGTAATGATATTTTATGTAACGATAAGGGTAAGAAGAATCTGCTTTTCCATTAATAATAGGAATTGCAGGAGCTTCAGGTCTGTTCATTACATTAAACAATAAAGTAAGTAAAGAGTTAGGATATTTCTTCTTTATATTATCACGATAGTCTTGTAACTCTTTTTCAATTTTTATATATTCATTTTTAAGTGAAGTAGAATCTTCTTTTGTTGTTGCTGTTGATAATCTTGTTTTTATTTGTTGTAATTGACTTCCTTTTTCAGCAGAAACTTTTGAATATGCAGTAAACAAATCATTATCAAAAGAGCCTTTAATTATTGCTTTATCTCTATTTGTTGTATCAGCAGTAATGCTAAAATGTTGTTGTTCATCCATCAATAACTCAAACTCAATTAATTTTTTTGATGGCGATACAACAAAATAAATTCCGCCTGTAAGTTTTTCGTTTCCTTTAAAAAAGCCTTGACTTTTATCGTTTAACCAAGCACTGTCTGTTAATACTTTGCTTTTACCATAATAGCTTCCTAAATAAATCCAACAATTTTTATAAGGAGTAAGGGTTATAGGAATATTATGCCCCTTAGTTGTTTCTGCCTCTTTTACAGATTTTTTTTCTGTTGTACTTTTTTTGTTTTGTCCATAAGCAGAAACGAAAAAAAATAATCCTGCTACGATAAATAATTGTTTCATGTATTTCTGTTACAATATTTTGAGGCGTAAATGTAGTAAAATCAAATATTAAAGAAGGTTAAAAAAGAATAATAATTGATTAATAGCCTTTAAAATAGGTTCATTTTTTATTGAATATAGCTACTGGTTTTTCTTTATTATCTTTTGTTTTTCATTAGAACTACCCCTAACCCCTTCAAAGAAGGGGAAATAACTCGGAGGTGTCTTCTCATCATTAGCTTTTGTGTGTTAGGCAAGGGAAAGTGTGTAATAAAAAATACAACAATATACAAAATTGAGTATCTTAGATATTTATGCTTAATAGCTTACAAATAAAAGAGTAGAAAGTATGATAATTTGGTAAGAGTTGCGTTTATTTGGGTGTTGTAAGCAACCCATGGGCAACCGTTCAGTATATGGGGCGACATAAAAACAACGGACATGAAAACTTATCAATACCAAATTATCAGAACACATAGCCCACCATGCAATGTTTTGGTTAATTTTGATGTCATTTATACTAAATCGAAAACAATGAAACAATATTTAATAATTCTCTTTTTTCTATTTCTCTCTTGTAAGAAAGATGGGATACAATATAATGTACCGTGCAATTTGCCAACATATAATATTGATGCTTCTAAAGCACTTGTTATTGGTAAGTGGGAATGGGTATCAGAATTATATAGAGTGCCGTTTACAGCACAGTATATTTTAAAGACACCTCAATCTGAAGGGTACACAAGGCAACTTACTGCATATAGAGATGTTTTGGAGTTCTACAAGAACAATACATTTGTACAAAAATTCCGTTACGATTTTGTTGTTGAAAGTTCGATAACAAATTATCCTGACGACAGTTTGGGTGTTTTAGTTTTTAAAGACTATAATTCAGGAATTAGAACAAATTACACTCATTTTAAAATATGCAACGATACACTGATTTTAAACTTTCAGGTTCGTTCGGAAACTACGGGAATAGAAAAATGGGCTAAAATAAAATAACAATGAAACAAATCTTATTTTTCCTTATGCTTATACTAACCCTAAGTAAGAGTTACGGTCAGATTATATGTGGTTCAGAGTTAAATTTGCCGCTTATTCAACAAAATAATCCTGCACGTTACAACAGAATTTTACAATTAGAGCAGCATACGCAGAATTATATTAATTCGGTTAATAATGGTAATAATTCTGCCCGATTATTAAACCCTAATGCTACCATTATTATACCGGTAGTGGTTCATGTATTACATCGCGGTGAAGCTGTTGGAGTAGGACGAAATATCAGTGATGCCCAAATTCAATCACAAATTGATGTTTTAAATGAAGATTTTAGAAGATTAAATGCTGATGCCGTTAATACACCCGGTGTTTTTCAAGGGGTAGCAGCAGATGCTAATTTTGAATTCAGGCTTGCCTGTATTGACCCTAATGGAAATGCCACAAATGGAATTACAAGAACGTTTGCAGGAGTTAATCAGTTCAATCCATTAGGAAATATAAACCCGTCTGACCGTTCATTTAATGAACAAGCAATAGGTATAAAATTCACTAACGCAGGAGGCATTAATGCTTGGCCAACAAATAGGTATTTAAATATTTGGGTGTGCGATATGGCAGGCGGTTTAATCGGTTATGGACAATTTCCAGATGAATATTCTGTAAAGCCCAATACTGATGGTGTTGTTATGTTATTTAATGCTTTTGGAAGAGTTGGCAACCTACTGCCAAATCTAAATCAAGGGCGTGTTTGTGTTCATGAAATTGGACACTGGCTAAACCTTCGACATATATGGGGTGATGCAAATTGTGGTAATGATTTTGTTGATGATACACCAGTTCAACAAACTGCAAATAACGGTTGCCCTGTTTTTCCTCATGTAACCTGTAATAACGGAATCAATGGAGATATGTTTATGAACTATATGGATTATACAAATAATGGTTGCATGAATATTTTTACTCAAGGTCAAAGTTTAAGAATGAGAGCTGTATTTAAACAGCGTGGTGGGCCAAGAGCAAGTTTTATTGATAACTACTTTAATATTATTTCGCCTACTTCAAATTTTTGCAATTCTGGTAGTTTGTCATTATTCAATCCAAATTGTTTGCCTGTAACATGGGTAGTTGTGTCAGGCCCGGCTATTATTACAAGTGGGCAAGGTACTAATACAATTAACATTCAAAAAACTGGCGACGGAGTTGCTATTATACGTGCAAGTTCAGTTAGCTATGTTGACGAACAAGAAGTTGTTATGGGACCGAGTTTAGTAACCATTGCCGGACCATACGACCCTGTTCAACATACAATCATGGGAGTTGCCTGTGTTGGCGAGGAGTATTATTTTACACCTTATGAGTATTACAATCCCAACGACAGTTATACTTGGACACTATTCCCACCAGTTGGTTCTAATGAAAATATCAGACTTTTTAGTGGTTGGCAGGTTCAGTTTGATTTTGTTGTCCCAGGCTATCATACTTTACGAGTTACAAAAACTAATAGTTGTGGTACTACCTATACCGATATGAATATAAATGTTCAGGAATGTTTTTATTTCAGGCTATCGGCATCACCTAATCCTGCAACTAATCAAATTACAGTAACGATAGACAACGAATCTAATCAAGTCAAAGCACTTAGCTCAGATACCGATATTAAATTTGAACTTTATGAATTTAATTCGGGTCTCAAAAAGAAGCAATGGAATCACAAAAACAATAGCAAACAATTCAGTCTAAATTTGTCTGGACTTAGTAAAGGTGTTTATGTTCTTAAAGCTGCAAAAGGAAAATATCGTCAATCAACCAAAATCATCGTTCAGTAAATTTATTTATATTTTCAATGGCTGCCAAATGGATGGTAGCCATGCCTGATTTAAGCCACCTTACGAAACGAAAGGGCTGCTTACAACAAAGGGTTTGCCACAAAATACGGGCTGACCCAAATTAAGCCTCAACTTTGCATCGTTATTTAGCTGTATATCCAGCTTGACGTAACGCAGCTCATCTAAAGAACTTAACTTCAACTTTATTACAAAACCAAACATCAGTTCCAAGCTGACAGTACGCTAATCCCGTATTCCGGCAAGCCCTGCCTCGTTGTAAGCAATACTACCCAATCAGTGTCCAAAATAAAAAGTCATCGAAAAATTTGAATGTTGTTATCTAATTAGCTAACTTTGCTAACGAGAGCAAATTTGGAATGCTGCTAATGGACGAAAACTTTTTAAGACACATTTATTATTATGAAAATCACTATCTCGATTTTTTTGAAAAGTTGCGACCAGAAGCTAAAAAGAAATTTAACTGGACATTGCAACTAATTGCAACTGTTGAAAAAGTACCTAAAAAGTATTTTGATCATATTACTAACTCAACAGGAATTTTTGAAATTCGAGTTGAAGTAGGTTCGGATATATTCAGAGTGTTTAGCTTTTTTGACAAAGGAAACTTAATCATATTGATTAATGGATTTCAAAAAAAGACACAGAAGACACCTAAAAAAGAATTAGAATTAGCAGAGAAACTTAAAAAACAATATTTCGATGAGCAACAAAGTTATAAATAAAAAATTGACTTCTTTTTCCGCACATTTGGACGAGCAATACGGTAAAAAAGGTTCTCCTAAAAGAGAACAATACGAAGAAGAATTTGAAGCATTCAAACTGGGTGCAATGATTCAAGACCTTCGTAAAGAACAAGGTTTGACACAAGAACAACTTGCAGAAAAATGTGGTACAACAAAAACATATATTTCAAGAATTGAAAATAATGCAAGCGACATCAGACTTTCGACATTAATGAGAATTATTCGACAAGGACTTGGCGGAAACTTGAAACTAAATGTAACGCATTAAAGTACTGCCACCAACAAACAAATTAGCAAGAGAGCGGGGCTGAAGTTCTAACTTTTCCATTCATAGTATCTCCTTCTCATTAGCTATTGTGTGTTAGGCAAGGGAAGGTGCCTAAACTATAAACTTTTCTTAGACCTATACACGTTTTTAGTTTTTCTCTAACTCCCCTGCCCTTTTAAAGAAGGAAAGTTTTAGTTTACCTTAATTACTTTGGCTGGGCAAGCATCTGCAACTTTAATAGATTCTTCTCTATCTCTTTCATTAATATCAAGTATATAAATACCTTTTTTATGAGGAGCTTTTAATAATGTAGCCTTACCATCTTTTTTAGACATTCGCCAAAACTCTGGTTGCATTTCATAACAAATACCACAACCAATACATTTATCTCTATAATGAATGATTTTAGGCATCTTAATTTGAAACTAATTTATAAAGTTTATCTGTACCAATTGTTTTATGTTTAAAAGGAAACGTAATTAAATCTCCTCTTTTAGCTTCATTTATTTCATCTCCATTTACACGAAATTCATTCAAGGTAAATTGTTCTACACCAAAATTTTTTCCAATAATTAAAATTTCATCTCCATATTTTAATTGATTGGTTTCAATTTCAAATTCTGCAATATTTGATTTTGAAAAAAAGTTGGTGCTTTTGCCAATATAAATTTTCTTTTTTGTAGCAGCAGAGCCAGGGTTTTTGGTCCATTCTCCTAATTTTTTTCCTAAATAATAACCTTCCCAAAACCCTCTGTTATAAACAGTTTCAAGCCTTTTCATCCAGCCTTCAATTTTTTCTTCAGTATAGGTTTCTTCTTCTATTGCTTGTAATGCTTCTCTATAACATTTGGTTACGGTATAAACATAATCTGCACTTTTGCCTCTTCCTTCAATTTTTAAAATATCAATTCCAGCATCAATCAATTCATCTAAAATATTAATAGTACATAAATCTTTTGGCGACATAATGTACTCATTATCTACTTCTAATTCATTACCAGTTTCAAGGTCAATTACTTTGTATGGGCGACGACAATTTTGTGTACAAGCTCCTCTATTAGCAGAAGCATTTTGTTCATGTAAACTCAAATAACATTTTCCTGAAACAGCCATACACAAAGCCCCATGAGCAAAAACTTCTACTTTTAATTTTTCTCCTGAAACGCCTAATATATTTTCTCTTTCAATAGCAGAAGTTATATTTTTTACTTGCTTTAAACTTAGCTCTCTTGCTAAAACAATAACATCAGAAAAGGGAACAAAAAATTTAGCAGCTTCTACATTACTTATGTTAGCTTGTGTTGAAATATGTAATGGAATTTGCATGGAACGACACATTTCTATTACTGCAAAATCAGCAGCAATTACTGCATCAATATTATTTTCTTTTACAGCTAATAAAATATTTTTTATCAACTGCATATCATAATCATACATTACTGTATTTAGCGTAAGGCAAGTTTTTACGCCATGTTTTTTACACAACAAGCCTATCTCTTTCAAGTCTTCTATTTTAAAAGAGTTGATGGATTTGGCTCTCATATTTAATTGCTCTACACCAAAATATACTGCATCTGCTCCAGCATTAATTGCAGCCATTAAATTTTCGAAGGAACCAACAGGAGCCAGTAATTCAATCTTCTTCATTACAACAAAATCTTTACTTTAATTTTTCTTTTCTTTTTCCAGCAAGGTCAAAGTTTCTTTTATCTTCTTCACTTACTAAAGCTAAAGGAGTAACAGTGCGTTTTTTAGCATCTTTATCTATTGCAACAAATGTAAAATAAGCAAGGCTTAATGGTTGTGGTTCGTTGCCAAATACATCACGAACAGAGGCTTCAACCATTATTTCCATTGAAGTATTAAAAGCTCTGGTAATTTTAGCTTTTATGGTAAGAATATCTCCCACTTTTGCTGAATGAAAAAAATGAACAGTATCAATAGAAGCAGTAACACAAATGCCATCTGCATGTGTTTGTGCACAAACAGCTGCTGCAATATCCATCCACTGCACTAATCTTCCTCCTTGTAAAATGCCCATAGGATTTGTATCATTTGGGCAAACAACTTCTGTTTTTATTGTTTCTGAAAATGAGGTTGTTTTACTGATTTTCTTTTTGATTGATTTCATTTCTTCATCATTAATATTTTTTGAAAAAATATTTTATAGCAATTCAAAATGAGCAGTAAAATGTCTTAGAAATTTTGGCTCTTTAACAATTTTTACACCTTTAGTTGCTGCTTTATTTTGAACAATTTTATCAAACACTTCAATTACATAATCAAAATGACTTTTTGTATAAACTCTACGAGGTATTGCTAAACGAACAAGCTCCATTGGAGATGGGATTAATTTTCCATTTTCATCATATTTACCAAACATAACAGAACCAATTTCTACTGCACGAATACCGCCTAATTTGTATAATTCACATACTAATGCTTGACCTGGGTATTCGTTAGTAGGTATATGATTGTATAAAGCACCAGCATCTACATAAACAGCATGACCTCCTATTGGGTATAATACAGGAACGCCTTTTGCTTTAAGGTTTTCGCCAAGATATGTAGTGCTCATGATACGATAGTGTAAATAATCTTCTTCAAACACTTCTCTTAAACCAATAGCTATTGCTTCCATATCTCTACCAGATAAACCCCCATAAGTTGCAAAGCCTTCTGTTATAATTAATAGATTGGTACAAGCAGTTGCTAACTCATCATTTTTTAATGCAAGAAAACCGCCCATATTTACTAAGGCATCTTTCTTTGCACTCATTGCACAACCATCTGCCAATGCAAACATTTCTTGTGCTATTTGTCTGTAAGTTTTATTTTCAAATCCTTTTTCTTTATTTTTTATGAAGTAGGCATTTTCGGCAATTCTGCAACAATCTATAATAAATAAAACTTTATGTTTTTTACAAACTTCTGAAACAGCTTTAGCATTTTGCATGCTTACAGGTTGTCCACCTCCTGTATTATTTGTAACAGTTAAAATAACTGCACCAATATTACTTACACCATGTTTAATAATTAATTCTTCTAATTTAGCAATATCCATATTGCCCTTAAAAGGATAGTTAGATGAAAGGTCTTCAGCTTCTTTACAAGGAATATCAAATGCTTCAGCTCCACTAAATTCAATGTTGGCACGGGTTGTATCAAAGTGAGTATTGCTGATAAACGTTTTTCCTTTACCGCCAAGATAACCATATAAAATACGTTCTGCTGCACGTCCTTGATGGGTTGGAATAACATAAGGATAACCTGTTAAATCTTTCAGTTCAGCCTCAAGCCTTTCCCAACTTTGAGCTCCAGCATAAGACTCATCGCCACGCATTATACCTGCCCATTGTTCACTACTCATAGCAGATGTGCCACTATCTGTTAAAAGATCTATCATTACATGTTTTGAATGTAATAAGAAAGGATTGTAAAAAGCCTCTTTTAAATATTTTTCACGTTGTTCTGCAGTAGTCATAAAAATTGGCTCTACAGATTTTATCTTAAATGGTTCGATGAAATTATTAAATGACATTTTAATATATTTTTAAAGTGTAAAAAAACAATGCAAGTAGTGCAAAAGTAGTGGTTTAGTGCATGACTGAAATCATGTGTTGAATTTAATACACAAAGGTACTTTTGCTTCCTAAAAAAATTATCATGAGTTTAAGTAAACGTTCATGGGCTGAACCTTTTAAAATTAAGATGGTTGAATTGCTCAAAATGACAACACCTGCTCAACGCTTAAAAGCAATTAAAGAAGCAGGGTATAATACATTTTTATTAAAGTCTGAAGATGTTTATATTGATTTACTGACAGATAGTGGAACTTCGGCAATGAGTGATCAGCAATGGTCTGGATTGATGTTAGGAGATGAAGCTTATGCTGGTAGCAAAAACTTTTATACATTAGAAAAAGCAGTTCAAAAATATTATGGGTTTAAATATTTAATTCCAACACACCAAGGTCGTGGTGCAGAAAATTTATTGTCTCAAGTGATGATAAAGAAAGGAGATATTGTACCTGGCAATATGTATTTTACAACAACACGTTTACACCAAGAATTAGCAGGTGGAACTTTTGTAGATGTTATTATTGATGAAGCTCATGATTCTGAAAATTTATATTTATTCAAAGGAAATATTGACTTAAATAAATTAGAAGCACTTATTAAAAAACACGGTGCTAAAAAAATTCCTTATGTATGTGTTGCAGTAACAGTTAATATGGCTGGGGGTCAGCCAGTATCTATGGAAAATTTAAAAGCATTAAGGCAGCTTACTAATAAGCATGGTATAAAAATTATGCTTGATATGACTCGTATTGCAGAAAATGCTTTCTTCATTCAGCAACACGAAAAGGGGTTTGCTAAAAAAAGTGTTGCCTCTATTGTAAAAGAAATTTGTAGTTATACCGATGGAGCAACTTTTAGTGGTAAAAAAGATGCTTTAGTGAACATTGGAGGTTTTCTTGCTGTAAATGATAAAGATATTTTTGAAGAAGCAAGTAACCTTGTTGTGGTATATGAAGGTTTGCATACTTATGGAGGTCTTGCAGGTAGAGATATGGAAGCGATGGCTATTGGTATTGCAGAATCTGTACAAGATGAACACATGAAAGCAAGAATAGGACAAGTACAATATTTAGGAGACAAATTACTTGAAGCAGAAGTGCCTATTGTATTACCTGTTGGTGGACATGGAATTTTTGTTGATGCAAAAAGATTTTTACCTCATATAAAACAAGATCAGTTTCCTGCACAAGCATTAGCTGCTGAAATATATACAGACTCTGGGGTTCGTACAATGGAAAGAGGAATTGTATCGGCTGGAAGAAATAAAAAAACAGGCAATCATTATTATCCAAAATTAGAGTTAGTTCGTTTAACAATACCTCGTAGAGTTTACACTCAAGCACACATGGATGTAATTGCAGAATCTGTTCAACATGTATATGAAAATCGTAAAAAAATTAAGGGATTAAAAATGGTGTATGAACCAAAGTATTTAAGATTTTTTCAAGCAAGATTTGAAAAACTATAAATCCATATATCAAAATAAAACACCTATAAAAAAAGCCTCTTTACTGAGGCTTTTTTGTTGTAGAAAAAATTTATTCCTATAAATATTTTAATAAAAAGTTATCAGCTTTTTTTATTATTTCTTTTTTGAAGTGTAATTAATAATACTGGCAGCAAAAGTAAATTAGTAGCAGTACCTGTAATTAAAGTAAATGATGTAAGCCAACCTAAAGATTGTGTACTACCAAAACCACTAAAACAAAAAATAATAAATCCTGCAATTAACACTAATGATGTATAAATAATGCTGATACCTGTATGCCTAATTGTTTGTATTAATGTTGGAACAGTTTGATATTGATAATTTGGTAACTCTTGTTTATAGTTTACTAAAAACCTAATAGTAACATCAATTACAATTCCTAAAGCAACACTAAACACTAAAACAGAAGCAGGTGTAAGCCTTATACCAACCCAACCCATTAAGCCTGCAGTTAATAGCAAAGGAATTATATTGGGTATTAATGAACATAATAAAATTCTTAATGAACGAAACAAATACAGCATACAAAGTGCAATTAATAAAAAAGCATATATCACACTTTCCTTTAATCCAGCAATAATAAAACTACTGCCTTCTAAAAATGTAATGCTTGTACCTGTAAAGGTTAGTTTATAAGATGTTGTATCAAATATTTCATCTGCTTTATGTTCTATATCTTTTAAAAAAATAGGTAATCTAACACTACCAATATCTTTCATATTTACACTAATTCTTGCAGTTTGTCTTGTACTATCCATAAAGCCATTCAATAAGTTTGATGGGCTTTGTTTTTTATTAGTATTTGAAGAATCGCTATTATTATTTGTTCTTAAATAAGGAGCTAAAAATGCCATATCTCCTTCGTAAGGTACAGCATAACTTAAACTATCTCCATCATAAAATGCTTGTTTTGCAAATTTTAATCCTTCTACAAAACTCATTGGTCTGGCTGCTTCTTTTTTCTCAGAAATATATTCAGACAACTCATCAATTTTATTAATGGTTGTCATATTTCTTATTAATCCATTTTTCTTTTTTGTATCAACCATTATTTCTAAAGGCATTACTCCTTCAAAGTTTTTTTCAAACCATTTTAGGTCTGTATAAATTTTATCGGTTTTAGGTAAATCATCTACAATAAAAGCTTCACTTTTTAATTTTAAAAAACCAATTATTGCAAAAGCAGAGCAAACTATTGTTATACCATAAATCCATTTAGAGTGATTCAATGACCAACGCTCTACTTTGGTTAAAACTTTTTCTAAAGTTTTGTTATCTAAATATCTTACATGAATAGGTTTTGGCTCTGGCAAATAACTCAACAATGAGGGAATAAATATTAATGAGATAAAAAATAAAGCCATAATATTTGTTCCAGCAACAATACCAAACTCTTTTAATAACTGACTATGTGTTAAAGCAAATACACTAAAACCAATAGCTGCAGCAATATTGCAAAACAATGTTACAACCCCCATTCTTCCAATCATGGTAATTAATGCTTGTTGCTTATTGTTGTTTTCTTTAAAGGAAGTGTGATATTTATTTAAGAAGTAAATGCAATTTGGAATACCAATAACAACAATTAATGGTGGTATTAGTGCAGTAAGCAAAGTAATTTTATAACCCAATAAAACAATAGTTCCTAAACTCCAAACAACGCCTATTAATACTACAAATAAACTTATAAACATTGCACTAATGCTTCTAAAAAATAGTAGTAATGTAACAGCAGATAAAATTAAAGAGCCAATTAAAAACCAATTCATTTCACTTTTAATTCTATTGCCAATAGTAGTACGAATAAAAGGTAAGCCACTTGTGTGTAATGTAATACCAGTTTGCTTTTCAAATACTTTAGCTTGTGCCATTATATCATTAATAAGTCTTGTTCTGCTTTTACTGTTTACAGTATCTTTATTTAATTGAACACCTATTACATAAGCATTTGAAGAGTTGTTGTATAAAAGTGATTGATAAAATGGTAATGTAAGAAACAATGCTTTATCGCTATCTAAATTTTGTTGATGATTATAGGGAGCATGAAAAATTTTTTCTGGAATTAATTTTTCTCCAGTAGTATCTTTTTTTAATGTTACAGTTTGTGGTATGCTTAATACATTAATTACACCACTTATTTTTTTTAAGTTTAGATGTAACTCATCTGCTGCATTAAAAATTTTGGATGTAAAAAATTCTTTGCTTTCTATACCAAAAACCATTGTGTTTCCATCATCGCCAAACTTTTGTCTAAACTGTTGGTATTCTTGATATTTTATATTATCTGTAGGAATAGCTCTTGTAAATTCGTAACTTAATTTTACTTGAGAACCAAAATAGCCCATAACACCTGTAGCTATTAATAAAACAAGTAAAAGAAATAATCTGTACTTTAAAATAAACTGCCCTAACTTATACCACATAAATTTTCTGATTGAAATTATTTTTCAGTTTGCAAAGAAAAGTTTTTTATAGGCAATAACAGTTATTAAAGGTTTATTGTTTTGATAAAATTGATGAAAATCTTTGTACATCTGCATTTGGATGAATAGGTTTTTTGTGCATTAAATGTTCTGCTAACTCATAAGCAAAATATGGTGCTAATGAGCAACCCTTTGCTCCCATGCCATTTAATATACCAACATTTTTTTGTATAGGGTGCATACCCACAAAAGGTCTTCTTTCTAAATTAGCGGGTCTTAATGCTGCAAAATGATCAACAATTTTATAAGGTAGTTTTAAAAAGCTTTTTAATTTTTGTTCCATACTTTCTCTAAATTCTTTGCTGGGTAAATCATTTTCATAATTCCACTCATAGGTTGAACCAATCCACCACAAATCATTTTTATAAGGAACAATAGCACATGTTTGTTTGTACATATTGTCTTTTGAAAGCTCTTTTATTTCTGCAATTAATGCTTCTCCTTTATTGGGAGCATAAGGCAATAATTTAAAAAAAGGATTATCAGCATTTTCAACACCATCGCAAAAAATTATTTTACTATCAGCAAAATCTTTTATTTGATTGATAGAAAATTTTTCTTCAATCAACAGATTATTTTTTTGCAATACTTTTCTCCATTCTTGCAAAAGAGTTTTAATATTTATTTGCCAACAAGGGTTTATTTCTCCAATACCAAATTGATAATTAAAATATGAATACCAAGCGTTTTCATCCTTAATATTTAATAAATAAGATTCTTCTTTTACTCTATCATTAAAAGCATTTTGCATTTGTGCTGTTGCATGAAAATCTAAAATATTGCATTGCTTAACTAACGAAATATTCCATAAATTTTCTAACTCTTTATAGGCATTTACAGCAAATGGCATTACGTCTTCAATCATCCAGGTTCTTACAATTCTTCTTCCTGTTACAGGGTTTATAACACCACTTGTTACTTTACTTGCAGAGTTTGGCTTTGGTATATCATACACTAAAAAATTTTTATTTGCTTTGTGTAAATAGTAAGATAAAAATGTACCACTAATTCCTTGTCCAATAATGACATATTCTGCATTTGAAGGCATATAATAATATTTTTTTTATGTTGTTAATTGATTGAATTGTTCTTTTGCAAAATGCTTAATATCCTTTGCAAAATTGTTATAGCATTGTTGTAGTGTTGTATAATTTTTTTGAAAAGCAATAAATACTTTGTCAGAACTATCTAAATAACTTGCTCTTCTTACAACACCATTAAAACTTTTTTCAATTCCCCATATAAATTGATAATTGTATAACCAATTTTGATTTTGCATATAAGGCAACATTTGCTGAAATTGAAATGGTAAAACAGAGAAATGTTTTTGCAAAATTGCATAAGTATTTTGAACAAAGTTTTTTAAGTCATCTTCTTGTTGAAAGCAAGTAGTATCAAGTGCTAAGAAGTGATCATAAACAACATCTACAAAAGCACCTGAATATAATCTTACCAACGGAGCAAATATTTTTTTGGCTTCTTTTGTTGCAATATGATTATCAGTAAAAGCATCAATACTTCTATGCAGCATTATTCCATTTTGTATTGATAATGAATAGTTGAGTTTATTTTTGCCTTTTACAAAATCACTAATCATATTGCCAATCAATATATCTTCATTTTCAAAAGAAAAATATGCGTGGGCTAAATAATTCAAGTAAAAAATTATTGTTTTATAAATTGAATAATTTCTGTAACAAGTATTTTATCTAAAGGCAAATTTGCATCAGTATAAGTTTTCATATCTGTATCATTACAATCTTCTGAAGTATCTTTTAAAGTATGTGTCATTTTTTGAATAAGCAATAATTTATTTTTTGTATTTGCATTATATAAAAGTTGAGCTTCTGTTGGTTTTACTTGTACATCACAAGTTCCATTAATAATTAATGCAGGTGCAGAAAGCTTTTTTATTTCTTCTGATGGATTATACTTTAACCAAGAAATCATATATGGCTGTACAGATGGTCTAAAAAGAGAATATAAATATTGAGGCACATCATCAACCAAGTCTCCTTTTTTAAGGCTGTTTAAAATATTTTCTATTTGGTTGTAAATTTCTGTTGGCTGAGAAGCTACTTGTTCTAAAATTACTTTGTCTATTGGGTTTCCTGCACCACTTAAAGAAATAAAGCCATTTGCTTTTGTTTGTTGTGTTGCTATCATTGCAATTAATGAGCCTTCGCTATGCCCAATAAAATAAATTTTTGAAAAGCCTAAACTATCTTTTGCATAATGATAAATAGTAATAGCATCTGCAATAAAGTTATCAAACGTCATTTTACTTTCATCATTATCTACCAACTTACTTTTTCCAATGCCTCTTTTATCAAAACGAATGGTTGCAATATTTTCTTTAGCTAACTCTTCTGCAAGCATTTTATAAGAGTTTGCTTTTACGCCCATTGGATTATTTCCATTTCTATCTGTTGGTCCAGAGCCTGCAATAATAATGGCTAACTTTTCTTTTTGATTAGTGTGTGTTATTGTGCCATCTATTATTCCACCTTTAATAGATATTGAAATATTTTGCTCTTGACTATTTTGTGCATTTACTTGTGTAGTAATGATGATAGCTGCTGTAAAAATTATATTAATCAGGTTCATATTTATTTTTTGCCGATGAAAAGCAAAGGTACAAGTACTGAAATTATAATTTAATACGCAAAACCAAAGAAGGAAAAATACTGAAAAATTTTATCTATTTAAAAGTTGTTGTACTTGAAGTATTACTTCAGTTAATTTATTAGCAGAAATTGTACCTGCAACCTGAAATGTTTTTTATCTGCAGTAAATAATTTATTGGGTCGTATAAAACTTGGTTTAAATAAAGACCCTTTTATAAAATCTGTTTCATTTAGTGAAATGCTATATATGTCTTTACTATATACACTTGTTATTTGAGCAAGTATTACATCACTATCATTCCAATCTGCAATAACCAATGCAGGGCGTTTTTTAATACCCGATAAATCTGAAAAGGGAAAATTAATAATGACAATACTGCCTTTTAAAGATGTTGCCACGCCTCGTCTTCTTTTGGTGTTAGCCATTCTTTGGCAAGAGATTGTTCTGAAAGCAGCATAGAACTTACCTCTATATTTTCCTGCTTATTTTTAAAACTAAGAAAACGCAAATAAGCAAGAACATCATTCAAATATTCATCAGGCAGATACTCTAAATATTTATCTATTTGTTCTTTGTTTTCTATAATCATATTACTAATGTACGATTTTTTTAGTTTATAATAAAAATAGCTGCTGTAAAAATTATTTTTAGCAAAGGTATAACTACCAATTTTATATTTTAACCTTATTACAACAAACATTTGTATTTTATTAAGAAATATTGTACAAAGCTTATCTGTATTGCGTTTTATAGAATTTAACTAACAATAAAATTACTTTTCATTAGCCGTTCATCCTAAAAAAATATCACTTACTGTATTTTATACTTTACATGTATTGATCAGATGTAACAAAATTAATTTTACATCGTCAAAAGAAACATTAAAACCAAATTAATAATCATTAAAAAAATTATTTATGAAAAAAATACTTTTAATAGCTATTGCAACAGTTGCAGTTTTTGCAAATGCAAATGCTACAGATGGAAATGAAGTAAGCTCTGTAATTTCACAATCATTTTATAAAGAATATGCAGAAGCTGAAAATGTACAATGGAGCTTAAATGATGATTTTGTTAAGGCTTCATTTGTTTTAAATGGAGAAAGTGTAGATGCTTATTATGATTATAATGGTGCAATAGTAGGCTCAAGTAAAAAAATTGCTTTAGATAAATTACCATCAAAAGCATTGAGAAGTTTTACTAAAAAATATCCATTCCCATCTTACAATCTTAAAGAATGTATAGAGTTTACAAATGCTGGAGATGATGAAACAAACTATTTCATTTCATTAGATGATATATTATCTAACACAAGAGTTATTATAAGAATTGCCCCTGATGGAAATATTTCGCTTTTTAAAAAAATGTCTATCACAAAAAGATAATGCTCTCTAATAATTAAAAGGCATTTTAACAAATTGTGTTTGAAAAAGCAAACACATCTGTTTATATTAGCCCTATGAAAAGTTTGTTATTATACTTCTTACTTTTTGTAGGGCATTTTTCTTTAGCACAGGAGAATAATAATCTTATTTCTATAGTTACACTTAATGTTTCAAATAGTATTTCAAATTCATCTAATGAGTTTCAACAATATAAATCCAACTTGCTTCAAATAATTCAAGAAGAGTTTAACTATTGGAATTATCCTATAAATAGAACAGAAAGAGAAATTACATCTGTAGATAAAATAAAGGATTATTGGAAGTGTTTAGATTTATATCCAACTACAAAGCAAATTAAAAGTTTTAAATGGCAAGAAGCACATCCGTGGAGTGCTGTATTTATTTCTTGGTGTATGAAGAAAGCAGGTTACGAAGGCTGTTTTTATAATTCCATCAATCATGCTCAGTATATCATTTGGGCAAATGAAAATAAATTGAATAAGCAGTACGATAGTCTTTTTTTGGCTTACAATATTTCAGATAAAGAAGCTGCAAATCCAGTACCTGGCGATTTGCTTTGTAAGAATAGAGATGGTAAAAAATTTTCTTTAGAAACTATACACAAAAAAAGTATCTCTCATTGTGATATAGTTTTAGAAGTAGATAAAACAAATGGAATTGTTGTAACCATTGGTGGCAATGTTTTAGATAAAGTAAATAAGCGTTGGGTATTTTTAGATGCTAATGGTTTTGTAGATACCAATGCAGCTTGGCTTTGCTACGATGCTAATGGAGTTTCGGTAACAGGAAGTCAAAAAGATTTTTTCTCAATAATTAAAGTTCAATAGCTATATCAAAAACAAATTTATATTGATAATAAAATAAATACATTTCTTACCTAAGTTTGCAATTATATTTTAATTAAGAAATGAAAGTTACAGAACACATTAAGCAAGCCAAAGACACACTTATTTCTTTTGAAGTTCTTCCTCCATTAAAAGGGAAAACTATTCAAACTTTATATACACATTTAGATCCATTAATGGAGTTTAAACCAAGTTGGATAAATGTTACTTATCACAGAAGTGAAAGTGCCTTTAAGAAGAAGGTAGATGGAACATTTGAAAAAGTTGAAGTAAGAAAGCGTCCAGGAACAGTTGGTATTTGTGCTGCTATAATGAACAGATATAGTATTGATACAGTGCCTCATTTAATTTGTGGTGGTTTTAATAAAAGAGAAAGTGAAGATGCTTTAATTGATTTGAATTTTTTAGGTATTAATAATGTTTTGGTTTTACGTGGTGATGCTGAAAAAAATGAAGCTAATTTTATTCCTGAAGAGGGGGGACATGCTCATGCAATAGACTTACAAAAACAAGTTGTTAGCCTTAATCATGGTATTTATTTAGATGATGATATTAGAGATGGCGGTAAAACAAATTTTTGTATTGGTACAGCTGGTTATCCTGAAAAACATTTTGAAGCTCCGAACATTGAAATAGATTTACAACGTTTAAAAGATAAGGTTGATGCTGGTGCAGATTACATAATGACACAAATGTTTTTTGATAATGAAAAATATTTTAATTATGTAAAAGCTTGTAGAGATATGGGCATTACAATACCTATAATTCCAGGGTTAAAACCTATTACATCTAAAAAGCAATTATCAATTTTACCAAGAACCTTTCATGTAGATATACCAACAGAACTTTCTACAGAAATTATGAAATGTAAAACAGATGAAGAGGTTGAAAAGGTTGGAGCTGCTTGGTTATTACAGCAAAGTAAAGAATTGAAAAAATTTGGTGTGCCTGTATTACACTATTATACTTTAGGTAAGCCAAAAATTATTTGGAATGTAGTAAAAGAGTTGATGTAATATTTTAGGCTAAAAATAAAACCAGCCTAATAATACATCAGGGAAAATGCCAAAGAAAATAATAGCTGCAATAGTTATCATAATGCCTAACTTAAATCCTTTAGTTACGTCAGCTACTTTTGCATCACCTTCTTTAAAATACATTGCTTGTATAACTCTTAAATAATAATACACACTAACTGCAGCAAATATTACTCCTAAAATAACTAATAAAATCCCGAATTTTCCACCAAATTTTATTACAGCAGATAACATATAATATTTTGCAAAAAAGCCAGCAGTTAAAGGAATACCAGCTAATGATAATAGAAATATAGTATTAGCAAATGCAAGTAGAGGTTGTGTTTTAGACATGCCATTATATCCTTCTAAAGAGTAGTCATCCATTTTAGCAAGTATGGCAAACAAGCCAATTGTAGCTAAAGAATAGGCTACAGTATAAATTAAAATACCTTCTTTAGCAATATCGTTTTGAGCATATAAAGCAAACATCATAAACCCAGCATGTGCAATACTTGAGTAAGCCAACATACGCTTTACACTTTGTTGAAATACTGCAGTTATATTACCTAAAACTAATGTAGCAATTATTACTAAGCCAGTAACAATTTTCCACAAGTAATGTAACTCTTCTGCTTTTAAGAAGAATAAATTTATTAAAGCAATAAAGCCTGCAGCTTTTACTATTGTTGCCATAAAAGATGCAAATACACTTGGTGCACCATCATACACATCTGGAGCCCAAAAATGAAATGGTGCAGCAGATACTTTAAACAACATTGCAGCAAATACAAACAATAGTCCAATTATTTCTAATAATGGAACTTGCTTAACAAGGTTAAATGATAAATCTTTTTCTGCTAATTTTAATGCTTGAATATCAAACGAGCCACTTGCACCATATAACAATGCAATACCCATTAGCATAATACCAGTAGAAAAAGCCCCCATTAAAAAATATTTTAAAGAAGCTTCATTACTTTTTAAATTCTTTTTTGCAGAGCCTGTAAGTATGTATAAAGGAATAGACATAATTTCTACACCTAAAAACATCATCAATAAATTATTAAAAGAAGAAAGAATACTAATACCACATAAAACAAAAAATATTAAAGCAAAATAATCTGCTGCATAATTACCAGTTTTTACAATTTCATTACCACTTAATATTACAAAGAGTGCAGTACTTGCAATAGCTAATGTATTAAAGTATAATCCAAATTTTCCAAAAGAAAGCATTCCTTTAGTATCTACCTTAATTGCATAAATGTTATAAGTTTCGGCAATATTGCCAACTAATAAAAATAACAATGCTATTAAAGCCACGTTTTTGATAACTTGCTTGTTAGAGGTTACAATACTTGTAAACATTAGTAACACACCCATTAAAGCCGAAATTATTATTGCATTCATAAAAACCTAATCTCTTTTTTTATTTACCAGATATAAACAATACAGTGTCTTTTGTTAAATCAATTAAAGGTTGTGGAAATACACCAAAAACAATAATGATAACTACCAATATTGCTAATACCCATTGAATATTTTTTCCTGCTTCTCCAACATTTTCTGTTATAGAAACAGTATTGCCATAAAATATTTTTTTCATCATATTAAATGAATAAGCAGCAACTAAAATAATACAGATACCAGCTATTGCTGCTAATAAAATATTGTATCTAAATAAGCCTCCTAACATTAAAAACTCTCCAACGAAAGAGCTTGTTAATGGTAGTGAAACATTTGCTAAAATCATTACTAAAAATAACATAGCTAATACAGGTGCTTTTTGTGCTAAGCCTCCTAATTCACTAAACTTTCTTGAGCAAGTTTTTTGTTCTATAACATCTGCAACAATCCATAAGCCCATTACATTAATACCATGACTAAACATTTGAAACATAACCCCTTTTAAGCCAACACTATTCATTGCAAAAATGGCTGCACACATTAATCCAAGATGTGCAATAGATGAATAAGCTATTAATCTTTTTACATCATCTTGTTTTATAGCAATTAATGAGGCATAAATCATACCTATAACAGAAAGTATAATAATTAAAGTTGCATTTGCAGAAACTGCTAAAGGAAATATTGGAACAACCCATCTTATAATTGCATAAACACCCATTTTTACCATAATAGCACTTAATACAATTGTTGATGCAGTATTAGACTGTTCGTATGTATCTGGTTGCCATGTATGAAAAGGGAATACAGGCATTTTAATGGCAAAAGCAATAAAGAATAACCAAAATATAAAGCCTTGTTCTTTAGCAGATAATTGTAAGGCATAAAAATCTGAAATAGCAAAACTATGATGTGGTGTTTTGTAGTATAAATATATAATACCAATAAGCATTAACAAAGAACCAAAGAAAGTATAAACAAAAAATTTGAATGTAGCAGCAATACGTTTTTCACCTCCCCAAGTGCTACATAAAAAATAAATTGGTATTAATGCTAACTCCCAAAAGAAATAAAATAATAAAGCATCGGCTGCTAAAAATACACCCATTAAACCTGCTTGAGATAGCAACATTAAGCCATAAAAATTATGAGCATTTTTATACTCATTTTTATAAGTTGCCATAAATATTGCAGGAAAAGAAATAGCTGTTAATAAGCAAAGCAATTTAGCCATACCATCCATAGATGTTGTAAATCTGCTGCCTAAAACTGATATCCAATTTGCGTCAAAATTTAAACAACTGTTTTTGTTGCAAACAAAGATGCCCAATAATGTTACTATTAAAACAGCAATAGAAGTTAATGCTGCCCATAGTTTATTTGCATTATTGTTCTTTATAAAAAAAGATACAATGCCTGCAAGTAATGGAATAATGATAAGTAATACCGAAATCATAATATTTTTCTAATGCTTAATAAAATAATTTTCCTACTAATTTTAATATAGATGAATCGTAAAACCAAAGTAATACAAAAACTACAATGGCTAAAACCATAATCATAATATAGCTTGCTACTTGTCCATTTTGCACTAACCTTAATTGTCGTGAAGCATACTGAACAAATGTGCCAACATTATTAACTATTCCATCTATACCAGATTTTTCAATAATATTTTTTAAGAATGAGCCTAATGATAAAACAGGTTTTACAATTATTGTATCATATAACTCATCTATATACCATTTATTGGCTAATGTTTTTCCTAAACCAGTTGCTTCGTCTAATTCTGGTTTTTTACTAAACTTATTCATTGCAAATAATATTGCTATAAGAGCTAATACAGTTGTAGCTGCCATTAACATATATTCAGTACTATGCTCTATATGAAATGATTTTTCTGTTGTTAAAACAGGAGATAAATATTGTTGTAATTGATGTCCACCACCTAACACTTTTGGAATACCAAAAAAGCCTGCTATTACACTAAAGAAAGCTAAAATTACTAAAGGAATAGTCATAATTTTTGGACTTTCGTGTATATGACTTTCTTGTTCTGGAGTTCCTCTGTATTTTCCTAAAAATGTAGTTGCATATAAACGGAACATATAAAATGCAGTTAGCACAGAAGTTGCAGCTCCAACAATCCAATATACTGGGTTTTTAGCAAAAGCAGCAGCTAAAATTTCATCTTTAGAAAAGAAACCACTGAATGGAGGAATACCAGCAATAGCAATACATGCTAATAAAAAAGTAATATTAGT
Source organism: Chitinophagales bacterium (assembly GCA_051715485.1). Lineage (GTDB taxonomy): Bacteria > Bacteroidota > Bacteroidia > Chitinophagales > Chitinophagaceae > UBA1930. The sequence continues at coordinate 91,386 of JBPXJV010000002.1, forward strand.
AATAGGCATTTTCTTTCTTAAGCCTCCCATATTTCTTATATCTTGCTCATGATGTAAAGCAAAGATTACAGAACCTGCACCTAAGAATAATAATGCTTTAAAAAAGGCATGTGTCATTACATGAAAAACAGCTCCTGTATATGCACCAACACCTAATCCTAAAAACATATATCCTAACTGACTAACAGTAGAGTATGCCAATACCTTTTTTATATCATTTTGTTTAATAGCAATGGTAGCACTAAAAAATGCTGTTGCTAAGCCAATAATTGCAATAATGTGTTGAGTTGTTTCGCTGAGATTGTATAATACATTGCTTCTGGCAATCATATAAATACCTGCAGTAACCATTGTTGCAGCGTGTATTAATGCACTCACAGGAGTTGGACCAGCCATTGCATCTGGCAACCAAGTGTATAAAGGAATTTGGGCACTTTTACCTATTGCACCTACAAATAATAATAAGGTTATAATGGTAGCATCTGTTGATGTTAGTTTAGCAAGTGTAGCTTCTGTAAAAACCTCATTGTAAGATACTGTACCAACTTTTAATAATAACCAAAATATGGCTAACAAAAATCCTAAGTCACCAATACGGTTCATTACAAATGCTTTGTTTGCAGCATAGTTATAATGATTGTTTTTAAACCAAAAACCAATGAGTAAATAAGAGCATAAAGCCACTCCTTCCCAACCAATATACATTATTACATAGTTTGCTCCCATTACAAGCAATAGCATTGAAAAAACAAAAAGGTTTAAGTAAGCAAAATATCTTGCATAGTGCTGTGGTTCTTCATCTTTCATATAAGCAGCTGAATACAGATGAATTAAAAAGCCAATGCCTGTAATAATTAATAAGAATAAAGAGGAAAGTTGGTCTAATTGAAAAGCAAAATCAATTTTAAATGCTTCTGCATTAATAAAAGTAAAAGCAGTAAATACTTTTCCTCCGGTTGCTTTTACATCAAAAAACAATACAACACTAATTATAAAAGATAATAAGATTGTTGCATTGCCAATAAATGCAATGGATGATTTAGATAAAATCTTACGTCCTAATCCATTTATTAGAAATCCTAAAAATGGCAGCAGTGGTACTAAATAAATCAACTTACTCATATAATTTTTTCATCCTTCAATAGAAGGTTTTAGTTTTTTAACCTATTTAAAAAGTTTATATCTACAGAACGTGTATTTCTATACAGCATTACTATAATTGCTAAACCAACACTTACTTCTGCAGCAGCAACAACCATTATAAAAAATACAAAAAGTTGTCCTTCAATTCCTGCAGAAGATGCTTTATTGGTTGCATAAGCAATATTTTGGTGCATTTGAGAAAATGCAACTAATAATAAGTTTGTTGCATTAAGCATTAACTCAATACACATAAAAACAATAATTGCATTTCTACGTGTAAGAACACCTATTATTCCAATGCTAAATAATATTAGTGCTAAGTATATATAATATTGTATAGGCATAAGCTAATGAATAATTTTATTTTTATGCTTAATTAATTTTTCTTTCCAATAATTACTGCTCCAACCATTGCACTTAAAAACAATACACTACTTATTTCAAATGGAACAACATAATTTGTAAATAATTCTTTTCCTAATTTTTCTATTAATCCAATACTTCCTTTACCCATTAAAACTGCTTTGTTAGCAATTTCTCCTGTGCCTGTTTGTGCATTGTAAACAACATTACAAACACTTAATAAAAAGCAGCCACCAGCAATAGTTCCAGCAAGTTTCATCCAAATATTTTTCTTGGGCTCTGTTTCTTTATTTAAGTTCAAAAGCATTATTACAAATAAGAATAAAACCATAATAGCACCAGCATAAACTATCAGATTTACAATGGCTAAAAACTGAGCATTTAATAAAACATAATGACCAGATATTGCAAAGAATACTAAGATAAGCCACAATACGCTATGTACTGGGTTTTTACTGAGTATTACCATTAATGCACTAAACAATGTTAGGGCACTTAAAAACCAAAAAAATATGTGTACTAAGTTCATAATTATTATGATGCTACTATTTTAAAAATTATTTTTTCTTTTTTTCTTCAATTAATCCTTTTGCTTTTGCGTATTCTTCTGGTTGTGTTTTTGGATTAGGAATTAACATATCTTCTTTCTTATAAATTAATCCTTTACGATGATAATTTGTTGGTGTAAAAGTATGTGAAAGATAGATAGCATCTTTAGGGCATGCTTCTTCACATAAACCACAAAATATACAACGCAACATATTTATCTCATATTTAGCTGCATACTTTTCTTCTCTGTATAAATGTTCTTCTCCTTCAAGTCTTTCAGCAGCTTCCATTGATATTGCTTCTGCAGGACAAGCTACTGCACATAAACCACAAGCTGTACATCTTTCTTTTCCTTCTTCATCTCTGTTTAAAATATGTAAGCCTCTGTATGCAGTTCCAACTTCTCTTACTTGTTCAGGATATTGAACAGTTGCTTTCTTTTTAAAGAAGTGTTTTAGTGTAATTATCATTCCAAGAAAAACATTCCACAGATATAAACGTTCTATGAAGTTTAATGGTCTTCTATCAACTGGTTTAGCTCTGTTTGTATATTGTATTTGACTCATTTTTACATCTTATTTTTTGTTTGAATAATGTGCTTTATCAAGTTCTTCATTTCATTTTTTTAGCACCTTATTTCTACAATTATTTTATATTAACTTTTCAACCATAAAATCAATGCTGCTGTAATTATCATATTTACTAATGCTAATGGAATTAATTTTTTCCAGCCTAAGTGCATTAATTGGTCAAAACGAAAACGTGGCACTGTCCATCTTATCCACATAAAAACAAAAACAAGGAAAAATGCTTTTGCTAATAAGCTTAAAAAGCTTAAAAGTGCTACCCAATTTTGACCTATATGTGCTGCTAAGTTTGATTCATTTACAAAAGGAATATCATAACCACCAAAGAATAAAGTAGCCATAAGAATACAACTCATAAACATATTGATGTATTCTGCAAAAAGGTAAAAGCCTAATTTCATACTTGAATATTCTTGATGATAACCAAAGTTTAATTCGCTTTCTGCTTCTGGTAAATCAAAAGGTGTTCTATTACATTCTGCTAATGCACAAGTAAAGAAAACTAAAAAGCCTAATGGTTGATACCAAATATTCCAACTTCCCAAACCTCCTAATGCACCACTCATTTGTTTGTTTACAATAACACTCATTTGTAATGAGCCAGACATCATTAAAACTGCAATAAGTGCTAAGCCCATGGCTAATTCATAAGAAATCATTTGAGAAGCTGCTCGTAAGCCTGATAATAAAGAAAATTTATTGTTAGATGACCAAGCACCAATCATTATTCCATAAACGCCAATACTTACTACTGCAAAAATGTATAGTACACCAATATTGATATCTGCTACTTGTAAGGCTACAGTTCTATCTCCAATTTCTAAAGAAGTTCCCCAAGGAATAACAGCACTTGTTAGTAAAGCTGTTATCATAGCTAATGTTGGTCCAAGTACAAATAAATATTTTGATGATGCTAATGGAATAATTTCTTCTTTGAAAAATAATTTACCTCCATCTGCAAGAGGTTGTAAAATGCCAAAAGGTCCTGCTCTGTTTGGTCCAATTCTATCTTGAATAAATGCAGCTACTTTACGTTCTCCATAGGTTTCGTACATGGCTATTATTAAGCATAGTGTTACAATAAGAGCAATTAAAACTAATTTCTCAATAATAAACCACCAGTCTATTGCTAATAAATATATGTTCATGAGTTATTACTCTTTATTTTCAATTAATTTATTAAATGTTTTGCTTGTTGCTGGTCCATTAATTTTACTTAAATCAATAGAGGGGTCATTTACATCACTAATACTATGTATATCCAAAAGTAGTTTAGGATTTCGTCCCATAACTTCTGGTATAGTTTCTTTTGGTTTAAGCATATTGATATAATGGTTTACACTTTTTATGGAATGACGAGAAACATTTGTTGGTCCTTCAATTACCCAATCATTGGTATTCTTTTTTTCAAAACGACATTCATTACAAATCCAACCAACAGTTCCATCTTCATAAGTTTGTATTTCATTCCATTGATCTTTACGAGCAGTAACACGTAAAACATCATCTCCTCTTTTCCATAATGTTACTTTACCACAACATTTATCACAATCTCTATGAGCATCTTCTGGACGAGTAAACCAAACTCTGTTTTTAAATCTGAATGTTTTATCTGTTAATGCACCAACAGGGCAAACATCAATTACATTACCTATAAAATCGTTGGTTAATGCTTTTTCTATATAAGTTGCAATTTCTGAATGATAACCTCTGTCTAAAACGCCATGTTCTCTTTGTTCTGTTAGTTGGTCTGCAGCAAATACGCAACGATAACACATAATACAACGTGTCATGTGTAGTTGAATGTAAGGTCCAATATTGTGTTTAGTAAATGTTCTTTTTGGAAAATCTAAACGAGAGCCTTCTTCTCCATGACCATAGCTTAAATCTTGTAAATCACATTCTCCTGCTTGGTCACACACGGGGCAATCTAATGGATGATTGATTAATAAAAACTCAACCACACCTTGACGTGCATGTAAAGCTTTTTCGCTGGTAATATTTTTTACTTCCATACCATCCATTACAGTTGTTCTACAACTTGCAACTAATTTAGGCATTGGTCGTGGGTCTTTTTCTGAACCTTTACTTACTTCAACTAAACAAGTACGGCACTTTCCTCCACTTTCTTTTAAAGGAGTATAATAGCACATTGTAGGAGGAACAATATCTCCACCTATCATTCTTGCTGCATTTAAAATAGTAGTTCCAGGAGGAACTTCTATAGAAATATTATCTATAGTTATTTTAAATTTTTTGGGTGCTTCTTGTTTTATTTCTTCAGACATATTTTAAAAACTTAAAGGTTAAAAGATAAACTTTGTTTATCTAAAACATTTTTAAAACCAACTATTGCACAATAGGAAGAGGATCGGCATAATGTGCTAATCCATAGTTTCTTTTTTGTGCTTCTTCGGCATGTGTTATATGCCATTCAAACTCATCTCTAAAATGACGTATAGCAGCAGCTACAGGCCATGCAGCAGCATCTCCTAAAGGACAAATTGTGTTGCCATCAATATTGTATTGAATATGCCATAATAAATCTATATCACTCATTTTGCCTTTACCGCTTTCTAAACGTTGAAAAATTTTATCCATCCAACTTGTTCCTTCTCTGCAAGGAGAACATTGTCCACAACTTTCATGACGATAGAAGTGTGCTAATGTTGCTGTATGTTTTACTATACATTGGTCTTCATCTAATACAATAAAACCACCACTTCCCATCATTGAACCAGAAACAAAACCTCCATCATTTAAACTTTCGTAGTTCATATAACGGGTTTCGCCTTTGGCTGTTTTTAATAATAGATTGGCTGGTAAAATGGGTACTGATGAACCACCTGGGATACAAGCTTTTAATCTTTTTCCATTTTTTATTCCTCCACACCATTCATCACTATAAATAAATTCTTCTACAGAAATAGTCATATCTATTTCATAAACACCAGGTTTATTAATATTTCCACATGCTGAAATTAATTTTGTTCCTGTAGATCTTCCTACACCAATTTTTGCATATTCTTCTCCTGTTATATTAATGATAGGTACTACAGCAGCTAAGGTTTCTACATTATTTACTACAGTTGGTCTGTTCCATAAACCTTGTACAGCAGGAAATGGAGGTTTGATACGAGGATTACCTCTTTTGCCTTCTAATGATTCTAATAAAGCAGTTTCTTCTCCACAGATATATGCACCTGCACCACGTTGTACATAAATTTCACAATCGAAACCTGTGCTTAAAATATTTTTTCCTAACCAACCATTATTTTTTGCTTCTTGAATTGCTTGTTCTAAAATATCTACAATCCAAGCATACTCTCCTCGTATGTATATATAAGTATTGTTGCTACCTAAAGCATAGGAAGCAATAATTAATCCCTCAATTAATAAATGAGGAATGTATTCCATTAAATATCTGTCTTTAAAAGTACCAGGTTCACTTTCATCTGCATTGCAAACTAAATGACGAGGAATACCTTCGGGTTTTGCTAAAAAGCTCCACTTTAGTCCTGTAGGAAAACCTGCACCACCACGACCACGTAAACCACTCTTCTTTACTTCTTCTACAACATCATCTGGCGACATTATTTTCAGCACTTTTTCTGCAGCACGATAACCTCCTTCACGTTTATATACTTCGTAAGTACGAATGCCTTCTACATGAGCTTTTTCTAATAATAATTTTACTCCCATATTATCAATTTGCAATTAGTTTGTTTTACTAATATGCTAATGTTTTTATTTTATCAAACCTTATGTACTATTATTAATTTTTTAATTATTAATAGTTGCATTTTTTCTACATTCTTCTATAATAGCATCAATTTTTTCTTTTGTTAAATGTTCTTTATAATGTTTTCCTAACTGCATCATTGGTGCATAACCACAAGCTCCTAAACATTCTACTGCTTTTAGTGTAAACATTCCATCTTGTGTTGTTTCTCCAACATTAATGTTTAATTTTTCTTTGATATAAGCTATTATTTCATTGCTTCCTTCAATCATACAAGGACCAGTTTGGCAAACTTCAAATACATATTTTCCAACAGGTTTTGTGTTGTACATTGAGTAAAATGTAGCTACTTCATAAACTTCTATTGGTGTTAGTTTTAATATTGATGCTACATAATCCATTGTTTCTACACTTAACCAACCACCAAACTCTTCTTGTGCTAAATGCAATACAGGCAGTAAAGCACTTTTTTGCTTTCCTTCTGGATAACGTGCAATTATTTCTTGCACTTTACTCATTTTTTCTTGTGAAAACTGTACAGCCATTTTTCTTTTATGTTTTTAGATTGAATGATTTTGTGATTAATCATGTTCAATCTTTTATCTTTTAAAATTTTCTTTTTACATTTTATTTAAGCATCCATTTCGCCAGCAATTAAGTTTAATGATGACATTACTATAACTGCATCGCTTAACATTCCATCTTTTACTAACTCTTCAAATGCTTGATAGTATATAAAGCAAGGTCTTCTAAAATGTAATCTGTATGGGCTTCTTCCTCCATCACTTATTAAATAGTAACCTAACTCTCCATTAGCTGCTTCTATTGAGTGATAAACTTCTCCTTTTGGCATATTAATTTCTCCATAAATAATTTTAAAATGCCAAATCATTTGTTCCATTTTAGTATATACATCTTGCTTTTCTGGCAAATAATATTCGGGCACATTTGCATGAAACACAGTAGCATCTGCACCTTTAATATCTGCTAATTTATTCATTGCTTGTTTTATAATGCTAAGGCTTTCCCACATTTCTTGGTTACGAACTAAGAATCTATCATAACAATCGCCTGTTGTACCAATTGGAACAGTAAAATCAAACTCATCATAACTGCAATATGGTGATACTGTACGAACATCATAATCTACTCCTGCTGCTCTAAGGTTTGGACCTGTAAAGCCATAATTTAATGCACGTTCTGCACTTATTGGACCTGCCCCAACTAATCTATCTACAAATATTCTATTACGGGTAAATAGGTTTTCAAATTCTTTTAAAACAGCGGGATATTCATCAATAAATTTTTGAATTTTTCTAAAAGCTATATCATTAAAATCTCTTTCAAAGCCTCCTATTCTTCCAATATTAGTAGTAATTCTTGAGCCACATATTTCGTCATAAATTTCATAAATCAATTCTCTGTATTGCATTACATATAAGAATCCTGTAAATGCACCACTATCTACACCAACGATTGAGTTACAAATTAAGTGGTCTGATATACGAGCTAATTCCATAATTATTACTCGTAAATAATCTACTCTTTTTGGCGTTTTTACTCCTAATAATTTTTCACAAGTCATGTGCCAACCCATATTATTTAATGGGCCTGAGCAATAGTTTAATCTGTCTGTTAAAGTAGTTATTTGATATAAATTACGATGCTCTGCAATTTTTTCAAATGCACGGTGTATGTAACCAACAGTTTGTTCTGCTGATACAATACGTTCTCCATCTAATTCTAAAATATTTTGAAACACACCATGAGTGGCAGGATGCGTAGGTCCTAAGTTTAGTGTAGTAGTTGCTTTTTCTATACTTCCTTCTGGTAATGTTATGTGATGTTGATGAGACATTTATTTATAATTACAAATTTAATTTTAATTAATCATTGGTCTTTGCATAATTTCTCTTCCAAACATTTCATCATCTTTATCTGTTCTGCTTTGGTCTTCTAATGGATATTCTTTTCTTAATGGGAAATAATCCATTTCTTCTACATTCATTATTCTTTTAAGGTTTGGATGACCGACGAAATTTATTCCAAAAAAATCGTACGTTTCTCTTTCTAACCAATTAGCAGTTGCATAAATGCTTGTTGCTGTAAAAACATCTGGTTGAGCTATATCTGTAAAAACCTTAAATCTTATTCTTATGTTTTTTGCCATATTGTGTAGGTTATACACTACGGCTAATTCTTTTCCTTTATTGTCAGGATAATGCACAGCACACAAATCAGTTAAGAAAGCAAAGCCTAATGTTTCATCTGATTTTAAAAGATTTAAAATTTTTAAGTTTAAATCTTTATCTGCTTCAAATTGAAGTGTATTATATGTTTCTTCAAAATTATAAACACCGTCACTAAACTTTTCTGTTAGCTTTTGTTGTATATGTTGATTATGTTCTAACATTTGTTTTATAAAATAAAATTTAAGTTATTGTATTCCGTAGCTTTCTAATAATGCTTTATAATGTTCACTGTTTCTTCTTCTTAAACTTTCTTTGCCTACTAAATCCTGAATATTAAGTAATCCATCAATAATAGATTCTGGTCTTGGTGGACAACCTGAAACATACACATCTACAGGAATAATTTGATCTATTCCTTGTAGTACGCTATATGTATCAAAAATTCCACCACTTGAAGCACAGGCACCAACTGCCATAACCCAACGAGGTTCTGCCATTTGAATGTAAACTTGTTTTAAAACTGGACCCATTTTTTTAGCAATAGTTCCCATAACCATCAACAAATCGCACTGACGTGGAGAAAATCCTACTCGTTCACTTCCAAAACGACCAAAGTCGTAAGTAGAAGCCATAGTTGCCATAAATTCAATACCACAACAAGATGTTGCAAAAGGTAATGGCCATAAAGAGTTTTTTCTGGCTAATCCAATAACACTGCTTAGTTGCGTTGCAAAAAAACCTTCCCCTTGATGACCTTCTGGCATTTCTGCCATGCTGATATCATTTTCTAAAGGTTTTACATTTACATTATATTTAACTGGTCTCATTGTTTATTTTTTCTTTGCAGATTTGTATTAATCAAATCTTTTCTATTATTAATCTTCTAATTTTAAAGCTCCTTTTTTTATAATATAAATAAAGCCTATTAAAAAGAAGCTAACAAACATAAGAACTGCAAAAAAACCACTCCAGCCTAATGCTTTAAAATTTACAGCATAAGGATAAAAGAAAATTACTTCTACATCAAACAACACAAATAAAATAGCTACTAAAAAATATTTTACAGCAACAGGTTTTCTTGCATCTCCATGTGTTTCAATACCACTTGTAAATGTTTCTAATTTTTCTTTTGTTTTTCTTTTTGGACCTAATAATGCAGAAATGGCAACCATAGCAACTATGAGCCCTACTACAAAAATTAATTGAATACCAATAATAAAATAAGAAGTATTTGAAGTGGCAGTGTCTAATAGGAAATGGTACATAATTATTTCACTTTCTAATAAGCCACAAATGTAAGAGTGTATATTGTAAAAAAGAAAAACTCTCTAATAAATAGAGAGTTTTTTGTGTTATAAATTCTGAAAAAGTATTTTTTAGAAATATTTTGCTATTATTTTTCTTTTGCGGCTTTTTTGGCTCTTTCTTCTAAAACTTTTTTAATGCTCTGCATTTCTTGGTCTTCTGGAATATATGCTAATATTTTATTGCAGTACTCTAATGCTTTTGTATAATCTTTTTCTTTATCTGCATAATAAATCATAATGTAATAAAGGTTAGCAACAATAATTTTTTTGTTAGTTGCTGTATCTTTTGCATAATAATCATTTTGTTGTAATAATGCATTTACTGCAATTCCTGGATTTGTAGTTGTATCTAATGCTTTGGCTGCTCTAACATTAAAAGCATAACCTTGTGGTTTGTCTGGAAATGCTGCAATGTATTTTTGAGCATAAGCCATTGTTTGAACATAATCTTTAGATAGATAAGCAGCATTGGTAATTATATAATGGTCATATTCTCCCATACTTCCTTTTAGATCATTATATTTTTGTAACCAAATTACTTGTTGAGAATACATAGCTGCTTTAGCAAACATATCTGCAGCCATTTTCATATATTTTAATTTATTTTCTGGTTTGGTTTCTTTGTCAATAGCTTTTTGTAAATAGTTAGCAGCTTCCATTTCTAAGCCAGGGAATTTGCTTAAAATTTTAACAGCTAATTCGTAATCTGTAGATTCAATTTCATCGGTAGTAGCAGTTTTAAAATATTGTTCAATATATCCTTTGGATTGAATGCTATCTCCTAATCTATCATAGTTATATGCAAAAAGAATAGGTAATCTGTTGAAGTTTTTACAATCAGATGTATTCATTGCTTTAGCCTTGTCTAAACTTTCTTGATATTTACCTGCTCTAAATAAATAATCTGCATAAAAATAATCTGTGCCACAATCTTTATCTGCATATTGTACATATTTATCTAAATAACTTTTAGCCGTATTTACATCTGTTTGTTCATAAACCCTATAATAGCTAAGATATACAGGAGGAAACTCAACATCTGCAGCTATAGCAGCATTATAATATTTATCAAACATTTCTTTATTATCTTGGCTTGCATAAATTAATCCAATTCTCCAATCTGCTTCTGCATATTTAGGGTCTCTGAATAATGCTTCTGTATAAGCTTTTACAGCTTCTCCACCATTATCGCCTCCTAATTTTTGGTAGCATTTGCCCATATTAATAAAAATTTCTGCATCTGTTTTATTATATTCACCTGCTTGGCGTAATTTTTCAATACCATAATTTGGGTCACCCATTTTACTATCGCCATAGGCATTAGCTCTACCAATTGCATTTAATATATCTGCATCAGGTTTATTTTTATTTCTTCCTTTAGTTGGTGTTGTTGCAGTTATTGCTTGTTCAAATTTTTGTTTAGCTGAATTTAAATCACCATATTCTGCCAACTCTACATGCCCAGAGCCAATCCAAATTAATGGTTCATTAACGCCTTCTTGCAATGCCTTTTGATATAAATTTTTGGCATCTGTAATATTTTTATTTGCCAATAGTGCTTGACCATACCAATATATGTTCTCTACGTTTTTAGAGTCTTTGTTATAAAGACTTTGAAAAACGGTTAATGCACTTTTATTTTTTTGAAAAGAAAGAAACTTTTTTCCATCTTCAATTTTTTGTGCATCTACTATACCCACAAATAGCATTAAAGCTAAAACAATACTTACAGATTTCTTCATTACTTCTTATTTTGTGTTTATAAAAAAATTTTGTATTCTTTAATGGTTACAAAAAAATGGTTTTTAATTAAATTATTTGCTACTCTTTTATATTAATTTTTTATTACAGTACTTCTTTTTTGAAAATTCATTTTAGCTGGGGCTAAATATGACCTTCTAAAAATAAGCTGTCCTCGTTCACTTGACATAAAATTTTTAAAGCCTGTTCCTAATCCTTCCATATACTCTTTTAAAATATAAAACAAGGGTCGTGCCAAAGAATATTGACCATACATAATTGTTGCTTGACTGGGTTTTGCATAAACACCTTTTTCTTCACAATTTTTACATTCAAGCATTGCTAATTTTATTTTTTTTAACTGTTCTAATTGTGCTGGTTCATCGTTATTGCCTACCCAACTTAACCCTACAAAACCTATAGCATTTGTATTTTTTTCAATGGCATCTATAACAGCTTTGCTACCTGCTGTTGCTACAACATTTTTTCCAAAATTATCTCCTTTAAGTATAGAGTCTTTTAAAAAACGAACAGTACTAGTAGCGTTATTTCCATCCATTATTGCTGGAATATTATTTTTTCCGTTTAAAATTTCTTTTAACTGCTGCATAGTATATAAGCTATCTTTTGCATTAATATTTACAATAATTGCAACAGCATCATAAGCAACAATATTTTCTCTTGGAATAAAATCTATTTCTTTTTTATAAGCATCTGCTTCATCATCTTTTAATCCTTTTGCTACAATTATCATTCTTGTACTATCTTTTTGTAAATCTCTAAAACAGTCTGCCTCTGATTTATAAGATGCAATAATATGAGCATCTGGGTAAGATGAGTTGAATACTTTTATTTGCTGTTCTATTACTGGTTTAAAGCTTTCATCTACACTTATATATATTGTACCACTTTGTAGTGTATCGGTATTTATTTTTTGCTTTGATTGATTACAAGCCGATAAAACTGTAATACTAATAAATATTAAAGCCAATAATTTTTGCATATTAATAATCTCTTTTTATTCCTCTATATAATCTAAAAGCACCATACAATAAACAAATAACACCAAAAATTTTTCTAAACATATCATCTACATTCACCAAATTGTCTATGCCAAAATATTTCCCAAACAACATAAAAACAGCCATACCTAAAAGAAGTACAGACATGCCAATATCATAAATCATACGCATTAGAACATAACCTTTTCTTCGTTTGTCTTTATACTCTTCAATACTGTTGCTCATATAATACTCTATTTATAAGAGGGCAAGCAAGATAAAAAAATATTTCAAAGTGTCATAAAGTTTATTCATAATTCATTGAATATTTAAAGTAAAGTTGTGGTAAAGTAATATTTGAAAGGAGTTTTTTACTAAATAACTCTTATCAAAACAATAACAAAAACTATATTTGCCTGCGATGAAATTTTTAATGGTTTGTTTAGGAAATATTTGTAGAAGCCCTTTAGCAGAAGGCATTTTGCAAAAAAAAATTCAAGAATTAAAATTAGATTGGCAAGTAGTTAGTGCTGGAACAGCAGGTTATCATATTGGCTGTGAACCTCATAATTTATCTCAAAAAGTGGCTAAATTAAATGGGATTGATATTAGCCATCAACAATGCAGGCAATTTGTAAAAGAAGATATGCTGTTGTTTGATAAAATTTATGTAATGGATAAAAACAATTATGCCGATGTAAAAGATATATCTGAAGAATTATGGAATGAAAATAAAGTAGAGCTATTGCTGAATGAAATTTATCCTAATAAAAATTTAGATGTACCAGACCCTTGGTATGGAGAAGAAGATGGTTATCATAAAGTTTTTGAAATGATTGATAAATCTTGCGATGTAATTGTAAAAAAATATTCAACAATTAAATGAGTAAAGTATCATTACCTCAAGGCACAAGAGATTTTAGTGCAGATGTTGTAAGAAAAAGAAATTATATTTTTAGTATAATTCGTTCTGTGTTTGAATTGTATGGGTTTCAACCATTAGAAACTCCTGCAATGGAAAACTTAGAAACTTTAATGGGAAAATATGGAGAAGAAGGTGATAAACTTATTTTTAAAATTTTAAATAACGGTTTAGACCGACCAGAAAAAAAAGAAAAAACTAAAATTGAATTTGAAAAAATTTTAGAAGGAAAAAATAATGCTGCTATTACAGAAAGAGCCTTACGTTATGATTTAACCATTCCTTTTGCTCGTTATGTAGCTATGAATCATCATCAACTTGTAATGCCTTTTAAGCGTTATCAAATACAACCTGTTTGGCGTGCAGATAGACCACAACGAGGACGTTACAGAGAGTTTTATCAATGTGATGCTGATGTTGTTGGTAGCAAATCATTATTAAACGAAATTGAATTAACCAACATTTATGCTACTGTTTTTAAAGAATTTGGTGTAAATATTGAAATAAGAATTAATAGTAGAAAAATATTAGCAGCATTAGCAGAGGTTTGTGGTGGTGCAGATAAATTGATTGATATAACAGTTGCTATTGATAAGTTAGATAAAATTGGGTTTGAAAAAGTAAAAGAAGAATTGCAACAAAGAGGACTTGAAGAAAAACAAATTACAATCATTGAAAAATATTTAAACATTGAAGGAAGTAATCAAGAAAAAATAGAGCAATTAGCAACATTGATTTCTTCTTCAGAAGTTGGCAGGCAAGGTATAGATGAAATGACATTTTTATTAACTCATTCAAGCACTAAAAAACTTCCTGTTGTTGCAGATTTTACACTTGCTCGTGGATTAAATTATTACACAGGAATTATTTTTGAAATAAAAGCTACCAATGTACAAATGGGTAGCATTGGTGGTGGTGGAAGATATGACGATTTAACTGGAACCTTTGGTGTACCTAACATTCCTGGTGTTGGAATTTCTTTTGGTGTTGATAGAATTTATGATGTAATGGAAGAGTTGCAACTATTTCCTAAAGATATTTATACAAGTACAAAAGTTTTATTTTTTAATTTAGGAGAAGAAGAAAGCAAAGCTGCTTTTGAATTGATGCAACAACTAAGAAATAAAAATATCTGTTGCGAAATGTATCATGAACAAGCCAAGTTTGATAAGCAATTTAAGTATGCCGATAAAAAAACAATTCCTTATGTTGTAATTATTGGTACAAAAGAATTAGAAGAAGAAACTTGTACAGTAAAAAATATAATTACCGGTGAACAACAATCTATTTTACTGAAAGATTTATTGAGTTATTCTTTCTAAAAAATTATTGTAGTAAAAAATTATTACTCTTAATACCCAAACTATATTTTCCTGCACCTAAAATAAAAAAAGTAACTCCTAAAATTAAGTACAGAAAATTAAGTTCACCTACAAAAGCACCAGTAGTAGATGTTGTTGTAAAAGCTGTTGAGCCTTCTGTAAGAATTATAGCAAAAATCATTACACAAGCAATTAATAAACCAGAAATTCTACTAAAAAGTCCAAGAATTAAACAAATTGGTGCAATTACTTCACCTACAAAAGCACCAATCCATAAAAGCTCTGTCATACCATTATTTGCCAACATTGCTTTTACTCCTTTAAAACCACTTAATGTTTTTGCAATACCATGTGGTAAAAATAAAATGCCTGTAACAACTCTTAATAATAACAATCCTACATCAACATTAGATTTACTTTTCATTAAAAACAATTTTTACAATATTATTAAAAAATTTTAAACTTTTTAGATAGAGCCAACTAATTAAAATCATTTTTATTCTTATAGAATAGTATGTTTGCTGCCTATTTATTAGTAGTAACAAGTAATAAGCAACATCATTTTAACATATTTTATATAGCACTTACTTAAACTCCTACTATTTTTACAAAATAGCTTTTTGTATGAGAAAAACAATTTTAATTCTTCTTTCATTTGTTATTTATCAATCTGTTTTTGCACAACCTAAAAAAATAGTTGCAGATAAAATTATTGCCCAAGTTGGCGATAAAATAATTTTACGTTCAGATGTTGTAAATGCAATTGAAGATTATAAAAGACAAGGTCAAGCAGCACAATTACCTCCAAATCCTGAATGTGCTTTTTTAGAAGGACAATTAATACAAAAAGCATTGGTATTACAAGCTGAAAAAGATTCTTTAAATATTAGTAATGAAGAAATAGAAGCAGCATTAGACAATCAAATTCGTGGATTTATTCAAATGTATGGCAGTAAAGAAATGTTAGAAGAAATTTCTGGACGTACTATTTACCAATTAAGAGAAGACTTTAGAACACCTTTTCGTGAAAAAAAATTGGCAGATATGATGCGTAATAAAATTGTAGAAAATGCAAAAATTACACCTGCCGAAGTAAGAATTTATTTTAATAAAATTCCAAAAGATAGTTTACCATTTTATGAAAGTGAAATAGAAGTAAGCCAAATAGTAAGTACACCAAAAGCTAATAAGGAAGTAGAAGATTATGTAATAAAACAAATGTATGACTACAAAAGACAAGTAGAAAATGGAACTAAAAAATTTGAAACATTAGCAAAAATGTATTCAGAAGACCCAGGCAGTAAAGACAATGGTGGAATGTATAATATTAATAGAACTGAAAAATTTTGGGATAAAGATTTTTTACAAGCAGCCTTTCGTTTAAAAGAAGGACAAATTTCGCCTGTAGTTAGGTCTAAATTTGGTTTTCATATTATACAAATGGTAAGCAGAGTTGGCGATGATGCTGTAATTAGACACATACTTCGTATCCCTCCAATTACAGAAGATGAAATTAATATATCTAAACATAAATTAGATACTATTCGTCAGAATATTATTGATGGAAAAATAAGTTTTAGTGAAGCTGTAAATAAATATAGCGATGATGAAGAAAGTAAATTTAATGGAGGAGCAAAAGTATCTCACGATGGCTCAACACACATAACAATTGATGAATTGGATAAAGAAACTGTTATGGCTATTAAAGATTTAAAAGTAGGAGAATATTCAAAGCCATTGGTTTTTGAAGATAGAAGTGTGAAAAAAGTAAGAATAGTTTATTTAAAAAGCCGAACAGAACCACATGTTGAAAATTTAAAAGAAGATTATAATAAAGTAGCAGCAAGAGCATTAGAAGAAAAAAGACAAAGTGTATTGGAAAAATGGTTTAAAGAACATTTACCTACCTACTATATTACCATAGATAAAGAATTTATTAATTGTGCCGATTTATTAGATTGGTGGCAATTTGCAACTAACAGAGAAAAATAATTTTTGTAAATATTTCTTTTATATCCAATAGAGTGTTTTAGCTTTTCAAAGTAGCCTAAAAAGAATACTATTAGGATACGAAAAAAAGCACTTATTACAAATCTCTTTTTTGATAAATTTTAATACAAAAATACCATATTGCTGAAGTAAGTATGCAAGTATAAAGTATGTGTAAGTTAATATCTGCAAGGCTTTGCTCATAAGCCTCTTTATCAAACTTTCCTAAGAATGCTGCAGGAGGAATTAATTTATCAGAAATTTTTAATGGTAATAATCCTGCTATTGTTGGAAGTTTAAAATAATATTTTATTACAGAGCTAAGAATTGGCTCTACCACCATTAAATAAAATAAAAAAACACCCAAAGCAATAAAAGAACGTTTTAAAATAAAGCCTACAAAAAATGCAATAGATAATTGAGCAAAAGTTTGAAGAAAAAATAAGAAAATATATTGTATCTGTTCATCCCATCTGGTTATTTGAAATTCACTTGAGTAACTAATACCAAAAAATGCTGCAATAATCGTATAAACAACTGTTATGATAACAGTAATAATCAAAACATCTAATAACTTGCTAATAATAAATTCATTTCTTGTCCATCCGTCAATAATATTTTGTCTATTGGTTTTATAAGTATATTCATTTGCAATAATCATAATTATCAATATTGCTGGTACTATTAATAACCATGACGAAAAATATGCTACACTATGCCATGCTTCAGGAAAAGCAAAAGGATTTCCAATTAAACTTTTTAATAAATTTCCTTCTACACCCTTACCTCCTGTAATATTTTTATAAATGCTTTGAAAAAATAAATTAATGCTTGGGTATGTAAGTATTACAATTCCTAACATCCACCAAAAAGCCTTGTATTTTCTAAGCTTTAACCATTCAACCTTAATTAATGATATCATAATTTAAAAATTATTTTTTCAAAATATAGTTACGAAATTAATTGAAAACATATCAAAAGAGGTAGATAAAAAAAAGAAATCTAATTTCTGAAATATATAGATTATTATTACTCTTCAAAAATGCTAATGTTTTATAAAAATTTTTATGTAAAGTGCTGGTATTATAATTCTACTTTTTTAAAACGGGATAAGAGTATTAATTTTACAAGCTATTAAATGAAAAAAATAAAATACTTCTATAATACTCATACACTTCGATTTGAAAAAGTTGAAGTTCCGTTACGTGTAAAACTGTTACGAATTTTTGGATTTATAGCAGCAAGCCTCGTTACTGCTGCTCTTATTTTTTTTATTGCAGGAAGATTAATTGATAGCCCCGAAACAAAATTACTTCGTTTACAAAACGATGATTTAAAAGATAATTATGCTGCTATTCAAGAACGTACAAGACAATTAGAAATGAAAATTCTTGAATTGGAAGATAGAGATAATAATGTGTATAGAAGTATTTTTGAAGCTCAGCCAATACCAGATAGTGCAAGAATAAAGGATATGGAAACAAAAAGAGAAGTAAA
Organism: Chitinophagales bacterium; assembly: GCA_051715485.1. Lineage (GTDB taxonomy): Bacteria > Bacteroidota > Bacteroidia > Chitinophagales > Chitinophagaceae > UBA1930. Next base: position 109,740 of record JBPXJV010000002.1, read on the forward strand.
ACTGGTTGAAGGTATGGGTGAAACAGATTTAGTAAAAAATATTACAGCTCAACTAAATAATCTTTCTTTAAGAGTTGCTTATCAATCAAAAAGTTATAATGATATTGATGAAATGGTTAAGAATAAAGAAAAATTATTAGCTGCAATTCCTGCCATACAACCAGTTAGTAATAAAAAATTAAAAAGAATAGCAAGTGGTTTTGGTAATAGAATTGACCCAGTTTATAAAATTCCAAAATTTCATGCTGGGTTAGATTTTACTGCACCCATTGGTACACCAATTTATGCAACTGCAGATGGCGTTGTAAAAATTGCCAACTTTAATGCAAGTGGTTATGGAAACCATGTTGTCATTAATCATGGTTATGGTTATGAAACTTTATATGGACACATGGTAAGAATTAAAGCAAAACAAGGTGAGCATGTAAAACGTGGTGAAGTAATAGGTTATGTTGGCAACTCTGGTAAAAGTACAGGACCTCACTGCCATTACGAAGTACATAAAAATGGTCAATTCTTAAATCCAATTTATTATTTCTATAACGATCTTACTCCAGAACAATACGACAGATTATTAAAACTTGCAGCTTCAAGTAATCAAAGTTTAGATTAAATAATATAAGCTACACCAAAATTTTATTTTCCTCCACCTGGGCAATGTTGCTTAATATAATTAGTAAATAAAGTTGATAAATGGGTAAATGTTCCTTTGCCTTCACTTATGCTATGAGAACGATTAGGATAACTCATCAACGAAAATTGTTTATTGTATTTTACCAATTCATTTATCAATAATTCTGTATTTTGATAATGTACATTATCATCGCCTGTGCCATGTATTACCAACAAATTTCCTTTTAATCCTTTAGCATGTGTAATAGCAGATGCTTGTATATAATCTTCTTTATTTTCTTGTGGTAAGCCCATGTAGCGTTCTTCATAAATATTATCATAAGTTAATCTGCTTGCAACTGGTGCAATAGCAATACCTGTTTTATAAATTTCTCCATATTGAAACATTAAGTTAAGTGTAGTAGAACCACCACCACTCCAACCCCAAACAGCAACTCTATCTTTATCTACATAATCCCATTTTAAAATTTCCTTTGCTGCCATTGCCTGGTCTTTCACATTTAAAATACCTACTTTTTTGTAAATACATTTACGCCAAGCAGCACCTTTAGGAGCTGGTGTTCCTCTACCATCAAGGCTTATTTGTATATAACCATCAGCAGCCATATTGCCTGTATATAAAAATGTACTTGCACTACCATAAGAATCTCTAACTGTTGTAGAGCCAGGTTCTGTATATACATAAAATACAACAGGATATTTCTTAGTTGCATCAAAGTTTTTAGGCATAATTTTCCAACCATCCATTGTTACACCATCTTCTGTTGTTACAGTAAAAAATTCTATACTATTATTATTTTTGGCTGTTTTAATTTCTCCTTTAATAGTAGTACTAGTTTGTAAGTTTATCCATTCTTCTGAAGGTGGAGTTGAAATGTTAGAAAAATTATGTTTTGCATAAAGTCCATTAGGAGAAATTTGATAACTATGTGTGCCTTGTTGTTCTTTAGATGAAAGCAATTCAGCATCTCCACTACCATCTAATTTTACTTTGTATAAATATTTTTGTAAAGCATTATTGGGCGAAGCAGTAAAATAAACAAAACCATTCTTTTCATCAACTCCACAATAGTCAATCATATCATAATTGCCTTTGGTAAGTAATGTTTCTTTTTTACCTTCATGACTAATTAAATAAATATGTCTCCATCCATCTTTTTCACTTATCCATAAAAAATCTTTTCCATTATTCACCCATTCCCATCCTATAGGATTATCATTATTCCATCTGCTTTTTATATCAATCCATGCAGCATCAGATTCTTGATAAATATTTGAAGCTGCACCAGTGCTAATACTTAACAACATAATTTTACTTTGTTGTTGTTTTCTATCCAGTTGCTGAATGATTAATTGTTGATTATTAGCCCACTCCATTCTTGGTATATAATGTTGTACAGAACTACCAGGTACGTTCATCCAAGTAGATTTTTGTGTAGCAATATTTACTACTGCAATTCTACAAGATGATGGGTCTTCGCCAACTTTAGGATACTCAACAGGAATAGTAAAAGAATAAATAGAATCTGTATTATTAATCATTAAAAAGTTTCTGATATTTCTTGCATCTAATTGCCAATAAGCAATGTTTTTGCTATCTGCACTCCAACGAAAACCATCTCTACAACCAAACTCTTCTTCATACACCCAATCAAATGTTCCATTAATTATTCTATCTGTTCCATCTTTTGTTAGTGGTGTTATTTTTTGAGTAGCAATATCTTCTACATAAATATTATGCTCACTTACATAAGCAACTTTTTTTCCATCAGGCGAAATTTTTGCAAACATTAAAGAAGATTCAGGTAACCCTTCACCTAATTTTTTTAATGTATTTGTAGCTTTATTAAAAATGTAATAATCGCCTCTTGTTTCGTAACGCCAAACTTTTTTGGTATTAGTAAAAATTAAAAAAACTTGCTCATCACTACTTACAAAAAAGTTTTTAATGCCCAAAGCTGCACTTCCTCCTTGTGGAGTTAAATTTTCTTTTTTTACTAAAGTTATTTTTTCAAAACCCGGTAATTGATATTTTACAATTTCACTTTTTTCTGTTGTATAATATGCATCTCCAACATCATTCCATTTAAATGCACTACTTCGTTGAGCATACATTGAAAAACTAATACAAATACTAAATACAACAAGCAAAAATTTTTTCATAACAATTATTTTAAAAATGAAATTAATAAAATGAATCAGTACAAAAGAATACTAATTTATAAGCATTACAAAATTTACAGAAAAATATTTAATGAATATTTAAAATTGTACAAATTTGACTTCACAAATTAATCACTCATTTTTAGTTTATCCCAGATTCTGCATTAGAAATATAAATTAGTTTTTAGATTTTCAGTTTTCATGATTCTATCGCTTAATTTGGGTTTAACAACTTCTTACCTCACCACAAGAGGGGAATAATTTGATCTAAAACACTTTCACCCAAACAAACACATCACTAACTTCATTATTTTTTATTGCTGCTTTTTGCTGAATTCCTTCTAAATAAAAACCAGCTTTTTGTAAGGCTTTCATACTGGCTTTATTGTTACTTAATACTCTTGCAAAAATTCTTGTAACATCTTTATACTCTTGTTGTATATGTGATATTATTGTTTTTATAGCTTCTGTAGCTATTCCTTTTCCCCAAAATGGTTCTCCAATAAAATAGCCTAACTCTACAGAACAACGATAAATATCATCTTGTAACGTAATACCAATACCACCAACTAATAGTTGATTATATTCAATAGCAAAACGTGTTATTGGCATTGTACTACTTTCTTTATTTATCCATCTTAAAGCATCCATTACTGTATAAGGGCTTGGAAAAATATCCATCACATTATTCCAAATATTTTTATTATTGGCTAATGCAGCTAAGGTTTGTGCATCTTCTTTTCCCCAAACTCTTAAAATAATTTTATTCATTTACATTTCATATTTAGGATTTTAAAATTAGTACTTTAATTTTTTAAAATAAATATTGTTGTTATTTATTCATACTTCATTGAAAAAATTTTAGTACAACAAACTATCTTTGCCTCTTGTTGTTATGAATTTGAGTGCATTGTTGGATGATTATAAAAATAATTCTCACCTTTTACAGTTGGTGAACAGGCTTCTTTTTGCCGATACTCAAAAAATTTATTTAAAAAATATTCAAGGCAGTAGTGCAGAGTTTATTGTTAGCAGTATTTTTTCTCATCAACAAGCACAAAACTTAAATCACTTAATTATATTGAATGATGCAGAAGAAGCTGCCTATTTTCATAACACAATAGAAAATCTTACTTCTGCTTTAGACCTATTTTATTTTCCTTCATCTTTTAAGAATAAAAAAAATTACAGAATATTAAATACATCTCACGTAATGCTAAGAACAGAAATGCTTACAAGACTTTCTGTTGGAGGAAATAAAAAAATTATTATTACTTATCCTGAAGCATTGTTTGAAAAAGTTGTTTTACCAAAAACATTAAGCAGAAATATTATTAGCATTAAAGCTAATGATACCATTAATTTAGAAGGTTTGATGGAGTTATTTGTAATGTATGGATTTGAAAGAACAGACTTTGTTTATGAACCTGGACAATTTGCTTTACGTGGTGGTATATTAGATATTTATTCTTTTGGAAATGAAAAACCTTATAGAATAGAATTGTTTGGAAACGATGTTGATAGCATTAGAATTTTTGATCCTGAAACACAATTAAGTGAAAGAAAATTATTACAAGTAAATATTATTCCAAACGTAGAAACACAATTTGATACGAAAGAAAAAGTAACACTATTAGAGTTTTTACCAGACAATTTGATTATTTGGTTAAAAGATTGGGATGTAATAAAAGAAAAAATAGAAGTTCAAGAAGAAGATTGTGGTTTGTTTTTAGAATGGTTGAAAGCTAATAACCACTTACATTCTGAAGAAACAGATGATGATGATACAAAAGTTTTAAAAGAAATTTCTTTAGAAGATTTTGTTCCTGCAACAACTATTGAAAGGCAAATACAGCAAAGGCATATTGTAGAGTTTGGCTATAAACCAATTTTATCAACCTTTGAAATTGAGTTTAATACAAAAGCACAACCATCTTTCAACAGAAATTTTGATTTGCTTATTCAAGATTTAAAAAAGCATGAAGCAAATCAATATCGTATTTTTCTTTTTGCAGAACAAGTAAAACAATTAGAAAGATTAGAATCTATTTTTAAAGATTTACAAACAGAAATTAATTTTATTCCAATTCCTGTTTCAATACATGAAGGTTTTATTGATAATGACTTAAAAGTTGTTTGCTATACCGACCATCAAATTTTTCAACGTTATCATAAATACAAAGTAAAACAAGCATTCAGTAAAAATAAAGCCCTTACTTTAAAAACCTTACGAGACTTACAACCTGGCGATTTTGTAACACATATAGATCATGGTGTTGGCAGATATAGTGGTTTGCAAAAATTAGAAGTAAATGGTATTGTGCAAGAAGCTGTAAGAATTATTTATAGAGATAATGATGTGTTGTATGTAAATATCAACTCTCTTCATAAAATTTCTAAATTCACAGGCAAAGAAGGAACTGTTCCTAAAATAAATAAATTAGGTAGCGATGTTTGGAATAAATTAAAAGAAAAAACAAAAGCTAAGGTAAAAGAAATTGCTTTTGATTTAATTAAGTTATATGCTCAACGCAAGGCACAGCAAGGCTTTGCTCATACACCAGATAATTATTTACAAACAGAATTAGAAGCAAGTTTTATATATGAAGATACACCAGACCAAAGCAAAGCAACTGTTGATGTAAAAAAAGATATGGAAAATCTATCGCCAATGGATAGATTAATTTGTGGTGATGTTGGTTTTGGTAAAACAGAAATAGCTGTAAGAGCAGCTTTTAAAACTGTAGTTGATGGAAAACAAGCAGCTATATTAGTTCCTACAACCATTTTAGCTTTTCAGCATTATAAAACATTTAGTGAAAGATTAAAAGATTTTCCTGTAACGATTGATTTTATTAATCGTTTTAAATCTGCTAAAGAAAAAAAAGAAACACTAAAAAAACTTACTGAAGGAAAAGTTGATATAATTATTGGCACTCATGCTTTATTAAGCAAAGAAGTAAAGTTTAAAGATTTGGGTTTAATGGTAATTGATGAAGAACAAAAATTTGGTGTAGCACATAAAGAAAAATTAAAACTATTAAAAACAACTGTTGATTGTTTAACATTAACAGCAACACCTATACCTCGTACACTACAATTTAGTTTAATGGGTGCAAGAGATTTAAGTATCATCAACACTCCACCACCCAATAGACAACCTATACAAACTGAAGTGCATGTGTTTAATGATGAGTTTATCAGAGATGCAATTTATTTTGAAACCTCTCGTGGTGGACAAGTATTTTTTATACAAAATAAAATTTTGGGCTTAGCAGAAATGGCTGCTTTAATTCAAGCACAATGCCCCGACCTTTCTATTTCTTATGCACATGGACAAATGGAAGGCTCTCAATTAGAAGAAAGAATTTTAGATTTTATTGATAGAAAATATGATGTATTGGTTTGTACCAATATTGTAGAAAGTGGTGTTGATATTCCTAATGTAAATACCATTATTGTAAACAATGCTCATCATTTTGGATTGAGTGATTTGCATCAGTTAAGAGGAAGAGTTGGACGAAGTAATAAAAAAGCATTTTGCTATTTATTAGCTCCACCAATGAGTACATTACCTACCAACAGCAGAAAAAGATTACAAACATTAGAACAGTTCAGCGATTTAGGTAGTGGTTTTCAAATAGCTATGAGAGATTTGGATATAAGAGGTGCAGGCGATATTCTTGGAGGCGAACAAAGTGGCTTTATGGCTGATATTGGTTTTGAAATGTATCAAAAAATTTTAAACGAAGCTATTAGAGAATTAAAAAGAACTTCCTTTAAGGAATTATTTAAAGAAGAAATTAGTAAGCAAGATGATTATGTAAACGATTGCACGATTGATACAGATTTAGAAATTTTAATTCCTGATAATTATGTTGAAAGCATAACAGAAAGATTATCGCTTTATACAAGATTAAATGATTGTGAAAAAGAAGATGAACTACAAAAATTACATACTGAAATACAAGATAGATTTGGCAATATTCCAAATGAAGTAGAAGATTTGTTTACAACTGTTCGTTGTCGTTGGTTAGCTATTGAATTGGGTTTTGAAAAAATGAGTTTAAAAGAAAAAATTCTACGTTGCTACTTTGTCAATAAAAACGATAGCCCTTATTTTGAAAGCAATACATTTAAAAATATCTTAGATTTTTTACAAAAAGGCACTAACAAAGGAAGATTAAAACAAGTAGCTAAAAACTTTTTATTAGTAGTAGATAATTTGAATGAAATGATTGATGTACTAAGGTTTTTAGAACAAATGCATCAATATGTTTTTGCTAATGAAAATGCTGTTAAATTGTAGAATTATTTTTTATCTATACAGGCAAATTACTTTTTTTATCTACAAAAGTTTTTATAAAATCAATAAACTTATTAAGGTCGTTCATAGTAGTTGCAATACCAACAGAAATTCTTATTGCACCTCTCATTCTTCCTAAATAATAAAGCATATCGTGGTAGCTGCCATTATGTTTTGTTGTAAAATATTTCATCAACTCATCTGTACTAACACAATTATTAATTTCATCAATTCCTGGGTTACAAAAACAACCAGTTCTTAACGATATTTTATTTTCATTTGCCATTTGCTCCACATCTTCTATTGAAAATAATTTTCCATCATCATCTAATAAATTAAAAATAAGTGTGCCGCCTTTTCTTGTTAAATCCTCACTTCCAAAAATTCTTACAACATAGTGTTGATTGCTGTGTTTTATTTTATGCAATTCATCAATAAGATGAGCCATTAAAAATTTTATTCTGTTGGTTATTCTATCAAAACCAATTTCTTCAATAAAATTTAAACCATTTGTAATTGCAGGAATATCTAAATAATTTACAGTTCCATTTTCAAATCTTTCATGGTCTGTTGCTAAAAAATATCCAGGGTAATTTATTGAAACAAACTTAACAGTGCCACCAGCAAACCAAGGCTTTTGTAGTTTATCAAATTTATCTTTATGAATTAATAAACAACCAATACCCGTTGGATAACCAAATATTTTATAAAAAGAAACTGAAACAAAATCGGGTGTTATTTTACTTAAATCTAAAGGAGTAGTAGGCACAAAAGCAGCAGCATCTAACAACACATCCCAACCTTTTTGCTTTGCTTTTTCAATCCAATTTAAATTGTGTTTAATACCAGAAACATTGGATTGTGCTGGATAGGCAAATAATTTATTGTCAAAACTATCGGCACTATTCAAATAATCTTCTATTTGTTGCTCATTCAATGTTAAGTCTTCATAATTAATTTGACAATATTTAAACTCTCCTCCTTTTGCCTTACAATATTCTCTTATACCATTTACAGAATTATGATTATCGGCTGTTAGTAAAAACAAACTATTTTTATTGAAAGGATAACACTCTCCAACAATATGCAATGCACCACTTGCATTACTTGTAAATATGCAGTAATAATCTTTTGCATTAAAAAAGCTAATTACTTTTTCTCTTGCTTCTTGTACAAATTGTGTAGATAATAATGAAGTAGGATTGGTAGAATGAGGATTTCCTAAAACATTTTTTTGAAGATAGTTAAAATGCTTTTCTAATAAAGTTTTTGGATATAAATTACCTCCTGTATAATCTAAATAAACCTGATTGGTTTCATCTAATCTGCTAAATTCTTTTTTTCTTAAATCATTAAAAAAATCTTCTTGATTGATTAATGTATTTTGTTGTTCCATAACTTACTTAATTTTATTTAGCATTTTATTTTTACAAAATTAACTTCTTTAACAACATTATTTTTCTTGCTTTTTATGAATCAACAATTATTAAACTTTTTATCTTCGTTTTATGCAAATAAAATCTAAACTCCCCGATGTTAGCACTACCATTTTTACAGTAATGAGTTCTTTGGCAGTACAATACAATGCTGTAAATCTTGGTCAAGGTTTTCCTGATTTTTTAATGAATAATGAATTAATAGAATTGGTAAATAAGGCAATGCAAAAAGGAAATAACCAATATGTACACACTAATGGATTACCAATTTTAAGAGAACAACTTGCAGAGAAATACAAAAAAATATATGATGCAAATATTGATGCAGATAAACAAATAACTATTACACCAGGTGGCACTTATGCTATTTATACAGCATTAACAACCATTTTAAACGAAGGCGATGAAGTAATTGTTTTTGAACCTGCTTATGATAGTTATATTCCAAACATTGTTATTAATGGAGCAAAGCCTGTGCTAATTTCATTGCAATATCCTAACTATTCTATTCCTTGGCAAGAAGTAAAAAATAAGATAAATAGTAAAACAAAAATGATTATGATAAACAGCCCACACAACCCTACTGGTGCTGTTTTATCAGAACAAGACATTCAAGAGTTAAGAAATATTGTAGCCAATACAAACATCTTTATTTTAAGTGATGAAGTATATGAACATTTAATTTTTGATGACTTACAACATCAAAGCATTTTACGTTATCCTGATTTGTTAGAAAGAAGTTTTGTATGTTTTTCTTTTGGTAAAACGTATCATTGTACAGGTTGGAAAATTGGATATTGTATAAGCAGTTCAACATTGATGAATGAATTTAGAAAAGTACATCAGTTTAATTGTTTTAGTGTGGATAGTTCTAAACAATTTGCTTTAGCTGAGTATTTAAAAAATGAAGATGCTTATCTTTCTTTAGGGAAATTGATGCAACATAAAAGAGATTATTTTAGAATCTTAATGCAACAAACACCTTTCAAGTGTATTCCTTCTCATGGTAGTTATTTTGAGTGTTATAGTTATGATGGATTAAGTAATTTGAATGATAAAGATTTTGCTATACATCTAACAAAAAATTATGGTGTAGCCACAATTCCTGTTTCTGCATTTTATAAAAATGGAGAAGATAATAAAGCCATTCGTTTTTGTTTTGCTAAAAATGAAACAACTTTAGAAAAAGCAGTTGAGAATTTAGTAAAGTTTAAAGGAGATGTGTAAGAAAACTTATAACCATAATATTTGCAGCTAATAACTATTTTTCTTTACCTTAAATATTTCCTCCAACACCTTTAAATTTTTCAACAAACAAACTTAATTTTTGAAATACTCTTTGTTTAATTGTTAAATATTGTGGATTTAAAGGGCTCATTTTTGGTAATAGTTCATTAAGCTCAGTTCCATTTTCACTAACAAATTCACGCCTTAAAGAAGTTGTTATAAAACGCTTTGCTTTATCTTCATTTAATTTTTCTTCAGCAATTAATTCTAATGCTTCTTCATTTTGTTTGGCTTGAGCATAAGTAAAAAATAAATCTATAATACTTGCTTTATCTTGAATAGTATCAAGGTCTGTTTCATTTATAAAATCTACAATCAAACTTTCTTTTGCTCTATTACCAATACTTGCACGAATAATTCTACGAATTTCTTCAATTAATGATTGTTTATTTTTTATGTTTTTATTGTGTTCAAAAATTAATTCAAGTATATAGTCAAGGTTTATTTCTTGCGATTTTAGCAAGTCAATTTCAAACACAACATCATCCCAATTTATTGTAGTGTTTTCTGAATTTTTTCCAAATTTTTCACGTCTTAACCAATCTCTAATATCGTTGTAAACAGAACGATAATCTTGAATTGTTCGTTCATTTAGTATTTCAATTTTTTGCATTAATGCAATATCTTCATCTGTAACAAAGTGTATTTTTTTAAACTCTTCAATAGCTTCAAAATTATTATTATCAATTGCTTGAAATGCTTTAAGGTGGTTAAATTCATCATAATTCTGTAGTATGTTTTCTACCCTTAAATATTCTCCAAACAACTTAGCAAATTCTTTTTTGTCAATTTCTTTTTCAATATTTTCAGGATTGGGAAATTTATTATTTAACTCTTTTACTATTTCAACATAACCTCTACGAACCTCTCCTGAAATAATATCTTTAAAACCATCTAAATATTCTTTATAGCTTTTTTCAAGAACAACATTTTTAGTATTCTTATTTCCAAAAAGGGTAATAGCATCAATAGTTGCTTGTTCTAAATTTCTAAAGGTTACAATATTGCCAAACGTTTTTGTTGCATCATAAATACGATTGGTACGAGAGAAAGCTTGCATTAAACCATGATAACGTAAATTTTTATCAACAAATAATGTGTTTAATGTTGGAGCATCAAAACCTGTAAGAAACATACCAACTACAATTACTAAATCTACTTCTTTGTTTTTTACACGATTTGCCAGATCTCTATAATAATTTTGAAACTCATTACTTTCAACGCTATAATTGCTTTTAAACATTGCATTATAGTCGTTAATAGCTTTGGTTAAAAACTCTTTGGCACTGCTATCCATAGCAGAAGGTTCAAAAGTTTCATCAACTATTTCGCCAATTACATTTTGTTCTTCATTGGCTGCATAAGAAAAAATTGTTGCAATTTTTAAAAAGTTGTTTTTGCACGAAAAATCTTGAGTTCCTACATTTTGTTGTTTATTTAATTCTTCATAATAACACTTAGCTGCATCAATATTACTTACTGCAAACATGGCATTAAAGCCTTTGTTGTTTAATTGATTTCTGTGAGTTTTAATTTTAAAATTTTGTAAAATATACTGAGATATTTCTTTTATTCTAGTTGGATGAAGTAAAGCTGTTTTATTTTCTGCTGCACTTAACTTTTTTTCGTCTTGTTCGGTTTCTATGTTTTTAAATTGTGGACGAACATCATTATAATCAACCTTAAACTTCAACACTTTTTCATCTCTAATAGCATCTGTAATTACATAAGAGTGTAGCTCTCTGCCAAAAACACTTTTAGTTGTTTCGGCACCTAAAGCATTTTCTGAAAAAATAGGAGTGCCTGTAAACCCAAATTGATAAAACTTTTTAAATTTTTTATTTAAATTTTTTTGTGCTTCTCCAAATTGAGAACGATGACACTCATCAAAAATAAAAACTACTTGCTTTTGATAGATGGCTAAATTACCTTCAGTTTTCATAAGGATATTTAGCTTTTGTATAGTTGTTACAATTATTTTATTGTCATCTTTTTCAATATTTCTTTTTAAACCTGCTGTACTATCAGAGCCATTAACACTATCTGGTGAAAAACGTTGATACTCTTTCATTGTTTGATAGTCTAAATCTTTTCTATCTACTACAAAAAATACTTTATCAATAAAATCAAGCTCTGTAACTAAACGTGCTGCTTTAAAACTTGTAAGTGTTTTTCCTGAACCTGTTGTGTGCCATATATAACCTCCTCCTTCGGGTGATGACCATTTTTTTGTTTCGTAAGAACTTTTAATTTTCCACAACATTCTTTCTGCTGCTGCTATTTGATAAGGTCGCATAATTAGCAATGAATTATTTGTATCAAAAACAGAATATGTAAGTAGAATATTGAGAAGTGTATTTTTCTGAAAAAATGTTGCCGTAAAATCTTTTAAATCTTTGATTAATGTATTATCAGCCTTTGCCCAATTCATGGTAAAGTCAAAACTGTTTTTATTTCTTTCTACTGTATTGGCAAAATATCTGCTATCTGTTCCGTTGGATATAACAAAAATTTGAAGATATTTAAAAAGTGAATTTTCGCTGTTAAAACTTTCTTTAGTATATCTGTGTACTTGATTAAATGCTTCTCTTATTGCTACACCACGTTTTTTTAACTCTACTTGTACCAAAGGCAAACCATTAACCAAAATGGTTACATCATAACGATTAGTGTGTATGCCTTTTTGCTGAAACTGAGAAATGACTTGTACTTTATTTCTTGCAATATTTTTTTTATCTACTAAATATATGTTATGAATATGTCCATCATCAAAAACAAAATCATAAATATAATTATCATGAATTTTTCTTGTTTTTTCTACAAGGCTATCACTTGACTTATCCAAATACTCTTCTACAAAACGATTCCATTCGGTATTGGAAAATGTAACATTGTTTAGTAACTGAAGTTGTATTCTTACATTTTCCAACATTGCTTCAGGTGTATTTATGTTTAATGGATTTTCATAACCTTGATGTATTAAATCTTGAATAACCTCTTTTTCTAAAGCTGCTTCTGTTTGATAGAATGCAGATACTTCATTTACTTCAGAGTGTTTAATGTATTTATCTAATACAATAAAGTTGTTTGATTCTGCTATTACGTACATATTGTCTAAACTATGAATTTTGTTAATTGTCTGAACTATAATTTATCTGATTTTTGTGATTTGAATGATTTTGGTTTTTGTGATTGAATTGATTGTTTTTAATCATAGAAATCATATTAATCAAAAGAATCAAAGTCCAGACTTATATTTTTTATTGTTTAGTCGTTTAAAATTCAAACTCATTTCTCCAAAATTGATTAACAAGCCTATTTCTAAATTGTAGGCTTCTAAATAGTTGATGGCTTGTGCAAAATGCACATCTTCTATTTTTGTTATTGCTTTTAACTCCACCGAAACAACACCTTCTACTAAAAAATCAACCCTTCGAGTACCTATTTGCTGATTACGATAAAAAATAGGCATTTCAAACTCACGATTAAATGAAATTCCTGCTTCACGCATTTCAATTTCTAATGCTCTTTGATAAATGACTTCTTGAAAGCCATTGCCCAATGTTTTGTGTACGGTCATTGCACAACCAATAATTTTGGAAGTCAATTCAGAATATTTGTATTGTTCGTTTATCATCTGTCTGAACTATGATTTGTTAATTGTCTGAACTATGATTTGTTTGATTTTTGTGATTTGAATGATTTTGATTTTTGTGATTGCCTTGAATATTGTCTGCTCTATGATTTGTTTGATTTTTGTGATTTGAATGATTTTGATTTATGTGATTGAATTGATTGTTGTCTGTACTATGATTTATTTGATTTTTGTGATTGCCTTGAATATTGTCTGCTCTATGATTTGTTTGATTTTTGTGTTTTGAATGATTTTGGTTTTTGTGATTGAATTGAATACACTAAAAATAATCATAAAATCATATTAATCACAAAAATCACCGTTCAGACAAATGTTAGCAATTTCTCCCGATAATACTCGTACTGCTTTTTTCTTAACTCTATTTCTTTTGGTAAACCTTCGCTGATAGAATTTGTTAATGTATCAAACTTATCTAAGATGGTTACTATTCGTTCTTGCTCGGAAAGTGGTGGAATGGGGATTTTGAAATTTTTAATCATACTTGAATTTAAATCACCTCTTGCTCCTTGTCCTATATTTTTAATATTCATAAAGTTGAAACTAACCCAATGAAAAACATATCGATAATTTGCTATTTCTTGATTTACTTCTAAGCACAAACAGTGTTGATTAGTCGTTAGTGGGATTTTATTTATTGCTGAACGTCCTGCTGTAGCACCTGACATTGCAATTATTACACAATTTGAAGGAATCCATTTTACAGATGTTTGATTTAAAGCAAAATCAGTGATAAAGATTTCTGTAAAGTATATATCTGTGAATTTAACTTCTTGTGTTCGCAACCAAGGAATTGTTCCATTTTCATAAAAATTAGAATTACCTGCTAACGGTGTACTTCCAGAATAAGATTTTATAACCACTTCCCCCAGTGTTTTCCATTCAGCTTTTACGCCATTATTCATTAACCCTTTATCATTCACCATTAATAATTGTTCTCTATAATATTCATATTGCTTTTTTCTTGCTGTAAGCTCTGCTGTAAGCTCTGCTGTAAGCAGAGTGAACTTATCGAGAATAGCAACAATTTCTTGCTGAATTTTTAAAGGTGGGATGGGGATGAGGAGTTTTTCAATTTGGCTTTTTGAAACTGATGGAATACTCCCTTTTTGTTGGTTACTAATTAATTTATTTTCTCCATTTTTTAAATAGTAATATACAAATAACCAATCGAAATCATCTTCATTTTTTATTCCAACAGAATAGCAACTATTACCTGCCCAATATGGTTTGGAAATTCGATTTACAAAACCTGCGTTTGCTCCCCTTGCACTAACAATTATTTTATTCCCAGAATTATTGAATTTGTCATAATACCCAGTTGGTGAAATTCCACCATTATATACTGGAAATTCAGCAGAATTATCCTGATTGTTTTGATGCACAAATTCACCGATAGTAATTGTAGCCACTTCTCCTAGTGTTTTCCACTCCACAGTTGTGCTTTGTAATAATTTATTGATGTTGGTCATTATCTTCATTGTTTGTTATTGTTCAAAAATCCCGAAGGGATAAAATGTGTATAGAAAATTTGGTGTGGTTTTATACGACCCCGAAGGGGTCGCACTTTGATTGCATTTATTTTTCTATAAACATTTGACCTCTTTGAGGACTTTTCTTTTACAATTAAAAATCATTTTCTCTCCTACTATTGTGCTTTGTAATAATTTATTGATGTTGGTCATTATCTTCATTGTTTGTTATTGTTCAAAAATCCCGAAGGGATAAAATGTTTATTGAAAATTTGGTGTGGTTTTATACGACCCCGAAGGGGTCGCACTTTGATTGCATTTATTTTTCTATAAACATTTGACCTCTTTGAGGACTTTTCTTTTACAAATTATCACTTCTATAAACATATCTATTTTTCGTGTGTTTTATTTTATCCATTCAAACAAATATTCGTCTTTGTAATCAATTTGAAATTTGATTAAAAATTCTTGATACTCTTCTTTAAATGTTTGCTTTTTATGATGTTCCTTTTGATTATTGATATACCCAATTACATTATCCAATGCTGAATGACTATACGAAAACGCACCATATCCTTCTTGCCATTGAAACTTGAATGAGGTAAACTTTTTCTCCTTTATAAAATCGTTAGATGATTTTTTAATTTCTCTTACCAAATCGGACAAACAACAACTGGGTTTCATTCCTATTAAAAAATGAATATGATCTGGCATGCCATTGATGGCTAACATTTTTTGTTCTTTGTTGCGAACAATACCTGAAATATACTTATATAATTCTTCTTCCCAAGAAGAATGAATGAGGCTTTCTCTGCCCTTAACGGCAAAGACCACCTGAATATAAATTTGTGAATATGTTCCTGCCATAAAATATATTTTGGTTGATATTATCCAATTTACAATACTTTCATTTTTTTAAACTCCAAAGGGCTTTAATGTTAATTGAAAATTGCTTGTGCGTATTTATTCTACCTCATAAGGGTCGAACATTCCGCTTGGCTAAATTTTCTATAATCATTTGTTCACTTCGTGGTCTATATTTTCATTTTTCATTTTATACCATTAATTTCTTCAATAATCAAATCAATATCTGCACGCAATACATTTATCTTTTCTACGGTTGAAGCAATTTCTTTATTCAAAACTTTAATGTTTATTACTTCTTTGTTGTCTTTGGCTTCTATGTATGAGCTAACAGAAAGGTTGTAATCGTTATTAGCTATTTGTGCATTATCTATGTTGTTGGCAATATGTGGCAGCTCTTCTTTTTTATCGAAGATTTCCATTATTTTTTTAATGTGCTCGTCTGTTAAAATGTTGTTGTTGGTTTCTTTCTTAAAAAAAATTTCGCTACTGGCATCAATAAATTGAATTTGAGTATTTGTTTTATGTTTTGAAAGAACCAAAATATTTACAGAAATAGAAGTTCCAAAAAATAGGTTAGGAGCTAAAGAAATAATGGTTTCTATAAAATTATTGTCCACCAAATATTTTCTTATTTTTTGCTCTGCACCACCTCTATAAAAAATACCAGGGAAACAAACAATGGCTGCTCTGCCTTTACTGGATAGATAACTAAGGGCATGTAATACAAAAGCAAAATCGGCTTTTGACTTTGGAGCTAAAACACCTGCAGGTGCAAAACGGTCATCATTAATGAGTGTTGGGTCATCGCTACCAATCCAATTGATGGAATATGGCGGATTTGAAACGATGGCATCAAAAGGTTTTTCATCTTTATAGTGTGGTTGTGTAAGTGTGTTGCCTAAAGTAATATTAAACTTATCGTAATTAATGTTGTGTAAAAACATATTCATACGAGCAAGGTTATATGTAGTATGATTTATTTCTTGTCCATAAAAACCATCTTCAATAATATGATTATCTAAATGTTTTTTTGCTTGTAATAATAATGAACCTGAGCCACAAGCAGGGTCATATATTTTATTTACTTTTTTTTGTTTGTGCATAGCAAATTGAGCAATGAGTTTAGATACGCTTTGAGGTGTAAAAAACTCACCTCCCGATTTTCCTGCATTTGCAGCATAATTAGAAATTAAAAATTCATAAGCATCTCCAAAAAGGTCTATTTGATTGTCTTTAAAGTTGCCAAAGTTTAATTCTTCCACACCTTTTATTACAGCAGCTAAACGACTGCTTTTTGCTTGTACAGTATTGCCAAGTCTTGTACTTGTAGTATCAAAATCTGCAAATAATCCTTTGATGTCTTGCTCAGATGAATAACCATTTGCAGAGCTTTCAATAGCATCAAATATTTTTTTTAATTGTGTGTTTAAGTTAGGATTTTTGTTGGCAATTTTAGCAACATTTACAAAAAGCTGACTTGGGTAGATGAAGAAACCTTTGGTTTTTATCGCATCGTCTTTTATTTCAGGTGTGATTACATCATCAGAAAGTTTTGAATAGTCAATACTTTCATCGTTACCTTCAATATAGTTCGTGAAGTTTTCACTAATGAAGCGATAGAACAGCGTTCCTAAAACAAACTGTTTAAAGTCCCATCCATCAATAGAGCCACGAACATCGTTGGCAATTTTCCAAATTTTTGCTTGTAGTTCTTGTCGTTGTGCTATGCTTGTCATTTTTTAATTTTTTGGGTGTTTGAGCTATTTTCCGATACAAAATTTTCTAAAGATGAAATCTAACTGATCTTCTGTTGTAACCTCACCTGTAATTGTTCCTAAATAGTGTAAGGCTTGTCTAATATCTAATGCTAATAAATCTCCAGGAATATTTTCCTGTAATCCTTTTTGCACATCTTCTAATGATTGTTCTAATTTTTGAAGTGCTTCGAAATGTCTTGTATTGGTAACAAGAGTATCTTCTGTATTTACTTCGCCACCTACTGTTTTTTGCACTAACTGCTCTTTCAAAATTTCTATATTTTTATGTTGCTTTGCAGAAATGTAAATGATGTTTTCGTCTTTATGAGTATCATTAACTAAATCTGCCTTGTTAGCAATAAGTATAAAAGGTTTTTGCAGAGATTGTAACCATTGTTTTTCTTCTGATAAATCATTTGTATTGGTTACATCATAAATGTATAAAATAATATCGGCTTGTTCTGCTTTTTGCAAACTTTTACCAACACCAATTGTTTCAATATCATCGGAGGTATGTTTTCTTATTCCTGCAGTATCAATTAGTCTAAATAAAATGCCATCAATGTTCAATACTTCTTCAATTGTATCTCTTGTTGTTCCTGCAATTTCGCTTACAATAGCCCTATCTTCATTAAGCAATACATTTAATAGTGTACTTTTTCCTGCATTGGGTTTTCCAATAATGGCAACTTGTACACCATTTTTTACAACATTACCTAATTTAAAAGAGTGTAAAAGTTTTAAAGTTGTTTGCTGTATTTGATTTATGAGTTGAATAAACTGTGTTCTGTCTGCAAACTCAACATCTTCTTGGGAAAAATCTAACTCTAATTCAATTAAGGCAGAAAATTTTATTAGCTCTTCTCTAAGTGCAGATAATTCTTTTGAAAATCCACCACGAATATTTTTTAATGCAGCATCTCTTCCTGCTTTTGTATTACTTGCAATAACATCTGCTACAGCTTCGGCTTGTGTTAAATCTAACTTACCATTTAAAAAAGCTCTTTGTGTAAATTCTCCTGCTTGTGCTGTTCTACAACCAGCTTCAATTAATGCTTCAATTATTTTTTCTTGAATAAATGCCGAGCCATGACAACTAATTTCAACCACATCTTCTCCTGTATAAGATTTTGGTGCAATAAATAAACTTATTACAACTTCATCTAAAATTTCTTCCTTATTTTTTAAAATTCCTACATGTAAAGTATGTGTATTTTGATCTGATAATTTTTTAGATGGAAATAAAGAATCAACAATTGTAATTGCCTTTTTACCACTTACTCTAATAACACCAATAGCTCCAATTCCTTGAGGTGTTGCAAGAGCTACAATAGTATCGTTCCAGCCTAACCATTTTGCCATAACACTTTATTTATTGCGAAAATAAAGTAAGATGTTTACTTCAAATTATATAATTAAATTGCAGCCCTAATTAAAATTTGTTATGCCATATCAAACATTACTTACAGAGTTAGAAAATGGAATACTTACTGTAACCATTAACAGACCAGATAAACTAAATGCTTTAAACAAAGATGTTTTTAACGATTTAGATGAATTATTAAAAGATATTTATTCTAATACTCAAATACAATCTGTAATTATTACAGGCTCTGGCAATAAAGCTTTTGTTGCAGGAGCAGATATTTCAGAATTTGGAAATTTAAGTGTAGAACAAGGAAAGCATTTAGCAAAAAGAGGGCAAGATGTTTTTAATAGGATAGAAAATAGTCCTAAACCAATTATTGCTTGTGTAAATGGCTTTGCTTTAGGTGGAGGTTGTGAATTAGCTATGGCTTGTCATTTTCGTATTGCTTCGGATAATGCAAAATTTGGTCAGCCCGAAGTTAATTTAGGTTTAATACCAGGTTATGGAGGCACACAACGTTTAGCACAACTTATTGGCAAAGGCAGAGCTATTGAACTATTAATTAGTGCCCATATGATTGATGGTGCAACAGCTTTACAATATGGACTTGTAAATTATGTAGTACCACAAGAAGAATTATTAAATAAAGCAAAAAGTATTTTACAAACTATTAATACAAAAGCACCTCTTGCTGTTGCAGCATGTATAAAAGCAGCCAATGCAATATGGGATGAAACAAAAAATGGCTTTAATGAAGAAATTGATTTATTTGGAGGTTGTTTTGGTACAGAAGATATGAAAGAGGGATCTTCTGCCTTTTTAGAAAAAAGAAAAGCAAACTTTAAAGGAAAATAGGCTTTTTTATGATAAAATGCCCAGTATTATCAAAAGAAAAAAATTAATCATTTTGTAATTAATTCAAAAACTCTATTTTTGCCCTTGTAACTAAAACTTTTAATAATGTCAGACATTGCAACAAGAGTAAAAAAAATCATAGTTGATAAGTTAGGTGTAGATGAAGCAGAAGTAACAACAGAAGCTTCTTTCACCAACGATTTAGGTGCAGATTCTTTAGATACTGTTGAGTTAATTATGGAGTTTGAAAAAGAATTCAACATATCTATACCTGATGAGCAAGCTGAAACTATCACTACTGTTGGTCAAGCTGTAGCTTATTTGGAAGAACATGCTAAATAAGAAATTTTAACCAGTAAAAGCTGGAATAACTTTTAATAAATCCGCCACACTGTATTCTTAAAGTTGGCGGATTTATTTTTATAACCTATATTTTTTCTCTAACAATACAAACATTTTTGTTTAATAGAGAAAATGATGGATTAAAGCATAATTCAGATTTGTATAATACTATATTTGTGTTATAACAAAATATATAATTGTATTGCAGTTTATTTTATTTTTGATTATAAATTGGAATAATTACCAAAACGCTTGTTTAATATGACTTTAACTTTAAAAAGAGTAGTTGTTACAGGAATGGGGGCAATAACACCATTAGGCAATAATTTACAAGATTATTGGACTAACTTAATTGCTGGTGTTTCTGGAGCAGATTTTATTAAAGGATTTAATGCAGAAAAGTTTAGAACAAAATTTGCCTGCGAAGTAAAAAACTTTGAGCCTACAGAATTTTTAGATAGAAAAGAAGCAAGAAAAATTGATAGATTTACACAATTTGCTTTAGTTGTTAGTGATGAAGCAATGAAAGATGCTGGCTTACATAAAGATAATATTAACCCAGATAGGGTTGGTGTTGTTTTTGGAAGTGGCATTGGAGGATTAATTACTTTTCAAAATGAAGTAACAGATTTTGCAAAAGGAGATGGAACACCACGTTTTAACCCTTTCTTTATTCCAAAAATGATATTAGATATTGCAGCAGGACATATAAGTATGAGACATAATTTACGTGGACCCAACTTTGCTGTTGTTAGTGCTTGTGCAAGTAGCACAAATGCAATTATGGATGCTTTTAATTTAATTCGTTTAAATAAAGCTGATATTATTTTAACAGGAGGAAGTGAAGCAGTAGTTAGTGAAGCTGGTATTGGTGGATTTAATGCAATGAAGGCTTTAAGCGAAAGAAATGATGACCCTAAAACAGCATCAAGACCTTATGATAAAGATAGAGATGGCTTTGTAATGGGAGAAGGTGCTGGTATGTTAGTATTAGAAGAATTAGAACATGCACTTGCACGTGGAGCAAAAATTTATGCAGAAGTAATGGGTTGTGGTGCAACAGCAGATGCTCATCATATAACTGCCCCTCACCCTGATGGTTTAGGAGCAAAAAATGTAATGTTAGCAGCCTTACAAGATGCTGATATGAAACCAGAAGAAATTGATTATATTAATACTCATGGCACAAGTACACCAGTTGGCGATGGTGCAGAAATAAAAGCAGTAACTGAAGTTTTTGGAGAACATGCTTATAACCTTAATATTAGTGCAACAAAAAGCATGACTGGGCATTGCCTTGGTGCTACAGGTGCAATAGAAGCTATTGCAAGTATAATGGCAGTTGTGCATGATGTTGTTCCACCAACAATTAATCATTTTACAGATGATCCAGAATTAGATCCAAAACTTAATTTTACTTTTAATAAAGCTCAACACCGAACAGTAAATGCTGCATTAAGCAATACTTTTGGTTTTGGTGGACATAATGCTTGTGTAATAGTAAAAAAGTTTAAAGCTTAAATAAATTGTGCAATTTTTAAACCAATTTTTTCCAGGATTAAAAAAAACTACTTTTCAAAAGGAGATTGAAAATGTGTTGAATATAAAGCCAACCAAAAATCTTCTTTATGTAACAGCATTAACACATAAATGCATTAAAGATTCTCCAAGTGAAAATAATGAACGTTTAGAATATTTAGGAGATGCAATACTGGGCTGCATTGTAGCAGATTATTTGTTTAAAAGATATCCTTATAAAGAAGAAGGCTTTTTAACAGAAATGCGTAGCAAAATGGTAAATCGCCAACAGCTAAATGATATTGCAATAAAAATTGGATTAAAAAAAATTACCCTCTACAATAAATTAGATAATAGCTTACGCAATAGTCAAATTTTTGGCAACACATTAGAGTCTGTTGTTGGTGCTATTTATTTAGATAAAGGCTATAAAAAAACACAACAATGGGTATTACAACAAATTGTTATCCCTCACATGTTTGTAGATGATTTAGAAGCAATAGATATTAATCTTAAAAATAAATTAATTGGTTGGGCTTCTAAAAATGGCAAAGCTTTATCTTTTGAAGTAGCAGAAGAAAAAGTTTCTTCTGGTAGAAGAACATTTATTATTCATACCATTTTAGATGGAGAAATTTTATCGCAAGGTATTGGTTATAATAAAAAAGATGCAAGCCAAATAGCAGCACAACAAGCTATTGAAAAATTAGGATTGTAATGTTTGCTAAAACATTGCTTCAATCAAATCATCTAAACTAATATTGCTAAAATGTTTTTGTATATCAAATTTTGATAAGGCAGTTCTTATAGCACTTTCTTCATGCTTAATATTTTGTAATGCTTCTTCAATTTCATCAATTCCTTTTTCAGAAAAAAAGTCGCCAAATATTTTTACATTTTCAATAAATCCATTCTTAGTTTCTAAATTCATTTCAAGCAAACCACCCTTTGTTCTTATAGCTTTTTTAAAACTATAATCAGGCGATTTTCCATAATTCCAAGCATAGGTTGTATATTTTTCATCTCTTAATTGCTTGATAATTTTTATATCTTCTTCTGTAAATGTATATAGTTTACTATCTGGATAAATAGCAATTACATGATCCATTAATTTTTTTGTAAACTCTTCTAAACTTAATGGAGTTTTTAAATGTTCTGAAATATTTGTAACTCTTTTAGGTACTGATTTTACTGCTTTATCTTGATATTTAACAGGATTAATTCTTAATGCTTCACTTACATTTCTCATTTCAGATGCAAATAAAATAGTGCCGTGATGTAAAATTCTATTTCTGTAAATATGGGCAGCATTACCAGAAAATTTTTTTCCATCAATCATCAAATCGTTTTTTCCTTCAAAACGTGCATCTATACCTAAGCTTTGAATAACATCTACAATAGGTTGAGTAAATTTTTTAAAATCGGTAAGGTTAGAGTCGTTTCCTGTTTTTACAAAAGAAAAATTCAAGTTTCCTAAATCATGATATACTGCTCCACCACCAGAAATTCTTCTTACAACAGTTATGTTATTCTCTTTTACATAATCATAATTTATTTCTGCAAGAGTATTTTGATATTTACCAACAATAATTGCATTATCATTTCGCCAAAGCATAAAGCAATCTTCTTTTAAATACTTTAAAATATATTCGTCTGTTGCTATGTTAAAGTATGGGTCTGTTGATTCATGATAAATACAAAGCATAATATTTACAATTAATAATTGTTCTAAAAAACTAAATATTTTAAGATTAGAAAACTCTCTTTAATAAAAAGAAAGGAACGGATGTCGTTCCTTTCAAAGGTATTATTTTGTGTTACAAAAGTAGTATAATGGAAATCTTTGTACCAAGTTTTTGATTATTTTTTCTTCATCATTTCTTTTACAGCGGCTTCTATTTGTTGGTCTCTTCCATTGGTCATTATTTCATAATCTAAACTAACTTTTATATCTGGTTCCATTTGATTATTTTCTGCAAAAATACCATCAGGGCTTTTCCATCCCCCTTGAGGAATACCAAATATTAAAGTAGGATCAATTTGGTTTTCCCACCAAACAAAAGTTCCTGTTCCAGCAATTGGCATACCTAATGTTTTGCCTATTCCTTTTAATTTATAAGCTAAAGGAAATAAATGAGCATCTGAATAATTGGCTTCGCCTATTAATACAATAGAAGGTTTAACCCATTTATCATAAGGTTCAGAACCAACATATTGACCATGTGGAATAATATCAAAATATTTTTTTCCGCTTAAAAAATCTGATAGTGGTTCGTGTATATTTCCACCTCCATTAAAACGTGTATCAATTATTAAAGCATCTTTACCAAGATTTCTGCCCAATGCTTCTTCTACAACTGTTCTCATACTTTCATCATCCATTGCACGTACATGAATATAACCTAATTTTCCTCCAGATAAACTATCTACTTCTTTTCTTCTTGCCTTAACCCATCTTTGATATTGTAATTCTCTTTCTTCGCCTATTGATATTGGTTTTACAGTTTCACTCCATCGCTGGTTGGTTATTGGATTGTATAAAGATAGTAAAGTAAGTTGCCCTGTTTTTCTGTTTAAATATTTATAGTGGTCAATAGAATCGTTAATTATATTTCCATCAATTTTTTCAATAATAGTACCCACTTTTATTGTTGAGGTTGCTTTATCTAAAGGACCTCCTTGAATTATTTCTGCAATTTTTAACCCATTACCAGAATAAGTATAATCATAAAATATAGCTAAAGATGCTGTTCTATCGCTGGTAGCAGAATTAGAGCCTCTGTAATAACAACCTGTATGAGATGCATTTAATTCTCCTAAAAGCTCACTAAGCATTTCGGCAAAATCAAAATTGTTATTAATGTGAGGAAGAAATTTTTTATATACACTATAATAATAATCCCAATTAACTCCATGAAGGTCTTGTACATAGAACTTCTTTTTTATTTGTCGCCAACTATGGTTAAATATATATTCTTTTTCTGCAGCATAGTTTAAAGTCATTTCTCCATTTATTCTTACAAAATCTGGCTTTCCACTTTCTGGGTCAATTTTCATTAATTTACCATCTGCTAATAAAAAAAGATTTTTTCCATCTGCAGATAACTCAAGTGTTGCACTATTAGCTCCCAATTTTCCTAAAAGTTTTGCCTCTTTTTTGCGAAGGTCTGTAACCCATAAATCATAGCCATTTTCAAAAGAAGCCATATAATATAATTTCTCTCCATCTTTAGATAAAACCATATCTCCCAAATTGGATGTATGTGTTGTAAGACGAAGTTTTCTATCAGTTAAGTTTTCCCAATCAAAAACAATATCTTTCTTTTTATCTACCGAATCAGTTGAGGGTTTTTCTTTTTTCTTATCTTTTTTATCATTTGTTTTTGTTGTTGAGGCAGAGTCTTTTTGTGATTTATTTTTTTCTTCTTGTTCTTTCAAAAGTTCAAAATCTTCTTTAGATAAATTAAATCTATCAAAACTTTCTTTTGTAAAAAACATTGCATATACATCAAGTGATGCTGGATTACCTGCTTGTACTTTTTGCCCATCTCTTGTAGATCCCCAATACATTAATTTTCCATCCATTGCCCAACGTGGTATAAAATCATCATATCCACTAAGGGTAAGATTTTTTAATGTTCCTTTTCCATCGGCACTTATTAAACCTACTTCTGAAGACATCACTCTTTCTTTTTGTCCAAATGTTACTAAAAACCATTTACTGTCTGGACTCCATTGATAATATTGATCTCCATCTGCATAAGAATAATTTTTATCGGCAGTTAAAATTGTTCTTAATTGTTTAGAAGCAAGATTGATTACTTTTAGTGTTACTCTATTTTCTAAAAAAGCAATTTCTTTTCCATCTGGTGAATAGGAAGGTTGAAAAGCCTCTTCATTATTAGCAACAATAGTTTCTTGTTTTAGAACAGTAGAAGCATAAAAATATGGCTCTTCTTTTCTATCTATTGAAATGGTATAAATATTCCACATACTATCTGGCTCTGCTGCAAATACTAAAGATTTTCCATCTGGGCTAAAGCTAACACTTCTTTCTTGCCAAGGTGTATTGGTTTTTCTTTTTGTAATACCTCCTTCAACGCTTGTTATAAAAATTTCACCTCGTACTACAAATGCAATTTCTTTTCCATTTGGAGATACTTTCATTTCTGTAGCACCTGTATAAATAGGAACAGTTTTATCAACATTAACTCTTCCATCTGTAGCAATAATAATATTTAATTTTTTAGGCTCTGAATTGTTGGGTTTTAAATAAAGTTCACCATCATAACTAAAACAAAGTGTGTTTTCATTAGAACGTGTAAGAAAACGAATAGGATTTTTGGTAAAAGAAGTAAGTGCAACAGA
This sequence comes from Chitinophagales bacterium, assembly GCA_051715485.1. GTDB lineage: Bacteria > Bacteroidota > Bacteroidia > Chitinophagales > Chitinophagaceae > UBA1930. The sequence goes on from JBPXJV010000002.1 coordinate 135,765, forward strand.
TGTTGTAGGGTTATTTAAAGAACTTTTATATACATTCATTGAGCCTCCACTTTGCTCACTTAAATAATAATAATCATTACTATTACTATCAAATACAGGGTTTCTATCTTCTCCTGTATTTGTTGTAAGTTGAGTATATTTTTTAGTTTGAACATCATATATCCAAATATCTCTTGTTATAGATGATGTGTGATGTTTACGCCAATTATTTTCAAACCCTTTTAGATTATGAAAAATAATTTTATTGCCTTCCTTATTTACTGTTGCATTAATAGCAGGAATGGGTAATAACTGATTTACTTTTCCTCCATTTATTGAAACAGTATATAGTTGTGATAAATTGCCATTAGGAAATTGCACATTACTAACAACATCTTGCCTTATGGCAGAAAAAATAACCTGCTTATCATCTGCTGTAAAACTGCTTGGCTCTTCGTTGTTAGAATGATAGGTTAATCTTTTAGCTTCACCTCCTGTTGAAGGCATAAGAAATACATCAAAATTTCCATAACGATTGCTGGCAAAAGCAATCCATTTTCCATCATGACTCCAAACGGGAGAATACTCTTCCGACTCACTAATAGTAAGTGGTATTGCTTCTCCTCCATTAGATGATACTTTATAAATATCTCCTTTATAACAAAACAATACAAACTTGCCATCTGGCGAAATTGCAGGATAGCGAAGCCACAAAGGATTTGTTTGTGCATTTATTAATGAAGCACAACATAAAATAGTAACTAATACAAATAATTTACGCATATTTAAAATTTAAAAAATGATTGTTATACAATTTTCCATTTCAAAGGTTACTAATTTTTATTGGAATAAATTACCGTTCAACAAATATTTTCCTTATTCAATTTCATAAAATTTTCTTTAGATTATTATAGTATCAAGCATTATTTACTTTATAATATTACTTTTGTTGAAAATTATTAGTATATGATTAATAAGAATAAACAACTATTATTTATAGGCTTAAACTTGATTATTTTTTTATTTTCTAACACAGTATTTTCTCAGTCTAAACCTACAGCTTTAGATAAAAGTCCGATGGATGTTAGTTATTTTCCTAAAGACTATCCATTATTAAAAATGAATGGAAAAAGTAAAGATTTACCAATTGCAAGAGTTATTTATAGCAGACCACAAAAAAATGGACGTGAAATTTTTGGCGAACTTATTCAATACAACGAAATATGGCGTTTAGGTGCTAATGAAGCAACAGAAGTTGAGTTTTTTAGAAATGTAAAAATAGATGGTAAAACTCTGGCAAAAGGTCGTTACTCTTTATTCTGCATACCAAAAGAAAATAAATGGATATTTATTTTTAATAAAGATAATTATGGTTGGGGAAGTTTTAATTATGATGCAAAGAAAGACGCATTAAGAGTTGAATGTTCCATTGAAAAAACACAAGAAATAGCCGAAGCTCTTACTATATATTTTGATAGTGCTAATACTGGTGCTAATCTTATTATTATGTGGGATAATATTAAAGCTTCTTTACCTTTTAGTTGGTAAAATTTTTTACTAATAACTTAACTAACAATTAATAATTGTATAGTAAAGTTGAAAATTATATTGTTAAATTTGTTGCATTATGTTTAGCGAAAAAAACCCTTCCCCAAAGCAGCTATCTGCCCTTACAGCATTAATAGTATCTGTACCAGCAGCTATTGCATTTTTAATTGTAGAAAAACAATTATTGATGGGTGTTGTGGCTTTTATTTTAATGTTTATAGGAAGTTATATTCTTATAAGTTTTGTTTTAGAAACTTTTATTTTCAGAAAAATAAAACTGATATACAAGTTTATTTATCAAACCAAAGCCAGTAAACGAGAAGAAACTTATTACAAATATATTTTACCTAAAAAAACAATTAATGAGGTAAAAGAAGATGTAGAAAAATGGGCTGCTCAACGTAGTGCAGAAATTGAGTTATTAAAAAAGACAGAAGTTTATAGAAAGGAATTTTTACAAAACTTATCTCACGAAATTAAAACACCCGTTTTTGCTATTCAAGGATATGTAGATACTCTTTTGAATGGTGCAATAAACGACCCTAACAACAGTATAAAATTTTTAGAAAATACATCTAAAAATGTAGATAGGCTGGTTGCATTGTTAGAAGATTTAGACGAAATTTCTAAATTAGAAACTAACGAAGAAACCTTGCATAAAGAATATTTTGTTATTCAAGATTTAATTAAAGAAGTGTATGATTTACTTTCCATAAAAATGGAAGAAAAAAATATTAAGGCATCTATTAAAAAAGGTTGTGAATCGCCTATAAACATATTTGCAGATAAAGAAAAAATTAGACAAGTAATTACCAATATTACTTCTAATGCTATAAAATATGGTAAACAAAATGGTTCTATTATTGCCAGTATTTACAACACCGATGAAAAAAATATTTTAGTAGAATTTAGTGATGATGGTATTGGTATGGCAGAAGAACATTTACAAAGAATTTTTGAAAGATTTTACAGAACAGATTTTGGACGAAGCAGAAATAAAGGAGGTACAGGTTTAGGATTAGCGATTTGTAAACATATTATTGAAGCACACAATCAAACCATACATGCAAGAAGTGCTTTAAATGTAGGTACAACCATTGGGTTTACTCTAAGCACAAAAGAAGAAGATTAATCTTTTATTTTGTTGAGGAAGCAACTACATTATCATTCAATAGTACTTTCATACTCTCCATCAATATTTGACTTTTCTTAGCTTCAAAAATTGCAGCTTTTTCTTTGGTTAACCTCATGGAATATTTTTTTCCTTCTGATAAGGTTTTATCAAATTTTGGATTCCATTTATTAAATTGTTCAATATCTAACAATAGGTTGTTAGATACAATGGCAGATAAATATCTTCCTCCAACTTCAATAACAACAGAATTGTTTAATTCTTCCTCTGTAAGTGCTGGTTGTTTATCATTCATTGCCAAAGAGGCTAAGTACTCATTAGTTTCATTAGCAGTCATAGTTGTCCATCCTCCAGAGCCTTCAAAAAAATAATGAGTAGCAATATATTTTTTTACATGATTACGAGTTTCGGTAGGTAAATAATATTGTAAATCCCAAAAGTTTCTGCTATTACTTTTTTTAATAGCTTGTTTTACTCTTCCTACACCGCCATTATAAGCAGCTACAACAAGTAACCAATCACCAAAAGTTTCGTATAATTCATTTATTAATTTACAAGCAGCATGAGTGCTTTTATAAAAATCCATTCTCTCATCTCTAAATTTAGACATGGCTAATCCATAGCGTTTGCCTTCATCACTCATTAATTGCCAAGGACCTGTAGCACCAGCAGATGAAATTGTACCTGGTCTTAAATTACTTTCAATAACGCTTAAATATTTTAATTCTTTTGGTATTCCATATTGTGGTAAAATTTGATCGTATAAATCAAAATAAGCTTTGCCCCAAGTTTTCATTTTTTCTAACCCCTTACCTTGCTTAGCAACAAATTGTTGCATAAAGCCTATAGCTTGTGTGTTTAAAGAAACTTGTATAGAATTTTGTTGAAAAGAATTGTTGGCATGAGGTGCTAAATCTTCAATTAATGAAAACTCTTTATTAATAGTAGTATCACTGATATGATAATAGCCTCTTCCTTTTGCTTCATCTTTATCTGCTTGAGTAAAAGATACTGCACCAAAACCTAAAACCAATAAGCCTATTACAACAATGATGGTTTTTTGTGTATTTTTTGGATAACCGATGGTATTGAAAAACCACTGCATAAACAAACCCTCCTTTTAAAAATTAAAAAATCGGTTAGTAATTTTTCTGAAAAACATTTTAATTTTTGCTTTACCAGAATTGTTTACTTAAAATAAACGAGGTGCAAAAGTAAAGGCTTATTCTTAAAAGTTGGCTTTATAAGGATTGATGATTAGTAATTTTTGAAAATAATAAACAATATTAAAATATTTAAGTTGCTTATTTTCAATAAAATATTAATAGTTTCTGGTTTATGTTAAAATTTAAGTAACAAATGTAAGCTATATTGATTAGCCATTAAAAGAGACTTATTTAATAGAAAAAATTTATTAAATGAGGCTTACGCTTAGATAATACTATAATAAATCCTCAATAAAAACATTAAAGATTATTGCAACAAGATGAAAGAGTAGAAGCTTAGATTAGCTGTTTGAAGAAGTTTTATCTTTTTCGCTTATGCCTTCTTCAATTTCTTTCTTCACATTATTTTTTGCATCATTAAATTCACGAATGCCTTTACCAAGCCCACGCATAAATTCAGGAATTTTTCTGCCACCAAAGAGAATTAGTATTGCTAAAACAATAATAATCCATTCGCTACCACCAGGCATTCCTATTAAAAATTTAGGTATATACATTGTTTACAATTATAAACAGCAAAGGTATATATAATAGTTACTTAAAAGAAACAAAAACCTTAGTTTATTTAATTTATTTTAAGATATATTAAGATTAGATTTAATTACAAGCCTATAAAATTAAACTCTCTTTATGGCAAATTAAAAAGATTTATTAATTTCCTAACCCTTAATTGGATAAAGAGTTTAACCCAAATTAAGAAATAGGAATTTTAGTTATAAAACAAAAAAGTAATCAATTAAAACTATATTATAAAAATGGCTAAGAATAATGAGAGAATGAATAATATTTTACCACTTCAATCTTATACCACACCAGTAAATTGTTTTAAAAATCTTACATCATTTTGACTATATAAACGAAGGTCGTTTACTCTATATTTTAATTGACATATTCTTTCTACACCCATACCAAAAGCAAAGCCTGTATATTTATTGCTATCAATTCCAAAGTTTTCCAACACATTAGGATGCACCATACCACTTCCTAAAATTTCTACCCAACCTGTGTGTTTACAAACATTACAACCATTGCCTCCACATATTAAACAACTAATATCCATTTCTGCACTTGGTTCAGTAAAAGGAAAATAGCTTGGGCGAAATCTTACCTTAACATCTTTTCCAAACATTTCTTGAACGAAAAAATAAAGTGTTTGTTTAAGGTCGGCAAAGCTTACATTTTCATCAATATACAAACCTTCTACCTGATGAAAAAAGCAATGTGCTCTTGCACTTATGGTTTCATTTCTATATACTCTTCCTGGACAAATAACACGAATTGGTGGCTTTTGTTTTTCCATGATTCTTGCCTGTACACTACTTGTATGTGTTCTTAAAAGCCAAGCAGGGTTTTGGTTAATGTAAAAAGTATCTTGCATATCCCTTGCAGGATGATTTTCTGGCAAATTCATTGCACCAAAGTTGTGCCAATCATCTTCAATTTCTGGACCTTCTGCAACTGCAAAGCCTAACCGTTGAAATATGGATACTATTTGATTTCTAACTAAACTTAATGGATGACGAGAGCCAACAGTTATTGGATTGCCTGGTAAAGAAATATCTATATCAGTTGCTTTTTGTTGTGAATTGGTAATGGTATTTTTATAATAATCATATTTTGATTCTACAAATAATTTAAACTCATTTAAAAGTTGCCCAGCTTCTTTCTTTTTATCAACTGCTACATCTTTCATAAAACCCATTACAGATTTTACAAGTCCTTTTGTACCAAGATATTTGATACGAAAGTTTTCAATTTCTTCTGCACTAATAGGGTTTGCAGCACTAATTTCTTTTTTATAATTTTCTAATTGTTCTAACAATTTTTCCATTGAATGAAGATATGATGGTAAAAGAATTTTGCTTGTTAGCTATTTTTGGTTTGAATTTAATTTTTATTCATTAACGGCTGCAATACCTGGTAATATTTTACCTTCAAAATACTCAAGCATTGCACCGCCACCTGTGCTTACATAACTAACTTTATCGTTAAAGCCAAATTGGTTTACAGCTGCAACACTATCGCCACCACCAACTAAACTAAATGCACCAGATTGTGTACTTTCTGCAACTGCAATAGCAATAGCTTTTGTGCCAGCTTGAAATTTTTGCATTTCAAAAACGCCCATTGGTCCATTCCATAAAACAGTTTTAGATTTTTTGATAACCTCACTAAAAATGCCTGCTGCTTTGGCTCCTATATCTAAACCCATCCAACCATCAGGTATTGCATCACTTGGAGAAGTATTGGTATTAGCATCAGCAGCAAATTTGTCTGCAATTACAGAATCTTCTGGTAGGTGAATGCTTACATTTTTGGCTTTTGCTTTTTCTAAGATTTCGATGGCAGTTTGTAATCTTTCATCTTCGCAAAGAGAGCTTCCTATTTTTCCTCCTCTTGCTTTCATAAAAGTATATGCCATGCCACCACCTATAATTATATCAGTAGCTTTTTCTAAAAGGTTTTCTATTATTAAAATTTTATCTGAAACTTTTGCTCCACCAATAATTGCTGTAAATGGTTTTTGTGCTTTATGTAATACTTGCTCTGCTGCATTTACTTCTGCTTCCATTAATAATCCAAAAAATCTTTTTTCTTTAGGAAAGAATTTTGCAATTATTGCTGTAGAAGCATGGGCTCTGTGTGCTGTACCAAATGCATCATTTACCCAAACATCTCCTAATTTAGAAAGTTTTTGAGCGAAGGCTTCATCTCCTTTTTCTTCTTCTTTATAAAAGCGTAAATTTTCTAACAACAAAACTTCTCCTGCTTTAAGCATAGATGCTGTAAGTGTAGCTTGCTCTCCTATGCAATCATTAGCAAAGAAAATGGTTTTGCCTCCTAATAATTTGCTTAGATGATTTATGATGTGTTTTAATGAGTATTTATCTTCTGGTCCTTCTTTTGGTCTTCCTAAGTGGCTCATTAAAATTACACTTCCTCCATCATTCAAAATTTTTTGAATGGTTGGAATTGCTGCTTTTATTCTTGTATCATCTGTAATTTCAAGTGTTGCTTTATCTAATGGAACGTTGAAATCTACCCGAATTAATGCTTTTTGATTTGCGAAGTTGTGATTAGAAAATTTGCTCATAATAATTGTTTTGAATGTTTTTCAAATATAAAAGTTCTGAGTTATTTCTCAGAACTTTTGTTGAATAGTGTTTTGCAGTACAAGTGTGCGACGCAACAAGAGTTTAATAGATGGCTCTTTGCTGACATCATAATAAAATTATTTACTAATTAACCCTGCAAAATATTTTACTGTACGAACTAATTGGCTTACATAGCTCATTTCGTTATCGTACCAGCTTACAGTTTTTACTATTTGTGTGTTGCCGTTTGTAATAACTTTTGTTTGTGTAGCATCGAATAAACTGCCATAGTTTATACCAATAATATCTGAGCTTACTAATTCGTCTTCTGAGTAGCCAAAGCTTTCGTTGCTTGCAGCTTTCATGGCAGCATTAATTTCTTCTGCTGTAACTTTTTTGCCAAGTACAGTAACTAATTCAGTTAAAGAGCCTGTGATTACAGGAACACGTTGTGCACCGCCATCTAATTTTCCTTTAAGTTCTGGGAGTACTAATCCTATTGCTTTTGCAGCACCTGTGCTGTTTGGTACAATGTTTTGTGCTGCTGCTCTTGCTCTTCTTAAATCTCCTTTAGGGTGTGGAGCATCTAATGTATTTTGGTCGTTGGTATAAGCATGAATTGTGGTCATACTGCCTGATAGTATTTCATAATTATCGCTTAAAACTTTTGCCATTGGGGCTAAACAGTTTGTTGTACAAGATGCACAAGAGATAATTGTTTCGCTTCCATCTAAAATTTGGTGATTAACATTAAATACAACAGTTTTTAAATCGCCTGTTGCAGGAGCAGAAATTACAACACGTTTTGCACCTGCTGTAATGTGTGCTTGTGCTTTATCTTTATCTGTAAAAAAGCCTGTAGCTTCAATAACAACATCTACACCATGACTGCCCCAAGGAATTTGTGCTGGATCTTTTTGGGCATAAATTTTTACTGTATCGCCATTTACTACTATTGAATCTTCTGTTGCTGAAACTTCTGCATTAAAACGCCCTTGAGCACTATCGTACTTTAATAAATGAGCTAAAACTTTTGGAGAAGTTAAATCGTTGATAGCAACTACATCTATTCCTTCCATGTTATAGATTTGACGAAAAACTAAACGTCCAATTCTGCCAAATCCATTAATAGCAACCTTTACCATAATGTTATTTTTTAATTATTAATAATTTAAAATTGGTGGCAAAATTACAGTTTTGTAATTAATAGCAATGCCAAAATAAACTAATCAGTAAAAAATAGATCTTTTTTACTTTTACCGACGACAAAAGGGCTGATTATTGAAAATATTGATGAAAAATGTCGAAAGATTTTTTGATTTGAGAAACTATTTCATTTGCTTTTTGTTCGTTTTCGGCTTTTTCTAAAGCTTCTACTCTTTCTAAGTGTGGATGAAGCCATTTATGTAACTCATCATGACTTTTACCATCCATTGTGCAGCTTTTAATTAGTGCATCGTCTTTTTCTTTTAATTGTTTGGCTAAAAATTTATAATCTTTAGAGTTGTCTTTGATATAAGCTTCTGTAATATTTTGCATTGCAAGAATATGGGGTTTCATTTCTGCATTTATTTTCCATTTTTGTCCATTATCTAATTCAATAGTTTCTTCTGCATTTGTTGTATCATTTGCTTCTTGGTGTGTTGTAGTTGCAGCTGCAACAGTATCTTGATTAGGGGTTTTGTTTTCTGTGTTATTATTGTTACAACTGATAATAAATAATGTAGTAACAGAAAGCAGAATAATTTTTTTCATGATTAATAATATTTTAAATGTTAAGTATATAGAAATGAATTTTTAAGATTTTGGCATTTCATCTGCACTTGGACCATATATACCAGGTATTGGAATATCTAATAATCTTAGATAAACACTAAGTTGTGCTCTGTGATGATAGGTATGATTGAGAGCCATAGAACGAATGAAAGTGTATTTTGGAAGTTCTAATAATACTTTATCGCCAGCTCTTAAAACCCATTGTTTGTTTAATAAATCATCTTCACTTATATTTTGTAGAGCAGTAATTGATTGTTGAGTGCCTGTTTCAAGTTCTTTTAATAAACCTTCTACATTATTAATATCTGGGTGTTTAAAACTGCCATCTAAAAAATCTAAATAATCTGTATTTGCAATTAGTCCTGCCCAAGCTGATAAATTAGCAACGTGTGTAGCAAGTTGTTTTATTGTCATTGATTTTGTATGAGGTCGCCAATCAAATTTATCTTCAGGTACTATTGCTAATATTTTTTTTGTACTAAGTGTTTCGTTTTCTATTTCTGCAATTAAAGATTTAATTAATGCCATATTGATAGTTTTTTTTTATTGAGCAAATATGAAGAAAATAAATCAAGAGATGAAGTATGAAAAATTTATGCTTATATATTTTACAAATTTCGTAAGAAATATAGTTATTTATTTCTATCTTTTTTCATGAATTTTTTTCATTAAATCTTCTAAGTAATCTATTTGCACTTCTTGTATTTCTAATAATTTTTTGTTTTGATGTACAATAAGATGATCAATTTTTTCACTTAATAATTTTATTTCAAGTTCTGCCTTTAGATTTACTTTATAATCATGTTCGGCTCTTAGTCTATCTTTTTGCTCTACTCTGTTTTGGCTCATCATAATGATAGGAGCTTGAATGGCTGCAATACAAGATAAAATAAGGTTAAGTAAAATGAAGGGATATGGATCAAAAGCTTTATTGGCTAAAAACCATACGTTAATAATCATCCACAAAATTAATAGCCCAAAAAAGGATAAGATAAATGTCCAACTACCTCCAAAAGTTGCTATTGAATCTGCTAATTTTTGACTATAGGTTAAACTAGAATCAATATCTGGTTCAATATTTTCTGAAAGAATTGAATTATTTTTTATTGCTTGCATTACATCATAATCTACTTGAGCTAATTCTCCTTTTTCTTGCTCTACTAAACAGACTAAATATAACCGGCGATAATGGTTTAATTCTTTAAGACTAATAACACTATTTTCATTAAAGGTTGGGTATTCTTTTTGAATTAATTCAAAAATGCCTTGTCTAATATCTTTACCAAAAATAGCTACATGAGTTGCTACAGGAGTTTTAGAAATATCGCTTATGTACATAACAAAAATTATTGTTGAAGAATATTCAATTTTGTTCTAAGATAAATGGTTCTATTAAAAAATCTACATCATTTTTTGTAATTAGCTTTTTTCATCCAAGTTAATAACCCAGCAACAGCCAGAATAAGAAATACAACATATTGTAAGCTGCTTAACACTAATGTTTTTGTGAAATACAAAGGAATTGAAGCTATATTAGTAGCAATCCACCACCACCAACTTTCAACTTTTTTCTTAGCCATTAACCACATTGCTGTAAATGCAGAAGCAGTAGCAAATGAATCTGCCCAAGGAATTGCTCCTTCAAAAAAATATTTTTTAGCAAGTGTTAAAGCAAAATAATAAACTAAATACATGGCTGCAAAGAACATAATCTGTTGAAGCCATTCTTTTTTATTACTATATGTTATATGTAAAATAGTTGCTGAGCTCTTAGTGTCTTTTTTAGACCATAACCACCAACCATAAATACTCATAACTGTATAGTAAAAATTTACACTTCCTTCGCCAGGTAAATGAAACTTAAAGCTTAAATATATATAGGTAATAGTATTTATTAGCCCTATAGGATATACTAAAATATTTTCCTTTCTGCTATACCAAACACTTAATATGCCTGCAATTACTGCAACATATTCGTACCAAGTTGTTTGTTGTATATTGTTGTATAACTGTTCTAAAATTTCACTCATAAAATATTTGTAAAAGTAGTTAAAGAAATTGCAGTTATGAACGACAAATTAATAGGTACAAAAGAATAGCAAATAAAGCCATTTACACGAGCAAGAGAAGCCATTTTATAAAAAAACATTTGGCTAAAAGCTATTAATTACTATTATTGCAACACGTGTACAACGATTAAAGATGGTTACTATGAGTAAAAAACAATTATTTACACTTGAGTTTAAAGTAAAAAGCTCCCCCTCAATTCTTTTCGAGTTTTTAAGCACACCAACTGGTTTGCAAGAATGGTTTGCAGATAAAGTAGATGAATGGGAAGGAGAATTAAGTTTTAGCTGGAGTGGTGGCACTCCTGATAAAGCAGTAATAGTAGATATGGAACATGATAAATTTGTTCGTTATAGATGGCTACATGCTCCTAAGGAAGAATACTTTGAATTTAGAATAGCTAAAACTGAAATTTCTAATCAAACTATTTTAATAGTATCTGATTTTGCAGAGAAAAATGAAATAAAAGATCAAACCCAACTTTGGGAATATCAAGTGAAAGAATTACTCTACAGAATTGGTAGTTAGAAAATAATATTAAAAGTTATAAAATAAAATCTCACCTAAATGTGAGATTTTTTTGTTTAATAACATAGTATGTTTTACAGTTTTCTTGTAGATTTGAAACGTGTTAATACCTAAATTAACTATAACATTTCTTGGAACAGGAACTAGTAGTGGTGTACCAATGATTGGTTGTTCTTGTAATGTATGTACATCAACAAATAATAAAGATAAAAGATTAAGAAGCAGCATTCTTGTAGAATCAGATACTACAACTATTGTTGTAGATACAACGCCTGACTTTAGATATCAAATGCTAAGAACTCATACTAAAAAATTAGATGCAGTTTTATTTACACATCCTCATAAAGATCATATTGCAGGGTTAGATGATGTAAGAGCTTTTAATTTTTTTAGTAAGCACCCAATGAACATTTATGCAAACACTTTAACAGAAGAAGCTTTAAGAAGAGATTTTTATTATGCTTTTAGTGATAATAAATATCCTGGCACTCCTAATTTAATTATTCATACAATTGATACAACACCTTTTACTATTGGTAATATTCCAATTCAACCAATATTAGTTTGGCATTTAAAAATGCCTGTATTTGGTTTTAAGTTTGGAAACTTTGCCTACATAACAGATGCTAATAAAATTGATGAAGATGAAAAAGAAAAAATTAAAGGAGTAAAAGTTTTGGTAATAAATGCTTTAAGAAATGAAAAACATATTTCTCATTTTACCCTAAACGAAGCAATAGCATTAGCAACTGAGTTAAAAGTAGAAAAAGCATATTTTACTCATATTAGCCATCAGCTTGGAACACACGAACAAATTAATAAACAACTTCCATCTAATATGCAGCTTGCTTATGATGGCTTACAACTTAGTATCTAACACCTCACTCTTATTTTATTTTATATAACATAAAATAATTATCATAAATTGTAACAGAATAAATATTATGTATTAATTCTTTCAAACAAAAGATTAATTGATTATAAATTATTTATGCTTCGTCAATTTAATAAGCCTTTTTACAAGCAAGTGCCTGTATTGCGATTAATTATTCCATTAATTGCTGGTATTTTATTACAATATCATTTTCAATTACCACTTACATTATATATTTATACAGCAGCAATTTCATTTTTATTATTTATCGTTTATGAAGTCTTATCAAAATCAAAAAAATTTAGGCATAATAAAATTACAGGTATTGCAGTTTTATTACTATTTATTGCAGTTGGTGGCAGCATAAGCTTTATAAAAAATATTGAAAACAATAAACAATGGATAGGCAATATTTATCAAGCAAATACACCAGTTTTATTGTCTTTAAAAGAACCCATTGTAGAAAAACAAAAATCTTATAAAGCATTAGCAGAAGCACATAGTATTTTTATAAACAATAAATGGCAGCCTATAGTTGGTGATGTTTTATTGTATTTTAAAAAGGATAGTACTAAACCAAATTTGCAATATGGCTCTCAAATAATTGTTGTAAAAAAATTAATACCAGTTATAAATGCAGGAAACCCTGGTGGTTTTAATTATGCAAGATATTGTTCGTTTCAAAACATACACTATCAGGCATTTTTAAATGATGATGATTTTAGCATACTATCATCTATCAACAAAAATTGGTTTGATAATTTAATTATACAAGCAAGAACAAAAGTTTTAAGTATTTTAAAAAGCTATATAAAAGAAGGAAATGAATTAAGCATTGCAGAAGCTTTATTAATTGGTTACAGAGATAACTTAGATAGAGATTTAGTACAGAGTTATAGTAATACTGGCGTTGTTCATATCATTGCTATTAGTGGTTTGCATTTAGGAATGATTTATGGATTATTAATTGTTTTATTCAGACCATTTGTAAAATATAGATGGAATAAAATTGTAAAACCAATTGTAATATTAATTGTTTTATGGGGCTTTAGTTTTATTGCTGGTGCTGCACCATCTATTTTAAGAAGTGCAGTAATGTTTTCTTTTATTGTACTTAGCGAAAGCTTTAGCAGAAAAACCAATATTTACAATAGTTTGGCAGCATCTGCATTTTTATTATTATTAATTAATCCTTTTAATCTTTGGGATGTAGGTTTTCAATTATCGTATTCTGCCGTTCTTAGTATTATCGTTTTTCAAAAGAAAATTAATAATTGGTTTTACTTTAAAAATAAAATTTTAAGAGCAGTTTGGAGTTTGAGTGCAGTAACACTTTCAGCACAAATTCTTACGCTACCTATTGTGTTATATCATTTTCATCAGTTTCCAACATTGTTTTTATTTACAAATTTATTTGCTGTTCCTTTTTCTGGATTTATTTTATACTCAGAGCTTTTGTTGTTGTTAGTATCATCTATTGATTATATAAATATTTATTTAGGAAAATTAATTGGTTGGAGTATTGAGTTGATGAATAATTATATTCTTTATGCAGATAGTTTCTCTTTTTCTGTTTGGCAATCAATACAAATCAGTATTGTTCAAGCAATAATTTTATATGTTGCAATTATTGGGTTTTGGTATTGGATAATTAATAAAAAAACAAAAACATTTCTTTTTGCCTTTAGTTGCTTATCAATATTTTTTATTTTAAGAAGTGTACATTTTTTACAAACTAATCAACAACAAAAAATAGTAGTGTACAATGTTCCCAATCATACAGCTATTGATTTAATTGAAGGTCGTAAGTATCAATTTATTGGTGATAGCATTTTAATAGAAGATGGTTTTCTTAGAAATTTTCATTTAAAGCCTTCAAGAATTTTGCATAGAATGTTGCCAACAAATTCGCTTCAAAGTTTTTCTATAAATAAAAATTTAATTAGTTGTAATGAAAAAAATATTTTAATTGTAGATGATGCTTTTGAAGTTCCAACACTTCCACAAAAAATAAAGTTAGATGCAATAATTCTAACTAAAAATCCAAAAATTTATATAAACAAATTATCCAACATTTTTGATTGTAAGTATTATGTTTTTGATTCATCAAACCCTTTTTGGAAAGTTGGCTACTGGAAGAAAGATGCTGACAGCCTACATTTGCAATATCATTCAACAGCCACCGATGGTGCTTTTGAAATGAAGTTTTAATTGTATATACCTATAGTTTAATGATATAAATTACAAGAAATAAAACACATAAAATATCAACAAAATAAAAATGAATAAAAAAATTACATCTGCTCTTATCTCAGTTTTTTATAAAGATGGATTAGAACCGATTGCAAAAAAATTACAGCAATTAGGTATAACAATTTATAGTACTGGTGGTACACAAAAATTTTTAGAAGATATAGGCATTGTATGCGTAAGTGTTGAAAGCATTACAAACTATCCATCCATTTTAGGAGGAAGAGTAAAAACCTTACATCCATTAGTTTTTGGAGGAATTCTTGCTAAAAGAAATGATGCACAACACATACAAGAAATGAAGCAATATGCTATACCAGAAATAGATTTAGTTATTGTAGATTTATATCCTTTTGAAGAAACTGTTGCTACTACTAAAGATGAAAATTTAATTATTGAAAAAATTGATATTGGTGGACCAAGTATGATAAGAGCAGCAGCAAAAAATTTTAAAGATGTGGCTGTAATTGCTGCTAAAGAAGATTATTCTTTTTTAGAAAACATTTTAAATACTCAAGCAGGAGAAATAACATTAGAACAACGTAAAACTCTTGCTGCCAAAGCATTTGAGGTTGTAATGAATTATGATATTGCTATTAATAATTATTTTAATCCCACTAAACAATTTCAAGCTTCTCCTTTGGAGGAATTTAGGAAGACTTTACGTTATGGCGAGAACCCTCATCAACAAGCAACATTTTTTGGAGACTTATCAAAATTATTTACACAACTAAATGGCAAAGAGCTTTCTTATAATAATTTAGTAGATGTTGATGCAGCTATTCAATTAATAAATGAGTTTAACAACACAAATGAGACTGTTTTTGCAATTATAAAACATACCAATGTTTGTGGAATTGCATCAAGAAAAACTGTAAAAGAAAGTTGGGACGCTGCACTTGCAGGAGATCCTGAAAGTGCTTTTGGAGGAATTTTAATAACTAATGGAAGTGTAGATGTAGCAACAGCTTCGGCTATTAATGAATTATTTTTTGAAGTATTAATTGCTCCTTCTTTTAATGAAGATGCTTTACAAATTTTAAAGTCAAAAAAGAATAGAATATTACTACAACTGCTAAAAAATGAAAGTCAAAATCAAGCAACTCATTTTCAAGAAAGATCATTATTGAATGGTAAATTATCTCAACAAATAGATGATGAAAATTTTGCAGAATGGAAAGAAGTTGGTGGAAGAAATACAACAGAAACAGAAAAAGCAGATTTGATTTTTGCCAACATTATTTGCAAACACTTAAAAAGTAATGCAATTGCTTTGGTAAAAAATAAACAATTAATAGGTAAGGGTTGTGGGCAAACTTCAAGAGTTGATGCCTTGAGACATGCTATTGAAAAGTCTAAACAATTTAATTTTAATTTGAAAGGAGCAGTTTTAGCAAGTGATGCATTTTTTCCTTTCAATGATTGTGTAAGCATTGCACATGAAGAAGGAATTGAAGCATTTATACAACCAGGTGGCAGCATAAGAGATAAAGATAGTATTGATTATACCTTACAACACAACCTTGCAATGGTTATAACAGGTATAAGACATTTTAGGCATTAATGTTTTTTAGTTGAAAAACCAATAACCTTAAACTTCTAAAAAATCAAAAAACACAGAATTATTTTGTAGCTTTTCTCTTGTCTTCACAAAACAATAAAAAAATATTAAAACCAATTTCATCAAACTCAAGTTATTTAATCGTCATCTGTAAATCCTATTTTGCTATTCTATTTTTTGTATTACTTTTGTACGACCTCTGAAAGGTTTTTCATTCAATATTTTTCCAAGGTCAAAACATTATTATTCAATTAAACTTGTTTGGTAAATCAAACAAGACAAATTTATTTTATGGCAAAATACATTTTTGTTACAGGAGGTGTTACAAGTAGTTTAGGAAAAGGAATTATTGCTGCAAGTCTTGCAAAACTTTTACAAGCAAGAGGTTTTAAAGTTACTATTCAAAAATTTGATCCTTATATTAATGTTGATCCAGGAACTCTTAATCCTTATGAACATGGAGAGTGCTTTGTAACAGAAGATGGTGCTGAAACAGATTTAGACCTTGGACATTATGAAAGATTTTTAAACATTTTTACATCTCAATCAAACAATGTAACCACTGGTCGTATTTATCAAACTGTTATTAATAAAGAACGTGCAGGAGCATTTCTTGGAAAAACTGTTCAAGTTGTACCACACATTACAGATGAAATAAAAAGAAGAATGCAATTAATTGGAAAAACAGGTGAGTACGATATTGTAATTACTGAATTAGGAGGTACAGTAGGCGATATAGAAAGTTTGCCTTTTATAGAAGCTGTTCGTCAACTACAATGGGAGCTACCAGATGAAGATGTTGTTGTAGTGCACTTAACCCTAATACCATTTTTAAAAGCAGCTAAAGAATTAAAAACAAAACCAACACAGCATAGTGTAAAAATGCTTAGTGAAACTGGTGTTCATCCAGATGTTATTGTTTGTAGAACTGAAGAACCTTTAGGTAATGATATCAAAAGAAAAATTGCTTTGTTCTGTAATGTAAAACAAGAAGCAGTTATAGAAGCCATTGATGCAAGCACAATTTATGAAGTGCCTTTAATGATGTTAAGAGAAAAATTAGATTTATTCTGTTTAAAAAAATTAAATATCAAAGAATTTAATGAACCAAAATTAGATAAGTGGAAAGTGTTTTTAGATAAATTAAAATATCCTAAAGCAAAAGTAACCATTGGGCTTATTGGTAAATATATTGAACTGCAAGATGCTTATAAAAGTATTTTAGAAAGTTTTATTCATGCAGGAGCAATGAATGAAGTAAAAGTACAAGTGATAAATATTCATAGTGAATTTATTACGGATGATAATGTTGCTGAAAAATTAGAAGGCTTAGATGGATTATTAGTTGCACCAGGCTTTGGCTCAAGAGGTATTGAAGGAAAAATTATTGCTGTAAAATATGCAAGAGAACAAGGGTTGCCTTTTTTTGGTATTTGTTTAGGAATGCAAATGGCAGTAATTGAATTCGCAAGAAATGTTCTTAACTTAAAAGATGCTCATAGTACAGAAATGGATTTAAACACTCCTAACCCTGTTATTAATATGATGGAAGAACAAAAGAAAATAAAAATGATGGGTGGCACTATGCGTTTAGGTTCTTATCCATGTGAAATAAAAGAAAATACTTTAGCTTATACTATTTATAATTCAACACAAATAAGTGAACGTCATCGTCATCGTTATGAATTTAATAATGATTATTTAGATGCTTATGAAAAAGCAGGTATGGTAGCAAGTGGTAAAAATCCTGAAACTGGTTTAGTAGAAATTGTAGAATTACCCAATCATCCATTTTTTATTGGTGTACAATATCATCCTGAATTAAAAAGTACAGTAGAAGAACCAGCTCCATTGTTTGTACATTTTATTGCTGCTGCAAAAAAATATAATGAAACAAAAAGTGCCTTAATCAGTAGTTTATTACAAAGAAGTGAAGAATAATTTTTTTACATCTTACTAAATAACCTGTCTAAGTAATCTTCTTTAAACTCTATATAAGTAGGGTTACCAGAAGGAGTTACATTAGGTGTTGAGCAAAGAAATAAATCTTCTAATAAAATTTGCATTTCTTTTTGTGTTAAGGCTGTACCAGCTTTTATGGCATGTTGTCTGCTCATACAACGAACCAGTTTTTCTCTTTTACTATATTTAATATCGCTACTAAAATGTTTAAACTGTTCTAATAAAAGTTCAATAGAATGTTTTTCATTTCCTTGAGCAACATCAGCAGGAGTGCCTTGTATGATAAAAGTATTGTTGCCAAAGAGTTCTATCTGATAGCCCAATGTTGAAATATCTGGCAATAAATCTTCCAACAAAACTGCATCAGCAGTTGCAAGTTCAATAGTTAGTGGAAATAAAACTTTTTGTGTTGTTGATTGTTTGTTATGAGACTGTGCAGTAAATCTTTCATATAAAACTCTTTCGTGTGCATGCTGCTGATGCACTAACATAAAACCTATTGTATTAGTTGCAATAATATAAGTATTGAGTAGTTGAATATATGTATTACTAAACTTAGCAAGGCTTTGCAGAATAAGTGTTTCAGGGCTTTTTGATACTTGCACATTATGTTGCTCTGTTTTAGATTCTTTCTTAGTAAAAAAATCTTTCCAATGGCTCAGTTCACTTTTTTCATTAGGGTCAATTTTATGTGCTTGATGTTTTCCGGTAAATGTTTTATATAAATTAGAGGAGGCGGCAGCTTCTTTTTTTTCTGTTGTAAAAGGGTTTCTTACAGCATCTAAATTTTGAATTTCTGCATTAAGAGTAAAATCTAAACTTGGTGCAATACTAAATTGTGCCAAAGCATGTTTTACTGCAGCCTGCACAAAAGCATATACAATTTTTTCGTCTTCAAACTTTATTTCTTGTTTAGTTGGATGTACATTAATATCTACTTGTGCAGGATCTAAATCAATAAATAATACATAGCTTGGAAAACTATCTTTAGCAATCATACTTTCAAAAGCACTATTAACAGCATGGTTTAAATATGCACTTTTGATGAACCTGTTATTCACAAAAAAATATTGGTCGCCACGAGTTTTTTTAGCAGCTTCTGGTTTGCCTACAAAACCATAAATATTCATATAATCTGTTTGCTCATTTACAGCAACCAATTTTGCATTATAATTGTTACCCAATATTTGTACAATACGGTTTTTTATATTACCAGCTTCTAAATAAAAAACTTGTTGTTCATTACTTATTAAAGAAAAAAATATTTCAGGAAAAGCCATTGCTACACGAATAAATTCATCAACAATATGCTTCATTTCGGCAGCATTACTTTTCAAAAAATTTCTTCGGGCAGGAATATTAAAAAATAAATTTTTCATACTAATGGTTGTTCCATTAGCACAAGCACAAGGCTCTTGTTTTATTACATTACTATTTTCAATTTCTATATAAGTACCTAATTCATCTTCACTTCTTTTTGTTTTAATTTCTACTTGTGCCACAGCAGCAATACTTGCTAAAGCTTCTCCTCTAAAGCCCATTGTTCTAATGCTAAAAAGATCATCAATCTTTTTTATTTTGCTTGTTGCATGTCTTTCAAATGCCATACGAGCATCTGTTTCACTCATTCCTTTTCCATTATCAATAACAGAAATAAGGCTTTTACCTGCATCTGATATAATAAGTTTAATTTCTGTAGCACCAGCATCAACAGCATTTTCTAATAGTTCTTTTACAGCACTTGCAGGACGTTGAATTACTTCGCCTGCTGCTATTTGATTTGCAATACTATCTGGTAAAAGCTCTATTATATCTGCCACTATTGTTTTTTTGAAGAGGTCAAAAGTAGTTTTTTTACTGAAAGTAAAAGACAAAGTTTTACAATCATCTTCTATTCATTTAAAATCACATACTTTGTGATAAATAAACATTTTGATTTTTTAGTAAACACTGTTTTCTTTGCTATAAATGATTTAAAATTATATGGATACATTTCAAGCTATTGTTATTGCTATTGTAGAAGGCTTAACAGAATTTCTTCCTATATCATCTACTGCACACATGGGTTTTGTAGCACATCTTATGGGCATGAATGGTAATGATGAGTATTTAAAAATGTATCAAGTAAGTATTCAATTTGGAGCAATTTTAGCTGTTGTTGTAGCTTATTGGAAAAAATTTTTTTACTTTAAAAATTTCAACTTCTATATCAAATTAGCTATTGCTGTAATACCAGCATTGGTACTTGGAAAATTGTTTGATGATAAAATAGAAGCTATTCTTGGCAATCAAATAGCCATAACAATTACATTAATTGTTGGAGGTATTATTTTATTGTTTGTAGATAATTTGTTTAAGAAACCAATTGTTACAGATGAAGAACAAATAACAAAGAAGTCTGCATTGTTTATTGGTTTTTTTCAATGTCTTGCTATGATGCCTGGTACAAGCAGAAGTGCAGCTTCTATAATTGGTGGAATGGCATTAGGTTTAAGTAGAAAAGTAGCAGCAGAGTTTTCATTTTTTTTAGCAGTACCTACTATGCTTGCAGTAACATTATATTCTGTTTTATTAAAAACTTGGGGAGAAGGAACACCCAATGCGACAAAAGGTTATGAAATGATAATAGCAAACAAAGAAAACTTAACTAATTTCTTTTTAGGAAATATAGTTGCATTTGTTGTTGCCCTAATTGCTATTAAATCTTTTATTGCACTACTCAATAAATTTGGCTTTAAAATGTGGGGCTGGTACAGAATTGTTATAGGAATAGTTTTATTAGTTCTTTTTATTTCTGGGATTATTCAATAATATTTTTGTTTTTACATAAAAAACTAAATACCCATTAGCACTTATATAATTTAAGAAATGATTAATTAAATTGCACCAACAATTTTATCATTAAACTATTAAACATGAAAAAACTATTTTTATTAACCTTAATTGCATCAACATTATTATTTGTTTCTTGTAATTTTTTTAATCCGTATGGAAAAAAAATAACCATAAGCGATAAAGTAGAAGTATATATAAAAGGAGATAGCGTAACAGAAGAAGCAGGAAAAAAATTAGGAACATATCTTGATACTACTTGGAAAGATTTAACCAATAAAAGATCTTTTCAATTAACCAAAGAAAATGGTGTATATAATGTACACATGGTAGTTGATGAAAGTAAAATTAAAGAAGATCCATCATTAGAATTAAGTTTTATGGCTTTACGCTTATTACTTGCAGTAAATGTTTTTCCTGAAAGCAAAGTAAACTTAGTACTTACAAACGATTCTTTTAAACCCTACAAAACTTATTCAGAAGATACAACATCAGATGAAACAAAAGAAAAAATTAATACTACAGATTCTACAGCAACAAAGTAAGCAACCAAAATTTCATATACACACAAAGCACTGATATATATTCAGTGCTTTTTTTATTTATTGAATACTTATCTTTAAAAGTTCAAATTACTGCTTTCATGCAAACAGCACCCAAAAAAGTTATTAATGCTTGGGCTATGTACGACTGGGCAAATAGTGCATACAACCTCGTTATTACATCTACCATGTTTCCTGCTTATTATGAAGCAGTAACATCTGCCAATAACAATAAAGTAACATTATTTGGACGAACTTTTGTAAACACTTCTTTGTATAATTATGCTTTAGGTTTTGCATTTTTAATTGTAGCTTTTATGTCGCCAATACTTTCTTCTATTGCAGATTATAAAGGCAATAAAAAATCTTTTCTTCGTTTCTTTTGCACTTTAGGAAGCATAGCTTGTAGTGGTTTATTTTTCTTTAATGAAAACAATATTGGCTTGGGTATTGTATTAGTCATATTGGCATGTATTGGTTATTGGTCAAGCCTTGTTTTTTATAATTCATACTTACCAGAAATTGCTGAAGAAAAAGATAGAGATACTGTAAGTGCCAAAGGTTTTGTAATGGGTTATATAGGCAGTGTATTACTACAAATATTTTGCTTTATTCTTTTATTTAAGCAAGAATGGTTTGGTATTAAAAGTGATGGGCAAGCTTTACAAATTTCATTTTTATTAGTAGGTATATGGTGGTTTGGCTTTGCACAAAGAACATTATTTATTTTACCAAAAGGAATCCCAACTGCTAACAGACCAGAAAAAAATATTTTTGTCAATGGTTTTATTGAGTTAAAAAAAGTTTGGTATCAATTAAAACACATGCCTGTTTTAAAAACATATTTAGCAGCTTTCTTTTTTTATAATATGGGTGTGCAAACTGTCATGCTTGCTGCTACATTATATGGCAAAAGTGAACTTGCTATACCAACAAGTAATTTAATTATTGCTATTTTATTAATTCAATTAGTAGCTATACCTGGGGCAACTATTATTGCAAAACTTTCTGGCAAATTTGGAAACATGCAAGCATTAATATTTACAATAATTGTATGGGTTTGTGCTTGTATTGCAGGTTATTATTTACCCAAAGGAAATATCAATGCATTTTATGTAGTAGCTGCTGTTATTGGTTTTGTTATGGGTGGCATACAAAGTTTAAGTCGTTCTACTTACGCCAAACTAATGCCTGCAACAAAAGATACAACATCATTTTTTAGTTTTTATGATGTAACAGAAAAAATTGCAATAGTTATTGGCATGTTTGGTTATGGATATATTACAGAATTAGCAGGAGGCTCTCAAAGAAATTCTGTTTTATGGTTAGCCATTTTATTTATTATAGGATTAATGATATTATTGTATGCAATAAAACTTCAAAAAAAATTAAGCTATGAAACTGTATAGTATAGAAACAGAAAATTTTAAGTTAGATGGAGGTGCTATGTTTGGTGTAGTACCAAAAAGTATTTGGAACAAACTCAATCCTTCTGATGAAAATAATTTATGCAGTTGGGCTATGCGTTGTTTGTTGATTGAAGATGGCAACAGATTAATTTTAGTAGATAATGGAATAGGCAATAAACAAGATGCTAAGTTTTTTTCTCATTACTATTTACATGGAGAAAATACTTTAGAAAAATCATTAGCTAAATTTGGCTTTAGCAAAAATGATATTACAGATGTTATACTTACACATTTACATTTTGATCATTGTGGAGGAAGTGTAGATAGAGTTGGCGAAAAATTAATTCCTGCATTTAAAAATGCAACTTATTGGAGCAATGAAAAGCACTGGCAATGGGCAACACAACCTAACGATAGAGAAAAAGCCTCTTTCTTAAAAGAAAATATTTTGCCCATACAAGAAAATGGACAGTTACAATTTATTACATTACCAAAAGAAAATTTAGAGCAAACAGGAAAATTAGTAACAACACAATTTTCTGAAAATATTTCTATTCGTTTTGTTAGTGGTCATACAGATATGATGATGTTGCCACAAATAAATTATCATGAAAAAACACTTGTTTATATGGCAGATTTATTGCCAAGTGCTGCACATATTCCATTGCCTTATGTAATGGCTTATGATATGTTTCCATTAACTACATTGCATGAAAAGAAAGCCTTTTTACAAGAAGCTATTGCTGAAGATTATATTTTAATGTTTGAGCATGATGTAGCTAATGAATGTTGCACCTTACAACAAACAGAAAGAGGAATAAGAACAAAAGATTTCTTTAAACTTCAAGAATTGTAAGTAAACCAATTACATATTTACAATTAAAACAGGAATATCTAATTTGTGTCTAACACTATCAATTGTTTCGCCAAATAAATAATCTTTCAACCCACTATGTCTATGAGCCCCCATTACCAACATGTTGGCATTGGATTGTTGTACCAGCCTTTGAATTTCTTTAACCCTATTTTTATAACCAATTTGTGCAATAGCTGTATAACCTAATTGTTGCAATTGTTTACAATAATTTTCTAATCGTTCTTTATCTTTTCTTGCTTCATCATCATCAACAAATTTTCCTAAATATTTTGCAGTGGCACTTTCAACAATATGAATTAAAACATATTTTGAAGTTGTATTTCCTTGAGCCAAAGCACTAGCAATTAATTTTTCATCTCCATCGCTAAAATCTAAAGCTATTGCAATAATTCTTGGAGAGTGAATAGTTAAATTACTTAATAATTTTTCTTTTGCATGAATTCTAACAGAAGATTTATGTTCATATTTTTTTATCAAAGGCATAATAGTCATCATTACAAAAAGCCAAACAAAAAATAGTGCAAAAATGATGATAGTAATTTTCCAAAAAATATTTCCTCCATTATTAAAATAAAAAATACACTGTTCAACAACCATTTGTACGTTTAAGTAAATTAAAACAGCAGCAATTAACCAAGCAGCAATTTTTGTAAATGTGCCAATAGCAAATTCTCCCATTGTTTTTTTATCACTCACAAAATGTATTAAAGGAATAACAGCAAAACCTAATTGTACACTTAGTATTACTTGACTTAAAATTAGCAATGCATCAATCTCTTCATCTCCATAAATTACTATAACTAAAATGGCAGGTATAACAGCAATTAATCTGGTGATTAATCTTCTTAACATTGGATTTATGCGTAATTTTAAATAACCTTCCATAACAATTTGTCCAGCCATTGTACCTGTAACAGTACTACTTTGTCCTGCTGCAATTAATGCAATGGCAAAAAGAAATGGAGCAAGTTCTGAGCCTAATAATGGAGCAAGAAGTTTATGAGCATCTTCTATTTTAGCCACATCTTGATGTCCTGTAGAAAAAAACACAGAGGCTGCAATAATTAAAATACCAGCATTTACTAAAAATGCTGCATTCAAAGCAATAGTGCTATCAATAATATTATACTTAATTGCTTTTTTAATACTCTTTACATCTGTACCAATTTTTCTTGTTTGCACTAATGCACTATGCAAATACAAATTATGTGGCATTACTGTTGCACCAATAATTCCAACTGCAATATATAAAGCTTCACTATTAAGTTTAGTTGGAATAAAGCCTGTTGCAATTTCTTTTACATTAGGCTGTGCTAAAAAAATTTGTATTAAAAATGAAGCTCCAATAACAATAATTAAAGCAACAATAAATGCTTCTAATTTTCTCATTCCAAATCGTTGAAGCCAAAGCAATAAAAAAGTATCTAATACTGTTATGCAAACTCCCCAAATTAGTGGTAATCCTGTCAGTAAGTAAATACCTAACGCCATACCCAAAACCTCTGCTAAATCACAAGCAGCAATAGCAATTTCTGCTAAAATGTATAAACAAAAATTAATAGTAGGAGAATAAGTTTCTCTGTTTGCTTGAGCCAAATCTCTTCTTCTAACAATACCCAATCTTGCACTTAAACTTTGTAACAACAAAGCCATAATATTACTCATTAATAAAACCCAAATTAATTGATAACCAAATTTTGCACCTCCTTGTAAGTCTGTTGCCCAATTACCAGGATCCATATAACCAACACTTACCAAATAAGCTGGTCCTATATATGCCAAAAACCTTTTGATCCCTTTACGAGGTTTAGTAGTATCAATCGTTTCATGAACATCGCTTAATGAATTACCAGTTAAATGTTGATGAGGCATAGGGGTCTCTTTAATTTTTACTCAAACCATTATCTGTTCTAAAAAAGAATAATAAAAAACAAAATGGTTACTATATCTCTTTTAAACTATAAAAAATAAATATATTCAAATCTAAAATAATGATTACTAAGCACACTCATACAATTATTTTTTATGGATTGACATAAAATATTTCCTTTGCAAAAAATTTTTGAGTGAGTAATTTATTAAAATGGACCATATTTATTGTGTTAAGCATTATTTGGGGTAGCTCTTTTATGTTGATGAAATGGGGACTTTTTGATGCAAACAATAATGCAACATTATCACCCTATCAGGTTGCAGCATTAAGGTTATTTTCGGCAGGTATTGTTATGATTCCTTTTTTACCTAAGGCTTTAAAAAATATTCCTCGTTCATTAATAACCACAATTCTATTAAGTGGATTAATAGGCAGTTTTATTCCTGCTTTTTTATTTTGTATTGCAGAAACAAAAATTGATGGTTCATTGGCTGGTAGTTTAAATGCACTAACACCTTTATTTGTTGTTTTATCTGGCTTAATTTTTTGGAATATTAAAAGTAGTAATCAAAAAATTATTGGTGTATTAATAGGTTTGTTAGGATGCTTTGTTCTTACTTATGCAAACCATACTAAACCCTTTGAATATATTGCTTACAGTGGTTTTGTAATTGTGGCAACTTTATTTTATGGCATCAATGTTAATTTAGTTCAAAAAAAATTTGTTGGCGTAAGTGCCGTAGATATTTCAGCTCTTGCGTTTACTGGCTTAATAATTCCTTCATTAATTGTTTTAGCTTTCTCAGGATATTTTTCTTTACCTCTCACAAACAATAATTTTTTAATTAGTACTGGGGCAAGTTCTTTATTAGGTGTTTTAGGAACATCAATTTCAACAGTTATTTTTTATGTTTTAGTAAAAAAAACAGGAGCATTATTTGCATCGTTAGTAACCTATGGAATGCCATTTATTGCAATCGGTTGGGGTTTATATTATCATGAATTTATTACTTGGCTTCATATTGCTGCTTTGTGTATAATATTAGTAGGCGTTTACTTAGCAAACACAAAAAAGCTAAAGTGGATTTTTTTGGAATAAATTGGATGTATTAAAACAAAATAATTCACAACTTTTCGTATTTACGTTTTTAAAAAAACATTCCTACTTTCGTTTCTCATTAAAAACTTATTGCTATGCAAGTATGGAAAGAATATCAAGAAAAAAATAAAGATCGTTTTTTAAATGAACTATTAGAACTCTTACGCATACCAAGTGTAAGTGCAAGAAGTGAACACAAAGACGATATGAATAAATGTGCTGAAACAGTTAAGCAACGTTTATTAGATGCTGGTGCAGATAAAGCAACAGTTTATCCAACAGCAGGACATCCTGTTGTGTATGGAGAAAAAATAATTGACACAAGTAAGCCAACTGTTTTAGTATATGGACACTATGATGTACAGCCTGCTGACCCATTAAATCTTTGGCACAACGACCCATTTAATCCAACAATTAAAGATGGAAAAATTTATGCAAGAGGTGCTTGTGATGATAAAGGACAATTCTATATGCATGTTAAAGCATTAGAAACAATGGTAAAAACAAATACACTTCCTGTTAATGTAAAATTTTTAATTGAAGGAGAGGAAGAAGTAGGAAGTATGAACTTAGGAAAGTTTTTAGAAGACCATAAAGAGCTTTTAAAAGCAGATGTTATTTTAATTAGTGATACTGCAATGCTGAGTATGGAAAATCCAAGTATTGATGTTGGTGTAAGAGGCTTAACTTATATAGAGGTAGAAGTAACTGGACCAAATAGAGATTTGCATAGTGGTGTTTATGGTGGTGCAGTTGCAAATCCTATAACTATATTAGCTAAAATGATAGCTTCGTTACACGATGAAAATAATCATATAACAATACCAGGTTTTTATGATGATGTTGTTGAGTGTAGCGATGCAGAAAGAAAACAATTAGCCAATGCTCCTTACAGTGAAGAAGAATATAAAAACGATTTAGGTGTAAAAGAATTGTGGGGAGAAAAAGGTTATAGCACAAATGAACGTACAGGTATTAGACCAACACTTGAAGTAAATGGAATTTGGGGAGGCTATACTGGCGAAGGTGCAAAAACTGTTTTACCAAGTAAAGCTTTTGCAAAAATTAGTTGCAGATTAGTACCTAATCAAACAACAGCCAAAACAGAAAAATTAGTTATTGCTCATTTGCAAAAAATTGCTCCTCCATATATTCAATTAAAAGCAAGTTTGCATCATGGTGGAGACCCTTATATGACACCTGTAGATAGTATAGAATATAAAGCTGCTGCAAAAGCCATTGAAGCAACATTTGGTAAAGCTCCAATACCTGTTCGTGGTGGTGGAAGCATTCCTATTACTGCTTTATTTGAAAGTATATTAGGATTAAAAACTGTTTTCATGGGCTTTGGTTTAGATAGTGATAACTTACATAGTCCTAATGAGAAGTATGATTTGTTTAATTACTACAAAGGCATTGAAACAATTCCTTACTTCCATAAATTTTATAACGAAATGAAATAAAATATTTTCATTAACACATTTAAAAAATCTGATGTTATTCAACATCAGATTTTTTATTGTAGCACAAAATATAAAATTGAAAAAATAATTTTAGTTGTAAAAAAATCATCAGCAGAATAATTTTTTACCAAAAAATACATTTTAGTAAAAAAAAATTTCTCCGATAATTTAAAATTTTTCTTCTGCCATTTTTACTAAAAAATTAAACTCAATCCAATAATTTTTATTAAGAAATAAAAAACAAAATTCAATACAACTCTTTATTCATAATAGTTACAGAAGAATTGATTTTTACATTTATTAAAATAAAAATCAAAAACAATCGTTTATAAATTGAAGAATGTTGTTGGTTCTGAAAATTCCTATTCACAATTAATTTTAAAATGTTAATAAAATTGTCAATAATTTTTTTTGTTTCAGCAAAAAGTATTTTTATTATTGTGGTGGGAAATTTATTTCCCAGTACTTACTAACCCATCCATATATAAAGTGTCGCCGTTGCGGCACTTTTTATTTTAAGCATGTTGCACTACTTTATTACATATAAACCATTTAATACACTTAGTCAATTTTCTTCAGTAGAAAATAAACAAACACTATCAAATTTTTTTTCTGTACCAAAAGATGTTTATCCAGTTGGAAGATTAGATTATGATAGTGAAGGATTATTAATTCTTACAAATGATAAAAAATTGAATCATCATTTATTAAATCCTTTGTATGCACATAAAAGAGAGTATTGGGTTCAAGTAGATGGAGCAATTACTTCACAAGCTATTCAACAATTATGCAATGGGGTTGAAATAAATGTGAATGGAAAAATGTACAAAACAAAAAATGCAATAGCAGAAATAATAAATGAAGAAATAATTGTTCCAGAAAGAAATCCACCAATTCGTTTTAGAAAAGAAATTCCTGCATCTTGGATAAAATTATTTTTAACTGAAGGCAAAAACAGACAAGTAAGAAAGATGACAGCAAAAGTTGGTTTTCCAACTTTAAGATTAATTCGTTACAGCATTGAACAATTGAGTTTAGCTAATATGCAACCAGGAGAAATCATACAACTTTCTCAAAAAACAATTTACAAAAAGCTATTACTGTAATTTTATTTATTAGCAGAGCTTTTTTCAAAATCTAAAATAGCACCATTAATGCAATAACGTAATCCTGTTGGTGGAGGTCCATCTTCAAATACATGACCTAAATGAGCCTTGCATCTTCCACATTGTACTTCAGTTCTATTCATTCCATGAGAATAATCTGGAGTGTAAATAATAGAACCTTTTTTAATTGGTTCAAAAAAACTTGGCCACCCACAACTGCTTTCAAACTTTGCATTGCTTTTAAATAATGTATTACCACAAGCAGCACAATAATAAGTTCCTTGCTCATTTAATTTTTCAAATTTGCTTGTCCAAGGACGTTCAGTTCCTTTTTCTCTTGCAATAAAAAATTGTTCTGGTGTAAGAATTTTTTTCCACTCCTCCTCTTTCAATACAACTTTATTGGTATCTGTTTTAGAATATATTGAATTATTAGGTCTTGCATTTCTCATATTATTTTTATTAGAATTATTTTGTGCTTGACAACTTGATACACCAATTATCAAACAATAAACCCAAAAGATATTTATAAAAAATTTCATTTTAAAAAAATAAAAACAAGATTGTTTATTTATGAACAAAATTAATACTCATATCCTATATTTGTTCCTCAAGTAAGGATTGGGTTACATGATAAACATTATTTTATTTGGTCCTCCAGGAAGTGGAAAAGGCACTCAAAGTGAAAAATTGATTGAAAAATACAATTTCAAACATTTAAGTACTGGAGATTTATTACGCAGTGAAATTGCTGCAAAAACAACTTTAGGTTTAGAAGCTAAAAGTTTTATGGATAAAGGACAATTAGTGCCAGATGAAGTTGTAATTGGAATGATAAGTAGCGTATTAGATGCAAACCCTCATGCAAAAGGTTTTTTGTTTGATGGCTTTCCTCGAACAAAAGCACAAAGTGAAGCTTTAGATAAATTATTAGCCAATAAGCATACAGAAATAAATATTGTTTTAGCTCTTAATGTAACTGAAGATGAATTAGTAAAAAGATTATTAAACAGAGGGCTTACAAGTGGTAGATCTGATGATGTGAATGAAGAAATTATTAGAGCAAGAATTATAGAATATGAAAATAAAACAATGGCTGTAGCTGATTATTATAAACAATTTAATAAAGTTGCAACAATAAAAGGAGAAGGAAGTGTTGAAGAAATTTTTACTGCTCTATGTAATGAAATAGATAAAAAAATATTAGGATAATTTTTTACAACCAATACCAACTGCAAACCCTGCTTAATTTAGAGTAGGGTTTTTATTTTTTATGAATTTTCTTTTCTCAAAATAAATAGCAATAATTATTCTTACTTTTATTGCTCAGTTTTTTAAAAAATATTACTATGTCTTATCCTTATCAAATACAGTCTTTAGAACAATACAAAGAAGTATATAAACAAAGTATTGAACAACCTGAACATTTTTGGGCTTCAATAGCAGAACATTTTTTATGGAGAAAAAAATGGGATAAAGTTTTAAACTGGAATTTTAAAGAGCCTAAAGTTGAATGGTTTAAAGGAGCAAAGCTAAATGTTACAGAAAACTGTATTGATAGACATTTAGCAACAGATGGAGAAAAGCCTGCATTAATTTGGGAGCCTAATAATCCAGAAGAAAGAGTAAGAATTGTTACTTATAATCGTTTGCATAAAAGAGTTTGTCAAGTAGCACAAATGCTAAAAAATAATGGTGTAAAAAAAGGAGATAGAGTTTGTATTTATATGGGAATGATACCTGAATTGGCTTATGCTGTTTTAGGCTGTGCAAGAATAGGTGCAATACATAGTGTAATTTTTGGAGGCTTTAGTGCACAAAGTATTGCTAATAGATTAGAAGATGCAAATGCAGAATTTATTATTACTTGCGATGGTGCATATAGAGGAGAAAAAGTTATTCCGCTAAAATCTGTAATTGATGATGCTTTGGTTGGCAATAAAGTTGTAAAACGTGTTATTGTTTATACTCGTACAAGAACACCAGTATCTATGATTAAAGGAAGAGATATTTGGTGGGAAGATGAAATGGAATTTGCAGAACAACAAGTAGAGCAAAATGGAAAAGTTATTTTTGAGCCAGAAGTAATGGATGCAGAAGATCCTTTATTTATTTTATATACAAGTGGTAGCACCGGAAAACCTAAAGGAGTTGTTCATACTTGTGCTGGTTATATGATTTTTACCAACTACACTTTTGTTAATGTTTTTAATTATAAAAAAGAACAAGTATTTTTCTGTACTGCTGATATTGGTTGGGTTACAGGGCATAGTTATATTGTTTATGGACCATTAAGTGCTGGAGCTACAAGCCTTATGTTTGAAGGTATTCCAACCTATCCTGATGCAGGAAGATTTTGGGATATTATAGATAAACACAAAGTAAATATTTTATATACTGCACCAACTGCTATAAGAAGTTTAATGGGCTTTGGTACAAAACCCCTCGAAGGAAAAAATTTATCTACTTTAAAAGTTTTAGGCTCTGTAGGAGAACCAATAAATGAAGAAGCTTGGCATTGGTATGATGAAAATATAGGAAAGAAAAAATGCCCTATTGTTGATACTTGGTGGCAAACAGAAACAGCAGGAATTCTAATTTCTAATCTTGCAGGTATAACGCCTTCAAAACCTTCTTGGGCAACACTTCCAATGCCTGGTGTTCAACCAATTTTAGTTGATGAAAATGGAAAAGAAGTACTTGCTGTTGGAGATGAAACCATTGCAGGAAACCTTTGTATAAAAGCTCCTTGGCCTGGTATTATTAGAACAACTTATGGCGACCATGAAAGATGCAGAACAAATTATTTTGCTACTTATGAAAATGTATATTTTACAGGAGATGGTGCTTTAAAAGATGTAAATGGCAACTATAGAATTACAGGAAGAGTTGATGATGTATTAAATGTTAGTGGACACAGAATTGGTACAGCAGAAGTTGAGAATGCAATAAATATGCATGCAGATGTTGTAGAAAGTGCTATTGTTGGTTATCCTCATAACATAAAAGGACAAGGCATTTATGCTTATGTAATTTTAGGAAAGCAGCATATTAATGAAGACCAAACAAGAAAAGATATTTTAGAAACCGTTTCAAGAATAATTGGTGCTATTGCAAAACCAGATAAAATACAATTTGTAAGAGGTTTACCTAAAACAAGAAGTGGTAAAATAATGAGAAGAATTTTAAGAAAAATTGCAGAAGGAGAAACAGAAAATTTAGGAGATACTTCTGCATTACTTGACCCATCAATAGTTGATGAAATTAAAAACGGAAAATTATAAATCTGTTTTTATGGAAAACTTTGACAGAAAAAATCATTGGGAAAATATTTATCAAACCAAACAATTAAATGAAGTAAGTTGGTATCAACCAACACCACAAACATCTATCAATTTTATTGAGCAATTTAATTTACCCAAATCTGCAAATATTATTGATGTTGGTGGAGGAGATAGTTTTTTAGTTGATTATTTAATTGATAACAACTATCAAAACATAACAGTATTAGATATTTCAGAAGCAGCTATTGATAGAGCAAAAAAAAGATTAGGCAATAAAGCATCAAAAATAAATTGGATAGTTTCAGATATTGTTCAATTTAATACAACAGATAAATTTAACTTTTGGCACGATAGAGCAGCCTTTCACTTTCTAACAAAAAAAAAAGAAATTGCATCTTATATACAATTAGTTCAAAACAAAATAAACACTGATGGCATTTTGGTTATTGGTACTTTTTCAGAACAAGGTCCTTTAAAATGTAGTGGTATAAACATAAAACAGTATTCAGAAAATTCTATGACCAGCTTATTGAGTAATTCATTTGAAAAAATAAATTGCTTTACAACCAATCATCAAACTCCATTTAATACTTTACAAAACTTTTTGTTTTGTAGCTTTAAAAAATTATAAAGCAACATTTATTAGGAACATTTTAAGAAAACAGAAATTTAAACATTCTTGTTATTATTTACTTTTAACATTCATTAAAAAACTACACTATGTCTTTAGCAAAAATAATTTGGGTTGATGATGAAATGGAAAGTTTACAAAGCCAAAAACTTTTCTTAGAAAACAAAGGCTATGAAGTAGAAACTTTTAGCAATGGCTTTGATGCTATAGAATATGTAAAAGAAAATATAGTAGATGTAGTATTGTTAGATGAAACAATGCCAGGCATTTCTGGTTTAGAAACTTTAGCTAAAATAAAAGAAATAAATCAGCAGCTACCAATAGTAATGATTACAAAAAATGAAACCGAAACATTGATGGATGAAGCCATTGGCAGCCAAATTGCAGATTATTTATTAAAGCCTGTAAATCCTAATCAAGTTTTATTAAGCCTTAAAAAAATTATTGATAATAAAAGATTGGTTGCAGAAAAAACAACTACCAATTATCAACAACAGTTTAGAGATTTGTTTATGGCTTTAAACGATAATCCAAACTATAATGAATGGATGGAAATTTATAAAAAATTAGTGTATTGGGAATTAGAAATGGAAAAAAGCGATAGCCCAGAAATGTTAGATGTTTTTATTACACAAAAACAAGAAGCCAATACAGAATTTTTTAAATTCATTAGTAAAAATTATACAAAGTGGGTAAGCCCAAAAGCAACAGATGTACCAATTATGAGCCATAATTTATTTCAACTAAAAATTTTACCTCATATAGAAAAAGGAACACCAACATTTGTTATTTTAATAGATAATTTACGTTACGATCAATGGAAAGCAATACAACCCATTTTTGCAGATAGTTTTAGAATATTAGAAGAAGAAACTTTTTATTCAATTCTTCCAACTGCAACACAATACTGTCGTAATGCTATTTTTAGTGGATTACTTCCTATAGATATTGAAAAAAAATTTCCAATTGAGTGGAAAAATGATGACGAAGAAGGCGGAAAAAATTTGTTTGAAGAAAAATTTTTAAGAGAACAAATTAAACGATTAAGAAAAGATGATTTAAAAATTTCTTATACCAAAGTTGCCAATCATCAAGATGGATTGCAACTGCAAAATAATATTCATAATCTTTTAAACAACGACCTCAATGTAATTGTTTACAATTTTGTAGATATGCTCAGTCATGCTCGTACAGAAATGGAAGTTTTAAAAGAATTAGCTGGTGATGAAAAAAGTTATAGAAGCGTAACAAAAAGTTGGTTTGAGCATAGTGCCTTACATCAAGCATTAAAAAAAATAAGCGATAAAAAAATAAAAATTATTGTAACCACAGATCATGGAACTGTTAGGGTTAAAACACCTTATAAAGTTATTGGCGACAAACAAACAACAGCCAATTTAAGATATAAGCATGGAAGAAATTTACAGTATGAAGCAAAAGAAGTTCTTGCATTTAAAGATCCTAGAGAAGCTGGGCTTCCTGTACCAACAGTAAATTCTGCTTTTATTTTTGCAAAAAGCGATGGGTATTTATGTTACCCAAACAATTACAATCATTATGCAAATTATTATAAAAATACCTTTCAGCACGGAGGTGTAAGTTTAGAAGAAATGATTGTGCCTATAATAAAAATGATAAGCAAATAATTATACTTTATTACTATAGAATATTTTATCTTTATTGTTTAAATATTATGAAAAAATTTTTACTCTCCTTAGTAGCAATTATTATTACAAGTGTAATTTATGCTCAAGCACCATCTGGTTATTATTCATCTGCAGCAAACAAAGAATGTGCAAGTTTAAAAACTGCTTTGTACAATATCATTTCAAATAGTCATTCTCCTCAAAGTTACAATGCATTATGGGGGCAATATTTATTAACAGACACCATAAAAAAACCAAATGCTAGTAATTATGTTATTTGGGATATCTATTCTTTAAAACAAGATGGAACTGCCAATTATTATTACACACCAAGTACAGACCAATGTGGTTCTTATAGTGCAGAAGGTTCTTGCTATAATAGAGAACATAGTTTTCCGGCAAGTTGGTTTAATGATGAAGCTCCAGCAATTAGCGATTATAACCATATTTTTCCTACAGATGGATGGGTAAATAATAAAAGAAGTAATTACAGATATGGCGAAGTTGCAACACCAACTTATACAAGCAGCAATGGAAGCAAATTAGGACCATCGGCAACTGCTGGCATTACTGGAACTGTTTTTGAACCAATTGATGAATATAAAGGAGATGTTGCAAGAGCTTATTTATATATGGTTACAAGATATGAAAACAGAATTGCTACTTGGGCTGGTTATAGTACAGATGGTGCTTTAACTTTAACCAACAATACTTTTCCGAGTGTAAATATTAATTACTTAAAACTAATGCTTAAATGGCACAATCAAGATCCCGTTAGCCAAAAAGAAAAAAGAAGAAATAATGGTGCATATAGTTTTCAAAGTAATAGAAACCCATACATAGATAGCCCACAATATGTAACCAAAGTATGGAATAGTAATTGCCCTGGTTTAGCAGCATTACCAGTAAGTATTGTATATTTTTCTGGTAAACTTATAGAAGATAAAATATTATTAACCTGGGAAACAGAAACTGAAATAAACTTCAACAGATTTGAAGTTGAAAGAAGTTTTAATGGAACAGAGTTTCATCAAATTGGTTTTATAAAAGCATCTGGCACTAAAAAATATTATTACTCCGATAATGCAGATTATATTAGAGGAAGAAGAGTTTATTATCGCTTAAAACAAATAGACAACGATAATTCATATACTTATAGTGATGTGTTTACTGTTCATATTCCATTAAATATTAAGTACACTATTTACCCAAATCCTGCATCTAATTTTATTGTAATTAAGAAAAATGGAACAGATAGAAACCTACCTCATCAAATTCAATTAACAGATGTTGCAGGAAGAATTTTAATTAATAACAAATACGAAAACATCAATAATCAAATTATTTTACCAATACAACAACTACCACAAGGAAATTATGTTTTAAAAATTATTTCTGGCAACGAAACTTATATACACAGAGTAATAAAAGGGTTATAGAAAAATTATTATAATCCACTAATAGTAAGCCCTATAGAGTAGGGTCTTATTTCTGCTCCAAAGCCTTCTTTTATTAAAGGAGTTACTTGGTAGTTAAAATGAATACTAAATATTCCATAACCAGCACGTGCTGTTAAAGCAAGTTTTGTTCCATTAAAATATTTACGATCATTTTGCTTTTCAATAAATTTATTCCCATAAACACTAAGCCCTTTTTTATCAAGTAAATCTTTTCCTTTGGTATAAGCTTTTAGTATTGTACCAGCTTTTACACCTAAAGCAAATTTGAACGACTTATTTGTATTCTCAGGGTTAGAATAATATCTTAACTCTATAGGCAAATCAACAAAAATAGTAGTAAGTTTAAATTTATTGAAGTAAGAAGAATCTGTACCTGGGTAACTAACTTTAAAAGGAAGTGTTGATAGGTTTGCTTTTATATCAACATAAGTTTTATTAAAAAAAATATTGCTACTGCTAATACCTAAACCATACGCAACACTAAATTTTGGATTATTTCTAAAAGGCTTATCAAGCATAAAGTAAAAATTAAAGTGTCTGCTACTGCCCTTAACACTAATACTATCTGGAGCACCACTCCATCTATCTAAACCATATTGAATCATAAAATGGTCTGCTGTACGATTACTTAAATCAACACTTTTATTAGATGGTTTCTTCTTATTTTCTTGAGCAGTTAAACAACTTACAAAACCTATTGTAGCAAAAAGTAAAAAAAATATTTTCTTCATAATTAATTAGAGTAGTACATTTTAGCACTAAACAGCAAAAATAATAGAAATGAGTTCACTAGTAGGGTTAAAAATTAGTAAAAAACAAAATAAATTATCCTTTTAAGGCAATGATTAACCCTTTTTAGCGTTCCTATTAGTAAAGAATTTAATTTCTTCGTTCATTCAATATTCTATAATTAGATATGAATCTTTCTTTACTTAATAATATTAATATTTTAATTGTTGAAGACAATTTAATCAACCAAATGTTGGTAAAGCATGCTTTATCAAAACTTAATACTGTTGCCGATATTGCTGAAACAGGTACACAAGCTTTAGAATTAATGAAAACAAAAAGCTACGACATTATTCTAATGGATATTTTTATGCCAGAGTTAGATGGTTATCAAACCACAGAAATTATTCGTAACGAATTAAAATTAAATATACCAATTATTGCAATGACAGCCTTAGCCATAAAAGGCGAACAAGATAAATGCTTTGCTCTTGGTATGAATGGTTATATACCTAAACCATTTACTTCAGATATTTTATACAATGAATTAAAAAGAGTAATAGAATTAGAAAAAGCTATTGCTTAAGAAAACCAAATTCTCTTCATAACATTGCCACTTATACCAATTAGTTTGTTTTGCACAAACAAAAAACTATATTGCCGTTATATTATTTCACCGAGCAATAAAAAATAAAATGAAAAAAGTATTACTTGCTGCATGTTGTTTAACATCGGTTATTGTTATAGCACAAAAAAATAATGAAGCTGCAAAATATGCTTCAACTATTACCCAACAAGATTTAAAAAAACAACTTACCATTATTGCAAGTGCAGAAATGGAAGGAAGAGAAACTGCTACTCAAGGTCAAAAAAAAGCTGCTGCTTATATAGAAGAACAGTTTAAACAAATAGGTTTAAAACCTGGCAATGGAAACTCCTATCAACAAATATTTAATGTTTATCAAGATGAGTTAAAGTCTGCATCATTATCTCTATACAATGCTTCATTTGCTTTTGACAAAAATTTTTCAGTTCCTTTATTTAATATTGAACAAGGCAATTTTCAAATAAATGAAATTGTATTTGTAGGATATGGAATAGAAGATAAAGAAAGAAACGATTATAAAAATATTGATGTAAAAGGAAAATGGGTGATGCTAATTGAAAGCAACCCAACAGATATTGATAAAAAAGAAAATACCTCTGCACAAAGAAATAGTGGCTTTGCAAAAATTAGAACTGCTATGCAAAAAGATGCAGCAGGATTAATTGTTATTTCTAAAGTTTTTGAAAATGAAAATCGTCCAACATCAACCTCAAAAGGTATGATGTATATGAATAAACCAACAACAAACAATAAATCTATTCCTATTGTTAATGTTTCATATCAAGCAGCAGCATCTATCTTAACAAAAATGTTAACCAATTATACCGATTTAAAAAATGTACCCATAGGAAATTATGCAACCAATATTCATCTTAAAATTGATAAAGAAACAACCACACTTCAAAGCTCCAATGTAGTAGGATTATTAGAAGGCACAGATAAGAAAAATGAATATGTAGTACTTACTGCACACTATGACCATTTAGGAAAAAGAGGTAATGATATTTATTATGGAGCCGATGATGATGGAAGTGGTACTGTAACAGTTATAGAAATGGCAGAAGCATTTGCTTTAGCAAAAAAGAAAGGAAAAGGACCAAGACGTAGCATTATTTTTATGACAGTTAGTGGAGAAGAAAAAGGATTATGGGGAAGCGATTATTATACACAACACCCTATTTATCCATTAAATAAAACCTCTGTAAACCTTAATACAGATATGATTGGAAGAATTGACCCTTCTTACAAAGGCGATAGTTTAAATTATGTTTTTGCTATTGGAGAAGATAAGTTAAGCAGCGAATTATTGCCCATTAGTGATAGCATTAATCAACATTTTAAATTAGAAATTGATAGAAAATATAATGACCCAAAAGACCCCAATCGTTTTTACTACAGAAGCGACCATTTTAATTTTGCTAAAAATGGAGTACCTATCATTTTTTATTTTAATGGAGTTCATAAAGACTATCATCGTCCAACAGATACTGTAGATAAAATAAATTTTGATGTAATGGAAAAAAGAGCAAGATTTATTTTTACAACTGCTTGGGTAATGGCAAACAGAGATAATATGCTAAAACGAGATATTCCACTAAATATGCCTGCTACCAGATAATTTATTTATGGTTTATGACTAACATTAAAAACATCATCTTCGACTTGGGTGGTGTATTTTTTAATATTGATTATGCTTTAACAGAAAAAGCTTTTATCAATTTAGGAGTACACAATTTTTCTGCTTTATATAATCAACATAAAGCCTCTGATTTATTTGAATTATTAGAAACAGGAAAAATTTCTCCAGAAAATTTTTATCAATCTTTCAGAAATATTTCAAAAACTCAACTAACAAACGAACAAATAAAAAATGCTTGGAATGCAATGCTATTAAACCTTCCAAAAGAAAGAATACATTGGTTACAAAGCATAAAAAGCAACTACAAAATATTTTTATACTCTAACACCAATCAAATACATTATGATTGTTTTATAAAAACAGCCAATGCAATTTCTCCCAATAATAACTTCAATAATCTTTTTATAAAAGCATATTACTCTCACTTATGTGGTTTTAGAAAACCATACACAGAAAGCTATATAAAAATATTACAAGAACAACAATTAAACCCATCAGAAACCTTGTTTATTGATGATACCCTTGTAAATATTGAGGGTGCTGCAAAAGCAGGGTTACAAGTACTACACTTACAACACCCAAAAACTATATTAGAGCTAATGTTTTAAAAAAATAATTCTTCAAAGCAAGAAAAAAATTTTATAGAAAAACTATTTTCTTATATTCGTTACACTATGCCTCAACGAATAAAATCAACATCAGAAACATATACTCCTGCATATACTTTAAATGAAGAGCAGGAAAAAAAAGAAATATTAAGACACTATCGTGCCTTACTTAAAGCATTACGCCCAAAACTAAATAAACAAGGAAAAGAGCTTATTAGAACAGCTTTTGAAATGAGTGCAGATGCTCATAAAACCATGCGTAGAAAAAGTGGTGAACCATACATATTACACCCTATTGCAGTTGCAACAATTTGTGTAGAAGAAATTGGTTTAGGCATAAGAAGCAGCATTTGTGCATTATTACATGACACTGTTGAAGACACTGATATATCCTTAGAAGATATAGAAAGAGAATTTGGAAGTGAAATAGCTAAAATTGTAGATGGACTAACAAAAATTTCTACAGTTATAGATACCAACACTTCTCAACAAGCAGAAAATTTTAAAAAAATATTACTTACTCTTACAGACGACCCTCGTGTAATATTAATAAAACTTGCAGATAGGCTGCATAATATGAGAACATTAGATTCTTTGAAAAGAGAAAAGCAATTAAAAATTGCAAGTGAAACTGTTTGGGTTTATGCTCCTCTTGCTCACAGAATGGGTTTGTATAATATTAAAACAGAGTTAGAAGATTTGGCAATGAAATATATGGAACCTGATGAATATAGAGATATTGCCAAAAAATTAGCAGAAACAAAAAGAGAAAGAACAAAATATATCAACGAATTTATAAAACCACTAAAAGAAAAATTAACAGCAGCAGGATTTAAATTTGAAATTTATGGCAGACCAAAAAGCATTCACTCCATTTGGAATAAAATGAAAAAAAAGGGAGTAAGTTTTGATGAAGTGTACGATTTGTTTGCTATTAGAGTTTTATTAGACTCTGCACCAGATAAAGAAAAAGAAGAGTGTTGGAAAGTGTATAGTATTATTACAGATGAATATACACCAAGCCCAGAACGTTTAAGAGATTGGTTAAGCAACCCTAAAAGCAATGGATACGAGGCTTTACACACAACAGTTATGGGACCTCAAGGTAAATGGGTAGAAATTCAAATTCGTACAAAACGTATGAATGATATTGCAGAAAAAGGATTAGCGGCTCATTATAAATATAAAGAAGGAGCAAATAATGAAAGCAGGTTTGATAAATGGTTAGGACAAATAAGAGAAGCTCTTGCACAAGATGATACAGACAGCATTAACTTTCTACAAGATTTTAAAACATCTTTTCTAGCAGAAGAAATTTATGTTTATACACCAAAAGGCGAAGTAAGAATGTTGCCAAAAGGTAGCACTGCATTAGACTTTGCTTTCTCTATACATACTGCTGTAGGTAGCCAATGTATAGGTGCAAAAGTGCATCATAAATTAGTGCCAATATCTCACAAACTTCGTAGTGGCGACCAAATAGAAATTATTACCAGCACAAAACAAAAACCAACAGAAGATTGGTTAAATATTGTTGTAACTACAAGAGCAAAAGCTAAAATAAAAGATGCATTAAGAGAAGAAAAAAGAATTATTGCTGAAGATGGAAAATATGTTTTGCAAAAAAAATTAGAAGGTATGAAAGCTGCCTTCAATCAATATAATATTGATGAGCTTGTACAGTTTTATAAACTACCCTCTCAATTAGAATTGTTTTATAAAATAGCTACCAAAAGTATTGATTTAAAAGAACTAAAAGAATTTCAAACCTATGGCGATAAATTAGATATTCCTAAACCAAAAAATAATACAAAAGAAGTTGTAGAAGAACAAACTCAAAACAAAAAAGCTAATAAGAAAGATAGTGAGTTAATTATTTTTGGAGAAAGCAGCGATAAAATACAATACACTTTAGCTAAATGTTGTAATCCAATTCCTGGCGATGATGTTTTTGGATTTGTAAGCTCTGGAAAAGGTTTAACAATACATAGAACAAATTGCCCAAATGCTACACAATTATTAGCTAATTATGGACATAGAGTTGTAAAAACAAAATGGGCTAAAAATAAAGAAATTTCTTTCTTAACAGGGTTAAGAATTGTTGGTATGGATGATGTAGGTGTAATTCATAAAATAACCAATATTATCAGTGGCGATTTAAAAATAAATATTGCAGGTTTAACCATAGAAAGCAAAGAAGGATTGTTTGAAGGAACCATAAAAATATTTGTTCACGACAAAGAAGAACTAGACGAATTAGTTGAAAGATTAAAACAACTTAATGGAGTACAAAAAGTAGATAGATTTGATACAGAAGAATTAAAAAGCTGATAAAGATTTTTGAACCTTTGGAACATTTCATTTTATTAAAACCCCTCCATTGGAGGGGTTTTTGACATTCTTTATATGAGAAATTATTTATGGAGCTACTAATCTAAATCCATTGCCATGAATATTGACTATTTCTATTTTCTCATCATCTTTTAAATACTTACGAAGTTTAGCAATATATACATCCATGCTTCTTCCATTAAAATAAGTATCGCTACCCCAAATTTTCTTTAAGGCTCTTTCTCTTGGCAATAAATCATTCTTATGCTCGGCAAGCATTTTTAATAAATCATTTTCTTTAGGAGATAATGTTTGGGTTTTATTATTATGTATAAGCTCTCTTAATTTAGGATTAAAATGATATGCCCCTAAATCAAATTCAATATTTTCATTAATTTTTGTTTCTTCTTCGTTGCGTTTAAGTATTGCTTTAATTTTCATTAACAACACTTCACTATCAAAAGGTTTAGTAATATAATCATCTGCCCCTAACTTATAACCTTGTATAATATCTTCCTTCATTGTTTTAGCACTTAAAAAGAAAAGAGGAACATCAGGGTCAATATCTCTTATTTCTTCTGCTGCAGTAAATCCATCCATATTAGGCATCATTACATCAAGCAAACAAATATCAAATTTTTCTCGTTGAAATGCAGCAAGACCAAGTCTTCCATCTCTTTCTAAAACTACTTCATAATCGTTCAGTTCTAAATAATTTTTTAATACCATGCCAAGATTAGTATCATCTTCACAAAGTAATATTCTGTATTTTCTTTCTTCCATAATGTTAATGATTTGTATTAAAGATATAAATGAAATGTAAAAATCATACCTAACTATCTAAACTTTTTGTTAAAGAAAGTTTATTGGCTATAAAAGTAAAATAATCTTACCTAAAAAAATATATTTAATTAAAACTTCAAAGTAAAATCACCCTTAAGTGCTGCTTATATACATTATTTGCTTGTATCTTCACAATAATTAAAATTGTGTATGGCTAATAAGCGTAAAATTATCAATGACCCTGTGTATGGTTTTATTACTATTAATCACCCCTTATTATTTCACATAATTGCTCATCCTTACTATCAAAGATTAAGAAGAATACATCAAATGGCTTTGGCTTATTTGGTTTACCCTGGTGCTGTACATACAAGATTACATCACTCTTTAGGGGCATATCATTTAATGTGTTTGGCAGTAAATGAATTAAAAGATAAAGGAATAAATATTTCAGAAGAAGAAGAAGTTGCTGTTAAAGCAGCTATTTTATTACACGATATTGGGCATGGAGCTTTTTCTCATGCTTTAGAAAATCATATTTTACAAAATGTTCATCACGAAACTTTGAGCTTGGAAATTATGCATAAGATGAACAAAGAATTGAATGGACAACTTGATATAGCCATTGCCATTTTTACCAATCAATATCACAAAAAATTTTTACATCAATTAGTAAGTAGCCAGTTAGATGTAGATAGGATGGACTATTTAACAAGAGATAGTTTTTTTACTGGAGTAAGTGAAGGTGTTATTGGTTATGATAGAATAATAAAAATGCTAACAGTTTCTAATGAAGAATTAGTTGTAGAAGAAAAAGGTATTTATAGTATTGAAAAATTTTTAGTAGCTCGTAGGCAAATGTATTGGCAGGTTTATTTACACAAAACTGTTGTAGCCGCCGAAGCAATGTTGGTTAATATTTTAAAAAGAGTAAAAGAATTAAGTAATGATGGAAACGAAAGTTTAAAAACCTTCGGAGCTATTGATTATTTTCTTTATCAATACAAAGGAGTTTTAAGTGATGAAGTGCTAAACAAGTTCTGTGAGTTAGATGATATTGATTTTTCTTTTGCCATAAAAAGATGGAGCAATCACGAAGATTTTGTACTAAAAACACTTTGTAAAAGCTTGTTAAACAGAAGACTATATAAAATTCAGTTGCAATACAATCCATTCGATATTTCAGAAATTAATAAATTGCAACAAAGTGCTATGCAGCGATTTGGTGTTGAGGAAAGTCTAATTCAATACTTTGTACATACAGGCACAGCCATAAATACAATGTATAAAACAGAAGATGAGAAAATTAATATTTTATTTAAAGATGGAATAGTAAAAGATATTTCAACTATAGACAATCCATTAATTCATCAAACAATTTCGGCACCTATAAAAAAATTCTACATTTGCTCATTAGAATAAAAACACCCTTAATAAAACACTATATACTAAATTTATGTTTAATGCTCAACAAATAGCTATATTAATAAATGCAAAAATTGAAGGAGATGCTTCGGTTAATGTAACTTCCTTTGGAAAAATAGAAGAAGCAAAAAACGGACAACTTTCTTTTTTTGCAAACCCAAAATATGAAGACTATTTATACACTACACAAGCATCTGTTATTATTATCAATGAAAATTATACTTTAAAAGAACCAATACAAGCAACCTTACTTCGTGTAAATGATGCATATAGTGCTTTTGCAACATTATTAAGTAAATACCAAGAAATACAAACACAACAATTAAAAGGAATTCAAGAACCATCATATATTGCAAAGTCAGCAAAAATTGGAGAGAATGTTTTTGTAGCTGCTTTTGCATACATTGGAGAAAATGTAACTATAGGAAATAATGTAAAAATATTTACAGGTGTATTTATTGGCGATAATGTACAAATAGATGATAACACTATTTTACATGCAGGAGTTAAAGTTTATGCAGAATGTAAGTTGGGCAAAAATGTTATTATACATGCAGGTACAATAATTGGTAGCGATGGTTTTGGCTTTGCCCCTCAACAAGA
This sequence comes from Chitinophagales bacterium, assembly GCA_051715485.1. Lineage (GTDB taxonomy): Bacteria > Bacteroidota > Bacteroidia > Chitinophagales > Chitinophagaceae > UBA1930. Next base: position 180,710 of record JBPXJV010000002.1, read on the forward strand.
TGGAAGCTATAAAAAAGTACCACAAATAGGCAATGTAGTTGTAGAAGATTTTGTAGAAATTGGAGCTAACACAACAATAGATAGAGCAACAATAGGTAGCACTTTTATTAGAACAGGTGCTAAGTTAGATAACCTTATACAAATTGCTCATAATGTAGAAGTAGGATGCAATACAGTTATAGCAGCACAAGCAGGAGTAAGTGGCAGTACAAAAATTGGTAAAAATGCAATGATAGGTGGACAAGCTGGTATTGTAGGACATTTAATTATTGCAGAAGGAAGTAAAATAAATGCACAGAGTGGAGTAAGCAAAAGTATTACAGAACCCAATCAAGCTGTTACAGGAAGCCCAGCTTATGATTATACATCTGCATTGCGTAGCCAAGCAGTTGCAAGAAAATTACCTGAGTTAGAAAAAAGAATCAAAGAATTAGAAAAACAATTGCAACAACTATTAGTTGAAAAGAGTGTATAATTAAATTGTGATTATTATAAAAATAAATTAACTTTGAAATTATTATCATAACTATAAAACTAACAACATGAAAAAGATTTTAGCAACACTATTAGTAGTAATCATTGCTTATACTGCTAATGCACAAACAGAAAAATCTACTTATTTATTAGGTGGTTCATTACAATTTGCATCTACATCTTATACTGGCTCTGGTTCTTCCTCTACTTTTAATTTTTCTCCAAATGTTGGTTATTTCTTTATGAAAAACTATGCAGTAGGAGGTCAGTTTGATTTAGCAACTGGAGGTGGCAGTACATCATGGGCTTTGGGTCCATATATTAGAGGATATTTTACAGACAATAAAAATGGAAAACCTTTTGCTCAGGCTGGTATTGGTTTTGGAGGAGCATCAGGTGGTGGCAACACTTCTGTAACTTTTCATCTTAGGGGTGGTTATGCTGCTTTTTTAAATAAGAATATTGCTTTAGAATTTGCAGCTAATTTTCAAACAATGAAAGGAGCTACAGTATTTGGTTTAGGTGCAGGATTCCAAATTCATTTTGCGAAATAATTATATAGACTAAACAACAAAGTTTTAATATTGTTTATAAAATTATAAACACCTTGTTAAATATTAACATTCATAAAAATACCCAATATTGGGTATTTTTATTTTACAAATCTTCTTATCTTTGATAAAGTTTTTTAACCCTTATTTAAAAATAAAAAATTAACAACATGAAAAAAATTTTCACACTTGCATTAGCTACTGTAATAGTATTTGCAGTAAACGCACAAGACAAAAAAAAGAGTTCATCTGACAAAAGTTTTACTTTTGGTGTAGGTCCATCATTATCATTCCCAATTGGTGATATGGGTTTGTTTTATAGCTTTGGTTATGGTGCTGAAGCACAAGCTACATACCATGCTTCTGAAAGTTTTAATGCTTTTGCTCAAGTTGGCTATAACAATTTTTCAGTAAAATCTTCTGTTGGTTCTGGTTCTACTGGTTTTATTCCCTTTTTAGTGGGTGGTCGTTATGTAAGTAATGGCTTTACTGCAGGTGCTGGTATTGGTTATGGCTCTTTCTCTGGTGGAGGTGCTTCATCTGGTGGTTTTGCATATAGCCCACAAATTGGTTACAGTTTTAATAATGTACAAGTTTTAGCTCACTACACAGGTGTTTCTGCATCAGGTGGTAGCAATAGTTTTATTGGAGTTAAAGCATTCTATAACTTTTAATTTTTACAATTAAAGTTTACTAAAAAAGCCACCTAATTGGGTGGCTTTTTTATTTAGTTTAGTATAAAAGAACTTTAAACCCAAATTAAGCGATAGAATCACGAAAACCGAAAATTGAAAAACAATTTATATTCCTAATGCCGAATCTGGGTTCAATAACATTAGCTTCACTTGATTGCTTCGGGCAAAAGCCCTCGCAAATACGATAAAGAAAAGCAAACAAGCTCTCTGTCAGTAACGAAATAATCCTTCTCATCGTCATTGCGAGTCATAGACGAAGCAATCTTCACCTCAAATTAATCAATAGAATCACGAATAGTCTCAATAATACAAAAACTAATTTATATTACTAATGCAA
>JBPXJV010000003.1:0-32606 GCA_051715485.1 Chitinophagales bacterium
CGCTCTTCCGATCTTATCTATTTTAAGCGTTGCACTAACCATTGAACTTATCATTACTGCAATACCTGCTATTAATTTAGTTGTATTATTTAAAATCATTTTATTTATTTACTAATTTTATAATGTTGTAATATTTTGCAATATAGTTTGTTTTTGTAATTGATGCAATCATTAGTTAAAACAAAGTAATCATAAATTTCTAACTTTTTTAATCCTTATCTTTGTTTTAGAGGAAATGTATATAAAAGAGAGTTTTATATACCATAATAAGTGTTAGATTTAAGTTGTATAAAAAACTAATTTTTAAATTTGAATATAGAATTATTGAATTTTATTTTAGAAATAAAGAAAACCTTTTTCTTTGAAAGCATTGGTTTTAAAAGCATTTTAACAGTTGCATACTAGTTGAAAAATATTACAACATACTTATTTCTATCTCTATTAATTTCCTAAATTATTTTTAATCATTTTTAATTATTAATATAATGAGTTATAGTTCGTTTGGTACATCTAAAAATAATAATTGCAATACAGGTGGATGTAATCGTATGGATGTATATGATTGGTTGGCTAATATACCTGTTGCAGATATTGAAGATAGTTGCCAAGTAATAGAAGTAAGTTTTAAGAAGGGTAGCCGAAAAGAATTTTTTAGAAATACCTATTCACATTTTTTTGAAAAAGGTGATTATGTTACAGTAGAAGGTGTAAATGGATTTGATGTAGGTGAGGTTTCTTTAACAGGAGAATTAGTAAGATTGCAAATGAAGAAAAAAAGTGTTGATGAGTTTAATCCTGATATGAAGAAAGTTATTCGAAAAAGCAATGATAGAGATTTAGAATCTTTTAGATACAACAAAGACAGAGAGCCAAGTGTACAAGCTAAAAGTAGGGAGTTTGCTATACAACACAATTTGCAAATGAAAATTAGTGAAGTAGAAATTCAGGCAGATGGTAAAAAAGCAACTTTTTTTTATACAGCAGATGATAGAGTTGATTTTAGAGAATTGATTAAACAGTATGCTTCTGAATTTAAACTAAAAGTAGAAATGAGGCAAATTGGTATAAGACAAGAAGCTGCAAAAGTAGGTGGTATTGGTAGTTGTGGAAGAGAACTTTGTTGTAGTACTTGGATGAATGATTTTAAGAGTGTTAGTACTGCTGCTGCACGTTATCAAAACCTTAGTATTAATCAAACAAAGCTTAGTGGACTTTGTGGAAGATTAAAGTGTTGTTTAAACTTTGAGTTAGATACTTATTTAGATGCTCTACAATATTTTCCAGATAATGCAGATGTAATAGAAACTGCAAGAGGCAGAGCCACTTTAATTAAGAAAGATATTTTTAAAAACCTTATGTGGTATGCACTTGAAGGAAGTACAAAACATTATCCATTAACCATACAAAGAGTAAAAGAAATACAGCAACTAAATGCAAAAGGCATTAAACCAGATGATTTAGAAGCTGTAGAAATAGTAAACTCTAAACGTAAAGAAGTAGAGTTACAATTTGTAGATGTTGTGGGACAAATAAGTTTAAGAAGTTTAGAAAAAACAGAAAGACGCCGTAAACACCAACATCAAGATAATAGGTCTGTTTCTTCTGCTAAAAAGGATACTGATAATAATACATCTGTTGATGGTGGAGGAGATAATAAAAAATCTACAACACCTCATCAACACAGACATAATTATAAAGGAGGGAATAATAGAAGAGGAAGAAATTAAGAAATATTTCTTCTCTTGTTCCACCATTCTTGAATAAGAATAGAAAAATAGACAGAAATAATTGCTGTAACCATGCCTGCTGCAACATCAAAAGGAAAGTGTTGTGCTAAATATACCCTTGAATAACCAACTAATAAAGCATATAATAAACCTACAGGCACAACCCATTTTTTAGGAATTATTAAGCAAGCAATTAAAAAAAAACAAAATGCAGCAGCAGAATGTCCAGATGGAAATGTAGAAATGGAATGAGGCTCTACACCTGGCACAATATGTATTAATGCTGTTTCTTTTATTGCTGTTACTGGTCTTGGTTCATCTGGTAAAATAAGATACTTACATATTTGTACCAAAGTAGTGCTAATAACAAATGTACTAATAAGCAGAGGAATAAATTTTTTATAGTACTTAATAAAAATAATTAATAAAACAGCCCAAAATACACCATCTCCTAAGTTTGTGTAAATCATAAAAAAGTAATCTGCCACAATTCCTAAGTTATTATTTAATAATAAAAAAAAATTGTGCTTACCTAATTTGTATGATGCTATAAATAATGCAATTGCTATTAATGTTGTAGTTATACATCCTAACCAAAAATTTTTATAGCCCTGCTTTTGAAACATATATTGATGAATAAAAATTTTATAAAACCTGATTGGTATCGTTTACAATAGTAGAGGTTTCTACTGTAGCAGTTTTATTTTCTTCTTTATTTTTAAAAAATTTATTTTGAAAAATTAGTATAGCAATGATACCTACAGAAATAGATGCATCTGCAATGTTAAATACTGGTCTAAAAAATTCAAATTCTTCGCCACCCCAAATAGGAATCCATTTAGGGAAAGTGCCACTAAATAATGGAAAATAAAACATATCAACTACTCTTCCATGCAAAAAAGAACTATAATGAACCCCTGTAAAAGCGTTAGCTACCTGACCATAAAATTGAGTATGTTGGTTATCATAACTAATATCAAAAATTAACCCATAAAACATACTATCTATTAAATTACCCAATGCACCTGCATAAATTAAACCTGCACAAATAACAAATCCTTTATGATATTTTTTCTTTATAAAATCTTTAATTAAAAAAGTACCCCAAATAACAGCTACTAATCTAAATAATGTTAAAGCAATTTTGCCAAAATCTCCTCCAAACTTCCAACCCCACGCCATACCTTCATTTTCTACAAAATGTAGCCTAAACCAATTACCAATAATTTTATGTTCTTCGCCAGTATAATAATTGAGTTTTATATAAAATTTTAATGCTTGGTCTGCAATAAGAATTGCTAAAATCAACAAAATAATATTTCTTGCTTTCACTGCTTATTCTAAATTTTTAAGAATGGCAAAGATAGGAGAATTGAGTGCTGTATGCAGATGAATATGAGTATGATTATTTTTTTGCACATAGCAGAAGATATAAATTAATCCAAAATTAAGTGATAGAATCACGAAAACCGAAAAACTAAAATCAAAAAAAACTAAATCCGAAAATTGAAAACTAATTTATATTCCTAATGTAAAATCATGGTCAATAACATTAGCTTTACTTGATTGCTTCGGGCAAAAGCCCTCGCAAAGACGATAAAGAAAAACGTACAAGCTCTCTGTCAGTAACGAAATAATCCTTCACATCGTCATTGCGAGTCATAGACGAAGCAATCTGCCCCAAATTAAGTGATAGAATCACGAAAACCGAAAAACTAAAATCAAAAAAAACTAAATCCGAAAATTGAAAAACAATTTATATTCCTAATGCAAAATCTGAATTCAATAACATCACTTGATTGCTTCGGGCAAAAGCCCTCGCAAAGACGATAAAGAAAAGCAATCAAACTCACAGGCAATAACGAAATAATCCTTCACATCGTCATTGCGAGTCATAGACGAAGCAATCTGCCTCAAATTAAGTGATAGAACCATAAACAGTTTCAGTAATACGAAAACTAAATTATATTCCTAATGCAAAATCTGGGTTAATATCTTTTACTAAGGATATATAAATTAAAAGGCTCATCAGAATTTTCTGATAAGCCTTTTAATAAGAGTTTAGAAACTATTAAGCTTTTTTGTCAGCTTTTTTTGTTTCTTTTTTAGCTTCTTTGTTGTCGCCTTTTTTGCAACAAGATTTTGTTTTGTCTTTACATTCAGTTTTTTTGTCTTTACCACAATCTTTTTTATCGCCACAATCAGCAAAAGCTACACCAGAGATTAAAAAAGCTGCAGTAGCTAACATTAAAATCTTTTTCATAATTGTATTTTATTTTAGGTTTAAAAACAAACTTGTTTTACAAAAGTAGGGAGTTAGTTTATTAAAAAAACATTTTATGTAAATAATTTCTGTAAAAACTATTTTTTCGTAAAAATTAGAATTTTAAACTACCAACTTGCCAAAACAGTAACACCACCTTTTACTTTTTGGTTTAGTTGAACATTAATTTTGGTACCAATTGGTAATAAAATATCAACACGGCTACCAAATTTTATAAACCCATATTCATTGCCTTGCTGTACTTGTTGTTTTACAGAAGTATAATTACAAATTCTTTTAGCTAATGCTCCAGCAATTTGCTTGTACAAAATAGTACCATAATTATTTTTTACCACTACACTCCAACGTTCATTTTCTGTAGAACTTTTAGGATGCCAAGCTACTAAATATTTTCCTTTGTGGTATTGATTATAAATTACTTCTCCACTCATTGGATTTCTATTTACATGCACATTTGCAGGACTCATAAAAATACTTACTTGAATTCTTTTGTCTTTAAAATATTCTTCATCTATTGTTTCTTCTATTACAACAACCTTACCATCTGCGGGGCAAATAATTTTATTTTCATCTATTGTTAAACTTCTATTAGGTATTCTAAAAAATGAAATAATAAATAAAAAAAGAAATAGCGTAATAATAAATATACTTATTGCTAACCAAGATATTGATGCACTTAAAAAATAAAATGAAGTAACATTAATAATTCCAAAAATTAATGCTGTAATACCAATGGTTTGATAACCTTCTCTATGAATAGTCATAATTAAAATTGAAAAACAAAATTAGATTATTTTAGCTAACTGCAATTCTAATTTCGATAGATATAAATTATTAAACTGTGTATTAGCAAAATGTAAAATCATTTCTTTGTAAGAATCAATTCCTAATTGTAAGTTTTGCTTGAATTTAATAAAATATTTTTTCTGTTTTTCATTAATTACTTCGCCACAGTTTTGTATTTGTTGGTTCAAATATTTAACATAGAGTTCTAATTCATTTATAAATACATGTGGTCTTTCTACATTATTGTTCAAATTTATTTGTCCATAAATATGGCTAATCATTTCTTTTAAACTAAATATGCCAGAAAAGTATGCAAGATTTGGTCCAGGGCAAATTGTTACAGCTGATAATTTATGAGCTATAGGCATATTGCTTTTTATTAGTGCTGAGGCAGAAAGTCCTTCACATAAACAATCTCTTTCTTCTATTGCATTAATTTGATTTTTCTTTTGTTCTTCTGAAATATCTAAAGAGTTTATTTGCTTTGTTTTTAAATCTATATATTGACGTGAAGAAGTACATATTGGCTTTTCTGTAAACTCGGTATTATTAGAAAGAAGTTTTTTATAACATGGGCTTCCTGGTCTTCCCTTTTCTATTCTTTGTTTTCTTTGAACCTCGGATGTACTATTTCTGAAATTATTAAAAGGTACACCTAATGGAGAAGCATTGCTAATATAATAATCATCTTTTGTAGCTTTAGATAGTTGATTTAAAGTAGTTTCATCAACATTTGTTGCTTCTGGTACTAACAAAAATGGGCTTCCCCAGCCAATGCTATCTAATTGATAATATGATAGCAAAAATTGATGTTCTGCTGCTGTGCCAACGCCACCTTGAGCAGAGATTTTTTGTATTGGTTGATTTGTAAAACTTTTTTTTCCGTTTGCTTTTAAATTTTCGTTGCATAAGGTTAAAAGCTCTTGATACATTGTTGGTCTGTTTTGTTTAAACTCTTTAAGAATAGGTCCCATTAAAATGCCATCAGTAGCAAATACATGTCCACCACAGTTTAAACCAGATTCAATTCTAAATTCAGAAACCCATAATCCTTTTTTTGCTAAAATTTTTCCTTGAATTAATGCTGAACGATAATCACTAACTTTTAAAATAATTTTTTTATTCAATAATCCGTTTTCATCTGGGAAAAAATCTTCAAATTTTTCTATATAGTTATAGAGTCTTGGATTATATCCAGCAGAAAAAACAACAGATGATTTTAAATTACTTTTAGCAAATCCACGAAGAGCACTTAGTGCATCAGAATATTCTTCTGGTAATGGCTCTCCTTCTTTTGTATAATGTAGATTATCTACTTTAGCCATTATATTTACATCAATTTCTCCAGCTGTTATTCCTGCTTTTAATTCACTTTGTAATTGCTCTTTTTTTGTAGCATTTTGTTCGTTTAACATTGATTCAAACATTTTGCTTAATGCAGAATTTTGTGGTAGCATTTCAAAATATTTCCAAAGATTATTGCCTTTTATAAAAGGCATTTTTTTCAACTTGCTTATTTTATTATCTACTATTTGTTTAACAACATTTAGATAATTGGTTATTCGTTGAGTTCGGTAGTCTTGTTCTTTTTTGGTAATTGCAGTAAATGTAATATCGTTTTGATTGCAATGATAATTACGCATACTTTCTATTAACTCATCATCCATAATAGATATTACAGAAGATATACCATAAGAGGCTACTTTTATAGGTGTGTCTATGCTATAGCTTAATCCTAATACAGGAATATGAAAGCTATGTTGTGAAGTGTTTGTCGACATTATATTTTGCTAAAAATGAGTTGCAAAAGTAGTAGTATTGATATACACAACTTATGATTTCATTTATAAAATACAAGCTAAAGCGTTTTTAGTTGAAAATGTTGATATGATTAATAAAGATAATGAGTTTGTAAAAGCTGATTAATTTGATAAAGAAATAATCTTAGCTTTTGGTTTTGTTTATTTAATATCGTATTTGTATTTATATCTTTCATAAAGTTGTTTTTGTTTATTATCTAAACTTGCTTGTCTTCCTTGTATAAAAGCATAAATAACATTGCTTGATTTCATATTTAAAATATCTCCTGTGCTTACAACAATATTGGCATCTTTACCTTTTTCTAAAGTACCAGTTTTATTATCAATACCTAAAATTTTGGCAGCATTGCTTGTAATTGCTTGCAAAGCTTGCTCTTGTGTTAAGCCATAAGCTACAGCTGTACCTGCATTAAACAAAAGGTTTCTTCCTCTTGAGTTTGCATCTACATCTCCAATAGCAAAAAGCACACCTGCTTGTTGTAATAAATAAGGGGTTTTATATGGCTGATCTACATCATCATCTTGTGTTACTGGTAAGCTGTGCATTTGATTTAATATTACAGACACATCATTATCTTTTAAATATTGAGTTATCATCCAACTATCTGCACCACCAACAATTACAGGTTTAAACTGAAATTCTTTTGCAAACTCAACACCTATTTGAATTTCTTTTACAGTTTCGGCATGTATGTAAAAATTTTGTTGAGTGCGAAGCTGCTTTTTTACACCTTTCCAATTAATGTTAGGATAAGCATCAATTTCTGTAAATAAGCCACGAACTGCTTCAAACTTAAGATTGGTATGTTCTGGTTTTTCAACAGCATAATATGCTTTTGCATCATAAAAAAACTGACGAAGTTTTTCAATTCTATCAAGTGCATTTTGCATAGGATTTGTTTGGGTTGTTGCAGCAAACCACATTCTTCTTGCTACAAGATTTGGTACTCTAAAATGAATACCAGCATCGGCTTTGTACAAAGCATCTTCCCAGTTCCAAGCATCTAATTGTACTACAGAAGATGAGCCACTAAGAATGCCTCCTTGAGGAACAATATTAGCAATTAAAATTCCATTGCTTCTTAGTGTGCCAATAATTTTACTATCTGTGTTGTAAGCTACAATACTTCTTACATTAGCATTAATTTCTCCTAATTCTCTTACATCAAGTACTGCTCTTACTGCACCAATTTCGTTTAAGCCTAAATCTGTTTGAGAAGTTATTAACCCAGGATAAATATGGCTTCCTTTACAATCAATTACTTTAATATCAGCAATGTTTGTAGTTGGTCTTACATCTACTATTTTTCCTTTTGAAAAAATAATCATTCCATTTTCAATTACTTGTCCATTACCAATATGAATGGTTGCATTGGTTAAAGCAATAGTTTCTTTTTGCTCCTTTGCAGGGTAAACTGTTTCTTGAGAAAAAGCAGTTAATATGAATAAACTGAAAATTGTTGTTAATATATGTTTCATACTTATTAGTTTAATAGTTTACAAGTTCACTTGTTCACAAGTTAGTTTGTTTGTATTTTAATTTCTTGTTCTATATTTTGCTCCCTTCAATTTTGATTTTTCTAAATAGCCAATTAGATTTTGTAGCATAATAATAATTTTAACTGCCAGATTATACAAGTCATCAAATTCATTCTGTGTAATATAATTTCTGTCTATAGCTCTGTATAATTGTGAACGAAATTCGCCACAAGAGCCTTTTGCTATATAAAGAAACTGTAAAAACTCTCTATTTCCGCTTCTTTCAAAACCCTCTGCAATATTATCCATTATCGAGCCAGCTGAACCTTCAATTTGCCCAATCAATCTATAATTTTTCTGAAGCTTTCCTTTATCTATAATTACACCAACTTTATTATTCAACTCTCTTGCTGTTTGCCAAGCAATAATGTCTTCAAATTTTTTAATAGTAGCCATTACTGATATTTTATAATTATAAATAACCTATGAACCTGTGAACTTGTGAACATGTAAACCAGTGAACCTTTTAAAACTCATCTTCTCTTTCAAAAATGCTATGACTGTGTTTATGGTCTTCTTCACATTCATTAATTACATCTAATCTTGGTCTTGCTGGTTGCATTCTTCCAAAGCTGCTTGGTTTCTTTTTTTCACTTAATAGTTTTTGAATTAGTCTTGCTTTTTCTGTTGCAATTTGTTTTCTTAATTCTATATCTTTTTCTCTATCATAATAAATTGTTCCATCAATAATTGTGTAAAGAGATTTTGCATAAATACTTAATGGATGGTTGCTCCATAAAACTACATCTGCATCTTTACCAACTTTTATACTACCAACTTTATTATCTACATGTAACATTTTTGCAGGATTAAGGGTAACCATCTTCATTGCTTCTTCTTCATTTACACCTCCATATTTAATTGTTTTAGCAGCTTCTTGATTTAATCTTCGAGCCATTTCTGCATCATCGCTATTGATGGCAACTGTTAATCCCATTTTTTGCATAATAGCTGCATTGTAGGCAATAGCATCTTGAACTTCCATTTTATAAGCCCACCAATCACTAAAAGTAGAAACATAAGAGCCATGCTCTTTCATTTTATCTGCTACTTTATATCCTTCTAAAATATGTGTGAAAGTATTTACAGTAAAGCCAAATTTATTGGCAACTTTCATCAGCATATTTATTTCACTTTGTACATAAGAGTGGCAAGTAATAAATCTTTTTTTATTGATAATTTCAGCTAAAGCATCTAACTCTAAATCTCTTCTTTTATTAGCTGGTAATTTTTGATAATCAACTGCACGTTGAAAAGCATCCATATACACTTGTTCAACACCCATTCTTGTATCAGGAAAACGATTGTTACTTGTGTTACGAGTGCTTTTTACATTTTCTCCTAAAGCAAATTTTATAAAACCATCTGCTCCTTCAAACTTCATTTCTTCTGGAGCTTTACCCCAACGAAGTTTTATTAATTGTGTTTGTCCACCAATAGGATTGCAGCTTCCATGTAATAAATGCGATGAAGTTACTCCGCCACTTAATTGTCTATAAATATTTATATCTTCTGGGTCTAAAACATCACCAATTCTTACTTCAGATGTAACTGCTTGTGTACATTCATTTACTCCACCTGTAATGGCTATGTGTGAGTGTTCATCTATAATTCCAGCAGTTAAATGTTTTCCTGTACCATCAATTACTTTCCAAGATAAGTCTAAAGTGATAGGAATATTTTTTCCAATTTTTTCAATCTTTCCTTTATTAATTATAACATCGGTATTTTCTAAAATGCCTTGTTTTTCGTTAGTCCAAACTGTTGCATTTCTTATCAATATTTTTTCTTGCTTAGGAGTTTCTTTCCAACCATATCCATTAAAAGGATATACTACATCTGTAGCAGTTATGGTTAAAGAATCTTTTGGTTTATCAGTATTTAATTTTTTAGTAGAATTATTATTTTCTAATTCTTTTTTAGCATACAATTTCCAAGTGATTACATCACCATTTGCTAAATAACCATTACCAGCCCAAGCATCTGAACCAATTATTCCACTTAAATTATTTTGTTTTCCTTTATCTGCTTTATTTGACCAACTTATTTTTATTAATTGATTATTGATAGTAAGTGTTGGATGAAAAGAAACAGTGTCTTCATAAGGTTTTAAAGATAGCATTGGTTTTTCTGGATTACCTTTAATTGTTGCTTCAAAAAATTTTGTAGTGCCTTTTGTGTTGATAGTAAAAACATATTGCCCATTATAATTATCCCAACCTGTTTCTTTTACAATATATTTTGTTCCTTGAATCCAGTTTTGAAAAATAAAAGCAGAGTCACTAAATATGTTATCATTTGTAATAAAGAAGTTGGCTATTTTACCAGTTTCTAAACTTCCTATTTGTTGATACATATTTATCCAAGTTGCAGGAATACGAGTTAATGCATCTAATGCTGTAGTTTCTGATAAGCCATTATGAACAGCTTTTCTAAGATTGGTTAAAAAATCATTAGTAGAACTAAGCCCATTTGCTGTTAATGCAAAACTTACATTAGCTTTTTCAAACATGGCTGGTTGATAAGGAGCCATTTCCCAATGTTTCATATCTGCTAAGGCTACAATTCTTGCATCGTTAGGGTCTTCTACATCCATTGCAGCAGGAAAATTTAATGGAAGAATAATTGCTGCTTTTGTTGCTTTAATTTCTTGAAGTCTTTGATACAAATCTGTACTACCATTTAATATATAAGTTGCTCCAAATTCTTTGGCTATTTTATCTGCACGAAGTGCATTGTATTTATCTGAACCAATATCAAAAATTTGTGGTAACAATAAATTATCGTTCCATGCTTGTAAGCTAATATTTGTACCTTCTGTAGGTGGGTTTGTTTTATACCATTGAGCATCTAAATAAATTTGTCTTATTAATGCAATTACACCCATTAAAGAACCAGGGTAATCTTGTGTTGATGAGCCTTTATTAAAAGAATAAAATGCTGCAGCTTTTTCTTTAAGAAGTTCTAAATTTTCTCTTTGATTTCCTAAAGTTACTAAAGCTCCTGTACCTCTTGTAATTCCATCTTGTGTATGAGTAACAACTGTACCAAAACCAATTGCTCTTAACTCTTTTGCTTTAGCTTCATTGATTTGAAAATTTTGATAGGTATTTACTTCGGGTTTTATAGCTTGATTCCAACCATAAGCACCTTCTTTATTACTAATAAATTGTTGTTGTCTTGCACCAAAAAACATAGAAGGTCCTTCTTTTTTAGTTATATCAATTCCATAACCACTAAACAAATCAATAAAAGAAGGATAAATAAATTTTCCTTTGCAATCTATCACTACAGCTTCTTTAGGTATAGGAATATTGATGCCTACAATTTTACCTTGCTTAATAACTAAACTAGCATTTTGTAAAGTGCTTTGTGCATTTTGTATAATGGTAGCATTGGTAAAAGCATATACTTCTATTCTATTGTCTGATGTACCATTTATAGGATAAGTTTCTTGTGCTGATAAGTAAGTAATAAAGAAAAAACTAAGTAGCAGCAGTTTAATATTTTTCATTCTCATGTAACAATTTCTTTAGTGGATAAAACTAATAAAAAATTAAATACAATGTATGTATGAAAATGATGAGTGGTTTAGTTAAATTCCATTTTAAGCTACTTTAAAAAAGCATTTTTTGAGAAGTTAAATTTTTTTGTTTAAAAAGATAGTGAAATTTTATAGAGTCAAATAATATTTTATTAAATAAAACTATTGCATTGCTTTTTCTGCATTGGCAAAAATTTTCTTTTGTTTCCAGTTATACCAAACTTTTGGTGTAGTTTTTTTCATTAGAGTATCAATAGTTCTCATGCCAAACAAATTCCAAACTCCATTTAATTTTCCTGTAAAGGAGGATTGCATTGCTCTTAAACTCATTGCAAAACCACTATCTAAATATTCCATGTGATGCCAATAACCAGCAGGCATAAATAGTGTATCTCCATGTTCTAAAATTATTTCATAACCTTTTGCTTTTTTTATGGCAGGAAATTTTTCATAATTTAATTTACTTTTAGTTTCATCATAATAGTTACTAAAGTCTGCTAAACTTAATACTTCAAAAGGCTTTCTGTATAATTTATCTTTTTCTTCAAAAGGAAATAATAATATTCTTTTTTTTCCAACAAATTGTGTGTGTAAAATATGGCTTAAATCTATATCAAAGTGCATGTGTGTTATAGATGATGCACCTCCTGTAAAAAGCATTGGATATTTTTTTACAAAGCCTTTCATAAGATGATCAGGCCAAGTAAAATCTTGTTTTAATTGTGGTGCATGATCAAAAATATTGAATAAAAAAATTCTCCATCCTGCTGGTCCATTTTTTATCATATCTACATATTCACCAAAAGTTTTATAATCATCAGCAGTATTAATTGGTGTATATGCATCACTTTTTACATTATTGTATAAAGCAACTTTAATATCGCCTACATAAGCTTTAAAGTAATCCCAATTCCATTTATCATAAGCTTGCCACTGCTTTGAAAGCTCTTTAATAACTAAAGGTTTGTGAGTATTATAGTACTTTTCTTTAAACTCTTGTGGAGATATATTATTTACAACATCGACAGCCTGTAACTGCATATCATTGGAATTTAAATCGCAAATATAAGGTGGAAATTATTTTTTATTTTTATGCTTTTATAAAAATAAATCCTTGTATAAAGTAGCTCCTGCTACTACAGCATATTTATCTAAATTATTGATACCTTCTTTAGCAAAAACTTCTTCATCAATAAATGTATTTCCTGTATAAACTAAATTTTGTTTTGATAAAATATAATAAGTAGCATCAGCAAGAATTTCTGGTGTTCTACTCATATTTGCTAAAGTAGTACCACCTAATAAATTTCTTACAGCAGCAGTATCTATAGTTGTTTGAGGCCAAAGAGCATTACTTGCTATTCCATCTTTTCTAAATTCTTCTGCCCAAGCCAACGCCATCATGCTCATATTGTATTTACTCATTGTATAGGCAATATGAGGACTTAACCATTTTGAAATAATATTAATAGGGGGAGATAAAGTAAGAATGTGTGAATTATTTCCTTTTTTTAAATAGGGCAAACAATGTTGAACAACTAAAAAACTTCCACGAACATTAATACTGTGCATTAAATCAAAACGTTTTGCTTCTGTTTCTGCAGTGCCTGTAAGTTGAATAGCTGATGCATTGTTGATAATAACATCAATACCACCAAAAGTTTGTACTGTTTTATTTACAGCATTTATAATTTGTTCTTCGAAACGAATATCTGTTTGAATTGGCAAAGCCTTACCACCAGCAGCTTCTATTTCTTTTGCAGCAGAAAAAATTGTGCCTCCAAGTTTTGGATTTTCATCTACACTTTTAGCGGCAATAACAATATTGGCTCCTTCAGATGCCAATTTTAATGCAATAGATTTTCCAATACCACGGCTTGCACCTGTAATAAAAATTGTTTTGTTTTTAAATGAAGTCATATTAATAATATGTTGTTAAAGCAATAAATATAAAGTGTTTTTATTTATAAGAATTTATTGAAGTAAACTATCTAATGCTTTATGAAATTTTTTGAAATCGTTTAGATTATTATGAGATGCATTATTAATAGTAATAAACTTATCGGTTGGCTTAATCACTTTTTTTAGTTCTTTAGTATTGCTATTGGGTATTACCCAATCATTACTTCCTTGAAAAATAGTAATTGGTGCTATTGTATTTTTCAGATAATTTATTGTTGGAAATTTATAATGAATCATTCTGTTGATGGGATATATAAAACAATATCTTTTAAACAGTGATGTAATACTACTATAAGGTGTTTCTAAAATTAATTGCTGAAAATTTTTTTGAGTTGATAAATAAGAAGCTATTCCTGTACCAAGGCTTTTTCCATACAAAATAATTTGTTGTTCATTAAATTTTGCTTGTGCCATTTTATAGGTTTCTATTGCTTCTTGTTGTAATGTTTTTTCAGAAAGTTCTCCTGTACTTTTTCCAAAGGTTGGATAATCTGGCATCCAAACTTCATAACCATGTTTAGTAAAGTTTTCTGCATAAGGGGCATACCTATTTATATTTTCTCTATTTCCATGAAAGTAAAGTACAACGCCTTTTACAGCTTGTGTATCTTTAGGTAAAAATTGAATTATATTAAATGTTGTACTGCTATCGTATATTATATTTGCTTCTTTAAAGGGAGTAGAAAATTTATATTGATAATCTTTGCTTAATGATGTTGGATGAAATAAAAGTTTATTTTGCAGAAAGTATATTAATAGTCCAATACCTCCATATACTAACACAATAATTTTTATCCAACGAAATACTTTTTTTTTATTGAATGACATAATGTTGTGGGTGATGAATTGAAAAGGTTTGAATTAATTTTTTTCTTTTTACCCCATTCTACAAAAACGACTATATAGTTTTTCGTACAAAGGAATTATATGATGAATATCAAACTTACAAGCATGTTGATAGGCTGCTTCTTTCATTTGTTGTAGTTTAGTTTCTTCTTTTAAAATTGTTATAGCAAATTGTGCCATAGCTTTTACATCTCCTACATCTGCCATAAAACCAGTTGTGCCATGTATATTTATTTCTGGCAAACCACCAGCATTGGTGCTTATTACTACAACTCTTGCAGCCATTGCTTCTAAAGCTGCTAATCCAAAACTTTCATACTCACTTGGCAAAAGAAAAATATCACTCACCGGTAAGATTTCTTCCATTTGTTCTTGCTTACCAACAAATCGTACATCTGCTTCTAAGTGTAATTGTCTTACTAATTCTTCTATTACAGGTCTTTCAGGTCCATCGCCTACCATCATTAACTTTGCAGGAATTTTTTTTCTTACTTCTGCAAAAATTTTAATAACATCATCAACCCGTTTTACTTTTCTAAAATTACTTGCATGTAAAAATATTTTTTCATTATTAGGGGCTACCACTTTTCTAAAAGCATCAATTGGTTTTTTGTTAAAACGTTCTTTATCAACAAAATTGGTTATTACTTCTATTTCTTTTGTAATAGCAAAATGGTTTAAAGTTTCTTCTTTTAAATTTTCACTTACTGCAGTAATAGCATCACTTTCATTTATAGAAAAAGTTACTACGGGTTCATAAGTTTTATCTCTGCCAACTAAAGTAATATCTGTACCATGTAATGTAGTTATTACAGGAATATTGCGACCAATTTTTTTAAGTATAATTTGTTTTGCCATATAGGCTGCACTTGCATGTGGTATTGCATAATGTACATGTAATAAATCCAAATCGTAATTCATAATTACATCAACCATATTACTGGCTAATGCAATTTCATAAGGTGGATAATCAAATAAAGGATAAGTAGGCACTCTTACTTCATGATAAAAAATATTGGCATTAAATACATTTAGTCTTACAGGTTGCTGATATGTTATAAAATGCACTTGATGATTTTTATCTGCCAATGCTTTACCTAATTCTGTAGCTAAAACACCACTTCCTCCAAATGTTGGATAACAAACTATTCCTATACGCATGAAACAAAATAATTTAAAATAAAAAGTGTGTGAAGTTAAGATTAACTTTAAAAAGGCTTTAAACTTTTATATAGATTTTCCGTTTATCCAAAATATACACTATTAACCAATAAAAAATAATTAAACTAACAGCATACACCATTGAACCAACTCTTAAATCTGCTGAAATATTTTTACAAATATGTTCATAAAACCAACCAAATGCAGATAAATAAACAGGGTTACCTTTTTCATCTAAATGGTCATTAATTCTAAAAAGTGTTAATAGTCTTGGTAAAAAGCCACTCAATACAAAAATGAATAATGGATTTTTTCCAAACACATCAAAAAAGCTACTCCAGGCACCTCTTGCATTTTTAAATTCTAATAAATAAATCATTACACCAATTGTAACTATTGAAAGCCCAGAAGTGTAAACTGTATAACTGCTACTCCATATTTTTTTGTTTAAAGGAAAAACCAAATCCCAACAATATCCTGCTGCTAAAAATACAACTCCAATAACAAATAAGTTGCTAAGCATTTCATAGGTTTTACCTTTTTGCTGAATATAATAGCCAATTAAATAACCAAAAATTACTTGAGCAATAGCTGCCGTTGTACTTGCAATACCTTCATAATCGAAATGAAAAACTTGTCCATCAACTTTATCTAAATGCAGCAAATGGTGTTTTGATAAAAGAGCAATATCAACATTTCTTCCAAAGTAACCTGTAATAGAAAATGGGTCATCTGGGTTTCCAGCAAACAAACAAATTAACCAATAGGCTAATAAAATAATTGCTGCTGCAACAAAAGCACCTTTGGGTTTAAAGTAATAAGCAATTAATGCAGCAATAAAATAACAAATAGCAATTCGTTGCAAAACTCCCATTATTCTTATTCCATCTTCAAAAGAATTTCCATCTGCACTAATATTCATAAAAGCCCACTTTTTAAAAACAAGTTCATTACCACTCCATTGAATAAAAGGACTCCAATTTAGAAAAAGTCCAATAGCAAAAATGAGAATAGAACGTTTCATAATTTTTTTAAGAAAATAGGCTGTACCTTTTTGTTCAAACTTAGGCATTACAAAAGCCATAGCATTGCCCATAGCAAAAAGAAAAAAAGGAAAAACCAAATCTGTAGGTGTGCAACCATGCCAAGCTGCATGCTCTAATGGAGGAAAAATATGACTCCAAGAACCAGGGTTGTTTACCAATATCATTAAAGCAATTGTAGAGCCTCTAAAAACATCTAAAGAGTAATATCGTAGCTGTTGCATAATAAAATTATTTTGGTAAAAGCCTTAACGAATGTAAGTATTTTGAGTAGTTTTTATATTCAATAATTAAATTTTCTTTTCCTTTGCTAGTATAAAAATTGTTTATGAATACTTGTTATGTTATTGATGCTGTAAGAACACCAATAGGAAAGTATGGAGGAAAATTAAGTAATACAAGACCCGATGATTTATTAGCTTATGTAATTAAAGCATTAATAAATCGTAATCCAAATATTGATATCCATATAATTGAAGATGTAATTGCAGGTGCAGCAAATCAAAGTGGAGAAGATAATAGAAATGTAGCAAGAATGGCTGCTTTATTAGCTGGATTACCAACAACTGTTGGCGGAAATACTGTAAACAGATTATGTGCAAGTGGCTTACAATCTATCATGGATGCAGCAAGAGCTATAATGTGTGGTGATGGAATGTTATACATTGCTGGTGGTGTAGAAAGTATGACAAGAGCTCCTTTTGTAACTGCTAAAACGGATAGTGCTTGGAGCAGAAAAACAGAAACTTATGACACTACAATGGGTTGGCGTTTTATCAATAAAAAATTGGCTGAATTATATTATCCATTTACTATGGGAGAAACTGCAGAAAATGTTGCTAAACAATGGAACATAAGCAGAGAAGAACAAGATAAATTTGCTTTATCATCTCAACAAAAATATGCTGTTGCTTTACAAAATAATCAATGGAAAGATGAAATAATTCCTGTAGAAATTGTTGAAAATAAACAAACAGTATTATTTGAAAATGATGAACATCCAAGAGCAACAACCTTAGAAAAATTAGCTACTTTAAAACCGGCATTTATAAAAGATGGAACAGTAACAGCAGGAAACTCTTCTGGTATAAATGATGGTGCTGCTGCTTTATTATTAGCCAGTGAAGAAGCTGTAAAACTTTTTAATTTACAACCAATAGCCAGAGTTGTAAGTATGGGTGTTGCAGGAGTTGAACCTTCAATTATGGGAATTGGACCTGTACCAGCTTCTCAAAAAGCATTAAAACGTGCAGGCATTACAACGAATAATTTAGATTTAATAGAACTTAACGAAGCCTTTGCTTCACAATCTATTGCTTGTATAAAAGATTTAGATTTGAATACTGACATTATTAATGTAAATGGTGGTGCAATAGCTTTAGGGCATCCTTTAGGATGCAGTGGTAGCAGAATTTCTACAACACTTTTACACGAATTGAAAAAAAGACAAGGAAAATATGGTTTAGCAACTATGTGTATTGGTGTAGGGCAAGGTGCTGCAATGATTTATGAGGCTTTATAATTTGCTAAAATCAGACATAAATATTTAACTTCTTACCTATTGTTTTTACTTTGATTAATCATTAACTTCGCTGTCCTTTAAAAAATAAATTTATTTATTTATCCAATATTCATTATCTTTTAATTTTAAAAGTTTATTGGAAGAAGAAGAGAACAGAAATTATGCCTACAACATCTAAAAAAACAACAGTAAAAAAAACTGCTGTTTCTAAAACCGCAACTAAAAAAGTAGAAGCAAAATCTAATGGTCAAACAAATGGAGATCATGGATATGATATTCATGCTGGGCTACAAAAATATTTTGGCTTTACAGAGTTTAAAGGAACTCAAGAAAAAGCAATTAACAGTTTATTGTGGGGTAACGATACTTTTGTTATTATGCCCACAGGTGGTGGCAAAAGTTTGTGTTATCAACTTCCTGCAATGCTTATGCCTGGGTGTGCAATAATTGTTTCTCCTCTTATTGCTTTAATGAAAAATCAAGTGGATTTAGTAAGAGGTTATAGCGAAAAAGATGATGTAGCCCATTTTTTAAATTCTTCTTTAAATAAAGGACAAATAAAAATTGTAAAAGATGATTTATTAGCAGGAAAAACAAAACTTTTATATGTAGCACCTGAAACACTAACCAAAGAAGAAAATCTTGAATTCTTCGGAGACCTTAATATATCTTTTTTTGCAGTAGATGAAGCACATTGTATTAGTGAGTGGGGACATGATTTTAGACCTGAATACAGAAGACTAAGAGATATGATGGATGTTATTAATCCTAATATTCCTGTTGTAGCTTTAACAGCAACTGCAACTCCTAAAGTACAAAGTGATATTATAAAAAACTTAGGACTTAGGGAACCAAATATTTTTATTTCTTCTTTTAATCGTACAAACCTTTATTACGAAATACAGCCAAAAGGAAAAAAAGAACAAACAGTAAAACACATTGTAAAATTTATTACACATCATAAAGGTAAGAGCGGCATTATATATACTTTAAACAGAAGAACAACTGAAGAATTAGCAGAACTATTGATGGCTAATAATATTAAAGCAGTAGCGTATCATGCTGGGTTAGACCAAAAACTTAGAAGTAAAAGACAAGATGATTTTTTGAACGAAGAAGTACAAGTAATTGTTGCTACTGTTGCTTTTGGAATGGGTATTGATAAACCAGATATTCGTTTTGTTATTCACTTCAATATCCCAAAATCTATTGAAAATTATTATCAAGAAACTGGCAGAGCTGGACGTGATGGATTAGAAGGAATTTGCGTTTTATATTATTCTCATAAAGATGTTTCTAAATTAGAACATTTAATGAGAGATAAACCTTTGAGTGAAAGAGAAGTTGGTGCACAACTGATTAATGAAACTGTTGCTTTTGCAGAAAGCAGCGTTTGCAGAAGAAAAGTTTTACTACACTATTTTGGGGAAGAGTGGGGTGATAGAAAATGTGGTAATTGCGATAATTGCAAACATCCAAAAGAAAAAATTGAAGCTAAAGACGATGTTATTAAAGCAATGAAAGTTATTAAAACTTTAGATGAAAGATTTGTTGCAGATTATACTATTAATGTTATTATGGGAAGACCTACTCCTCAAGTAACTATGTTTAGACACGATAAATCTCCAACATTTGGAATAGGCAAAGATAAAGATGCACATTTTTGGAATAGTTTGATAAGACAAATGATACTTGAAAACCTTATTAAAAAAGATATTGAAGAATATGGTCTTTTAAAATTTACTGAAAAAGGATTAGCGTGGATGAAAAAACCAACATCTTTTAATATTGTTCTTAATAATTTATTTCATGATGCAGACGATGATGACGATGATGTAGAAATTGAAGGAGAAACATCAGCAGGAGCAGATGATATTTTATTAGAAATGCTTAAAGAATTAAGACAAAAAGAAGCAAAGAAAATAGGATTACCTCCATTTGTTATTTTCTTAGAAAACTCTTTGTTAGATATGAGCACTCTTTATCCAACAACTATAGAAGAATTGGAAAAATGTCAAGGAGTTAGCAAAGGAAAAGCAATAAAATATGGCAAGCCATTTATAGAACTAATTGCAAAATATGTAGAGGATAATGAAATAGAAAAACCTGATGATTTTGTAATGAGAAGTGTTGCTAATAAAAACAGTAATAAAATTTTTA
The DNA here is from genome assembly GCA_051715485.1 of Chitinophagales bacterium. Taxonomy (GTDB): domain Bacteria; phylum Bacteroidota; class Bacteroidia; order Chitinophagales; family Chitinophagaceae; genus UBA1930. The sequence goes on from JBPXJV010000003.1 coordinate 20,395, forward strand.
TTATTCAGAATATTGATAAAAAAATTCCAATAGAAACTATTGCAAGCATTAAAGGACTTACATTAAACGAACTTTTAGATGAAATGGAAACTATTGCTGCAAGCGGCACAAAGCTAAATTTGAATTATGCAATAGATGATTGGTTAGATGAAATAGATCAAGAAGAAATTTTAGAATATTTTAAAAGTTGCGAAACATCTTCATTAGATGTTGCTCAAAAAGAACTTGCAGAATATGATTATACTTGGGAGCAACTAAAAATAATGCGTATTAAGTTTTTAAGTGTTTACGGAAACTGATAACTCAAGAAAATTAAAACTTTAAAATGTTCCTTCCTAAAATAATGAATAAAAATTTGTATTTGCAAATTAATAAAGTGCTAACAACATTAATTATTGTAAGCACTTTAATTTTTTTTACAGGTTGTAAAAAGAAAAAGAAAATTCCAGATGTATCTAACATTAAAGTAGAGCTTAGTACACAACGTTTTGAGCAAGATTTTTTTGCAATGGATACAAACAAATTGAATACAGATTTACAAACATTGTTTGAAAAATATCCATCATTTTCTATTGATTATTTATACAACATTTTGGCTGTTCCATCTCACCCAGATAGTATAATGCAAACTGTAAAATTGTTTAGAAGAGCATATAGCAATGTGTATGAAGATTCTAAAAAAGTATTCACAGATTTTTCATCAATAGAAAAAGAAATAAAACAAGGTTTTCAGTTTGTAAAATATTATTTTCCTAAATATCAATTACCAACAAAACTTATTACTTATATAGGACCTTGGGATGCAATGATTATGCTAAGTGATAATAGTGGAGGCTCTGGTTCTGTTAGAACTAATGAAGAAATAATGGCTATTGGCTTACAACTAAGTATGGGCAAGGATTATGCCATGTATAAAGAAAATGTAATGCAGCAGTTTTATCCTTCTTTTATTAGCAGAAGATTTGATAAAGCTTATATACCTGTAAATGTTTTAAAAGTTATTATTGATGACCTTTATCAGCAAAATGCTATTGGAAAACCAATGATAGAACAAATGATTGAAGCTGGAAAAAAATTGTATTTGTTAGATGCATTTTTACCTTATGCTGCCGATTCTTTAAAAATTGGTTATACACAAGAACAGTTAGATGGTTGTTATAAAAACGAATCAGCTATTTGGAGTTTCTTTATAACAAACGATTTACTTTATCAAACTGAACCCTCTATAGTAATGGAATATATGAATGATGCACCAAAAACAACAGCTTTAGGAGATGCCTCACCAGGGTTTATTGGAAAATTTGTAGGTTGGCAAATTGTAAAAAAATGGATGGAAAAAAATGAAAAAAAATCTTTAGCTGATTTATTAAATACTTCTGCAAAATCTATTTTTGAACAAGCAAAATATAAACCATAAAATATTTTTTAGTAAAGAAAACACTTCTTCCCATCATCCTCTCCTCATTAGCTTATTGTGTTAACTAAAAGAAGATGTGTAATAAAAAGTGCAGCATTGACACTATCTTAGTGCAAAATTTTTTATGAGATATTTCTGAAAAAATGAGTTTAATATTTTCAGATAAGAAATAATATAGTTGTGTATATTTGAGTTGGCAGAAATTAATAGAAACACCACCAAGCCAAGAGAGCGAAAAATAACATAACAGGTGAGTGAAACCAAAAGTTGAAACTGTCAAAGGTGGAATATTCTGACACAGCACCTTGATCTTGAAGGTAAGAATAACATTAAATTTTATTGTATGAAAATTTTCAATTTTCTTCTGTTTTCAATTGTTTTTTTAGCGTGCCAAAATACGCCAGCGAAAGGACAAGACAATAATAAGACTTTGGTGGGAGTGTTAGAAAATGGTGAGGCAATACTAACTATTGATAAAACGAAAACACTTACAAACTATAATGCAACTTTGCTTAAGTTGTCTGGTATTAACGGAAAGTTTACTGACCTAAGTATTAAAACTACTTCGGATAAACAGTATTTTTTAGTTTTCAAAGGAGAAATATATACGTCTTCCTTTATCGTAACCCAAGTTGACTCAAAACTATTTGCTCTTAATACTATTTCATGTACAACATCTGATTGTGCTTCGGAACCTTTTGGTTGTACGCCAAGAAGTAATGGAGTCTCTTGTTTTCCTTGCAATAATAAAGGAAAATGTACAAAAACAGTGAGCAGCGATTCATTGTTAAGCGACTTGGAATAATTCACAACTGATTTCAAAGACCTTTACTTATTTGTTTTAGGTTTGGGTCTTTGTTTCTTTCCCAGCATCCTCTCCTCATTAGTTTTTTGTTTGTTAGATAAGGAAAGATGTATAACAAATTATACAGCATTGTTCCTAACTTAGCACAAGATTTTTGATAAGCATTATTTCAAGAAAAAATATAAATCATAAAATATTTTTATGAAAAAGAAAACATTGGTATTAGGAGCATCTGATAATATTGATAGATATAGTAATAAAGCAGTAAAAAAATTAACAGCTTATGGACATCCTGTTGTTGCCATAGGAAATAAAGAAACTTCTATAGATAATATTCCTGTACATAAAGAACATTTAAAAGTTGATGATGTAGATACTGTAACACTTTATCTTAATCCTCAAAGACAAAAAGAGTATTACGACTATATTCTTTCTCTAAAGCCTAAACGTATTATTTTTAACCCAGGTACAGAAAATAGAGAATTGGCAGATTTGGCTGTTAAGAATAATATAGAACCTGTTGAGGCTTGTACTTTGGTTTTATTAAGTACAGGACAATTTTAAATCTATACTAAGTTTTTATTTGTTCTAAAGCAAGTGCCTTTAAACAAAGCAACAATATGGTTGTGCTGATTAGTTATTGTTATATGATATAAACCTGTGCTTTTTCCATTATGCAATTCTTTTGCTTCTGCTGTTAGCACATCATCTGTATGTACAGGTTTTGTAAAGTTGATAGAAGTATCTAAAGCTAAGGATAAATTATTTCTATTATTACAAGCAAAAGCAAATGCACTATCAGCAAAGCTAAAAGCTACACCACCATGTGCTATACCAAAGCCATTCATCATTTCTTCTCTAACAGTCATTTGTATTTTACTATAACCTTCTTTTAATTCTAAAATAGTAATACCTAACCATTGAGAAAACTTATCATGCTGCATCATGTGGTTTACTACTTGTTGTGGTGTGCTCATTATTATTTATTTTATTGTGATGATGAAAGTTGATAATGTTTGTTTATAGAGTAGTTTATTAATCTTATCAACTTTATCAAAAATTATTCACCTATAAACTTAGGTAATCTTTTTTCTAAAAATGCTGCTACTCCTTCTTTGTAATCACTTGTTATTGCTGCTTTTTGTTGTAAATTATCTTCTACCAATAATTGTTTTTCAAGATTATTTTGAGTAGAAAAATTTAATGCTTGTTTTATATAAGCCAATGCTTTGGTTGGCATATTGGCTAATGTTTCTGCTATTTTTAAACTTTCGTCTTTAAAAGTTTCATCAGTAAATACTTTATATAACATACCCATTTGTAGTGCTTCATTGGCACTTACTTTATCTCCAAGCATCATTAATGCACTTGCTTTTTGAAAGCCAATTAATCTGGGTAAAAAAAATGTTCCTCCACTATCTGGTATTAAACCAATTTTAGAAAATGCTTGTATAAAACTTGCAGAAGAAGTAGCTATAACAACATCACAACACAAAGCAATATTTGCACCTGCACCTGCTGCAACACCATTAATAGCAGCTATTACAGGCTTTTCAATATTTCTTATTCTTTGAATAATTGGGTTATAATGTTCACTTAAAATTTTATCCATTCCTGGTCCATTAGGATCTACAACCTCTGCTAAATCTTGCCCTGCACAAAAGGCTTTTCCTGCACCAGTTATATAAATTGCTCTTACGTTTTTATCTTGATTACACTTATCAAATACATCTTGCAACAACAAAGCCATCTCTCTATTAAAAGAGTTATATTTTTCAGGACGATTGAGAGTAATGAAAGCAATATTGTTGTTAATTTCTAATAAAATGGGTAACATAATAAGTTATACTAAATTAATTAATGACATTTAAAATATTCAAAAGGCTCATGACAATCGTTGCATTGATATAATGCTTTGCAAGGAGTACTACCAAAACGAGAAATCATTTTTGTGTGATAAGAATCGCAACGAGGACATTGAACAACTTCTTCTTGTTGAAATAAATCAGGCGTACAAACTATTTGCTTTTGATTAGGTGGAGCAATTCCATAAGCTTTTAATTTCTTTTTTCCATCTTCACTCATCCAATCTGTTGTCCAAGCTGGTGAAAGTACATTAGTTATTTGTACATTTTTATAACCATGTTCTGTAAGTGCAAGTCTTATATTCATACTCATCATATCCATTGCAGGACAACCAATATAAGTAGGTGTAATAACTACTTCAATTTTATTTTCATCATCAACTTTTACATCTCTTATAACACCTAAATCATTAAGGGTAATTACTGGAATTTCAGGGTCTGGTACAGTTTCAATAATCTTCCAAATAGTTTCCTTTAATTTCTCTTTTGAAGGAGCATTTAAAGATGTTGTATGTTGATATTCGTTTTGCATAGTTCTGTTGAGGCTTCTACCATATTGAGTTAGGATAAGTTCTTTGCAAGTATTGCATTTCTGTAAGTATATAGCCTAAATGTTCTGTATGAACACCTTTTTTACCACCAGTATGATTGAAAATATTTTTAGGAAGTGGAAGAGTGGCTTCTGCAAAAACACTGGTTACTTTTTCGTCCCATTGTTTTTGAATAGTGTTTAAATCTATATTCATTGCTGTTTCATAATCAGCAGCAATAAACATTTCGCCCATATAATTTTTTAAATTTTCAATAGCATTTAACATACGATGGTGGCTTTCTTTTGTTCCATCACCTAAACGAACAACCCATTCTCCACTCCAACGAACATGATAACTAACTTCTTTAATTGCTTTGCTGGCAATAGCAACTAATTGTTCATCATCACTTTTTTGTAATTGTTGGTATAAATAAAATTGATAAACAGAAAAATAATATTGGCGTAATACTGTATTGCCCCAATCTTCATTAGGAAGTTCTGTTAATAATAAATTTTTATACTCATTTTCTATTCTCAAATAAGCAAGGCTATCTTCTGTTGCATTGTTGCCAATTAATTCTGCTGCATATTGATAAAAGTTTCTTGCTTGCCCTAATAAGTCTAATGCAATATTTGTAAGTGCAATATCTTGTTCTAATATAGGAGCATGCCCACACCATTCACTATTTCTGTGAGAAAGAATTAGTGTAGTATCTGCTAAATATAAAAGGTAATTTATTTTATTTTCTTTTGAAACGGAATTTTTTGAAGTGCTCATTTTGTTTGCATTTTTTTAATATTCTTTTACATGTGGTTTACTTTTTCGGGCAAATGATAAAATGTTGGATGTCTGTAAATTTTATCTTGTGCTGGTTCAAAAAGTTCTCCTGCTTCATCTGGATTACTTGCAGTAATATTTTTACTTTCAACTACCCAAATGCTTATACCTTCTTGTCTTCTTGTATAAACATCTCTTGCATTTTCAATAGCCATTTTTGCATCTGCTGCATGAAGGCTGCCTACATGTTTGTGGTCTAATCCTTGTTTACTACGAATAAATATTTCCCAAAGAGGCCATTGGTCATCTTGAGAAGAGTTTGTACCTTCTTCTATTTCGCCATAATCTCCATAAAAGAATTTTTTTATTAAGTTGTTCATAGCTTTTTGTTTTATATTTTTTAAAATGTTTTTTAATTAATTACCTCAATAATATAGTTTTGAATATGTGATGAATCTTCGGTAGTTTTTTCTTTTGTCCAAAACTTATACAATTTTACAATAGCTTTTCCTGTTTTTGTAGGCACCAATTCTATCTCTTTACTAATATTACCACCAGCTTCATCAGGAGAACTGTAATCAATGGTTTTAATAGTTTCTAATTTAATAATTCCAGTACTATCATATACATCGAAATTGGTAGTTGTTTCGTATTCACAACCTCTACAAGTTCCTTCAAAAATTACTAAAGTATCAGTAAGTTTTACTGTGTTAATGGTATCGTTTCTTAAAGCAATTCTATTATCTACGGGTTCTGTTTTTTGATTTTTACAACTAATCAAAAATGAAATAGAAATGATACTTACAAAAAATAAAACTTCTTTTTTCATTAAGCAACTTTTGATTGTTTATTATTTCTTTTTTCTGCATAAGCAGTTGCTGCATCTCTTACCCAAGCACCATCTTCATGTGCTTTTCTTCTTGCATTTAATCTTTGTTTATTGCATGGACCATTTCCATTAACAACATTCCAAAATTCTTCCCAATTAATTTCACCAAAATCATAATGTAATCTTTTTTCATTCCATTTTAAATCTGGGTCTGGTAAAGTCATACCTAAAACTTTTACTTGCTCTGCAATCATATCAACAAATTGTTGTCTTAACTCATCGTTTGATTTTATTTTAATTTTCCATTCCATACTTTGACCAGTATTAGGACTTTCACTATCTCTTGGCCCAAACATCATTAAACTTGGCCACCACCAACGATTAATTGCATCTTGACACATAGCTTTTTGTTCTTTTGTGCCTTGAGATAAAACCCAAAGAATTTCAAAACCTTGACGTTGATGAAAACTTTCTTCTTTACAAATTCTTATCATAGCTCTTGAATAAGGACCATAAGATGTACGACATAGCATAATTTGATTTACAATAGCAGCACCATCTACTAACCAACCAATTGCTCCCATATCTGCCCAAGAAAGAGTAGGATAATTAAAAATGGAAGAGTATTTTGCTTTGCCGGTATGTAATTGAACTATCATTTCTTCTCTACTAATTCCTAATGTTTCAGCAGCAGAGTATAAGTATAAACCATGCCCTGCTTCATCTTGAATTTTTGCTAAGAGTATTGCTTTTCTTTTTAATGATGGGGCTCTTGTTATCCAATTTCCTTCAGGTAACATACCTACAACTTCACTGTGAGCATGTTGGCTTATTTGTCTGATATTTGTTTTTCTGTATGCTTCAGGCATCCAGTCTTTTGGTTCTATCTTAATTTCATCTTTTATTCTTTGCAGAAAGATGGATTCTAATTTTTGTAATTCCATAACAGTAAGTATTTGACGTTTCAAAATTAAGTAATATCAACTAATAGAGGCAGATTAATCAATTTAGTTTTGGGTAAAATTTTTTTAATTGTAGTCTAAATTTCAATAAATTTTTATTCGTCTAAAATAAATAAGATTTGATAATTTTCTTAAAATATTTGTATATGCCTTATTTTGTATCATAAAACTTTTTACTGCTGAAAAAAAAATATAAAATATTCATTAACTACGTTGTAGGTCCAGTATTATTTGTATGGTTAAGTTTTTCTATTTACAAACAAGTAAAAGAGCAGCCTAATTTGCATGAGGCATGGCAAATAATTTTAAATTCTTATTCAACCGCATCTTCTTGGAAGTTGTATGCAGTAATTGTATTAATGTTTATTAATTGGGGTATTGAAGCAAAGAAGTGGCAAATATTAGTTGCTGGCATTCAAAAAATTCCTTTTTTTAGAGCTTATAGAGCCATATTTACTGGTCAGGCTGTTGCTTTAAATACTTTTAATGGAATAGGAGAGTATGTAGGTAGGGTAGTGTATTTAAAAGATGGTAATAGATTAAGAGCTGTTGCACTTTCTATTGTTGGAAGCCTTAGTCAATTAATTATAACGTTAGTAATGGGTTTAATTGGATTAGTGTATTTAAGAATAAATATTTTAGATGATACACATCATTTAGAAGGATTGAATAAATTTTGGTTAAATGCAATGATGTATTCTTTAAGTTTTTTAACCATTATTTTTTTATTCATTTATTTTCAAATGTCGTGGCTAACAAAATTGATGGAAAAAATTCCATTTGTTGCTAAGTATAGTTTTTATATTCAAAAGTTAGAAGATTTTCATTATAAGGAATTAACAAAAATTTTATTACTTTCTTTTTTGAGATTCGTTGTATTTGTGGTGCAATATTTATTATTGCTACAATTGTTTCAGGTAGAGGCTTCTATTATGCAATTATCTTGGATGGTGTGTGTGTTGTTTTTGGTATTAGCTGTTGTACCATCTATACCTATTGCAGAGTTAGGTTTAAGAGGCGAAGTGAGCAAACAATTATTTGGATTATTAAGTGCCAATACTCTTGGCATAGTTTTTACAGCAGCAATAATATGGTTTATTAATAGAGTAATACCAGCTATTGCTGGAAGTTTATTTATTTTAGGAGTAAAATTATTTAAGAAGTAATAAGTATGAAAAAACTATCAACCCTATTTGTAGCAACATTTTCTTGGTTTACACTTACCTCAGCAGATGATGATTTTTGTGGTATAAGAAATACTACTTTTCAAGATGGAGAAACCATTACATTTAAAATATTTTATAATGCTTTAGGTATGTATATTGATGCAGGAACTGCAAGTTTTGCAACAACACTTACAACATTTAATAACACACCAGTTTATCATGTTGTTGGCTTAGGTTCATCAAACTCAAGTTATGATTGGATTTTTAAGGTAAGAGATAGATATGAAACTTTTATTGATACAGCATCATTACAACCTTTAAAATTTATAAGAAATGTAGATGAAGGTGGATATAAATTTTATGAGAATATTACTTTTAATCGTCAAACAAATTCTGCTATAACAACTAAAGGCATTTATAAAGTACCCGATTGTGTGCAAGATGTTTTAAGTGCTATTTATTATGCAAGAAATATTGATTTTGCTAAATATAAAGTGGGAGATAAAATTCCTTTCAACATGTTTTTAGATAACGAAGTGTACAACCTTTATGTAAAGTATATGGGTAAAGAAACTATTAAAACTCGTTATGGAAAATTCAGAGCAATTAAGTTTAAACCATTATTAATTAAAGGAACCATTTTTGAAGGTGGAGAAAAAATGACTGTGTGGGTAAGTGATGATGCAAACCATATACCACTTAGAATTGAAAGCCCTATAGCTGTAGGAAAAATAAAAGTAGATATGATGATGTATAAAAATATTCGTTATCCTCTTTCTTCTATGATAAGTTTTAGATAGGTATATTATGGCATCAACCTGTTCGTCCATCACGAACTTTTACAGATTTTTTGTTATTACCTTTCTTTTCAAATTGTTGAACTTCTTTGGGCTTTTCTACTTTCTTAGGTTCTTCTTTTTTGGCTTCTTCTGTTTTGGTTTCTTCTTTAGGAACAACTAATTTATTTAACGACCACATTTCTGTTTTTACAATTCCTGTACTACCTGGTCTATACCAAGTCCATCTGCCATGTTTTAAACTTTTACCATCATTTGGCAAAATTACTTCTACATATTTGTTTTCGTCATTTACATCTTCTACTAAAATTGTGTCGTAAGGATTTAATGGATTCATTGCTCTCCAACTTTCTTCTCTTTCAAGTCCAGCAACTGTAAAGTATTGAGATATTCCATCTAAATTACCCCATTTATAATTTTGAATGGCTACTAAATCTCCCATTAAATTATATCTACGCCAAATGCCTTCTTTTCTATTATCTGCATACATTCCTTCTTCTTCAAAACCAGGGTTTCCTCTTAATGGTTCTACACGTATTTTCCATTTTCCTCTTTTATTACCACCAGCTTCTGTACAATTTAATGTATCGCCTTTTGAAGTTAATTTGTAAGTAGCACATTGTGCTGATGCTGATAAAGAAAAACAACTTGCTATTATAAATAAAAATAACCAACGCATAAAATAAGATTTTAACTACCCAAAAGTAATTGTAAAGTTTGTAAATGAAAGTGTAAAAATTGTAAATGATATTTTATTGAAGAAAAAAATGTAGTTGTTAAATTATTTGTTTAGTTTTCTTAATTGTTGTAGCAATGCTCTTAAATCCTTTGGCAATGGGGCTTCTATCAAAAATGCTTCATTGTTTAAATTAAATTTTAGTTTTGAAGAGTGTAATGCTAATCTGTTAAGAATTGGTTTTTCTTCATCTTCATTTTTAGATAATTTAAAATTTCTTTTTAATGAAGAAAGTAAAATCGGTTTCCCATCGCCATATAAATTATCACCTACAATACTATTGCCAATGTGTTTTGAATGTACTCTAATTTGATGTGTACGACCTGTATGAATTTGAAATTGCACCCAAGAAAAAAACTTAAACTGTTCTAATAAACTATAATCTGTTAATGATGGTTTTCCTTTTTGATGAATCATCATTGTACCATTATCTGCAGGGTGCATCATAATTGGTGCATCAATACTTCCAGAAGTATTTACTAAACTGCCATGCACCAAACCAACATAAAATTTTTCAATTTCTCTACTTTCAAATAGTTGAGAAAGCTGTTTATGAGTATCTGCATTTTTAGCAAAAACTATTACCCCACTTGTATCTTTATCTAAACGATGAACAGTAAAAATTTGTCCATATTTAGCAATTAAAATATCTTTTAGTGAAGGTTCAGATTGTTTTCTGTCGGGCACACTTAAAACACCTGATGGTTTATTGATAGCAATAAATAAATAGTTCTCAAAAATGATGTCTAATTTCTGCATATTTATTCAGTAATTAGTTTTTGTTCTTTTTGTTTTCTTACAAAACTTTTATTCATAAATTTTAATAATCTTATTTCTTTTTCATGAAGCATACGCCACTTACCTCTTACTACATCTTTTTTTGTAAGGTTGGCAAACATAACTCTATCCAAACCTTTTACATCATAACCTAAGTGTTCAAAAATTCTTCTTACAATTCTATTTTTACCACTATGTATTTCAATGCCTACAAGGCTTTTGTCGTTATTGTCAGAATAAGCAATACTATCAGCTTGTATAAATCCATCTTCGAGTGTAATGCCTGTTGCTATTGCTTCCATATCTTTTTTTGTAACAGGTTTATCCAATTTTACTTCATAAATTTTTTTTATTTCGTAAGATGGATGTGTAAGTTTTTGTGTTAGTTCGCCATCGTTTGTTAGCAATAAAACACCTGTTGTATTTCTATCTAATCTTCCAACAGGAAAAACTCTTTCTAGAGAGGCGTTTTTTATTAAATCAAAAACAGTTTTTCTTCCTTGTGGGTCTTTAACTGTAGTAATATAATCTTTGGGTTTGTTTAATAAAATATATACTAAATTTTGTTGAGCAAAAAGTTGTTTTCCATTCAATCTAATGTCCTCTGTTCCATTAACTTTAAAACCTGGCTCTATAATAATTTTTTTATTTACAGTAACAATACCTTCTTTAATTAATTCAGCAGCTTCTCTTCTGCCACAAACACCTGCATGTGCCACAAATTTATTTAATGGCATTAATTGAGTAACACTTTTAGTAGGTTTTTGATGATTTGATTTTGGCTCTTCGGTTTGTTTATTTTTATTGGAATATTTTTTTTGAGGGGAAGATGGGGTTCTTTTTTCGTATTGTTTTTTGTTAGGTTCAAATTTTGTTTTCTTAAAGTTTGCTGATGAACCTTGTGTTTCTTTTTGAAATTTTTTTCTTCTTTCTTCTTCACCTATTGCCCTTGCTTCGGCTTTTGCTTTTCTTTTTTCTTGACGATATTGCTCTTTTTTAGCAGCACCTTTAGGCTCTTTATTGATAAATTTTTCAAATGGTTTTTTACTCATGTTTAAATAGTTTACTGTTTTACAACAGGATGATGATAATGTGCAAAGCTACTTGTTTATGATGAGTTGATAGAAAATCAATTTATTTTTCTTTTATCAACCAAATTGCAACACCAAGTAATACTATTCCAATTATTTTTTTAATAGTAACAGGAGTTACAGGCACACCTAATAATCCATAATGGTCTATAATAACAGAAATAAATAATTGCCCAGCAATAATAGAACTGAACGCTAATGAAGAACCAATTTTTGGAACAATAAGTGTTGTGGCAGCAACAAAAAATGCACCCAACACACCACCCATCCAAATCCAATAAGGTTGTGTTTTTGCAACTGTTAATACATTAAATTTTAGTTGATTTGTAAATAAGGCATAACAAGCTAAAATACTTGTACCAATAATAAATGAAATTAATGCAGCACCAATAACATTGTTGTTGATTGCTTTAGCTAGTTTAAAATTTACACCAGCTTGCATAGGCATTAACACACC
>JBPXJV010000004.1:0-37069 GCA_051715485.1 Chitinophagales bacterium
TTTACCCCACCCCAAGTACTTGGTTTACCAGAATTGATAGAACCAAAATAACCTGCTCTTAAAGAAAAAGTGTGGTTAATAGCTTTACGAGCAGTGATTGAACCACCAAAACCTATTTTTGGGTTTATGTCTCCAATAATAAAAGATGGTCCACCAGAAATTCCTAATTCCCACTGACTGCGTGGTTGAGCAGGATAAGGATAATTGTTGTTTAAAAATTCATTGTGTTGGGGTAATCTTTTTGCAGGAATTTTAGAACTATCTTTCCAATCCCATCCCCAATCTGTGTTTTGTGCAAAACTTGCCACTTGAAAAAGTGTAAAAGCAATTGCAAGTAATGTGTACTTTTTGCTTGTCATAATATAAATTTATAAGTTAAATATTTGAAGTGTTAAAGCCTCTAATTAACGGCAAAAGTAGCTAAAGCAAATAAAATACCAAAATATTTCTCTTTTTTAACATTAATATTTTAAGCATACTAATAAAGAAGCAACTAATACTTGTCAGTATTGTTTGTGTAAGTATATTGCAACTTTATTTTCACTCTAATGAATCTTGCCAGAAAAATTATTGAATCAGAACTAAAACTTTTTGAATCTCATTTTAAAGAAGCAGTTAAAAGCAGAGTAGCTCTATTAGATAGAATAATGGAGTATATTGTAAAAAGAAAAGGCAAACAAATGAGACCAATGTTTGTATTACTTTCTGCTAAATTGGGTGGAGAAATTGGTGAAACATCGTATAGAGCAGCTTCTTTAGTAGAATTATTGCATACTGCAACTTTGGTTCATGATGATGTGGTTGATGATGCAATGCAACGAAGAGGTTTTTTTTCAATTAATGCTTTATGGAAAAATAAAATTGCTGTTTTAGTTGGCGATTATTTACTTTCAAAAGGATTATTACTTTCCTTAAACAATAAAGATCATCAAATTTTACAAATACTTTCTACAGCAGTAAAAGAAATGAGTGAAGGAGAACTTTTACAAATTGAAAAATCTAGAAACTTAAATTTAAAAGAAGAAGTTTATTACGAGATAATAAAAGGGAAAACAGCTTCTTTATTAGCTTCTTCTTGTGCTGCTGGTGCTGCATCTACTTTTGATAATGATGTAGCTGTTGAACAGTTAAGATTATTTGGCGAAAAAACAGGAATGGCTTTTCAAATAAAAGATGATTTGTTTGATTATAATGGTAAAAATATTGGCAAACCAACTGGTAACGATATAAGAGAAAAAAAATTAACTCTACCAATTATATACACACTTAATAACTGTACACCTGATATTAAAAAGAAAATTATTTACATAGTAAAAAATCAAAATACTGAAAAAGAAAAAGTAAACTATGTAATAGAAATGGTAAACAAACATGGTGGTATTGATTATGCCACAAAAAAAATGTTTGAATATAGAGATGAAGCCTTGAATATTTTATATAAGTTTCCAAAAACAGATGTAAGAGATGCTTTAGAAGAATTGGTTAGATATACTACTGATAGAACTTTTTAGAAAAAAAATTATGCAAAGAAGATGGAATATATTAGAAGCAGATACAAACAAAGTAATGTCCTTAGAAAAGGAATTAAAAATTAACAACACTATCTGCAAAATACTTGTTCAACGTGGTATTGATAATTACGAAAAAGCAAAAAAATATTTTCGTCCATCTTTAGATCACCTGCACAGTGCATGGTTAATGAAAGATATGGATAAAGCTGTAGAAAGAATTTTACAAGCTTTTAATAATAAAGAAAAAATTTTAGTGTTTGGAGATTACGATGTAGATGGAACTACAAGTGTAGCAAGCATGTACAGTTTTTTAGGTAATATTTATAGCAATATAGATTATTATATACCACATCGTTATAAAGAAGGTTATGGTGTAAGTAAAGCTGGAATTGATTATGCTGCAACAAATAATTTTTCTCTCATTATATCATTAGACTGTGGCATTAAAAGTATTGAACTGATTAATTATGCTAAAACATTGAATATTGATTTTATAGTTTGTGACCACCATTTGCCAGACGATATTTTACCCAATGCTGTTGCCATTTTAAATGCTAAACAAAAAGATTGTACTTATCCTTTCAAAGAATTGTGTGGCTGTGGTGTTGGTTTTAAACTAATGCAAGCCATATCAGAAAAACTGCAATTAGATAATTCAACTTACTTACAATATGTAGATTTAGTTGCAACTGCTATAGCAGCAGATATTGTACCTATTACTGATGAAAATAGAGTTTTAGTTTATTACGGATTAAAAAAAATTAATGAAACCCCCAACACTGGTATTAAAGCATTAATGCAATTAGCAGCAAAACAAAAAAGCATAACTGTAAATAATTTAGTTTTTATTGTAGCACCAAGAATTAATGCTGCTGGCAGAATGGATGATGCAAAAAAAGCTGTTCAACTATTTATAGAAAAAGACGAAAAGAAAGCTCTTGAATATGCAGAAATGCTGCACATAGATAATACAGAAAGAAGAGAAGCCGACTCTAACATATCCCAAGAAGCATTAGCTATTATTGAAAATGATACATCGTTTTTGTATAGAAAAACAACAGTTGTGTTTAATGAAAATTGGCACAAAGGTGTTGTAGGAATTGTTGCAAGCAGACTAATAGAAAAGTATTATAGACCAACAATTGTACTTACAAAAAGTGGTGAATTTATTTCTGGTAGTGCAAGAAGTGTTGCAGGTTTTAATGTGTATGAAGCAATACATTCTTGTAAAGAATATCTTACAACTTATGGTGGACACTTTGCAGCAGCAGGAGTAAACTTATTGCCAGAACAACTTAATAATTTTAGTAAAGCGTTTGAAATTGCTGTTCAAAAAACCATTACCCCCGAACTTTTAATACCTGAAATTATTATTGATGCAAAAATTAATTTTTCTGAAATTAATTTTTCATTCTTCAATATTATTTCTCAAATGGAGCCTTTTGGACCAGAAAATATGAGACCCATTTTTCTTGCAGAAAAGGTAAATGATACAGGCTTTTCAAGAGTTTTAAAAGAACAACACTTAAAGCTATCTGTAAAACAAAATGATATTCATTTTTCTTGCATTGGTTTTAATATGGCAGATAAATTTGAATTATTAGAATGTAAAAAGCCTTTAGATATTGTATTCTCCATTGATATCAATGAATGGAATGGAGAAAAATCTTTACAACTAAAACTGATAGATATTAAATTGAGTGAAGCATAAACTTCATCTGATAAATATCTATTACAGTTTCAAAATTTTTCTGGTTATATATTGTCCATTCAAATAAATAGTTGCTTGATAATTTCCTGTTTTAATATTACTTAAATTTATTTCAACTTGTTGTGTGCCTCTTTGTAATTTAATAGGTTGTTGCTTTACAATTCTTCCTGTAATATCTGTAATAATCATTTTACTATCAGATGTAGTTACAGAATATATTGAAGCGATAGCAACATCTCTAACAGGGTTAGGATAAATATTAAAAGTATAATTCTCTGCATTTATCTGTACTGCTACAATTTGAGAGTATGTATAACTCCCATCAACATCAACTTGTTTCAATCTATAATAAGTTGTTTTAGAAAAAGGTTCTTTATCTAAAGTGCTATAATTATTAATACCTTGAAGGTTGTATGCCTTAACTGTATCTAATGTTTTAAAATGAATTCCATCAGCAGATTTTTCAACAACAAAATAATTACTGTTTAGTTCATTGGTAGTTATCCAAGATATATTTACCCAATTACGTTCGTTATTTAATGATGCTTTAAATGAAATTAGTTTAACAGGTACAACAGAAGTTTTAGTGTACCAAATTGGTGCTGTCATTGTTCGTTTGCCATCTATTAATATATCGGCATAATAATAAACATTTGAGTTATCTGCCACTGTAAAATCTGTATAGCTTAAAACACTATTATTAATAGAAGCTATTTGAACAGGTAAAACACCATTGCCTGCAACGCCATACATTAATTTAATGGTTGGTATAGCACTTGGATTAGTTGGGTCATAAGCATAAATAGAAATTGATGGCATTGCAGAACCAGAATTAATACTTCCCATTGGTGCATTATTTAAAGTAAATACCACTTTTGTATCACAATCTTCCGTTGCATAAAAACTTCTACTACGCATTGCAGTAAAAAAATTACTTTGTGTTAATGAAGGTGCTACTACAACTAATCTATTATTATTGCTTCTACCAAAATTGGTATAATGATTATCATGATCCATTGATGGACCAATATGATATCCTTTACTCAACATTCTTGTATAAAAATCAATGTATCCATAAGAGCTTGGAGGATTAGAGTAGGTAGTATTTGTACTAAATGCCAAACCACTTGCTACTGCAGAACCAATAATAGCACTATCTGCTGTTGCATTGTAAGGAATATTTGCTAAGCCATTATAATCAGAAAAAGAAGGATGTGCTAATGATGCAAATGTATTGCCTCCTAAATTATTTATAGTTCTAAACAAACCTGTTGTACCATTAGTTTCTGGAGTTCCTATATAATTACTTTTTGGTACATACACATTGTAGTTATTAGTTTCCCAACCAATTAGCTGATCAGTACCATACACTAACACATGACCACCATTGCTTATTACACCCCACTCCATTCCATATAATGCAAGGAAATTAGAAGTTGTTGCTGCTGCTGCTTGATTTAAACCAGGAAGCCAATTACTAATATTCATTCCTGCACCTGAATGATTGTGTTCAGATATTCCTAAAAAATCCATGCACAAAGAATTTTTTGCATAAGCATAATCATTTGCTGGAGTTAAAGAAGTGTTATCTTGATTACCATCTGAATAAGAAGAATGTGAATGAATATTTCCGTAATACCAATTACTTGTTGATGTAACAGTAGTAGTTGCACTAGCAGTTAATGAATTTGATGTTAAGTATGCAACACCACCAGTGCAAATATCATTCTTTGCAAAAATGTGATAATAATAGGTGGTTGATGATGCAAGATTAACATCTATAAATGCAGTAGCTGAATTATTTTGAATTACAACACCATTACCTAAACTATTACCAACATTATAGGTTGTATTATTTTGAGGAGTTGCCGATAATGTTGGAGTTGTTGTTCTAACAATTATATAACCATCAGCAGAAGAAGAGGCTGTAAAATATCCATTGATATAATTATTGGATGCTGTTATATTTAACTGAGTTGCTTGTGTAGAAGGGGCTATACAAACTGGCAATGCTATTGTTGTAGTATTTGCAGTTAATGGATTTGAAGAATTATAAGCAGGAGCATTAGTACAATTTTGATTATTTAATCCAAATACATAAAAATAATAAGTTGTGCCACTTACTAAATTATTTGCTGTAAACGTAGTGCCTGAAGTTCTTGTAACAACACTTCCATTTCCTAAAACCATTCCACCATTATAAGTAGTTCCATTATTTAATGTTCCAGTAAATGTAGGAGATAAACTTCTTACAATTAAGTATTCATCGGTATTTGAAGCTGATGTAAAATTTCCTGTTATACTACTTGTAGTAATATTATTAAATGTTAAGTTGGTTGGCTGACTTACAGGAGCAACACAAGGTAATGCTCCTGCTGTAGTAGTTGCATTGCCTGTTAAAGGAGATGTTGTTAAATACAATGGACCACCAGTACAAGAATTATTTACAGAAAGAATAAAGAAATAATAAGTAGTTGATAAATCTAACCCTGTTGCAGTAAAGTTTGTGTTATTAGTTAAACCAATAATTGTAGCATCTCCTAAAGCATCTCCTACATTATAAGTTGTTCCATTTACTGGTAAAGTGGTTAATGTATTGTTTGTATTTATTATTACCATATAATCGTTTGGTGCAGGAGTTGCAGCATTATATGAAAAATGAATACTATTATAGTTTACTGTGCCTAAAGTAAAATTAGTAGGCTGTGCAAGAGGTGTAGTACAAGGTACTGTTGATACAGCAGTAACTTTTACATTATCAATACTTAATCTTGGTCTGCTACCAGACGAGCCACCTGTGCCATTATAATAATAAAAACGAAGTTGTGCTTTGGGTGCATTATTAAAAAATGTTGGTAACATTACATTTACAATACTTCCTGCTGTTGGATTATTGTTGGTAAAATTTAATACTTCTGCTGATGTAATTTCTGTAAAAGTAATACCATCAATAGAGGCATAAACTTTTAATGAGCTACTTCTGTTGCCAGTAGAATTATTAATGGAAGCCCAATCAAAACTTAATGTACCAGCATTTACGCCAGTAAAATTCATAAAAAAATCAATAGCTAAAGAGCTTGTATTATTTGTTGTGCCAGTAGAGAGCATTTCTAACTTTTGATTGCCTTTATAAATACCACTACTATAACCTCCATTACCAGTTGGTGGAATTTGAAAAAAATTAGATGCCACTGTTAGTTTTGTTGCACTTGGTATTGTACCAGTATTATTTACTTCTAAACCTTGCCATGCTGCTGCTCCATTGCCAGATACAAAAGTTCCATCATCGGGGCTTGTTTTAAATGTCCAATTATTAATATCAGCAAAATTTTCTGTATAAGTAAAATTTGTTTGAGAAGCCATTGGCACTGGTGTTTGACCTTGTGCAATAAATACAACTACGCCAAAAATAAATGTTAGTAAATGTTTCATAATCTATCTATATTATCTAATCTATAATTAATAAATCTGTTAATTAAAAAAAATTTAGGGCAGCAATAGTAGAGAGAAACTATTAATGGTTTAATAACAAAATAATAGTTTGATAAAAGATATTGAACTAGTAAAAATTATGCTTATCAATAAAAAAATAATGTTACACTCTATTCAAAAAAACTTCTTCTGCTATTTATTTTTCAATTATCCTTTTTAAAATTATTTTTAGTCAATTATAATTATCTAATCAATACAACTGTTCCCTTTTTAAAAACTGTTTTTCCTGTATAATCTACTCCTTGTGCAGTAAAAACATAAGTACCACTTTGTTGAGGTACACCTCCTACTTTTCCATCCCAACCTTTCATATATTCTTTTGTATCAAAAATTAATTGTCCGGCTCTATTATAAATTCTAAAGAAATCTATTCTTGTAATGCCTACTGGTATTGGTTTTAATACATCATTCTTTCCATCGTTATTAGGAGTAAATGCTGTAGGTATAAAAATATCAGGCTGGGTTTTAAAAATTTTTACAACTATTTCATCAGAGCCTTTACATCCTTCTGGTCTTGTAACTACTACTTTATATTTTATAGAATCTGCATTAATATTTAAAGTAGCAATTGGATTAGCAATAGTTGTATTACTTAATCCAACGCTTGGACTCCAATTATAAACACTAGTTGATGGAATAGTGCTTGTAATTGTATTTAATTGTAATGGCTGATTTAAAACTACTGCTGTATCATTTCCTGCAAAAACTTCTACCTTAGGTATTACTTCTACTACAACTGTATCACTATTAGGTTTAGGGCAACCTAATGTATCATAAGCTGTAAGAATGTATGATGTTGTTTGTGCTGGATTTACAATAGGTGTAAGTGTATTATCATTAACCATATTAGTAGTTGGCAACCATATAAAACTACTACCAACAATACTTCCATGAAGTTGAGTATTGTTTCCAAAACATATTGGAGCTACATTATTTACAATTGCTTTTGGATAAGGAACTGTTTTAATAGTTACCGAATCTTTATCTTGACATTTACCTAAGTTAGCAGTTACATAATATTTTGTTGTTGTTGTTGGTTTTACTAAAGGGTATTTTTGAGGTGCCACTACTTCACCTGTTGATGCAGTCCATAAAAAACTTAATGCTTGGCTTTGAGGATTCAACTTAAATTCATCTGTTAAGCAAACTGTAGAATCTGCACCAGCATCAACCGTTATAAAATCTAACACATTTACTTTTATAGAATCTTTACTAATACATCCTGCATCATTTACAGTAATAACATAAGTAGTTGTATCTTTTGGATAAACTAAAGGATGAATAGTATTAGCATTGAGTATATTATAATTTGGTGTCCATACAACATTGCCTGTTGTGTTTGCAACTAATGGCAAAGTATCTATACTACAAATTAAAGTATCCTTAAAAGGTAAGTTGATGATTGGCAAATCTCTAACAGTAAATACTTTTGTTACTGTATCTAAACAACCCTTACTGTTACCAGCAAGTAAGGTTGCAGTATATGTTCCAGAAGATGGGAATAACCAAGATGAATCTTTTTTAATTGAAGTATCTGCCAATGTAGTTAAGTCGCCAAAATTCCAACTCCAAGAATTTACAACTCCATAAACAGAAGTTGTTGCATCGAAAAATTTTATTGGCGATACAACACATGAACCTTGTACATTTATTGCAGGATTGAACCCTGGATAAACATATACATATTTGAAAGAAGAATCTTGACAACCACCTGTTGCAGTAACTTTCAACATTATTAAAAACTTACCTGTATCAGTATATGTATGAGTTGGTGTTGGTGAAGTTGATGTATTTCCATCTCCAAATTTCCATAAGTATGAAATGATAGAAGCATTTGGAGATTGGTTTTCAAAATGGTAAGTTAAGCCATCGCAAGTTTTATCATCTGGTCCTACATTTGGTTTTACTGTTGAGCAATTGGCTACTCTTAAAATCATATCTTTTCTATGTTCATTTATTAGTACTCCACCACGCCATTCTTGCACAGTTACACATACAACATATTTTCCTGCAACTGGTGGTGCAATACCACTAATAATTCCTGTATGAGAATTAATAGTTGCTCCTGTACCAAATGGATTTGTTGGACTATAAGGTGATGGATAAACTAATGATGTAGGATTTAATACTTGAGGTGGTGGTGGTGAAGGGCTAGGATTTGGACCATTTTGTCCATCATAAGCAGGGCTTAATTTATATACCAACGAATCTCCATCAACATCTGTAGCACTAAAGTCTAAAATAAAATCAGCATTAATACAAACAGTATTTGTATCTCTTACTGCAAAAGTTGGACAACTATTATTACCTGTTGGTAGTTGATTGGTGCCTGGAATTTTAGTAGTAAATGTAGCACCCATTTGAGATGATGGATTTGATACATTGGTTATTGCTGTTCTTGTATATCTTATCCAAGAAAGTGTATATCCATCGGGTGTTTTTGGTAAATCTATAGTTGCTTTCCAAGTACCAATTTGATAACAAACATTTATAAAAGGTAATAAACAAGGGTTTGCTCCTTGTGTATTTTTTACAGTAGGTGGTGTACCAGAAAATTGTTGAACTAATTGCTTGGTCCCTACTAAAGTTAATCCATTATTATTGTAAATACCTATGGTTACATTTTCTCCATCTAATGCTGCAAAGTTTGGACCTGTAGGACCACACTCTCTAAACAAACGCAATGTTACCATATATCTATCAGTATTGTTATCACCAGGTCCTATATACTGATACAGTAACTCACCCCCTGAAATATGCTCAGCAAAAGCTGCAATATTAAATGCAACTAAAACGAAACAAGTAACTAATAATTTTTTCATTTTATAAATTTCCAAGCGTTAAAAATACAAAAGTAATTTAACCGATTTCTATGCGAAAACTTCTTTTAACATTGCAATAATAATTCTTAATTCAACACTAATAGAACATTTTTGATAACGATATGCTGCTTTTATAGTTGATATTAAATTTTGTATTTATCTATTAATAAATTCAAGAAGATAATTATTCATTTTTTCTGTTGCTTCCCACATTCCCATGTGCCCAATGTTTTCTAAAACATGTATGAAAGATTGTTGAGGCATACTTGCTTGTAGTAATACATCATTAATTGGTGCAACTGTATCTTCAGTTCCTGCAATAAACAATACAGGCACTTTACTTTCTTTTAATACAACTCTTCTGTCAGGTCTGTTGTGCATAGCAAAATAATATTGTTGCAATGCATTGTCATCAAACTTTTTTGATGCTTCTATCAATTCATTTATTTGTTCAGGATGTTCTTTCTTAAATTTATCTCCAAATAAATTAGGAATAATTGTTTTTAAAAATCCATATCCCCCATACTCTCCTACCATTTGAATACCTCTTTTTCTATTTCCTTTTTTAACTTCATTATCTGCATAAGCAGTTGAATGAATTAATCCAAAACCATTTAATAATTGATGATGCTTTTGTGCAAAAGCCATAGTAATATATCCTCCCGTACTATGACCTAATAATGTAACCTCATGAATATTTTCTTCTTCAATTAATGCAGCAATACAATCTGCATAATCGTTGATAGATGCAGGAAATTTTACAGAAACTTCTTCATTATTTTTTTCTTCTGATGTGGTAAGTAAAGTACTTTTTCCACTACCAGGCAAATCAGGAACAATTAATAAACAATGTTCTTTTAAAAAATCAATTTGTTTTTGATAAATGTCAGATGTTTCTCCAAATCCATGAACAAATACAACTGGCTTTCCATTACCTATAACCCTATAAGATATTGTGCAGCCTTTATAACTAAATGTTTTTGGTGTATTCACTTTCATTAAAATTTAATTTGATTTTCTATTTTTAATTTTATCAATTATGTTCCAAGCAATTAATAAAAAAGCAATAACCGAAAATATTTTATACAAATAATCTCCATATTTCACATAAATAGTTTGCTTATAATTAGTAGATGGAATTGCATATTTTATACTACCTTCTGTATTCCATTCTTTTGTTGCTTGTATATTTCCATAAGCATTTATAACTGCACTAATTCCTGTATTGGCACTTCTTGCAACCCAAGTTCTTGTTTCTATTGCTCTAAGTTTTGCATAAGCCAAATGTTGTTTATGACCTGCTGTATTACCCCACCAACCATCATTGGTTATTATGGCTATTAAGTTTGCTCCTTTTTGTATATATGATGCAACATAAGCACCATAAATACTTTCATAACAAATTACTGGTGCTGCAATAAAAGGGTTTTCAGAAACACGAAATATTTTTGAAACTTCATCTTTTGCATAACCTCCTGTAGTGCCTCCAAATTTTTCAAACAATGGTGCTAATAATTTTAAAAATGTAGGTAATGTTTCTACACCTGGTACTAATTTACTTTTATAATAAAACTGAATAGGTAATTTACTATTCAATGCAATAGCTGCATTATAACTTTCATAATAAATTCCTTGAGCAGATTTTTGTGAGTATTTGGTAGGCTCAGTAAAAACTTTATACGTTTCTATTCCTGTAAGCAAAGTAATATTAGGATGACGATTAATAAAATCAAAAACTGGTTGATATATAGGTGCAGCTTTTAAATCATTGATTGCAACCTGTGCACTTAAAGCAGTTTCTGGCCACAAAACAAGCTTTGTATTTGAGTCAATTTCTTTTTCAGATAATTCAATCAATTTTTTTATTTGACCACTTGTAGAAGAACTTTCAAACTTTTGATAAGGATCAACATTGGGTTGTACAATTACAACATTATTAGTTGCTATTTCTTTTTCAGAATTATCTAATTGCAAACTAATAGATACAACAGCAGGAATAATTATCAGTAACAATAAAATAGTTATTCTTAAAATTTTCCAATTAGTTGTTACAACAGTTGAGGTTTCAATCTTTATTTTTTTAATTAAATCGTACAATAAAATATTTACAATAAAAACCCAAAGTGTACCACCAGCAACTCCAGTAAACTCGTACCATTGAACCCAATTTGTTTTTTTTGCAAATACATTTCCTAAACTTAACCAAGGCCAACTTAATTCCCAATTAAGATGAATGTATTCAAACAACATCCAAAAAGATATTAATGCTACATAACCAATATTGCTACCATATTTCTTTTTAAAATTATAATAACTCCACCAAGGTAAATACATTACAAGACTATTGGCAGCAATAGCAAATACACTTCCTATATCTGTACTATTCCAAATCCACCAAGTAGTACAAACATTCCAAATAAATAGTGTTAAAAAACTATAACTAAAAAAAGAAATTTTTTGAGATACTTTATCTGCAATAAACAATAAAGGAAGCCAAGCAATAAACACACAAAAAACAAATGGCAATGGTGGCCAAGCAATAAATAATAAAATACCCGATAAAATACTTAATCCTAAATATTTAAACTTTTGCACTATATAAATTTTAGTGGCGAAAGTTCGGAAAAAATTATATTCTTATTGCATAAATATTTGCACTTCTAATCTTTAAATAAAATAAATTGAGTGAATTTATAAAAAATAAACCAATTTTAAAATCTTGCTAAAATGTAAGCAATTACAAAACTACAATTAATATTCTACTTTTGCTATCCAATTTTAAAGTCTTAATATTGTCGGTTAATTTTAAAACTTATTGATACTAAGTTATTGTATAACGAGTCTTTTAAAAATAATTAATAGCTTGACTATACAGAGATAAAATAAAAAAATATGCCTAATAAAAATAGTGTTACAAATATAGGAGTGCTTTCATCTGGTGGCGATAGTCCTGGAATGAATGCAGCAATAAGAGCAGTTGTAAGAACAGGAATTTATAGAGGATTAGGAGTATATGGAATTATGAGAGGATATGCTGGAATGATAGATGATGAAATAATAAAAATGGATAGTAGAAGTGTTGCTAATATTATACAACGTGGAGGCACTATTTTAAAAACTGCCAGAAGTAAAGAATTTTTAGAATTATCTGGAAGAGAGAAAGCATATAACAATTTAAAAAAACATGGTATTGATGGTTTAGTAATTATTGGTGGTGATGGTAGTTTTCGTGGTGCACAGCAATTTTCTCAAGATTTTGATATTCCTTGTATTGGCTTACCTGGCACTATTGATAAAGATATTGCTGGAAGTGATACAACTATTGGTTTTGATACTGCTGTAAATACTGCAGTGCAAGCCATTGATAAAATAAGAGATACAATGGATGCACATGACAGACTTTTTATTGTAGAAGTTATGGGACGAGATGCTGGCTACATTGCTTTACATAGTGGCATTGCAACAGGGGCAGAAAATATTTTAATTCCAGAAACAAAAACTGATATGGAAGAAATTATTTGCTCACTTACAGAAAAAGAAAAAAGAAAAAAATTAGTTAACCTAATTGTTGTTGCAGAAGGAGATGATTTTGGAGGTGCAAATAATGTAGCAAAAGTTATCAAAGAAAGAATACCTACAGCCGATATTAGAGTTTGTGTTTTAGGACACATTCAAAGAGGAGGCTCTCCTACTTGCCAAGACAGATTAATTGCAAGCCACATGGGATTTTATGCAGTAGAAAGTTTGCTTAGTGGAAAAAGAAATGTAATGGTGGGTGTTATTAATAATAAAATTTATTATACACCTTTAGATGAAGCAGTAAAACAAAAACAAAAAATTGGGCAAGAATGGATGAAAATTGTAAAAATTCTAACTTCATAAATAAAATCTTAAATAAAAATTGAATATAAAATTACATGAGTAAAAACATTTCAAAGTATTTACACACAGATATGGATAATAAGGCTGGTGTTAATCACATGTCTCACAGAACTAAAATTGTTGCAACAGTTGGACCTTCTTGCGATACTTATGAAAAACTTTTAGAACTTGTACAAGCAGGTGTAAATGTTTTTCGTTTAAATTTTTCTCACGGCACACACGAACATAAAGCAGAAATTATTGAACACATAAGAAACATTAATAAAACTCAACCTTTTAATATCTCTATTTTAGCAGATTTATCAGGTCCAAAACTTAGAATTGGTGAAATTGAAAATAATTCTATACAACTCAATAATGGAGATGAATTAACTTTTACAAATGAAAAATGTATTGGCAATAAAGATAAAATTTATATCAGCTATCCAAACTTTTCAGAAGATATACATATAGGTAATAAAATTTTAATTGATGATGGAAAAATTGAAGTAAAAGTTGTTAATATTTCTAAAGAACATGAAGTAAAAGTTGTTGTTACATTAGGAGGTGTATTATCATCTAACAAAGGAGTTAATTTACCCGATACAAAAATTTCTTTACCAGCACTTACCGAAAAAGATTTAGAAGATTTAGAATTTATTATTGAACAAAAATGCGATTGGGTTGCTCTTAGCTTTGTTCGTAGTGTAAAAGATATTGTTATTCTTAGAAGTAAATTAGATGAAAGAAAAAGTAAAACAAAAATTATTGCAAAAATAGAAAAACCAGAAGCTTTAAATAACATCAGAGATATTGTTTTAGAAAGCGATGGAATTATGATTGCAAGAGGAGATTTAGGTGTAGAACTTCCTGTAGAAAAAGTGCCATTAATACAAAGAGAAATTATTAGAAAATGCTTACACAGAGCTAAACCTGTAATTGTTGCAACACAAATGATGGAAAGTATGATTGACCATATTAAACCAAACAGAAGTGAAATAACAGATGTTGCCAATGCTGTATTAGAAGGTACAGATGCTGTAATGCTTAGTGCAGAAACTGCTGTAGGCAATCATCCTTCATTAGTAGTAGAAACAATGAGAAAAATTATTCTGCAAGTAGAGCAAACAGAGTATCGCTATAATCGTGAATATGATTTAATTCCACAACCTCACTCCCCTTCTTTTTTAAGTGATGCTATTTGCTATAATGCTTGTAAAATATCAAGAGATGTAAATGCAGATGCTTTAGTTGGTATGACACAAAGTGGTTACACGGGTTTTATGCTTAGTAGCTTTAGACCAAGCTCTCCATTATATGTTTTTTCTAAAGAAAGAAGTTTAATAAACCAGCTTAGTCTTAGTTGGGGTGTAAGAGCTTTTTATTATGATGAAGAAGAAAGTGTTGATGGTATTATTACAGACCAAATAAATATTTTAAAAGAAAGAGGTTTTCTTCAACCTGGCAATATTGTTATTAATACTGGAAGTATTCCTGTATCGTTACACTTGCCAACCAATATGATAAAAGTTACCAAAGTAATTTAACAACTAAAATTTAGTTTCATAAAAATCTATCAATGCTAAAAAAAATAAAATGCGTAATTCAATTATTCTTGTTGCACTAATTTTTGTTGCTTGTAAAACACCACAACAAACAGTTGTAAACAACCAACAATTACTTCCAGAAAATGTAAGTTTAAATGGCAAATTATTTACAAGCCTTTTTCAACAAAGAGCAGCAGAATATAGAGCCCTTTGTTATCAGGCTTATAACACAGCACGTACTGCAATAATAAGTTATAAACCTACAAGCAATAAACCACTTGCTATAATTACAGATATTGATGAAACATTGGTAGATAATAGCCCTTATGCTGTGCATCAAGCATATAGTGGCAACGAATATACTTTACAAACTTGGTACGAATGGACAGCAAAATCTGCTGCTGATACATTAGCTGGTGCAAGAGCTTTCCTTAACTTTTGTCATCAACAAAATGTGCATGTATTTTATATAACTAATAGAGATGAAGTAGAAAGAGAAGCAACACTTAACAACTTAAAAAAATTTAATCTGCCTTATGCCGATAATGAACATTTAATTCTTAAAAATAAAGTTTCAAGCAAAGAACAACGCCGACAAGATGTTTTAAAAAATTATGAAGTAATACTTTATATGGGAGATAATCTTGCAGATTTTAGTATGCTGTTTGATAAAAAAACAGAAGAAGAACGTTCTAAAAATGTAGATTTAGTTTCTGCTGAATTTGGTAAAAAATTTATTGTATTGCCTAATGCAAACTATGGAGAATGGGAATCTGCCTTATACCAATACAAATACAATTATACCCAAGCACAAAAAGATAGTATTATGAAAGCTGTTTTAAAAGGATATTAATAGATAAAAACTGTGGCTTTATTGTTTTAAAAAACCATATTCATACACTTTAGGTTCTATTGTTTCGGCAAGTATTTTTAGTTTTTCTCTAAGATTACTAATTAAGTTTGTATAAGTTTCGTCAGTGCTTTTGTTATTCATTTTTCCTTTTTCATTTCTTCCTTGAAAGTATTCTCTAATATCGTATAAAGAGGCATTTACATTACAGTTGGGTTGTTGATGATAATATTTCCAAAGTTCTCTACCAGCATCAAAAACATTTTTGGCTTCTTCCGAAAATTGTAAAGGGCTTACATTATAAGGTACTTCTGGCTCAAATAAAACATTTAAAATATGGATAGATTTTTTGGGAGGTGTTGGCTTGCCATTAATAAATTCTGTCATAAAATTACTATCAAACTTTTCTCTTGCATTTACTTCATATTCTGAAAAAGGAATCCAATAGTTTGTACCGAATTTACTTTGAATATTATTACTAAACAATGTAAAAGCTAAACAATCGTTTTGAAATTTTTTATCATTTTTCCATCCATCATTTGGATATAAAAATTGGTCTCTATCATTTATCCAAGTTGCAGGAATTACTTTACGAACTGAAAAATAAATTGATGCAACAAACAAATTATCTAATGATATCAAAGTGTGCCTACCTCCTTTTTTCCAATTTTCTTTTTCTTCGTTATCAATAAAAATCATTCGTTGATTTTGAAAATCATTTCCCACAGATGCTAAATGACCAATAAAATCATTTGTAGATTTCTTAGAATTTTCATCAAGCCATTCACTTATATACTTTAACTTATCGTATGATATAATTACTTTTTTATCTATAAAAATGCCCTTTTCATCAAACACGTTTATTTTTATTTTCTTAAATACTTCTTTAACACTTGTGTTCCAAATAAAAAAGCCAATAGGAAAATCGCCATTTACATTATCAAAAGAATTAGCTGGTACAATAAATAATTTTTCAAGTTTTGCTTTAAAAAAATTTCTAAATTCTAAAAAATTTGGGGCTTGCACTATTTTCAATGTTGAGAATTCTGCAATAATACAATCTGGAATTTCTTTATAAATTCTAATAAAAAATTGAGCAAAAATTTCACCACTTGCTTTACCCATTAATGCTTGATATTTACTATGAACATTGCTCATATGAACATTAGTTCTTCCAATTCCTCTAACATTATCTCCTTCTGCATACGGAGGGTTTATATATATAATTAATTTTTTACGTTTATTTTCATCGTTAATAATATTTTGTAACGATTGTGGTAGTGTAGTAAAATCATCATTCAAAAAATCAAACTGAAAAACATGGTCGTGCAATAAGTTTGCACCATTATTAATTCTATCGTGTATTACTTCTACATCTTGCTTATCTAAGGTAGATGCCCAAATATTATATTTATTAGTAAGCCCTGCAAGTAAATTACCTGTTCCTGCTGCACAATCCCAAACATAATATTCATCTTGCCAATCTTCACCTAAAGCATCAGCCAAATATTTTTGTGAAAGTTCCACCCAAATTTGAGGAGTAAAAAAACTTCCTTTTCTTTCTCTCACATCTTGTGGCACAAGTAAATCTCTACGTTCTACAATATAATCCCAATATTCTTCTTTAGGTGGTCGTTTATATTTATTCCAAAATTGTGTATGAGCAACTTGTTTGTCATTAAACTGAGTATAAACCATATCAAACATTCCCATATCATTCAAACGCCTATCTAGCTCATAAATATTTTTTTCTAACCTTACAAATAATTGCTCTTTAAGTGTTTTATTATCTTGTGCAATTAAATCTGCCAAATAAAAATCTGCTTCAATAATGCTTTTCTTTTTAGCATTCTCCCAATTCATAACAATACTTGGCTTTACTGCTACAAGCCATTTATTAAAAACAGAAATAAAATTATTTTTATCAATTCTTATTTTGGTTAAACCAAATTTGCCAACTATAAAATTCTTTTTTATAAATTTCTTTAACTCTCTATCATCATTCAAAAAACTAAATAGTAAAGCTTTTGTATCTATAATAGTTTTTACTTTTTTGTGTATAAGTTTAAATTCTTTTGTTTCATGATTAGAAGGAGTAACATTCCAATTAAAATCATTTAAGTAAAAAACTTCGTGTATATCGTTATAAGGTATGAAAGCAATTTTTTCTGCATCAAAAGCAGCTAATAATGGTGGTGGTAAAAACTTATCAAATGTTCTTGCTTTGCCAATAGTTAAAATAAGTTGAACAATAGAATGATAAATATCTGCTTTACCTTTTTTAGCTTCTGCCCAAAGAAAAGATTCTTGCTCATACAATTCTTTTTGGCTTTGGTGCATGCAAACACAAAAATCTACATTACCAATAATCTTACTACAATCGTATAACCAAAAATAATCTTGAGCCACTTTATTTTTTAATTCTTCTTCTCTTATGCTGGGATACTTCATAAACAAATTTGTTATGATTCATTTTTATTTTAACTCAATAAAACAATCAAATATAACAACATTTTTTTTCAATACTAATTTTTTTAGGATGAGTTTTTATACACACTAAGTTCAAGTAGCAAGTGCAACGGTTAATTACAATTATACAATAAATAATTACTTATTGAGTAGCTTTTTTTACCAACTTTATAGTACCATTTTTTTGAAAATCGCTGGTCATTAAAACTTCATGACGTTTATTGCCATCATAAATAATTAATGCTGCTGTATTTGGAGGAATAAGTCCTAAGCTTTCTGCAAACATGCTTAATTCGTTATAAGGTAAGCTATCATTTAACTGAACATCAAGCTTTATAGCCTTATGCTCTAACATAGTTTTTGGTAAAACCAAATTATTATTAAAAAATACAGAAATAGAATCGTTGTCAATTGCTCCATTATCATAAAATTCTAATCTGAGCAAATTACTTTCTACTGCTATCTCTCGAACAAAAGTTTTTTCTCTTTCAACAAAATGTTTTTTTGTGTCTTCTAATTGTGGAGTTGCCAACATTGGCGTTGCCACAGAAACTATTACCTGTGTAGTATCTTTAATTGTATCTTCTTGTGCTTCTTCCATTGCAATTATTGGTGTAGTATTGACATCTTCTGCTTCACCAATTTTCTTTTTTAATTTAAAACTAATGGTAGGACAAGTATATTTAAAATCTTTATCTGCATACATACCTCCTGTTAAGACAGATTCAATTCTTGCTGTTCTTAGTGTAAAGTAAGCCAACACAGGGCAATCAATTCCATTAAGCGTATTATTAGATTTATAATAAATAACCTTAGTAGGTTTTAGTGTTAAAGATCTTGTAGAAGGATCGTAAGTTCCTGAAACTTGATTGGTAAAAAGACTATCTCTAAAATAATAATTTAATTGACCAGAAATAGTTTTTCCTTTTTGAGTTAATACAAGCTCTGTTAAATAAGCATTACCTTCTGTATTAGGCATATCAACTTTACCAATACCATACCAATTGCCTGTTACATCTTGTGCTGCAACATTTATAAAACCAAAGCATATAAAAAACAATAAAGCATATAAATTTTTCATACACTGCAAAGTACTTGTACACAATGTGTACAATACGTTAAAACTTGCTAACAATAGGAGAAATTTTGGGGATTATTCTCAAAAAAAATATTTAATAAAAATGATTTTTTATTTAGACATTTCTAAAATTTTATTCCATTCATGTTCTTTTACAGTACCTACAGATAGTCTGCTTAATCTAACTAAATCCATATTAGCTAAATCTTTTTCTGTTTTTATTTGAGCAAGTGTTACAGGTTTTTTTAATTTTTTATAAGGCTTAAAATCTACAGCCACCCAAGCTTCATCTTTAGTTGTTGGGTCTTGATAGGCTTCTTTAATAACCTTTGCAATGCCAACAATAGCAAGCCCTTCGTTGCTATGATACCAAAAGGCAAGGTCGCCTTTTTTCATAGCTTTTAAATTATTTCTTGCTGCATAATTTCTTACTCCATCCCAAAACGTTTGTCCATCTTTTTCAAATTGTTCCCAACTATATTTAAAAGGTTCTGATTTTATTAGCCAATAATTCATAAAAAATAATTTTAAAAATTTTAGTAAAAGTATTGTAAACAAAAACAAAACAATTTGTATAAAAATCTAAATGCTAATTTAGCAGAATAAATTGTTGAATTCATGGAAATTATTGCTGGGAAATTGTTGCAGAAGATTAATAATCCAGACGATTTAAAAAAAATCAGTGAAGAGGAACTTCATCAAGTATGCAATGAAATAAGACAATATATCATTGATGTTGTAAGTATGTTTGGAGGTCATTTTGCTGCAAGTCTTGGTGTTGTTGAGCTTACAGTTGCTTTACATTATGTGTATAATACACCTTATGATCAATTAGTGTGGGATGTTGGTCATCAAGCTTATGGTCATAAAATACTTACAGAACGAAGAGATAATTTTATTACCAACAGAAAATATAAAGGCATTAGTGGTTTCCCTAAAAGAAGTGAAAGCCTATATGATGCTTTTGGTGTAGGGCATTCATCTACCTCTATTTCTGCTGCACTTGGTATGGCTATTGCTGCAAAATATAAAAATGAAAATAGAAAAAGTATTGCAGTAATTGGAGATGGTAGTATTGCAGCTGGTATTGCTTTTGAAGCATTAAATCATGCAGGTGTTACCGATGCAGATTTGTTGGTAATTTTAAATGATAACCATATTAGCATTGACCCAAATGTTGGTGCTTTACAAAAATATTTATCAATGCTTAGTAAATCTCAAGAGCAAGTAAACAATAATTTTTTTGAAAACTTAAACTTTCAATATTTTGGCGTAGTTGATGGACATAATATTTTGCAATTAGTAGATACATTAAATCAATTAAAAAATATTTCTGGTTCTAAACTTTTACATATTACAACAGTTAAAGGCAAAGGCTATGCACAAGCAGAAAAAGAACAAACACTTTGGCACTCACCAGGTTTGTTTGATAAAATAACTGGAGAAATTTATAAGAAGAATTATACTTTACCACAAGCCCCAAAATATCAAGATGTATTTGGTAATACTATGATTGAGCTTGCAGAAATGAATGATAAAATAATGGGTATAACACCTGCAATGCCAAGTGGCTCTTCCTTAAAATTTATGATGGATAAAATGCCTCATAGAGCTTTTGATGTAGGTATTAGCGAACAACATGCAGTTACACTAAGTGCAGGATTAGCAACACAGGGCATGAAAGTTTTTTGCAACATCTACTCTACATTTATGCAAAGAGCTTATGACCAAGTAATACACGATGTGGCTATACAAAATTTACCCATTACTTTTTGTTTAGATAGAGCTGGTTTGGTTGGAGAAGATGGAGCAACACATCATGGGAATTATGATATTGCTTATTTCCGTTGTATTCCTAACTTAATTATTGCAGCTCCAATGAATGAAGAAGAATTGAGAAATCTAATGTTTACTTCTCAATTAGAAACAACAAAAAATCCATTTATTATTCGTTATCCAAGAGGCGAAGGTGTAATGCCCAATTGGAAAACTCCTTTTAAAGAAATAACAATTGGTAAAGGAAGAAAAATAAATGATGGAAAAAAGATTGCCATTCTTTCACTTGGTCATGTAGGAAATTTTGTACAAAATGCAATTAGTAAATTAAAAGAAGAAAATATTTTTCCAGCACATTATGATATGCGTTTTGCAAAACCTATTGATGAAGAATTATTGCATGAAGTATTTACAACATACAATAAAATAATTACTATTGAAGATGGAACTGTTGTTGGTGGATTTGGCTCTGCAGTTGCTGAATGTATGGTTGCTCATAAACATAATGCATCAATAAAAATCTTAGGAATACCAGATGAAGTTGTTGAGCAAGGAAGTTTAAAAGAACTTTATGAAGAGTGTGGGTACAATGAAAAAAATATTATCGCAGCAGTAAAAAATATGTTAGCTTAAAGTAAACTATAACACAAATTTATAGCCAACACCTTTTACTGTAACAATACAATCCATATTTAGTTTCAGACGAATTTTTCTGATGTGAACATCTATTGTTCTATTACCTACAATTACATCAGAACCCCAAACTTTAGAAAGAATTTCATTTCTTAAAAAAACTTTACCAGTATCAGATGCTAATAAATAAAGCAATTCAAATTCCTTTTTAGCCAAAATAATTTCTTCATTATTTACAACAACTAAAAATTTAATAGGGTCAATAATAATATTATTTATTCTGATAGTTTTAGCATCATCTTTATTCAATCTTCTAAACAAAGCATTTACACGGCTTAATAAAATTTTTGGACTAACAGGTTTACTTATATAATCATCTGCACCAATTTCTAATCCTTTAATATGCGTTGTTTCGTCACTCAATGCAGTTAAAAAAATTATTAATGTATTTTGAAATAATGATTGACTTCTTATGATAGAACATACTTCAATACCTGTTTTTATAGGCATCATAATATCTAAAATAATAAGATCTGGCAAGTGTTGCTTAGCTTTATCAATAGCTTCACTTCCATTACTTGCAGTATAAACTTCATAACCTTCTATTCTTAAATTGTAACTAATAATTTCTACAATATCTGGCTCATCATCAGCAATTAAAATTTTTTTTGTTTTAACTTCCATAGTTGTCAATGATATTAAAAATTGTAGCAAATTTAGCTTTCCTAAAATTGTAAATAATTTTATTGAATATTTTATAAAAATAAGTTTGGTTTAACAAGCTATATGCAATAAACTTCTTTATTAAGATTACTTTTGCAACACAGTTATACTAAATAATGAAAACAAAATATTTACTCTTTATATTTTTACTAATTAGCATTACATCAGTAGCACAAACATTTACACCTACTATTCCAATACCTATGCCTACTGTTCCTACAATGCGTCAGCTAAATCATGATTTAATTGATAAAACACAAAAGCTTATTGCAAAATTAGACGGTGTAGATGATGACGAATTTATTATTAGCTCTGTAGATACTATTAACGAAAAAATAAATGATGCACTGCATATTATTGTAGATAATATGCAAGCAAGTGTAGAGTTGAATAAAAGTATTGATGAAAACAATAAATATAAATGGCTTCGTGGTATTAATGATATGTTGAATGCTTTTGCATCTGGCTATAAAGCAAAGTTGTATAAAGGAGCTGTGTTGTATGATATTATTATTGCTTATAGAGATGCAATTGATGCAGAGCTTTCTAATCAATCTATAAAACCAATTGTTGAAAAATATGATTTTGAAGTTGGAGAAATATTGACAAAAAATTTTGCTTTAAAAGAAAATGATGGCGTTGCTTCTTGTGCAGATGTAATTCTATTCAAAAAAATTCAACGTTATCCTAAAAAAACGATGAGCTTACTTGCTCAAAACCCTCAAGCATATTTCGCAGATAGTATTATTATTAGCAATGCTTTTAACGACCCTGAACAACTTTATAATTATGCTGCTGCTCCAGATGCTTTAGGAAAAAAAATACAATCTATCAACCATCCTTTAGTTAAGCAAATTGGTTTATTGGCATTAATGAAAACAGGCAGAATGTATTTTCCTTTCCTAGACAATTTATACAAAGGAAAAATAACCATGACCGATATTACGAAAGTATTAAACGATAGTTTAAAATATTATCAACTTTTAGTAAAAACACAAATTGATTATGCCATAAGAGTAAAAAATAACGATACCCCTCTTGTAATGAAATCCTTAACCAATAGATTAAAAGCAAAAGCTGTTGAGTTATACATTACACCAATCAATGCTTTACACGATGAAAAAGAAAATATTCGTTTTGCTTGCCTTACTCCATTAACCCCAGAAGATTTATATTATGTAGCAGTTTTAGGCGAAGAAGAAATTTATACAAGTAGTTATTTAGGAGTGTATAAAAGAATTTTTGAAAAAATGAAAAACCCAATTTCAGATACTTTATTAAATTGGGTGAATTATGACTATTATAAAAAATTTATAAAAATTGCTGCAAACTATAACACTTTAGACGACTTCTTAAAACGAATGAATAAGGATAATGCAGAAAAATTAATGAGAGATTTTGTAAGTGGATTAGAAAAAACAAACTCTTTGGAAG
Organism: Chitinophagales bacterium; assembly: GCA_051715485.1. Classification (GTDB taxonomy): domain Bacteria; phylum Bacteroidota; class Bacteroidia; order Chitinophagales; family Chitinophagaceae; genus UBA1930. Next base: position 23,908 of record JBPXJV010000004.1, read on the forward strand.
ATGCTGTTGATGTAGCAAATTCTTATGCAAGTATTTATAATTCTAAAATAAGAAAATTAATTTTAGACCAAATAGGAGTTAATCTTTTACAAAGTGAAAAAGAGCAAAACAAACGTGGTCAAACTATTTATAATTTATTAAACATCATTTTTCAATCAATGGATACAACTAAAAAAATAGATGTAGCCAGCAGATTAGGAATTACTGGCATTTATGAAATGCCTATTAAAACTTTAAAAGACAGTAGTGGCAGAATAATTATTCAACAATTTTTTTATGGCGATAAAGATGGAAAAACTGTTTTTAATTCATTTTTTAAATACTATTCAGCCCCATTATGGAAAAAAATTGAAACAGAAAACTGGGTTGAACTTCATACAACTAAAGGACTACCAATTAGCATTTACTGCAATAAACCATTAGATAATGAAGCAGATTTAGATGTAAAAGCTCAAGAAGCTTTAGGACGATATTTAGAAGAAAATGATTTACATCCAACTGTAGTAATACATAGAGGTCATAGTTATTTTGTTGGTTCTACTATTGAGCAATTACCTGCTTCTGCAAAAGTAATTTTATTAGGAAGTTGTGGTGGTTATCAAAGATTAAATGAAGTGTTAGACATTTGTCCAGAAGCACATATTATTTCCTCTAAACAAACAGGTACAGGAGCTGTAAACATTAATCTTATCAACTCAATAGTAAATACATTAAGACAAAACAAAAATTTGAATTGGGGTGCAATGTGGAAGAATTTAGAAACACAATTTACTGGTACAAGCAAAGAAAGATTTGATGATTATGTGCCACCACACAAAAATCTTGGAGCTATTTTTATCATGGCATATCACATAGCTATGCAACAAGAAGATAATAATAATGAAGAAGAATAAAATTATTCTTCCAACTCAACAACACCACCAGTTAATGTAAATTTCATTGCTTCTGAAGCAGAAATTTTATCCAATAATTTTACTTTACTTTTTGGTACTATATATGTAATACCACTTATTGCATAAGAATGTGGTACATAAACAACTACATGTTCTTTCATGTCCAAATCTTCAGCATCAGGTCTGGTTATAAATCCAATACGCCAAACATCTTCAGCATCTACATTTACCAAAATAGGCTTATCAAATTTCTTTTTATTTCCTGCAAATGCTTCTAAAAAATCTTTTACCGAACTATAAATTATTTTAATACCTGGAGTATTTTCTAACACCTTATCTAAAATTTCAACCAACTTACCAACCATAAAAACAGAAGATAATCTGCCAACCAATAAAACAAAAGCAATTATTAATACAAAACCAAGTCCTGTTGTCTTTTCTATTTCTCCATTTGTATCTTTTCCTATCCAATTAGGAAAAATATGATGTAAAATATTAGGCAGTATATCATCTATTAAATTAAATAAAGATAAAATTGCCCACACAGTAATACCAATTGGTGCTAAAACTATTAACCCTTGAATAAAATATTGTAATAACTTTTTTAATTGATTTTTATAAACTGCATTTAGCCTACTCTTATTCATAGTGTAAAAATACTACAAACAATGCAGATTATACTTGAAATACCTTTTATCATTTTTTTAAGAAAAAAAACTAAAATAACTTTTGCTATGTTAAAAGTTTCCATAGTTTCGCACCCGATTTATAAACCTAATAATTAATAACTATGCAGAAAAGAATTGTAGAAGAGTCTCAAAAGTTATTTATGACCTATGGCATTCGTAGCATAAGTATGGATGAAATTGCCCAAAGATTGGGTATTAGCAAAAAAACAATTTATCAATATTACAAAGACAAAGATGAATTAGTAAATGAAGTAATTGAGGCTCAAATTCAGCAAAATGAGTGTATTAGTAAACATCATACAAACTGTTGCAACAATTCTATTCATGAAGTTTTTTTAGCAATGGAAACTGTAGAAGTAATGCTAAAATCTATGAACCCCATTTTATTATTTGACCTTAAAAAGTATCATCCATCAGCATATAAAAAATTAAGCGATTTTAAGTTTCATTTCTTTTACACGATTGTAAAAAACAATATTGAAAGAGGTATTCAAGAAGGACTGTATAGAGAAGATGTTAATGCAGATATTATAAGTCGTTTTAGAGTTGCCTTTATTTTTATGGTGTTAGATAACGAATCGTTAAAACCTAATGAATATGCAATTTCAGATATTATGTGGGAAATTACTTACCTCTTTTTATATGGTATTGCTACATCAAAAGGATTAAAAACAATTCAAAAATATAAACAACAAAGACTAAAATAAGATATATGGAAAAACGAAAAAACAACTTACTGTTTTTATTGATAGTACTAATCATTACAAATACAATACAGGCACAAACTAAACACGAATTTTCAATTAAACAAGCAGTTGATTACGCATCTAAAAATAATTTTCAAGTAAAAAATGCCTTATTAAGTATAAAGGCTCAAGAACAAACCAATAGAGGAATAACTGCTGCTGCATATCCTTCAGTAAATTCAAGTATAGATTTAACAAACTATCTTAAATTACCTACTCAAGTTATACCTGGCGATATTTTTGGTTACCCTGGACAAATGGTTGATGTGCAATTTGGAAGTAAATACAATAGTAATATTATGTTTCAGTTGCAACAACTTTTATTTGATGGACAAGTTTTTGTAGGCTTACAAGCCAGAAGAACTTCTATAGAATTTGCAACTAAAAATGCAGCAGTTACAGAAGAAGCAATTAAAACAAACATCTATAAAATATACTATCAATTAGTTGTTAGTAAAACACAAATACAATTATTAAATACAAATATTGAAAGGTTTGAAAAATTAAAACATGATGCTAATGAAATGTATAAAAATGGATTTGCAGAAAAATTAGATGTAGATAAAGTTGATGTTGCCTTAAGCAATTTAAAAACAGAAAAACAAAAAGCTCTAAACAATATTGAAATTGGTTATTTAGGTTTAAAAACATTAATGGGTATGCCTGTTAAAGATACCCTCATTCTTACAGATACTTTAAGCGATAATAACATAAAAGAAAATGCTTTAATTGATAGTGTAAACTACACAGATAGAAAAGACTTTCAACTATTGCAAAGTGTAAAAAAATTAAATGAATATAATATTAAACGATATAAGTTTATGGCTTTGCCAACTGTTGCTGCTGTTGGCATTTATGGCAAACAAGCATATAGACAAAAATTTACTTTTTTTGAAAAAGGCGATTGGTTCGATATTTCTTATGTTGGTTTAAAAGTATCTATACCAATTTTTAATGGTTTTTCAAGAGATTCAAAAGTTAAGCTATCTAAAATTGATTTGCAGCAAACAGAAAATAATATAGAAAGTTTAAAAAACGCTATTAACAGCGAATTTGAAACAGCAAAACTAAAATTTCAATCTGCAGTTGAAACAATGGATTTTCAAAAAAAGAATATGCAATTAGCAGAAAATGTTTACAACCAAACAAAAAAGAAATTTGAAATTGGCACAGGCTCTAATACAGAAATTAATGCTGCACAAACAGATTTAAAAACAGCACAAACAAATTATATAGCTGCATTATATGATGCAGTTATTGCCAAAGTAGATTTTTTAAAAGCCATAGGAAAACTATAATTTATTTATAAAAACTTTCAATAAAAAATATATGACACATTTCATAAAACGCACAGCCATTGCAGCTATATTAATAACTTTAACTGCTTGTGGTAACAACAAAAACAACCTAACAGAAAAAAAAGCAACTTTAGATAAACTAAGAAAACAACAAATAGAAATTGCAGAAAAAATAAAATCATTAGAAACAGAAATTGCACAATTAGATACCTCTTTCAAAAAAGATGATATAGCAAAATTAGTTGGCATTACAGAAGTTATTACAAAAGATTTTACACACTATATAGACCTACAAGGACATATAGATGCTGAAAACATTTCTTACATTTCTCCAAGACTTGGACCTGGCCAAGTAAAAGCATTGTATGTAAAAAAAGGAGATAATGTAAAAAAAGGACAACTGCTTTTAAAATTAGATGATGCTATCATTAAACAACAAATTCATGCAGCAAAACAAAATTTAGAAACATTAAAAACACAGTTGGCGTATGCTAAAGATTTATATAACAGACAAAATAATTTATGGAAGCAAGGCATAGGAACAGAAGTACAATTAATTAGTGCAAAAACTAATGTTGAAACTTTAGAAAATCAATTAAAAGTTGCAGAAGAAAATATAAAAGTAATTCAAGAACAACTTAATGGCACTTATGTTTATAGTGATGTAGATGGCGTTGCAGATGAAGTAAACATTAGAGTAGGTGAAACATTTAGTGGCATTACAGCAGCAGGACCACAAATAAAAATTGTAAATACCAATACATTAAAAATAGTTACAGATGTACCAGAAAATTATTCAGCTAAAGTTAAAGTAGGAAGTAAAATTATTGTGGCTTTACCAGACATTAATAAAACATACAACAGTACAATTTCTATTGCAGGAAAAACAATCAATCCAAATAACAGAAGCTTTACAGCAGAAGCAAAATTACCTTACGATGGTATTCTTCGCCCAAATCAAAATGCTCAGGTAAGAATAGAAGATTATGCCGTAAAAAACGCATTTGCAATAAACGTTAATACTGTTCAAACTGATGAAAATGGAAAATTTGTTTATGTAGCAGTTACAGAAAATGGAAAATTAATTGCTCATAAAAAAAGTATTGTTGTAGGAGAATTATATAACGATTTAATTGAAGTAAAATCAGGGTTAATTGCAGGAGATAAACTAATTACTCAAGGTTATCAAAATATTTATGAAGGGCAAATATTGAAAGAAGATACATCAAAATAAAATATTAGATTCAACTATTGATTTCATTATTCAGAAGAAAAATTATAAAGAACAATTAAAAATATTTTTATGAATATTTTAGAAGGAATATCTAAAAAATTTAAACAGTTTAAACCTACAAGTTGGGCTATTGATAATAGAACTGCTATTTACATTATCACTATTCTAATTTCCTTGTATGGTATCACTAAATTTAACACCTTACCCAAAGAACAATTTCCAGATATTGTTGTACCAACAATTAGTGTTTCAACAATTTATTTTGGTAACTCACCAAAAGATATGGAAAACTTAGTTACACGACCCATTGAAAAACAATTAAAAGGTATTAGTGGAGCCAAAGTAAAAAAAATACAAAGTATTTCTCAACAAGATTTTAGTTTAATTATTGTAGAGTTTGATACAGATGTAAAAACAGAAATTGCCAAACAAAAAGTAAAAGATGCATTAGATAAAGCACAAACCGATTTGCCAAATGATTTAACCACTCAACCAAATGTGCAAGAATTTGATTTTAGTGAAATGCCCATAATGTATGTTAATGTAAGTGGCGATTATGATGGAATGACTTTAAAAAAATATGCAGATAAAATGCAGGATAAATTTGAAGAATTTTCTGAAATTAATCGTGCAGATATAGTTGGTGCTCCTGAAAGAGAAATACAAATAAATGTAGATCCTTTTAAAATGCAAGCAGCAAAGCTTTCATTTACAGACATAAGTAATGCCATCAATTTTGAAAACAAAGATATTAGTGCAGGCTTAGTAGAAGTAGGCAATATGAAAAGAACCCTACGCATTAAAGGACAATTTGCTACATCATTAGACATGCAAAATATTGTTGTAAAAAATTTGCAAGGTGGTGCTGTATATTTAAGAGATGTTGCAGAAATTATTGATACTGTAAAAGAAGCAGAAAGCTATGCTCGTTTAGATGGAAAAAATGTTATTACTTTAAACATTATAAAACGTAGTGGAGAAAACTTAATTAATACAGCAGAAAAAGTTAAGAAGTCTATTAAAGTAATGCAAGAAGATGGAACATTACCTCCACACGAAAAATTAAAAGTTGTAATAACTGGCGACCAAAGTAATAAAACAGCAACTTCCTTTCACGAATTAATTAATACAATTATTATTGGCTTTGTTTTAGTATTATTAATACTTATGTTTTTTATGGGCGTAAATAATGCATTCTTTGTTGCCCTTAGTGTTCCACTATCCATTTTTGTTGCATTTTTATTTTTACCAGTTGCAGATTTTATTGTTGGTACAGGTGTTACACTCAACTTCATTGTATTATTTGCATTATTATTTGGCTTAGGAATTATTGTAGATGATGCCATTGTTGTTATAGAAAACACACATCGTATTTATGCAAATGGTAAAGTAAAAATAGAACGAGCAGCAAAAGAGGCTGCAGGAGAAATTTTTATTCCTGTATTAGCTGGTACACTTACTACATTAGCTCCATTCTTTCCTTTATTAATGTGGAAGGGCATAATTGGTAAGTTTATGATTTATTTACCCGTAATGCTAATATTAACATTAACTGCATCATTAGTCGTTGCTTTTATTATAAACCCAGTGTTTGCTGTAAGTTTTATGAAACCAGAAGGAAGAGAATATGAAAAACCAAAAAGTGATATTTTCAAAGCAAATTGGTTTTGGTTATTTATTTCATTTGGAATTATTTTAAATATTGCAAGTTGGCATGGACTAGGTAATTTCTTAATATTTATAGCACTTATTGCTGTTGTAGAAAGATATGTTTTAAGAGATATAATTCACTACTTTCAAGAAAAAGTATTACCTGCTTTAATGTACAAGTATGAACAATTATTGAAATGGATTTTACAAGGAAAAAGACCAGCCATTGCATTAGTTAGTTTATTTATTCTTTTTCCAATATCACTAATATTATTAATGGCAAGAGGCAATAAAACAACTTTCTTCCCAAGCGGTGATCCTAATTTTATTTATGTATATCTTAAAATGCCAATTGGTACAAAAACTTCAGCAACAGATTCTATAACTACCATTTTAGAAAAAAGAGTACATAAAATTTTAGAAAAAGAAATGCCAAATAAAAATGGAATTGTAGAAAGTATTATAACCAATGTTGCTGTTAGTGCAAATAATCCAAGAGATAATAATAGAAGCACACAAAGCAATTTAGGAAGAATACAAGTAAGCTTTGTAGAGTTTGAAAAAAGAAAAGGAAAATCTACAAAACCATTTTTAGAGGAAATAAGAAAACAGATGACAGGCATAGCTGGAGCTAATATTGAAGTAGCACAAGAAGATGCTGGACCACCAACTGACCCACCTGTAAACATAGAAGTTACTGGAGATAATTATGAAGAAATTTCTAAAGTTGCATCTGCATTACTTAATCACTTAGATACTAATCGTATAAAAGGTATTGAAGGTTTAAAAATGGATGTAGATATTCTAAATCCAGAAATATCAATTATTGTAGATAGAGAAAAAGCATTGAAAGAAGGATTAAGTACTGCACAAATTGGTATGGAAATTCGTAATGCTGTTTTTGGTAAAGAAGCAAGTAAATTAAAAGATGGAGAAAATGATTATAAAATTCAAATTAGATATGCAGATTTACAAAGAAATAATATTACCGATATTATGAACATGCGTATAACATTTAGAGATTTTAATACAATGGCTATTAAACAAGTTCCTTTAAATGCTGTTGCTCATGTAGATTATACCAATACATCTGGTGCAATAAAAAGAAAAAATACAAAACGAACCATTCAAATACAATCAAATGTATCCGACCCATCAATGGCTGTTCCTGTTAATACAGAACTTACTAAAAAAATAAATGAATTTAAAAGCAAAACTAAATTAACGGGTAATGTTACTATTAAACAAACAGGACAAGGTGAACAAGAAAAAGAAACAGGCTTGTTTTTAATAACAGCACTACTATCATCATTACTAATAATTTTTATGATTTTAGTTTTACAGTTTAATGGATTAAGTAAACCATTTATTGTATTAACAGAAATTTTCTTTAGTATTATTGGTGTATTTATTGGTTATGCACTTACAGGAATGACCATTGCTACCATTATGTTAGGTGTTGGTATTGTTGGGCTTGCTGGTATTGTAATTAAAAATGGAATTTTACTTATAGAATTTACAGATGAACTTAGAATGAGAGGTTATAAAACAAAAAGAGCTGCAATTGAAGCAGGTAAAATTCGTATTATTCCTGTATTGCTTACAGCATTAGCAACAATGTTAGGATTATTCCCTTTAGCTGTTGGTTTTAATATAGATTTTGTTTCTATGTTCCAACACTTAAATCCAAAAATTTTCTTTGGTGGAGATAGTGTTGTATTCTGGGGACCATTAAGTTGGACTATCATCTTTGGATTAATCTTTGCTTTCTTCCTTACTTTAATTATGGTTCCAAGTATGTATATTTTAAGTGAAAGATTAAGAAGACCAATGACAAAATTTTATGGAACTAAGTTTATTGCATTGTTAGGTTTTACAGGTCCATTATTTTTTATTTTAACAGGCATCATGTTCTTAGTAAAAAAATTACAAGGCAAAAAAGTTTGGATGGGACAATTAAAAACAGCCCCTACAAATTAATTTCACATTTAACTTTAGTTTGATTAAGGTTGCTACCAATAATGTAGCAACCTTTTTGTTATATTAATTTATACTTGAATAAAAACAAAAAATAAAGTAACTTGGCAACTTCATACATAAAAATTACTTCTTCAATAAAGCATGGATAAACTACCTCATCTTATAACAGACTTAGGCTTAATATTAGGAGCTGCTGCTGTAGTTACTATAATTTTTAGATGGCTAAAACAGCCCATTGTATTAGGTTATTTGATAGCTGGTTTTTTAGTAGGTCAAAATTTTAAATTATTTCCTTCAATTTATGATGCAGAAAGCATTAATGTTTGGGCAACTATTGGTGTTATTTTTTTATTGTTTGGATTAGGATTAGAATTTAGTTTTAAAAAATTAATTCGTGTAGGAGGCTCTGCATCCATTACAGCAATTATAGAAGTTTCAACCATGGTTTTTATAGGCTATTTAATTGGAACATTAATGGGATGGTCTAAAATTGATAGTCTTTTCTTAGGAGGAATTATAAGTATTTCATCTACTATAATTATTATTCGTGCATTTGAAGAATCGGGTTTAAAAGGAAAAAAATTTGCAGGTTTAGTAATTGGCATTTTAGTAGTAGAAGATTTATTGGCAATTTTATTAATGGTTTTACTAACAACTATTTCTGTAAGCAATCAGTTTTCTGGAACTGATATGTTATTGTCTATTGTAAAACTTCTTTTCTTTTTAATATTGTGGTTTGTTTTAGGCATATTTTTTATTCCTACTTTACTACGTTGGTCAAAAAAATTAATGACAGAAGAAATGCTTCTCATCACATCTTTAGCCCTTTGCGTTATGATGGTTTGGTTAGCTTCTGCTGTTGGATTTTCTCCTGCTTTAGGTGCATTTATTATGGGTTCTATCTTAGCAGAAACCATTTATGCCGAAAAAATTAATCAACTGCTTAACCCTGTAAAAAATTTATTTGGAGCAGTATTCTTTGTTTCAGTTGGTATGCTATTCAACCCTCAAATGGTAATAGAATATGCTGTGCCTATTGTTATCATTATTTTTGCTGTAATTATAGGAAAAATTGTAGCAAACACTTTTGGAGCTTTAGTTTCTGCACAACCTCTTAAAGTGTCGTTACAAACTGGTTTTAGTTTAGCACAAATTGGTGAGTTTTCTTTTATCATTGCAACATTAGGATATTCATTAAAAGTAACCAGCGAATTTTTGTATCCAATTGCTGTTGCAGTTTCTGCTATTACAACTTTTTCAACGCCTTATCTTTTAAAAACAGCAGAACCATTTTATAACTGGCTCAACAAAATTTTACCTTCAAGTTGGATAAAGTCTTTGAACAGATATAGTAATCGTTCTCAAAAACAATCTATTACTAACGAATGGCAAGCATACATCAGAGCTTGGTTTATACAAACAATTATTTTAACTGTTTTTATTACTGCCATTGTTTTACTTTCTTCTTACTACATTTTGCCTTATACAAGAACAAGGTTAGGAGATAATACTTGGATTACTGTTGTTGTTGCTATTGGTACAGCAATAGTAATTGCCCCTTTTATTTGGACATTAATAATGCCATATAAAAGAGATAAACTTCAAGAACTTATTAAAAAGCATAAATTAAAAGGAAGTATTTTTTTATTGCATATTTTAAAAATTGTTGTTGCCATTTTTTTAGTAGGTTTTTTATTAGATAGATTTTTCTCTACTCAAATAGCCTTACTAATTACAGTATTAATGTTTATTACACTTATCTTACTTTCTAAAAAAGTACAACTGCTTTATACAAGAATTAAAGGACAGTTTTTAAGTAATTATCATGCAAGAGAAGATGCAGAGAAACAAGATTTACAAGCTGAATTAGCTCCTTGGGATGCCCACATTGCCAACTTTCAAATAGAAGCTCATTGCCCAGGTGTTGGTAAAACTTTGCAAGAATTAGCTTGGCGTGAAGCCTTTGGAATAAATGTTGCAAGAATTTTAAGAGGTAATAAAATTATTAATGCACCGAGTAGATATGAAAGAATTTTTCCTACAGATAAATTATCCATTATTGGAACAGATGAGCAGCTAATGAACTTTAATCAAATAATGACTAATAATGCTGCACAAGTAAAAGAAACTATTGATACAAGTTTGAAAAATGAAATTATTTTAGGACATCTAACTATAGGTTCACATTCTTCTTTAATTGAACAAACTATTAGACAATCTGGTATAAGAGAAAAAACACATGGAATTATTGTTGGCATTGAAACTAATGGACAAAGAATTATTAATCCAGAATCTACCTATATAATGAAAGTAGGTGATATACTTTGGATTGTTGGCGATAAACTTAGAATTGCATCTCTTAAAAAAATAGAAGAAGAAATAATTACAGAATCTTAAATCAATATTTATAGGTCATCATTATCTTCTCTTGGTATTTCTAAGGTTACTTTAAATAATGATTGTGATGTGTCTTTCTCATAAAAAATTTCACCATGCAAAACCCTAATTCGGCTTTGAATATTTTTTAACCCTAAGCCACTCTTTTCTTTAGTATAACGTAAAAATTCTTCTTGTGTTAAACCATTGCCATCATGGTGCAATCGTAAAATAATTTTATCTTCAGCATCGTGTTCAGTTAAATGAATAAATGATGCTTCACTATGTTTTAAAATATTATTTACCAACTCTTGAATTACACGAAATAATATTAATTCTCTTTCAGGTTTTAATCTTACTTTATAATCATGAAATTTTGAATTTGCATTTAAAGTACCTGAGTTACTTATTTTTTGAAAAAAATCATTAACAGCAGAACCCAATCCAAAGTTTTTTAAAGTAGGTGGCATTAAACTGTGAGAAATATTCCTAATTAACTGAATTGTATCATCAATAATTTGCTTTGCATTAAATAAAGATTGTAGTTGAGCTGTTTTATCTAAATTCATAAAATTTTCATTTAGATAAAGTTTAGCAGTTGCTAATAAAGGTCCTGCATCATCATGCAAATCTGCTGCAAGTCTTCTTCTCTCCTCTTCTTGAAGTTTAATAGCAGCTTTTAAAAGCATTTTTTGATGCTTAACTTCTAACTTTTGAATTCTCTGTTGATAACGCATTACCCTTCGTTGATGAAAGATGATAAAGAGTATTAATGCAACAGCTAATAATATCATTGCTATTGTTCCAAAAAAAAGTACTGGCGTTATAGCTGTGTTTGCAAATACCTGCACTAAACGAATTAATATAAACATATGGCTTTATTCTTTTCCTTTAATATCTTTTATATAATAAATACTATTTGGATTTCTCCTATTTTTCAATTCACTATCTGCATGAATACAAAAAGCAATGGTAATAAGTATGCTTTTTATAATATTACCTACTCTTATCAGAAATTCAAATGCCATAACATCAGCATTACTGCTATTAGAAATAACAACCATAAAACTAAAAAAGGTAACGGCACAATAAATAAACAATGCAGAAACAATCCAGAATTGATAATTTTTATATAGTTGAATAGAATCTATATTTCTTATCCTTTCATAAAAATAAATAAGGCAATATGAGAAAATAAAGATGAATTCACTATTCTGAGATATGTAATCAAATTGAAAAATATTTAAAATAAAAAAATTTCTTATTATCCAAAATATAATAAAACATAAATAAAAAAACTTTATCAGAAATCTTATTCTTCGTTCTTTAATAATTAAGAAGAAAAAATAACTAAGAAATGTAAACTCAGTAAAAGTAAAAAGATTAATAAGCCATGCATTTGGTTGATATGAAACCGCCATTTTATAACCATAAATATCAGCTATTAGTCCTATACATATCAAAATAAAAATTACCCATTTTGGTTTTTGCTTCCAATTATGATTGAAAAGCATAAAAACCAAAATGGGTATTATAGGAAAATATACAGATATAAAATATGAAGATGAATTCACGCAAACATTTTTTCAAAAATAATGAATTTTGTTTGCTAAAAATAATACTTCAAATTTTAAATTCAAATCATTTAGTTTAACAATTAAACTAAATCAATATAAAGCTTGAAAAGACAAAACTCTACTTGTAAGCAATCATACACATTAAGCAAACCAGTCTAATTGTGTATCTCTTCCACAAGAAGGTGGGCAAATTCCACTTCTATCAGCAACAATACCTTTATTATTAATTAACTCTCCATTGTCGCCAATAGTTGTAAAGTTTAAAATATTATTACCATCTTTATCAACTCCAACTAAAACAAGTTGTTTAATTCCTAAATCATTAATTGCATTAAACATTCTAATACCTGTGCAACCTGGTTGAGCTAAAATGCTTTCAATAATATTTCGTCCAGTAAAAGAAGCTAAAACATCATCAGGATTTTCTTTATGCCAACGCTGAATCATTTTTGCTCCAAGTTCGTAGCCAATATCTTCACCTACTTCAGGTGAAAAAGAACGGTTTTGTTCAATTACACGTCCTTTTACTACAATTAATTCTTTTGCCATAGTTAGAAGTTTTAATTTGGGGTGTTTAAAATTTTGTTTAGAAATTAAACTTGCTACATAAAATACTTATCCACAAGGCAACCTATGTATCTATTTTAAGTGTTAAATTTGATATAATTCAAGCCTAATAAGGGTTTTAAAGAATTATAGCATCAAAAAAAGTTCTTATT
>JBPXJV010000005.1:0-16442 GCA_051715485.1 Chitinophagales bacterium
TTTACCAGCATCTAATATTAGATTTGATAATTGAATTGTTGTGTTTTTAGCTGTTTCATTTAAGATAATAGTAACAACAGTTTGTTTTGAAAAATCAATTTTGGTTGGCTTACCATTTTTTCCCATTACTGTTGCAGCACCAAAAAATTTATCAAACTCATTTTGAGATGTTATTTTAAATGCCCCTTGTTGCTTAACATTATTTTTTACAAAATAATTATTAAGTGTAGTATAATTTATTTTATTTACAGATGATGTTTCTTTTGTTGATGCTTCCTTTGCATGATACAATTTACTATCAGCTTTAAAAATTTTATACTTTATAACAAAGTCATTTGGTACATATAATACAATTGGTAGTTTACTATTGTATCTTAATAATAATGGTTGTAGATAAACAAATTTGTTAGTCAACTTTTCTTGTGGACAAGCCATTTTTGTTCCACCCATTTCTCCTGAAGATTCTACCTCATAAAAGTTATAACCCCAACCATCTAAATTTTTTTCAGTTATATTTCCTATTAAAAAATATTTATTACAATCGAGCAATGCTTCTTTACCAACAAAAACTTCTACTTTAAAATTTTCTTCATTTTTTTCAATAGGCACTTGTATATACACTTTTTTAAAACCTTCCTTAGCTTCAGGAAACATATTAATTTCTAATTTTTCGTATTTCATTTGTTGAGCATAAACATTTACACAAACTAACATTAATAAACTTACAATAATTTTTTTTGCTTTTATCATTTCTATTAAATTTTATTTAAGATACAAATAGTGTTGCTTTTACATAAATACAACACAATAAACGAGCCATTTTTATTAAAAAATAATTTATGCTTTTGGATGTGCTTTTTTGTAAATATCTTTTAACTGATCAATAGTGTTATGAGTATAAACTTGTGTAGCTGCAAGACTACTATGACCAAGCAATTCTTTTACTGCATTAAGGTCTGCACCATTGTTCATTAAATGTGTAGCAAAACTATGACGTAAAATATGAGGGCTTCTTTTTTGAACTGTTGTTACTAATGACAAATATTTTTTTACAAAACCATATACTTGTCTTGGATTAAGAGTTTTACCTTTTTCTGAAATAAACAGTTGTGGCAAGTGTTTCAACTCTTCTGGCTTTAATGAAATATAATTTTTTATTTCATTCATCAACTCTTTAGAAATTGGAATTATACGTTCTTTATTTCCTTTACCAATTACTTTTATTTGTTGATAATAAATATCAATATACTCTTGTTTTAGCTGAATTAATTCACTTAAACGAATACCTGTATTATAAAATATTTCTAATACTAATTTTTCTGTTTTGCCTTTCCAATCATCTGTAAATTCAACATGTTCAAGCAATGTGTGTATATTATCTTCTTGAACAAAAACAGGTAATCTTTTATTTATTTTAGGAGATATTACTGTTGTCATTGGCGACTTTGTAATAGTTTCTTTTTTAAGATGAAATTTAAAAAAAGATTTTAGGGTAGAAATTTTTCTGTTCAGAGTTTTGGCTGTAAGGTTTTCATCTCCTTTTAATGTAGCTAACCAACTTCTTATCATCATAGCATTGATAACAGTAATAGAGGGATTTTCAAAGTTTGCATTGATGTAAGAAAAAAATTGTTCTAAATCGTTTTGATAGGCAATAAGTGTGTGAGCAGAATATCGTTTCTCAAACTTTAAATAGTTGAGAAAACTTTGTAGTAAGATATTTGGCTCAGTTGTTTGCATAAAAAAAGTAGTCTAAGTTAGTTACACTTACACTACTTTAAATATGTTGGGCATAAAAGGTTTATTAACCTTCTATTTTTCCACTTGCTATTTGTTGCTTGTAAATTGCTTTTAAAACTTGGTCTCTGCGTTTAACAGATGGTTTTGTAAATGTTTGACGTTCTCTTAACTGTAACAAGGTTTTACTTTTTTCAAATTTTTTCTTGTACTTTTTTAAAGCTTTGTCAATGTTTTCGCAATCTTTTGAATCAATAATAAGCATTTGTTTATACCTCCTTTGATGATAAAATGGGGTGCAAAGATAGGAGCAATGATGACAAAACCAAATATTTTGTAATTGTTTATTGGCTTTGGCTTAGTTTTACCCTCATCAAAATATAAAAACTTAGTTTAACTTTAGTTTAAAATGCCTTTAAAAGCTTGTTTTAAATATATTAATAATCACCAATGGTTAATACCTTTAATTGGTATTTTGCTTGCATATTTTCCTTTATTAAGTTCGGTAATGTCTTTAAAAAATGATACTACGGTTCTCTCCTATCCTATTTTTTATTATTTCAGCTCTCAAATACATCATGGCATTTTTCCTTTTTGGCATTATAATATGCACTTAGGTTTTGCATTATATGCAGATCCTGGAACACCATTTTTAAATCCATTGTTTTGGCTTTTTGCTATTATTGGAAATTCAATTAGCATTTATGCTATTTACATCATCACTCATTTACTAATTGGTTTATATGGAATGTATTTGCTTGGTAAACAATTAGGTTTTAATAATAAAACAAATTCTATTGTAGCTATTGCTTATGTTGCTGGTGGATATTTTGTTTCTCATTTACAACATGCCAACGGAATAATTGAGTGTGCTTATTTACCTTTTGTTGTAAATTATTTGTATGCACTTTTTAAAAAACCTTGCATAAAAAATTCCATTTTATTGGGCTTGTTCTTTTATTTGTTTACCATAAGTGGCTACCCAGGTTTTGCAATTGGCATGCCTTATTTTATTGCAATACTTGGTACAGGATATTTTATTACATCAACAACAAAAAATACTATAAAGCAAAACAGCAAAGCATTATTATTATTTGGTTTAAGTGTATTAATAGCTGTACTACTTTGTTTACCTTTTTTATTAGCATTGTATAATAATGTAGAAAACTTTCAAAGAGGTTCTGTATTTACAGGAGATACCTATTTACACGAAGGAGGCTCAAGCCCTACACTTGGATTGATAAGTTTTATTTTACCATTAGCAAGTGTTGTACAAAAAACACCATTTGCTTCGTCTGATATTTCTTGGAACAATATGTACATTGGTTTAGTGCCATTTATTTTTTTATTATCGGCATTAAAATATAAAAATATTCGTAGCCTTCTTCCTCATTTATTGGTTGTTGCATTCTTTTTAGATATGTCTTTTGAAGGGCAGATAAAACAACTTTTTTTCAAACTTCCTCTTTTAAATTTTCTTCGTTACAATGGTGGCTTAAGAATTTATGCTATTCTTAGTTTTTTAATTATTGCTGGAACAGCTTTAAACAATTATTTTTCTGAAGAAAAGCCTTTGGCTGAAAAACAAAAACTCATTGTAAAAATTTTATTGATTATTGTTAGTGTAACGTTTTTATCAGCATTAATAATTGGTATTATTAATCATCAATTAGTATTAAACACAAATGATGGGTTTGCAAAAGCAATTTTAAATATAGGCTTTACGCCTGTTGTTTTATTGCAAAGTGCTTATGTAATATTAATATTGTTGCTCATAAAAAAATGGCTTCATCAAAAGCAAAAAATATTATTATTAGCTATTGCAGATATTATTATTTGTTTTTGGATAAACTTACCATTTACAGGATTAAGTATAAAGTCAATGCCATCAATTAAAAAAGATATTGAAGCATCTACAAAATATATACAAAGCATACAAGGCTATGAAATTATAACACAAGAACAGCAACAGCCAGCAATAAATCATGTTGTATATGCACCTGCATTAATGAGCAATAAAGTTGGCGTAATTCCTTTGCATGCTTACCCTTCTGGCAAAAAAACGTATTTTGATTTTGTAGAAAAAAATGGATTTGATTATTTTAATCATCGTCCTGTTTGTTTTTTATTTTCCAATTCTTCAAAAGCTTTGCCTTATAACATTAATGCTGCAAATATGTTTATTCAATGCTCTACAAGTGTTGAAGATACTTTATACATTCATCAAAATTTTGATAAAAATTGGCAAGCATTTTCTAATAATAAACTTTTAAAAATAGAAGTATGGCAAAATACTTTTATGAAAATTATTATACCAGCCAATACAAAAAATATTATTCTAAAGTTTAAAGATGATACAACAAGCAAACTATTATTTTTACCATTAATAGGATGTATTGTGATAGCAATATATTTATCAAGTCAATTTTTCAAAAGAAAATATTAGTACAATGTTTACAGGAATTATTGAAACAACAGGAAAAATAAAAGAAATTATAACCAACGGAAGTAATAAAACTTTTGTAATAGAAAGCAATATGAGCAATGAGCTAAAAGTTGATCAAAGTGTTGCACATAGTGGCATTTGTCTTACTATAGAAGCCATTAACAACAACACACATACTGTAACAGCTGTTGATGAAACTTTACAAAAAACAACTGCTAATTTTTGGAAAGTAAATGAAGTTGTAAATATAGAAAGATGCTTAATTGCTAATGGCAGAGTTGATGGACATTTTGTTCAAGGACATGTAGATGATACAGCCATTTGTATAGATAAAAAAGATGTTAATGGTAGCTATTTATATCAATTTGAATTTGATAAAAAGTTTGCAACATTAATAATAGAAAAAGGTTCTGTATGTATTAATGGTATTAGCCTTACATGTTTTAATGTTACAAATAATAGCTTTCAAGTAGCTATTATTCCATATACATTGCAGCATACAAATATTCAGTACATTGCTGTTGGGAGCAAAGTAAATATTGAGTTTGATGTGTTAGGCAAGTATATCAACAGAGCTTTAGCATTAAAGAATTAATCTTTCCTATAAATAAATAATCCTTCATTGGTTAAAGTATATATCAATTTTTCTGTTTGAATAATTTTTTTAGCTGTTTGTAAAGAAACATTTACAGAATAAGTTTTAAGCTCTTGTAATGCAATATCAAAAATTAAAAGTTGGTTATTTTTTCTTCCTAATAATTTTCCTTTAAGCACTTGCACATCTTGCCAATCAATAAAATTTGAATAATTATTTTTTAAAGAGCCATAATAATCAAACACAAGCCAGCCTTGTTTTTCGTTGTATAAATAAAGTAATCCATCTGCATCAATTATTCTTGAAGGATTGGGTGCATCATTAAATAATATTCTAAAATCGGCACTTGAAAAAAGTATTTTACTATAATCATCTACCTTTTTAATAGATGCATTTTGTTCATCAAAAAGCCAAATATTATTATCATAACTCTGAGCCAATGCTTTAACTTGTAAAATGTTTAATTGCCTTAGATCAATACTGGTTTTAAAAGTTAAAAATCTATCTAAAACCAGTATGGTAGAAAAATTTTTATAATAAACAAGAATTTTAAGAGGGTTTGAAACATCAATAAAATCAATAGTTCCATATTGTTTTATATCATTAAAAATACTTACACTATCTAAATTTGTATTTAATTTTTTTATTTGATTGGTTGGTGTAACAAGAAAAATATTTCGTAAAACATCAACAGTAAAATCTGTAAAATTTCCTTTAATAGATTGTTGTAAAGAATAGTGTAAAGTAGTATCGTTTGCATTTGCATTTATGCAATAACAGCAACATAATAAAAAGCATCCAAAAATTATTCTTTTCATTTTTTAAGTTCTAAAGAGTTGCCATCAAAAACTGCATAAGTAAAATTATTTATCCAATCGCCAAGATTAATGTAATAACTGTTTTCTGAAAGTGCATATTTTAAAGGGTAATGTCTATGACCAAAAATAAAATAATCAAAATGTTCTTCTTTTAATTTTTCTTTACAAAAGATAAAGAGCCATTCTTTATCTTCTCCTAAAAAATGTTCATCAGAAGTTCCCGTTTTTTCTCTGCTTTTTCTACTGAAATAATTAGCAATGCCCATACCCCATGAAGGATGTAATGAACCAAACAACCATTGACAAATTTTATTTCTAAATATTTTTTTTATAAACTTATAGCCATGATCTCCTGGACCTAAACCATCTCCATGACCAATAAATAATTTTTTTTCAAATCTTGTAAAAACCTTTGGTTCATAGTAAACTTTAATGTTCAATTCTTTTTCAAAATAGCCACTCATCCACATATCATGATTGCCAATAAAAAAATGAATGGGTATTCCTGCATCAGTAATTTCGGCTAATTTTCCAAACAATCTTGTATAACCTTTTGGTACAACAGTTTTGTATTCGTACCAAAAATCAAACATATCGCCAAGAATAAAAATTTCAGATGCCGAATGTTTAATATTCTCTAAAAAAGAAACAATTTTTTTTTCTCTTTGAAGGCTGCTTTGATAATCTGGGGCTCCTAAATGAAAATCAGAAAGAAAATAAATATTTTTAGCAGTATCGGAAATTGTCATTAAGAATCCTTTTGTTGTTCAATAAAAAACTGTAACACATCGCCACTTTCAATTATTGGTTTTCCATCTACATTACCATTATACCAATAAACCCATGCTTCTACTTGTTGATTATGATAAAAAACAGTTGTGGTAGTTCTTATAAATAAAGGAGTTTCTCCCTCCTCCATACATACTCCTTCATAATCATCTAACTGAGCTATGGCAAAACTAAATTCATCAATATTATTTATACAATATAACTCTCCTTTAATAAATATATCATTTTGTGTAGGCTTTGCAACAGGAAAATTTCCCATATTAAATAAAATGCCATTTGCTTTAGCTTCACTTGCAATCAAAGTAAAGTATTTGCTTACATAGTTATAAGCAAATTGTTTAAAACCACTTCTTAAAGAACCATATACAAATAAATGGGTTGTAGGCTGCATATTGCTAAGATACAATTTGTAAATTAATTATTCAAAAAGATTTTAATGCAAAAAAACAATGTGCATAAATAAAAAGAAAGGTATTCTTATAAAATGGTTGTTTTAAAAATTATTCCACAATCCACTCAACTTCGCCAAAATCAAAAGTTTCTTCTTTTCCATTTTTCACTGCTAAAAATCCATTTTCAGTAACACCTTTAACAGTACAAGGAAAAACTACATCTCCTTTTTTTAGTTTTATTTTTTTATCTTTCTTATATAATTTATCATTGTATTCTTTCATTATTTCAGCCTCATTGCCTTGCATTAATTGCTTAAATCTATTTTCTAAAAATTCACATAAATTATGGGCAAACTTTACCACCTGATATTTTTTATTGGTAATTAAAGCTAAAGAAGTAGCATTAGGTATTGAATCATGAAAAATTGTTTGATTAATATTAATTCCAATACCAACAATAGACCATTGCATTTTATTTCCTTTAATATTATTTTCAACTAAAATGCCTGCTATTTTTTTATTTTGGTAATAAATGTCATTTGTCCATTTAATTGCTATGTCATTATGTACTTGATTATCTAAAAAGTCGTGAGTAGCTAAACCCATTGCTGCACTAAGTAAAAATTGTTTCTGAACATTAAGCCACGAAGTATCTAATACAGCAGATATCATAATATTGCTACCAGTTTGAGAATACCAAGATTTACCTCTACTACCCCTGCCATTGGTTTGAGTATAAGCAAAATAAAC
This sequence comes from Chitinophagales bacterium, assembly GCA_051715485.1. Classification (GTDB taxonomy): domain Bacteria; phylum Bacteroidota; class Bacteroidia; order Chitinophagales; family Chitinophagaceae; genus UBA1930. The sequence goes on from JBPXJV010000005.1 coordinate 7,528, forward strand.
AGTTCCATGTTCTGCCAATTTTGCTTTAATTTGCTGCATGGCATAAGTATTGGTACTGTCTATTGAATTTAATTCAACAAAAGTGCTACCAATTAATGGCAAAGGGTGAATATCTATATTATGAGTTGACAAAAGAATGATTACTTTTGTCAAAATTATAAAATAGTTGTTTATATTAACAAATCCAATAATCAAATTTTGATATTATTGTAAAAAATTAACTAACAAAAAAACTTTTTACTATTTGGCTACAAAATCTGTTTTAGACGTTTCAAAAAAAAGGGCAATTACCCGACTTACACGTAATTCAAAAATTTTCAAATCTATTATTAAAGCAATTGAAGATAAGAAAGGTGAAAATATTGTAAGTCTTGATTTGCGTAAAATACCTGAAGCAGTTGCAGACTTTTTTATTATTTGTCAAGCATCAAGCACTATACAAGTAAAGGCAATTAGTAATTTTATAGAAGATCAAATAAAGCTACAATGTAAAGAAGTACCCTATAAGCAAGAAGGCAAACAAGCTATGCAATGGGTTTTGATAGATTATGTAACCATTGTAGTACACATTATGCACCCACAAGTAAGAACTTTTTACAAATTAGAAGATATGTGGAGTGATGCAGAAATAATGGCACATGAGTAATTAACATAAAATAAAAAATTATCATAAAAATTTGAAAGAAAATTTCAAATTACAAAAGCAAAAAATATGGATGAGCAAAAGCCAAAAAACTTTAGACCTAATTTAAGTCCTGAAGGAAATAGACCTAAAAAAACACCTAAGTTTTCAATATATTGGATTTATGGAATTATCATTGTTTTACTATTAAGCTATCGCTTATTTGATTTAGGAACACCTGAAACATTAAGTATTACATCTTTAGATTTTAAAAATGAAATGCTTGCAAAAGGTGATGTAAAAAAAATTGACCAAATTGATAATGCTGGAAGAAAAAGTATTGCAGTATATGTATTTGCAGATAGTTTAGACAAGCCTTATTATAAAGAAAAGTTTAAAAACTCTCCTATAAAAGCCAAAGAAGTGGCTCAAAAAGGTTATCCTTTATTTGAATTTAAAGTTGCCGACTTTAAAAGTTTTGATGATGAAATGACAGCATTTTATACTGAGCATAAGGAAATAAAAGAAGTACCAAAAAGTTATAGACAAGAAGGTGAGTTTTGGGGACCTATTGCCAATATTGTTGTTACACTGATTATTTTAGTTGGTTTTTGGGTATTAATGATGCGTAAAATGGGTGGAGGTTCAGGAAGTGGTGGTGGTGCAGGTGGCATTTTTAGTATTGGTAAAAGCAGAGCTCAATTATTTGAAAAAGGAGCAAAAGTAAATATCAATTTTGGCGATGTTGCAGGGCTTGATGAAGCCAAAGTGGAAGTAATGGAAATTGTAGATTTCCTAAAAAATCCCAAAAAATATACAGCATTAGGAGGAAAAATTCCTAAAGGAGCTTTATTAGTTGGACCTCCAGGAACTGGTAAAACTTTATTAGCAAAAGCAATGGCTGGTGAAGCACAAGTACCTTTTTTTAGTATTAGTGGTAGCGATTTTGTGGAAATGTTTGTAGGTGTTGGGGCAAGTCGTGTAAGAGATTTATTTAAACAAGCAAGAGAAAAAGCACCTTGTATAATTTTTATAGATGAAATTGATGCAATAGGTAGAGCAAGAGGAAGAAATGCAATAATGAGTAATGATGAACGAGAAAATACCTTAAACCAATTACTTGTAGAAATGGATGGTTTTGCTGGAGATGCTGGTATCATTATTCTTGCAGCAACCAACAGACCCGATGTTTTAGATAGTGCTTTATTAAGACCAGGAAGATTTGATAGACAAATAACAATAGATAAACCAGATGTTATTGGAAGAGAAGCAATATTTAAAGTGCATTTAATGCCAATAAAAGTTTCTGAAACTTTAGATGTACATAAGTTAGCTGAACAAACACCAGGTTTTGCAGGTGCAGATATTGCAAATGTGTGTAATGAAGCTGCATTAATTGCAGCAAGAAAAAATAAAGCTGCTGTTGATATGAGTGATTTTCAAGATGCTATTGATAGAGTGATTGGTGGACTTGAAAAGAAAAATAAAATTATTGCACCACACGAAAAATCAATTATTGCATATCATGAAGCTGGACATGCCATTTGTGGTTGGTTTTTAGAACATGCTTATCCATTATTAAAAGTAACTATTGTGCCAAGAGGTACTGCTGCATTGGGCTATGCACAATACACTCCTAAAGAACAATACTTATATAATACAGACCAATTAATGGATCAAATATGTATGACTTTGGGTGGACGTGCAGCAGAAGAAATTTTCTTTGGAAAAATATCTACAGGTGCTGCAAACGATTTACAACAAATTACCAAAATTGCGTACAGTATGGTTACTGTTTATGGTATGAATAGTAAAGTAGGTAATGTAAGTTTTTATGACCCAACAACTGAAAATAATTTTACAAAACCTTATAGTGAAGAAACAGGAAAACTAATTGATGAAGAAGTAAGAAAAATTATAGACTCTGCTTATGATAGAACAAAGGATTTATTAATAAATAAAAAAGAGCAAGTAGAAAAATTAGCTCAAGCATTGTTAGAAAAAGAAGTTCTACATCAAAGTGATGTTGAAGAACTAATTGGTAAAAGACCTTTTGAAGAAAAGAAAATTATAGATGTAGAAGAACATAAGGAAGAAGAAAAGAAAGATGAAGTTGCAATTACTCAAAATATAGATGCCAATGTAGAAACTCCTGTAACTACTTCACCATCTGAAAATAGTTGATAACCACTACAAGTTTTATACATTAAAAATAGGCATTGACAAAACTCAATGCCTATTTTTTGTTATACCAAATTTACTGTGCAAAACATTATTCTGGATGACAGTATTGAACTTCTTCTGTTGATTGTTGAAGTATTGGACTTATATAAGGAATACCTAAGTTAAGCCCACGAAGCACTAACAAAATAGCCATAATGGCAATAAAGTATGGCACTAACTTATTTACAGTTACTCTAAATTTTTGAGAAATAAATTTTCCAAAATAAGATACAGAAAACATCATAGGTATTGTAGCAACACCAAACATACTCATAAATGCTACACTATTTAAAACACTACCTGATATGAGTGCAGATGCTAAAGCAAAATATACTAACCCACAAGGTAATAATCCATTAAAAATGCCTATTAAAAAATAAACTGATTTCGTTTTTTCTTTCTTAAATAGTTTTGATAAATTGCTTCTTATATACTTACTATAATTATCTAAACTTTTTAACTTGAATAATGAAAAAAATTTAGGAGCAAATGCACCCAACAGTATTAATACGCCTACTGTTAATGAAAATGCTTGCTGATATTTTCCAATAAATAAACTTTTACCAATTAAGCCAAATAATAACCCTAATAAAGAATAGCTTACTACTCTGCCAATGTTGTAAAGTAATGTATAGCTTATTTGTTTGTATTTATCTAACTGATGAATGGGTAATGCTAATGCAATAGGACCACACATTCCTAAACAATGGAAACTGCCCATTATTCCAATAAGGAAGCCTGATGTTAATGCAAATATCATTACTGAATAAAAATATTCTTTTCGTAGTAATATGGAATATTATTTTGATTCCAAGTTAACTGAATTTGATAAGTTCCTTTTACTAAATCATTAGTTGAAATATATTGTTTATTAGAGCTCTTTTTAATATTAATAGAATATTTTTTATCTTTCTTAGGGTCGTTTGGTCTGTAAAATATTATATCTCCTTTTGCTGAATTATTTATTTCTGTAGGAAAAATAATTAATACAGAATCTTGAGCTAATTGAATATCTGGTTGTGTACTTAACTGTTGTACATTTTTTTTAGCTTGAATAACATCTTCATACACCAATTCTTTTTCATAATAATTATCAGTTACCATTTCAGATGTAACTTCTGTGGTTTTATACACCAAAAAAGAAATCCAACCAATAAACACTATAATTACTATTGTTATGCCTTTTCCCCAATTCATAATTAATTACATAAATGGTCCTAAAAAATTTGTTTTAATCGTTGTTATCTTTTCATCATTATTATAAATGCTAATTTTCAATTCTGTTTTTCTGGCTTTTATATCATTCTTATTAATTAGTATAATAAATTTTGCATCTTTCTGTTTTAATCCATCAACATCAAAAATTTTATCTGTTCCAAGCATTTTAATTTCTCCATTAATGCCTTCTAATTTTAAAGTAACAGGTATTGGTTTGTTTGTTTTATTAACTACTTTTATTTCATAAAAATTAGCAAGATTATTGCCCATATCGGCATACAGTTGTCCACTTGAACGAATAATATGTGCATCAATATTATCTCTTGTAATTAATAAAAACGACATAAAGGCAACTAGTAAAACCAATACTACAGTATAGGCTTTCATTCTTAGAGTGTAGGTTAGTTTTTTACCTTTAGCAATATTATTTTCAGAAGTATAACGAATTAATCCTTTAGGTAAATTTACTTTTTCCATCATAAAATCACAAGCATCAATACAAGCAGTACAGTTGGTACATTCCATTTGAGTTCCATTTCTTATATCAATACCTGTAGGGCAAACAACAACACATTGATTACAATCTATACAATCTCCTAAACCACTTTCTGTTCTATCGGTATTCTTTTTAAATTTTCCTCTTTGTTCGCCTCTTACATAATCATAAGCAACAACTACTGTGTCTTTATCTGTTAATACACTTTGTAATCTTCCATAAGGGCAAATAACAGTACATACAACTTCTCTTACAAAAGCATAAACAACATAAAAAATAAAAGTAAAAATTAAAACACCTGTTAATAATGCTAAGTGTTGTGTTACTGGTTCTGTAACATAAGTAATTAAGGTATCTACTCCAATAATGTAAGATAAAAATGTATTAGCAATAATAAATGAAAGTAAAAAGAAAGCTATATGCTTACTACCACGTCTTAAAATTTTATTTATATTCCAAGGGCTTTTATCTAAAAGTTTTTGGTCGTTGGCACTACCTTCAATCCAATATTCTACTTTTCTAAAAACCATTTCCATAAAAATGGTTTGAGGGCAAACCCATCCACAAAATATTCTTCCATAAATAACTGTAAATAGTACAATAAAAACCATGAAGGTTATCATACCAACTGCGAAAATAAAAAAATCGTCTGGGGTAAATATTTTTCCAAAAATAATGAAGCGTTGTTCTAATACATTGAATTGTAAAAATGGAATTCCATTTATTTTTATAAAAGGAATAATAAAAAATATGGCTAAATAAATCCAACTAACATAAGTTCTTAAAGCATAAAATTTTCCTTTGGGCTGAACAGCATAAACCCATTTTCTTGAACCATCTTTATTAATAGTAGTTAAACTATCTCTAAAGCTATCATCAATTTCTTTCTCATTTACATTCATTAATAAAAATATTTAGCCTAAGCAGAGTTTTAATTTTCTTTGTATAACTCTCCTTGTTGTTCTTTTGGTATAGCAGGTTTTGTTCCTTTTAAAGTTTTTATATAAGAGGTTACTTGTTCTACTTGTTCTAATCCTAAAATTTCGCCCCAGCCTGGCATACCCTTTTGAGGGTAACCAGTTTTTACAGAAATAAAAATATCTTTTAAACTTCCACCATGTAGCCAGTAATTATCTGTTAAGTTTGGACCAGCACCACCACCTCCATCATTTGCATGACAAGTAGCACAGTTTTTTATAAATATTTCTTTTCCTTTTGCAATTTCGGCAGGGCTTAATAGCACTAAATTATTTTCATCTACAACCTTTGGTGGTCTTAATTTATCTAAAGCTGCTTTTTCTTCTTTAGCTTTTTCTACTGCTATTGTATATTCTTCTATTTGTAATGATGCAGAGTGTACTACATGATATCTATACATATATATAAAGGCAAAAATAATTGATAGTGTAAAGCCTATTGTAAACCAAGGTGGAGCAGCATTATCTAATTCTTTAATTCCATCATAATCATGGTCAAGTTCTATAGAACTTTCTTCCTCCATTGATTTAAAATTATTGAATCTTTCCCAAAGTGTTCTTCTTCTTTTTGGTATGCCTGTTACGCTATCTACTTCATTAGAAGTGTTTGGAGAAAAAATTAAATAACCTACAATTATTAATTCTATTACAATGAAAATACTAAACAATATTATCAATGGGCTGCCAATGAATGAGCTTTCTTTGCTAACAACTGTAGTTATATCGTTAGCATTAGCAACAGTAGCAATTAATGTAAATAGTAAAACTGGTACTGTGGTATAAATTACTTTTTGTAAATATTTTTTTAGTTCCATAATATTTTATTTTTTATTCGTCTAAGGGTATATTTTTCATCTCCTCCATTTTGTTATTATCTGCCTTATAAACATAAATTAAGCATCCAACAAAAAATATAAAGAAGATTAACAGAGAAATTAAAGGATAAATTCCTATGCCTGTCATTGTTTCCAAATAATTTCTAAATTTCATAATAATTATTTTTCGGCTTTAATGTCTTTGCCCAATCTTTGTAAATAAGCAATTACAGCAATAATTTCTTTTTTACTACTGATATTAATTTTATTAGCCTTTAAATCATCTGTAATGGTTTGGGCTTGCTTATCAAGATCTTCTTGTGCTTTTGCTTTGCCATAATCTTTTTCATAAGGCACACCAAACTTTTGCATTACTCTTATTTTATCTGGCAAAGTTTTATTATTTAAATCTTTTTCAAAAAGCCAAGGGTAAGTAGGCATAATAGAACCTGGTGATGTAGAACGAGGATCTAACATGTGATTAAAGTGCCAAGAGTTTGGATTTTTTCCACCTTCTCTTGCTAAGTCTGGTCCAGTTCTTTTAGATCCCCATTGATATGGACGGTCATAAACAAATTCTCCAGCTTTTGAATACTCTCCATAACGTGCTACTTCATCTCTAAAAGGACGAATCATTTGTGAGTGGCAAGTGTAGCATCCTTCTCTTATATAAATATCTCTTCCTTGAAGTTCTAATGGAGTATATGGTTTTACACTTGCAATAGTTGGAATATTTGATTTAACCAACATTGTTGGAATAATTTCTATTGCACCACCAATAGCAACAACAATAAAAGAAGCTACTAATAATTGAGTTGGTTTTCTTTCTATCCAAGAGTGCCAATGTGCTTTAGCGGGTGCTTTATAAGTTTTTTCTAATGGTGGAGCTTGCATCTCTACTTCTGCTTCAAATGAACCAATTTTGGTTGTTTTATATAAGTTATAAATCATTAAAATAACACCAGCTAAATAAATTGTTCCACCAATAGCTCTTAAAATATAAAATGGAATTACAGATTGTACAGAATCCATGAAGGTATAAGTTAATTGTCCTTCTGGTGTAAATGATTTCCACATTAAGCTTTGTTTAAAGCCAGACCAATACATTGGAATTGCATAAAGAATCATTCCAAGTGTTCCAATCCAGAAATGTGTTGAAGCTAATTTTTTAGAATATAATTCTGTACGATAAATTTTTGGTATTAACCAATACATCATACCAAAGGTTAAAAATCCATTCCACCCTAAAGCTCCTACGTGAACGTGTGCAACAATCCAATCGGTATAATGTGAATATGAACTTACATTTTTAAGAGATAATAATGGTCCTTCTAAAGTAGCCATACCATAACAAGTTAAAGCTACTACAAAGAATTTTAAAACAGGTTCTGTTCTAACCTTATCCCAAGCACCTCTTAATGTAAATAATCCATTAAGCATACCGCCCCAACTTGGTAAAATAAGCATAATAGAAAATACTGTTCCTAAAGATTGTGCCCACTCTGGTAAAGCTGTATATAATAAGTGGTGAGGTCCAGCCCAGATGTATAAAAATATTAATGACCAAAAGTGAACAATACTTAATCTATAAGAATAAATTGGTCTGTTAGCTGCTTTAGGAACAAAATAATACATTAAACCTAAATATGGTGTAGTTAAGAAAAATGCAACAGCATTATGACCGTACCACCATTGCACTAAAGCATCTTGAACACCTGCAAAAGCTGAGTAACTTTTTGTAAAGCTTACTGGTATTGCTAAAGAGTTTACAATATGTAGCATAGCAACAGTAACCCAGCTTGCTAAGAAAAACCAGACACCTACATATAAATGTCTTTCTCTTCTTATTAAAACAGTGCCAAACATATTGATACCAAAAATTACCCAAACTATAGTTATTAAAATATCAAGTGGCCATTCTAATTCTGCATATTCTTTAGATACTGTAAAACCCATTAGTAATGTAACTGCAGCTAACACAATAATAAATTGCCAACCCCAAAAATGTACCCAACCTAATTTGTCGCTATACATTCTTGTTTTTAATACTCTTGGAAAACTGTAATAAACAGCAGTAAAAATACCATTACCTACAAATGCAAAAATTACTGCATTGGTGTGTAGTGGTCTTATACGCCCAAAAGTTGTTTCTGCAATACCAAAATTTAGTGCAGGAAACGCTAATTGAAATGCAGCAATAACACCAACAAGCATTCCTACTACAGCCCAAAAAATTGTTGCAAAAGCAAATGCTCGGGATATTCTGTTGTCGTAACTAAACTTTTCTAATTCCATACTCAATTAATTTGGTTTTTGGTTGATTTTAAGCAGTTTAATAACAATTATTTTTTATCATCAAATAATATTCTGTTAGCAGATGAAAACTCATCGTCATACTGGCCATTTTTTACATTCCATATAAAAGCAAACAGAAATAATCCTGCTACTAATACACTACAAACAAATAAAAAAATGATAACTAACATTTAAAATTATACAAATAAAAAGGTAATAATTATAATGCTGCAAAAGTAAGCTTTTAATAAATTATTAAATAGTGTTTA
>JBPXJV010000006.1:0-4793 GCA_051715485.1 Chitinophagales bacterium
TACACCTATTTGATCTGCTTCATTGATGATTGACAGTTTCTCTGAAGCCGAGAAACTCCTTCTTGACTTTGGCATGATTCCTAAATTTAGTGACTTAATTGTTGTTGCAATCTTGTCCAGCTATTTAGGGGGTCAATACAAGTCATCCTTCTTTTACTGGTTATGTTAGTGATTTACTAATAGAAAAAGAAGCTGATTTTTTTGCTGCAGCTTTATTACTTCCTAAAAATAGATTCAAAAACGATTGCTTCAAAAGGAAATTTAATTATGATTTAATTCGTGAATTTTCAAAAAAGTATCAAACAAGTATTACAGCAACAGCGATTAGATATTCATCTATTGGTAGTCATCCGATAATGATTATTTGTGCTCAAAATAATATTATAAAGTGGTATACTTTCTCTAAAGATTTTCCATTTTGGTCATTAAAATATGGCAAATCAAAAATATCTGAGAATACTGTAGTAGGTGAATATTTTCATAAAAACAGAAAGTATCTAACTCCTGAAGTTGTTTTTGCTGATGACTGGTTTGAAATAAAATTTGATAAAGACAGATCAAGAGAATTTTTTGAACAATGCTTATATGGTACAGATGGATTTGTATTGAGTATAATTTGGGAGAAATAAATAGACTAAAATAAATTTAATTCCTAATACAATTAGTGAAAAAGTAATTTAACAGCCTACGCAAAAAGACTTCTTTTTTCTCTCAAAACCTCCTTCATATCTTTGCATAACAAACTAATGCAAATGGTCTATACAGACTATTCATGCGTTCAAAATCTTATTCTCGCCTATCCTGAACGCTTTTACAACGAATACGAAACCCTGATATCATTCTATGACTCGCTTATTAATCTTATACCAAATCATTTTCAACTTTGGCTAGTAACGAATAATAAGGCAACCTGTCAGAAACTGGAAAACAGGTATCGATACAAGAAAGTGAACACTATCGGAATCAAGCATTGGGATGAAATCTGGCTTCGAGATTGTATTGGAATAAATACCAGTGAGTCAGTAGTTAAGCCTTTCTATCATCCTCAATACTGCAATCACTACCGCCATAAAGATTATTTCGAACAACTAAATAAGCAATCGAGAATAATAATTAAGGAGTGCTTAGAAAAGAAAATATCGCATATGCCACTAATTATGGACGGTGGTAATTTTTCAAACAATTCAACTACAGTATTTCTGACCAATAAGATTTTGGAAGATAATCGTGAACTATCCAAATCGGAAATTGTAAATATTTTACAAGACTTTACTTCGTTACGTCCAGAAATAATAGAAAGAAGCAAAACAGATACAATTGGTCATACAGATGGCTTTATTAACTTCATCTCTGAAAGCAAAATTTTACTCTCAAATTACCCCTCACTAACATTCTTAAAATCAGATATTGATTTTCTCTATGAAATAAGAAAGAAATTGGAAGATGAAAAACTAGAGGTAATTGATCTTTATGATCGTCCAATTGACGAAATAGTACCTTGTGAATGTTATCGGAAGAAGAAAAAAGCATGCCTTTACTCAGCAAGAGGTAATTACATAAATTTCTTAAGATTGAATAAAACAATCATTCTACCAGAATACACATTACCAACTGCAAAAGAAACTAAGTATTACAATACTCAAAATGTTGAGATTCTAACCAATTTAGGGTTTGAAGTAAAAACCATCAATTGTGATCAATTGGCAAAAATGGGTGGCTCGTTACATTGCTTAAGCTATACTTTTTAGCGTAAAAAATTTTCAGATTCTCGTATAAAAAATAACTTAAATTAAAATATTTTGATGTCTTTTAATGTATAAGGCTTTGATTTCTTGATATATTTTTTCATATTACTATTTTATTGACATTTTTACTTTCACCAACTGTTAATTGATGGTGCAAATAATCTAAGAATATTCCCCTAATTTTAAATTTTGGATGATTTACTAATATCTTTAGTATTTACTACTGATTCACTTTCCAGATAAATAATTCTAATCAAATAAATGGAAATATCATATCTACTCTAATGGCTAAAGAAATAACAAATATTTTTGTTTACAGAATAATTGCAATTGATAATCTTAAACATGATTTATTAAACGGGTTGTATTGCAAAAATAAGTGTGTGGAAAATCCAAATTATAAGACAATTGGCAATAAAGAAATTATTTCACAAAGAGATAAAGCATGTATAAAAGTCTATCCTGAATATGTAGTAAATGATTTTGTTCCTTTTTATTTTTCAGTTAGAACACCAATGCTTTTTAATATTAAAACAGGACGTGGCGTTCCAGCTTTACCACAAGATGATATTATTTACTTATGTTTTAGGATGATTGATCTTACTACTAATGAATTTACTTGGTGTTATACTAATGGTAATGCTGCTAAAGCAATAACTAAGTTCTATAATACGTTAGAAAATATTGATACAAATATTGATTGGAGATCAATTGAAACTAATGACTTTAGAGATGATAATGCTGATGGCGATGAGGATAGAGTCAGGAAAAAACATGCTGAATTTCTTGTATATAACTATGTCCCTAGTGAAAAAATAAAAGGAATAGTGGTCTATACCGAACAGAAAATGGAACAAGTTAATGATATCTTAAATGAGCTTAACTTAAATATTCCAGTTAAAGTAAATCCTAATAAAAAATACTATTTCTAATGAAATACATTATAGGCAACCTACTTGAAGCAAATGTTGAAGCACTTGTTAACACTGTAAATACAGTAGGCGTTATGGGCAAAGGAATTGCTTTACAGTTTAGAGAAAGATTTCCAGTTAATTATAAAATTTACGTCTCTGCTTGTAAAAAAGGAGAAGTTAAACCCGGCAAAATGCTCATAGTTAAGGAGCTTACAATGGAAGGGGAAAGAATTATTATAAACTTCCCAACAAAGACAGAATGGTTTATGAAGTCGAAATATGAATATATAGAGGAGGGGTTAAAGGATTTAGTAAAAATAATTGAGGAATACAATATTAAAAGTATTGCAATCCCGCCACTAGGTTGTGGAAATGGTGGATTAAAATGGAATAATATAAAATCGCTAATGGAAAAATATTTAAGTCAATTAAATGATGTTAATATTTTAATATATGAGCCAAATGAGGAAGTAAAAAAAATTTTACAACAAGAACAAGTCAAAAAAGATGTTGAACTAAAACCAGGTAGAGCTATGCTACTTTATGCATTATTTCAATATGAAAAATATGGTGAAGTGGCTTCTGTATTTGCTGCAAATAAACTAGCCTATTTTTTACAAAAAAGTGGTGAATCCTTAAGATTACAGTTTGTACCTTATACTTATGGTCCATACGCACAAGCCGTAGAGAAAGTTTTATATTCTATGAATGGAAAATATTTATCCGGAATGGAACAAATGAAAGCTAAAGCTTTTGAACCATTGGCTTTAAATTATGAAAAATTTAATGAAGTCGAAGAATTCATTAACAAAAATATTTCTTCAGAACAAAAAACAAGGTTGAACAATCTATTTAAAATAATAAATGGTTTTGAATCAACTCTTTCACTTGAAATTCTTGCTTCAATAGACTTTTTACTCACTGAAGACCCTCGTTTATCAACAGAAGATTTATTAGTAAAAATACAGTCTTGGAATGAACGTAAAAGAAATCTTATTGATAAGGAAAACATAGATATCGCTAGGAAGCATCTACAAGATTATGCTAATTTATTGCATTTCAATTAGTAATATATTATATATAGACAACCTTGTAGACAACTTTTCTATTAGAAACGAAAAAAGTGCCGAAGAATCCGGCACTTTCCGCAAAATTTGTGGGCCCACCAGGGCATGATCCTGGGACCCCCTGATTATGAGTCAGGTGCTCTAACCAACTGAGCTATAGGCCCGAAGAACATTGCTGTTCTTAAAGGGTGGCAAAAATAATGATTATGGGCTAATTTCTATTGAATTTCTGATGAATTTCTGATGAATTTCTATAAACCCATTCCTGTTCGAGTGATTTGAAGATAATCCAGTTACCGTCCAAAGACATAATAACCATGTCTTCCTCTTCCGGAAATATCTCATCTGAATGCTCTGTATTCATTAAATCGTACAAGTCCATTTGTACAACCGGTGACATCCGCACAAAAAATACATACACCTTTTGAGGAGCTAATTGGTTATGCCTGACCATTTGAGCAAAAATTACTACTGATTCCTCATTGGTTTTTAAAACCGGAGCATCAGGCAGATATCTAAGCGGCAAAACACCCGGATGATTCTTTAAAAGTAATTCCAGAATTTCTGGTTCGCTTGCAACTTTCAAAAATTTAGTTAAAGCAGAAAATTCAGTCCAGGGCTCATGATTTAATAATCTATCCCAAAATGGCAACTCTGTTTCTTGAACCCAGTCCAGACAAATTAATTCACAACTTTTAATGTTATCATTCACCTGTTTAAACCAATTCAACCAGTGATTTTCTAAAGCTTTGATTTTTGATTCAACTAATAAACGAGTTTTTAACGAGCGTTTTTTATCTGCTAACTTATCCATCTTTTCTAAATTCATATTATTAGTGAATGGCAAATACCAAGGTACATCAGTTTTACTTTGTTATTTAGAAATATTTGTTTTTTCTAGTATACATTCTAGAGGACAAAACTTACTCAGCATCAAGTTTTTAACGCAACAGTTTAACTAAGTTAAATTGTTGTCATGAATAAATATCAAAGGTTAAGCATCGATGAAAGGGAATTGATTGGTCAATACCTTTCACAGGGCAAAAGTTTACGTTTTATAGCTCTTT
>JBPXJV010000007.1:0-33821 GCA_051715485.1 Chitinophagales bacterium
AATTAGCTGTCCGAAAACAGAATTACTAAAATAATGTGTACTTTTATTCATATATAGTTGCTTGGCAAAAACAAACTATATATTTTGAGCCATAATTGCAAATATTATGGCTCTCTTTTTTATTTTTATCGGACAGTAGTGATTTTTTTTAGATTGACTTATTTTAGGAGTGGTATAAAAATCTTTGTCAGGCTTATATTTGCCAACTAATATCAACACTATATAACTAATTTTTATAAATAGTTGTAACAAGTTTTAGGTACAATTTTAGATTTTATTTAAAATTGAAGAACTATATTAATAATAATTTACAGAGTGTTTTAAATAATAAAAACTATGTTTAACAAGCGTATTAAAGTAAAAGAATTACTACAATCAGAAGCTAAAGGACAAGAAGTAATTGTGATGGGTTGGGTACGAACTTTTCGTAACAATCAGTTTATTGCATTAAATGATGGTAGTACAAATAATAACTTACAAATTGTAGTTGAATTAGGCTTAATAAATGATGCAACCTTAAAACGTATAACAACAGGAGCAGCATTAAAAGTTATAGGCAATGTAATACCAAGCGTTGGTAAAGGACAAAATTTAGAATTAAAAGCTAATACCATAGAAGTTTTAGGAGATTGTGATGCAGAAAAATATCCTTTACAACCCAAAAAACATAGCCTCGAATTTTTAAGAGAAATTGCACACCTACGTTTTAGAACAAACACTTTTGGTGCAATATTTCGTATAAGACATTCTTTGGCTTTTGCAATACATCAATTCTATAATCTAAAAGGCTTTTTATACATTCATACACCCATAATTACAGCAAGTGATGCAGAAGGTGCAGGCGAAACTTTTAGAGTAACTACTTTACCATTAGATGGTACTGCTCCAAAAAATGATGATGGTAGTATTAATTTTTCAGAAGACTTTTTTGGCAAAAGCACCAACCTTACTGTTAGTGGACAATTAGAAGGAGAATTAGCTGCTACTGCATTTTCAGATATATACACTTTTGGTCCAACATTTAGAGCAGAAAACAGCAATACAACAAGACACTTAGCAGAGTTTTGGATGATTGAACCAGAAATGGCTTTTTATGATATTGAAGATAATATGAATTTGGCTGAAGAATTTATTCAATACATTATTCGTTATGTAATGGAACATAACAAAGAAGATTTAGAATTTTTAGATGCTCGTTTAGCAGAAGAAGAAAAACAAAAACCTCAAAACGAAAGACAAGAATTTGGGTTATTGGATAAATTAAAATTTGTTATAGAAAATAATTTTGAACGCATTACTTATACCGAAGCAATAGACATTTTATTAAATAGTCCTGCATACAAGAAGAAGAAATTTAAGTATGATGTAAAATGGGGTATTGATATGCAAAGTGAACATGAAAGATATTTAGTAGAAAAACATTTTAAAAAACCAGTTATTGTAAGAAATTATCCTGCTGCCATCAAAGCATTTTATATGAGAATGAATGAAGGTTGTGAAGAAGGTAAAGAAACTGTTGCAGCAATGGATATTTTAGCACCAGGTATTGGAGAAATTGTAGGAGGAAGCCAAAGAGAAGAAAGATATGATGTACTAATCAATAGAATGAAGCAATTTAATATTCCTATAGAAGAAATGAATTGGTATTTAGATACAAGACGTTTTGGCTCTGTACCACATGCAGGCTTTGGATTAGGCTTTGAACGTATGGTACAATTTGTAACAGGTATGAGCAATATTAGAGATGTTATACCTTTTGCAAGAACACCAAAAAATTGTGAGTTTTAATAGTACTACATAATAATATTTATTTCTTTTTTTGAAATAAGATATACTAAACACTCTTTGTTTTTACTTACCTTTACGCTTATACTAAAAGGTATTTATACACTTTAAAAATTTCAGTATGAGTACAGCAGAAGCAACACCTGTTCTTACAGCAAAAGACTTTGCAACAGACCAAGAAGTAAGATGGTGCCCAGGTTGTGGAGATTATTCCATATTAGCACAAGTACAAAAAGTATTACCAACCATTGGCGTACCCAAAGAAAATATTGTTTTTATTAGTGGTATTGGTTGCTCATCAAGGTTTCCATACTATGTAAATACTTATGGTATGCACTCTATTCATGGAAGAGCAGCAGCAATAGCAAGTGGTTTAAAAGCAGCACGTCCAGAGTTAAGTGTTTGGATAATTAGTGGTGATGGAGATAGTTTAAGTATAGGTGGAAATCATTTTATACATCTGCTCAGAAGAAATTTTGATGTAAACTTACTTTTATTCAACAACCAAATTTATGGCTTAACCAAAGGGCAATATTCGCCAACATCAGAAGCACAAAAAGTTACTAAAAGTACTCCAGTTGGTAGTATAGATCATCCATTTAATCCAGCAGCACTGGCTTTAGGTGCAGATGCAACTTTTGTTGCAAGAAGTATGGATAGAGACCCAAAACATTTGCAAACAATTCTTTCAAGAAGTCATCAACATAAAGGAAGTTCATTTGTAGAAATTTATCAAAACTGTAATATTTTCAATGATGGCACTTTTGAAATTTTTACAGAAAAATCTACCAAATCAGATAATGCTCTTTTTGTAGAACAAGGCAAACCACTCATTTTTGGTGCAACTCAAAATAAAGGAATAAAATTAGATAGCTATAAACCTATAATTGTAGATTTAGAACAAGGTGCAAGTGTTGATGATTTATGGATACATGATGAAAAAGATTTTTACAAAGCACAAATACTTACAAGAATGTTTGATGATATTTCTGTTGAAGGACATTTTCCAAGACCATTTGGAGTATTCTATCAAACAGAAAGAACTTGTTATGAAGAAGTAATGACTGCACAAATCAACGAAATTATTGCAGCAAAAGGAAAAGGTAATTTAGACAAACTATTACGAGGCAATGAAGTTTGGGAAATTGCAGAAAATTAATTGAAACAAATAGTTTCTAATACAAATCATCTAATTTCATTTTCAAATATTTCAATACACTCCTATGAGTGCTATAAACACTTATAGCAATACCAACAAAATACATACTACCAAAAAGAATAGCAGTAAGTTTAATATCCCTAATTTTCTTCAACTCAGGAAAATAACTTTCAGACCAAATAATTAATATAAATAATAATGCCACTGCAATAGAGCTACTTATTATTCCATTAATAACTGCTCTAATATTCATTGGTCGTGCAATAAAACTTCTTGTAGCACCAACCATTTGCATAGTTTTTACCAAAAATCTATTACTAAACATTGCTAATTTTATTGTGTTGTCAATACTTATAATAACAACAACACCTAAAATAATGGCAATAACCAAAATAATAAGTCCTAATTGCTTTGCTTTAGCATCTAAATTATTTACCAAAACAGGAGGATAATTTATTTCAGTAATCTGATAAGGAAAAGCAGTAAAAATATTTTTTTGAATAACCTCCAAACTATCTCTATTTACATAAGAAGCCCTTGCAAAAAAATCAATACTTTCTGGTAAAGGATTTACATCTAAAAATTGAGCCCAATCTTCATTATTTTCTGTATTCCAAATTTTCTTTGCTTCTTCTTTATCTATATAACGCACATCTTTTGCATAAGGCTGTAACGAAATATATTGTTGAATTTGACCAATAGTATCTTTATTCATTGTTCGTAAATAAACACTAATCTTCACATCTTCTTTAAATACTCTGGTAACTTCTTTACTATTCAAAAACATCCAACCAACAATACCCATCATAAGCAATACTAATGCAACACCTACAATGCTGTAAATATAGCTTGGTCGTCCACGTTTTAATGATGCTTTTCCTACTGATGACATGATTTTACTTTATGCAAACAAATGTAAGCAAACACTTACATTTGCCATTACATATAACAATAGTGTGAATAAACTTTATAAAAATATTAAGGTTATGCAGATTAATATTTTTTATAGAATTTTTATGACACCAACTGTAGAATAAAAATGTAACTGTTGGCGGCGACGCTCCGTTCAAGGTTCTGTACTTTTATGAAACAAAAAAAATAAAGAATTTGTTTAGCAATGGAATACAAGTTTCGAGAAATAGAAGCAAAATGGCAAAAACATTGGAAAGATAACAATGCTTATACAGTAAGTAATAAAAGCAGCAAGCCTAAGTATTATGTGTTAGATATGTTTCCTTATCCAAGTGGTGCAGGCTTACACGTTGGTCATCCTTTAGGATATATTGCAAGCGATATTTATGCAAGATATAAAAGGCTGAAAGGCTTTAATGTACTGCATCCTATGGGTTTTGATAGTTTTGGCTTACCAGCAGAACAATATGCTCTCGAAACAGGTCAACATCCTGCTGAAACAACTAAAAAAAATATAGCAACATTCAAAAAACAATTAGATAAAATTGGTTTTTGTTTTGATTGGAGCAGAGAAGTACAAACCAGCGATCCATCTTATTACAAATGGACACAAAAAATTTTCTTAGAACTTTTTAATTCTTATTTCTGTAACAGTTGCAAAAAAGCAAAACCCATTTCAGAACTTGTAAAAAAATATGAAACACAAGGTGGCAAACATTTTACAGCAGTGCAATGGAATAAATTTTCAGAAGAAGAAAAAGAAGAATGGCTAATGAAACGCCGTTTAGCTTACTCTTCTTATGGCGAAGTAAATTGGTGTGAAGCCTTAGGTACAGTTTTAGCAAACGATGAAGTTGTAAATGGAGTAAGTGAAAGAGGAGGACATCCTGTTGTAAAAAAGAAAATGCGTCAGTGGTATTTAAGAATTACAGCTTATGCTGATAGATTATTAGAAGGATTAGAAAATGTTGATTTCAGTGAAAGCATGAAAGAGATGCAAAGAAACTGGATTGGAAAAAGTGAAGGAGCAGAAATAACGTTTGAAGTTCACAGTCCACAGACGACAGTTGACTGTCGTCCATTGACTGTTTACACCACCCGACCAGATACCATTTTTGGTGTTGATTTTATGGTGTTAGCACCTGAACACGATTTAATACAAACTATCACTACTGAAGAACAAAAAAAAGAAGTTGAAAATTATATTGCTTATGTAAAAAGCAGAAGTGATAGAGAACGTCAAGCTGAAAAAAATATTTCAGGAGTATTTACAGGAGCTTATGCTGTTCATCCTTTTAGTGGTAAGCTTATTCCTATTTGGATAAGTGAATATGTTTTATCTGGCTATGGCACAGGAGCAATTATGGCTGTTCCTTGTGGCGATGAACGAGATTTTAAATTTGCAAAACATTTTAATATTCCAATTACCAATATTTTAGGAAAACATTTTAATGGCACAGAAGCAAATGCTTCTAAAGATATTGTTTTAGAAAACAGCGATTTTTTAAATGGCTTACAAATGAAAGAAGCCATTGAAGTAGCTATTAAAAAAATAGAAGATGAAGATATTGGTACAAGAAAGATAAATTATAAAATGAGAGATGCAGGTTTTAGCAGACAACGTTATTGGGGCGAACCTTTTCCTATTATTTGGGATAATGGAATTGCTAAAGCTTTAGCTGAAAAGGATTTGCCATTAGAATTACCACATGTAGATAAATATAAACCTGGACCAGAAGGAGAAGGTCCTTTAGCTAATATAAATGACTGGATTAATCTCCCATCTCCTAAAGAAGAGGAACAAGGAGTGAGGTATAAAAGAGAAAGTAGCACCATGCCTGGTTATGCAGGAAGTAGTTGGTACTTTTTGCGTTATATGGATCCTCATAACAATAAAGAATTGGTAAGTAAAGAAGCAAGTGATTATTGGAATAGTGTTGATTTATATATTGGAGGAACAGAGCATGCTGTTGGTCATTTATTATATAGTCGTATGTGGACAAAAGTATTGTACGACTTAGGTTATATTGGTTTTGATGAGCCTTTTAAAAGGTTATTAAATCAAGGAATGATACAAGGTAGTAGCAGGTTTGTATATAGAGTTGCTGGCACTAATGGGTTTGTTTCTTTTGGAAAAATAAGTGAATATAAAGTTCAACCTCTTCACGTTGATGTAAATATTGTAGATGGAGTAGAATTAAATATTGAAGAGTTTAGAAAATGTCGTAATGGAGAATTTGCAAATGCTACTTTTATTTTAGAAGATGATGGAAAATATATCTGTGGCTCTGAAGTAGAAAAAATGTCTAAATCAAAATATAATACGGTAAACCCAGATGATTTATGTGAGCAATATGGAGCTGATACTTTTAGAATGTATGAAATGTTTTTAGGACCTGTAGAACAAAGCAAACCTTGGGATACAAAAGGTATTGAAGGTGTTCATAGATTTTTGAAAAAACTTTGGCGTTTATTTTATAGTGAAAATAGTTTTACAAATGGTCAGCAAGTTAATGGAAAACCAATTTGGACAAACGATACTCCAACACCTGAAGAATTGAAAGTGCTACATAAAACCATCAAAAAAATTGATGATGATACAGAACGATTTAGTTATAACACAGCAGTAAGTGCTTTTATGGTTTGTATAAATGAATTAGCAGAATTAAAATGTTATAAAAAAGAAATTTTAGAACAAGTATTAATTTTGCTTACTCCTTATGCACCACATATTGCAGAAGAATTATGGCATGTTTTAGGAAATGAAACTTCTGTGTTAGATGCTGCTTATCCTGTTTATAATGAAGCATTCACAAAAGAAACTTCAAAAGAATATCCAGTAAGTATTAATGGTAAGCTTAGAACAACAATTACTTTTTCATTAGATGCAGAGCAAAAAGATGTTGAGCCTATTGTTTTATCGAATGAAATTGTACTAAAATGGTTAGAAGGAAAACAGCCTAAGAAAATAATTTTTGTAAAAAATAAAATGATTAATGTGGTTGTATAAATTAATCATTAAAAATTTTCTTCTATACCTAATCCAAACAAAGCAAAATCATATTTTGCTGGGTCGTTTTTATCTAATACTTTCAAATATTCAGTTAATTCAACAGCAGTTTGCCAATCTGTTTGTTTGCGTTGTATTAATTGCAATTTTCTGGCAACTCTGCTTACATGTACATCAATAGGGCAAACTAATTTTGATGGTGAAATATTTTTCCATAATCCAAAATCCACACCTTTATTATCATTTCTTACCATCCAACGTAAAAACATATTTAATCTTTTGCAAGTAGATTTTTTTGCAGGCGTAGCAATGTGTTTTTTAGTTCTATCTGAAAAATCTTCTAAAGAAAAAAAATATTGATGAAACCCAATAAGCATTTGTTCAATATTACTACCCCATTTTGTAAAAGCTGTTTCTAAGCTTTGATGTTTTGAATAATGACGTTTTAAAAATGTAATAAAGTACAATAAGTCTGTAGTATTAAAGGTTCTATGTTTAAAGAATAAAAGTTTTTTTAAATCATTATCAGTATGGTGTAAAATAAATTGATGAGGCTGCATATTCATCAACTGCATTAGCTCTTTACTTTTATTAATGATAATAGTTCTATTGCCCCAAGCAAAAGTTGCAGCAAAAAAACCTGCAATTTCTATGTCTTGTTTTTTAGTAAAAATATGAGGAATGGAAATAGGGTCTGATGGAATGAATGAGGGTTGATTGTATTGTTCTACTTTGGTGTCAAGAAATTTTTTGAGATTTTTTTGCATACAATTTATGTACTCAATCTTTTGATGATAAAACTTTTGCTTCTTTTACCATGATAAATCCCAAGAACTAAAATTTTGTTATCGGGCGAAATGGTATAAAATATTTTATAAGGAAATCTATTTAGCAAAACCCTTCTTACGTTTTTATGATAAATCTTGTAATTGTAAGGTGTTATTGCAATTTTTGTTAAAGCAATCTCTACTTGCAACGAAAACCTTTTGCCTAAGCCTTTTGATTGTTGTTCGTACCAATTAACTGCTTCATCAATATCATCATAAACAATAACTCTTAGACTTATACTAAAAGCCATATTTATTATTTATTTTTTCTTTTATTTCTTCCCAAGTTATTACGTCATCAGGATTTTCTTCGTGTTCTTTTAGACGTTGTTCTATAAACACAATTTCATCTTCGGTTAAATCATTATTTTTTGAAATTGAATCCCATAGCGTATTTGCTATAACAACTTTTTCATCTTCGGGCAATGCCAACAATTCTTTAATATCGTAACTCATAAGAAATAATTTTACTAAAGTTAAATAAAATTACCCAATAGCATTTTTCAAATCTTCTATTAAATCATCTGCATCTTCAATACCTACACTTAATCTTATTAAACCATCATTCAAACCATTTTTAATTCTTTCTTCTCTTGGAATACTTGCATGTGTCATGCTTGCAGGATGATTGATTAAACTTTCTACACCACCCAAACTTTCTGCTAAAGAAAATAAATGAGTTGATGATAAAACTCTATTAGCTTCTTCTATGCTATCATTTTTTAATTCAAAGCTTATCATACCACCAAAACCATGCATTTGTTTTTTTGCAATAGCATAATTTTTACTGTCTTCAAAACCTGGCCAATATACTTTAGCAACTTTAGGATGATTGCGTAACCAATGAGCAATTTTTTCGCCATTCTCACAATGACGTTGCATACGAAGATGTAAAGTTTTTATTCCACGTAATACTAAAAAACAATCTTGAGGACCAGGCACTGCACCACAACTTTTTTGTATAAAATACAAATCGTCTCTCAATGTTTTATCATTCATTATTAAACAGCCTTGAATAACATCACTATGTCCTCCTAAATATTTTGTAGCACTGTGCATTACTATATCAGCACCAAGCGTTAATGGGTTTTGTAAATGAGGAGAAGCAAAAGTATTATCTACACACAACAAACAATTATTGGCTTTTGTTATTGCAGCAATAGCTTCAATGTCTGTAATATTCATTAATGGATTGGTTGGCGTTTCTACCCAAACCAATTTTGTTTTTGATGAGATAGCTTTTTTTACATTATCAACATTAGTCGTATCTACATAAGTAAAAATAATTCCAAATTTTTCAAACACTTTTGTAAATAATCTGTAAGTGCCACCATACATATCATTTGCAGCAATTACTTCATCACCTGGTTTTAATAATTTAATAACTGCATCTGTTGCTGCTACACCACTACTAAAGGCTAATGCATATTTTCCATGTTCTATTTGTGCATAAGCTTCTTCTAATGCAAAACGTGTAGGGTTTTGACTTCTTGCATATTCAAAGCCTTTATTTTTTCCAGGAGCTTCTTGTACAAATGTGCTTGTTTGATAAATAGGAACCATTACAGCACCAGTACTTGGGTCAGGCTCCATACCTGCATGAATATATTTTGTAGCAGATTTCCACGATTTCATAATGAATGTTTTTTGTGTTATTAATAAGGTTTGTTAATTACATATTTCTTCTGTATTGCCCACCTACTTCATATAAGGCACTTGTTATTTGTCCTAAGCTGCAATATTGTACAGTTTGCATAAGTTCTGCAAACAAGTTGCCATTATTGATAGCTATTTTCTTTAATCGTTGTAAAGCTTCAGCACTTTTATCAGCATTGCGTTGTTGAAATGCTTGTAGGTTTTGTATTTGTTGTTCTTTTTCTTCTGTAGTACTTCTTATTACTTCTGTAGGAATAATAGTTGGACTACCTTTTTTATTTAAGAAAGTATTTACGCCAATTAATGGTAATGCACCTGTATGTTTTTGTGTTTCATAAATCATACTTTCTTCTTGTATTTTATTACGTTGATACATTCTTTCCATAGCTCCTAAAACACCACCTCTGTCTGTAATTCTATCAAACTCTGTAAGTACAGCTTCTTCTACTAAATCTGTCAATTCTTCAATTATAAAACTTCCTTGAATAAAGTTTTCTGTTTTAGCACTACCCAATTCTTTATTAATAATTAATTGTATTGCCATTGCTCTTCTTACGCTTTCTTCTGTTGGCGTTGTAATAGCTTCGTCATAAGCATTTGTATGAAGTGAGTTGCAATTATCATAAATAGCATACAATGCTTGAAGAGTTGTTCTTATATCATTAAAATCTATTTCTTGTGCATGCAAACTTCTACCACTTGTTTGAATATGGTATTTAAGCATTTGACTTCTTTTGTTTGCTTTGTATTTATACTTCATAGATTTTGACCAAATTCTTCTGGCAACTCTTCCTATTACACTATATTCTGCATCCATACCATTACTAAAAAAGAAAGAAAGGTTTGGAGCAAAATCATCAATATTCATTCCTCTGCTTAAATAATATTCTACATAAGTAAAACCATTAGCTAATGTAAATGCTAATTGAGTAATAGGATTTGCACCTGCTTCTGCTATATGATAACCACTAATAGATACACTATAAAAATTTCTTACATTTTGTTGAATAAAATATTCCTGTACATCACCCATTAACTTTAAAGCAAATTCTGTTGAAAAGATGCAAGTATTTTGTGCTTGGTCTTCTTTTAAAATATCTGCTTGTACTGTTCCTCTAACACTTTGCAATGCTTTTGCTTTCAGTTGTTCATACACTTCTTTTGGTAAAACTTCATTACCACTTAAGCCTAATAATTTTAAACCTAAACCATTATTTCCTTCAGGTAATCTTTCTGGTGATGAAGGATTGTAATATGAAGGTCTATTTGCTTTTTGATATTTTTGTTGAGCAAATTTTTCTACTTCATTCCATAAATTATTTTGCTCAATATATTTTTCACATTCTTGGTCAATAGCAGCATTCATAAAAAATGCTAATAGTATAGGAGCTGGACCATTAATAGTCATTGATACAGAAGTTTTAGGATGACATAAATCAAAACCACTGTACAATTTTTTTGCATCATCAACTGTTGCAATACTTACACCACTATTCCCAATTTTTCCATAAATATCAGGACGATGAGCAGGATCTTCTCCATACAATGTAACACTATCAAAAGCTGTACTTAATCTATGTGCTGGCTGACCAATAGATACATAATGAAAACGTTTGTTGGTTCTTTCTGGTCCTCCTTCTCCTGCAAACATTCTTGTTGGGTCTTCTCCTTCACGTTTTAAAGGAAATACTCCTGATGTGAAAGGAAAACTTCCAGGAATATTTTCTTGTGCTTGCCATTTTAATAAATCACCCCAATCTTTATACTTTGGTAAAATTACTTTGGGTATTCTTGTTCCTGATAAACTGGTAGTAAACATTTCTTGCTTAATTACTTTATCACGAACTTTATATTCATAAAAATCTTGTTGATAAGCTTCTATTTTATGATGCCAATTGGTAATTAATTTTTTTGCAACCGGTGTTAGTTGATTGGTAAAAAATGTTATTTGCTCTTCAATCGTTTTTATTAAATCTTTATCTGCTTTTTCTTTTAAAATTTCAAAAGAACCTTGTAATTGATATAGCTTACTTGCAATGGCACTTTGCTCAATAGTTAATTGATTATAATCTCTGATAGAAGAAGAAATTTCGCTGAGGTAACGAACACGTTTTGCAGGAATAACTGCATCTGAAACACTTGCAGTTTCGCCATGCACAAAATGTCCAAAATTTATTCCCGATTTTTTTTGAATAGTTAATAATAGTAAATCAAATAATTTGTTTACACCTTCATCATTAAACTTGCTGGCAATGGTTCCTACAATTGGTATTTCTTCATTTTTTGAAGTAAATAATTTATGGTTACGTTTATATTGTTTGCATACATCATTAAAAGCATCTAATGCACCAGCTTTATCAAATTTGTTGATACAAACTATGTCGGCATAATCCAACATATTTATTTTTTCTAGTTGAGATGCTGCTCCATATTCAGGAGTCATTACATACATACTTAAATCACAATAATCTAAAATACTTGCATCACTTTGTCCTACTCCTGCACTTTCTAAAATAATAAAATCATATCCGGCAACTTTACATATTTCTGTAGCTTCTTTAATATAAGCACTTAATGCTGTATTATCATCTCTTGTTGCAAGGCTACGCATATAAGCTCTTGGATGAGAAATAGCATTCATTCTAATTCTATCACCTAATAATGCACCACCTGTTTTCTTTTTACTTGGGTCAACAGAAATTACAGCAATCGTTTTATCGGTAAATGTTGTTAAAAATCTTCTGACTATTTCATCAGTTACAGAACTTTTTCCTGCACCACCAGTACCTGTAATTCCAAGTATTGGGCTTTGAGTTGTTGTATTAGGAGCTAATTGTTTTAGTAGTTCAGAAAAATCATTTCCATTTTCAGCTAATGTAATGGCACGTGCTACTTTTCTTACATCTTTTACTTCATCTAAAGGCAATGTATTATTCCAATTAGGAATTTTTAAAGAAGCTTTTATTTCAGTACTCAAAGAGTTGATAACATCTTCAATCATTCCTTCTAAACCCATTTGTCTGCCATCGTCAGGAGAATAAATTTTTGCTATTCCATAATTATGAAGTTCTCTAATTTCATCAGGCAAAATTGTTCCGCCACCACCACCAAATATTTTTATATGACCACAACCATTTTCATCTAATAAATCTTTCATGTATTTAAAAAACTCAATATGCCCACCTTGATAAGAAGTAATGGCAATGCCTTGAGCATCTTCTTCAATAGCACATTCTACAATATCTTTTACGCTTCTATTATGTCCTAAATGAATAATTTCTGCACCCTTGCTTTGCATTATTCTACGCATAATATTTATGGCAGCATCGTGTCCATCAAAAAGGCTTGCAGCTGTAACAATACGAACTCTGTTTTGCGTTGTATCTGTCATATAAAACTTTGTTAGAGGCTGCGAAATTAAGCATTTGCCAACAAAAGAAAATAGGTTGCAATTTATTAGAAACGATTGTTGCAAAACACAAACTTTATTTCAAATAAAAAAAAATACCTAACTTTCAAATCCAAAATATTAAGCAATGACAACATTAGCATTATACAATTTAAAAGGAGGTGTTGGAAAAACTGCTTCTACTGTGAATTTTGCATATATGGCTGCAGCAAATGGTATTAAAACTTTGGTATGGGATTTAGACCCTCAAGGTTCATCATCATTTTATCTTCATGCAAAAAGTAGTAAAAATGAAAGTCAGCATATTTTAGAAGAAGATATCAATATTAAAGAAGCTATTAAAGATTCTTCTTTTGAAAATTTATGGATAATTCCTGCTGATATTTCTGCAAGAAATGCTGACCATATTTTTAAACAAAGCAAAAAGAAATTAAAAAATATTTTGCAAGGATTAAAGCAATTTGATTTAGTAATTTTAGATTGCCCTCCAGGTATTTCTGTTTTGCACGATAATGTTTTTAATGCTGCAGATTGGGTAATAATGCCAAATATTCCAACAGTTTTATCTATTCGTTCTTACGAAACTGTTGTACAATATTTTAAAGAAAATAATTTAGATAAGAACATTATAAAATGTTTTTTTAGTATGGTAGATATTAGAAAAACACTACATCAAGAAACACTTCAAAATTTTTATAACAATAAATTATTTTTCAAAAACTATATTCCTTATTTAAGTGATATAGAAAAAATGGGCATTCATATTCAACCATTATTTGAGTTTGCTAATAGTAGTTATGCTGCTTATTGTTACAGAGAATTATGGAAAGAAATTAGTAAAACCTGTTTGAACAAATAATCTTCAATCATTGATAAAATACCTGATTTAGCAAATGAGATAACTGAGCAATTCAGTTATTATTCTTTATTTTGTACACTATTCAAGCAATTTAGTAGTAAAATATATTATGAGTACAGCAACAATAAAACCTTATTTAAGGTTAAGTGGATTAGAGCCTTTAATTGTAAGACCAGAAACCAACTTTGTAAATGTTGGAGAAAGAACCAATGTAACGGGGTCTAAAAAATTTGCAAGATTAATTAAAGAAAATAAATACGAAGAAGCATTATCTGTTGCAAGACAACAAGTAGAAAATGGAGCTCAAATTTTAGATATTAATATGGATGATGCTCTGTTAGATGGCATTTTAGCAATGACCAATTATTTAAACTCATTACAAAGTGAGCCAGATATTGCTAAGATTCCTATCATGTTAGATTCTTCAAAGTTTGAAATTATTGAAGCAGGGTTAAAATGTGTTCAAGGAAAATGTATTGTAAACTCTATTTCAATGAAAGAAGGAGTAGAGAAATTTATAGAACAAGCTATTATTTGTAAAAACTTTGGAGCATCTGTTGTTGTAATGGCATTTGATGAACAAGGACAAGCAGATACTGTAGAAAGAAAAATTTCTATTACAGATAAAGCTTATAAAATTTTAACTGAACAAGTTGGTTTTGACCCTCAAGACATCATTTTTGACCTCAATGTTTTTGCCATTGCAACAGGCTTAGAAGAACATAATAATTATGCAGTAGATTTTATTGAAGCAACAAAAATTGTTAAACAAAAATATCCATTAGTAAAAATTAGTGGTGGCATCAGTAATCTTTCATTCTCTTTTCGTGGCAACGAAACAGTAAGAGAAGCAATGCACTCTGTTTTCTTATACTATGCCATAAAAGCTGGTTTAGATATGGGTATTGTAAATGCAGGACAATTGGTTGTGTACGATGAGATAGAACCACAACTTAAACAATTATGTGAAGATGTAATTTTAAACAGAAATAATGAAAACAATGAAGCCACAGAAAAACTTACTGTATTTGCAGAAACAGTAAAAGCAAAAGGTAAAACAGTAGAAAAAGATGAATTGTGGCGTAATGAAACTGTTGAAAAAAGATTAGCACATGCCTTAGTAAATGGCATTACAGACTATATAGATATTGATACACAAGAAGCTCTTGAAAAATATCCAAAACCTTTAGATGTAATTGAAGGACCATTGATGGATGGAATGAATGTTGTAGGTGATTTATTTGGTTCTGGAAAAATGTTTTTACCGCAAGTGGTAAAATCTGCAAGAGTGATGAAAAAATCTGTTGCTATTATTACTCCCATTATTGAACAACAAAAATTAGCTAATCCAAATGCTATTATTCAAAGCGTTCCTAAAATCGTTTTAGCAACAGTAAAAGGCGATGTACATGATATAGGAAAAAATATTGTAGGTGTTGTATTAAGTTGTAATGGTTATGATATTGTAGATTTAGGAGTAATGGTTTCTGCTGATAAAATTTTAGATACTGCTGTTAAAGAAAATGCTTCAATGGTTGGAGTGAGTGGTTTAATAACACCTTCGTTAGATGAAATGGTACACGTAGCAAAAGAAATGAAACGAAGAGAAATGACTATGCCATTATTAATTGGTGGAGCCACAACTTCAAGAATTCATACAGCAGTAAAAATTGAACCTGGTTATGATAATGGTGTAATACATGTAGCAGATGCAAGTAAAAGTGTAACTGTTGCTAGCACCTTATTAAATCAAGACCAAAAACCTTCTTTTTTAGAAGAAACAAGAAAAGAGTATGATAAGTTGAGAGAAAATTTTGATAAGAAAAAATCTATCAAAAGATATATTAATTACGAAGATGCTAAGAAAAATAATATAGTAATAGATTGGGAAAATTATACCATTCCAGAACCAACATTTACAGGTACAAAAGCTATTGATAATTTAGATTTGAACGAATTAAGAAGTTATATTGATTGGAAACCATTTTTTATTGCATGGGAAATGCACGGCAATTTTCCTGAAATTTTAACCGATGAAATTGTAGGTAAAGAAGCTACTAAATTATTCAACGATGCTAATGCAATGTTAGATAAAATTATCAACGAAAAATGGCTAACTGCAAAAGGAGTTATTGGTTTTTGGAATGCAGAAAGTAATAATGATACTGTTTTTGTAACTGCTCCAGAAAAGGATAATGAACATAAAGTTGTTCATTTAGAATTTTTGCGTCAGCAAATTTTAAAAGCCAAAGATCAACCAAATATTAGCTTAGCAGATTTTATAAAACCAGCTTCTGTACAATCTGCTAATAATAGTACAGATTATATTGGTGCATTTGCTGTAACAATTCATGGCATTGAACCACATCTTAAAAAGTTTGAAGAAGCTTTAGACGATTATAATAAAATTACTTTAAAAGCTTTAGCAGATAGACTTGCAGAATCTTTTGCTGAATATTTACATGCCAAAGTAAGAAAAGAATATTGGGGTTTTGTAAAAGATGAAAACCTAACCAATGAAGATTTAATTAAAGAAAGATATCAAGGTATTCGTCCTGCACCTGGTTATCCTGCTTGCCCAGATCATACAGAAAAAGATAAACTATTTGATTTATTAAAAGTAACAGAACAAACAGGCATTACACTTACAGAACATTATGCAATGTATCCTGCAAGTAGCGTTTGTGGTTGGTATTTTAGTCATCCTAAAAGCCAATATTATGGTGTTGGAAAAATTCAATTAGACCAGTTTGATGATTATGTTGTAAGAAAAGGAATGGATAAAGAAGCTTTAGAAAAATGGCTCAGACCAAACTTAGAATAATTTATTTTAAAAACATTTTCAACCATTTTAATTTTCCTTTAAAGGGTGGATATTTTATTGATGGATCAAACCAAGTTGCTGTTTTAAGTACAGGCTTTGCATGTGTAAAAGTATAGAAAGAATTTTTGCCATGATATGCTCCAATACCACTAAAACCAATGCCTCCAAAAGGTATATGATGATTGGTAAAATGATATGCTGTATTATTTACACAACCTCCTCCAAACGAAATTGAATTTATCCAATCAACTTCTTTTACTTTAGATGAGGTAAAAACATAGAAAGCTAATGGATATGGATTTCGTTTAATAATGTTTAATGCTTCTACTTTATTATTAAAAAAATAAATTGGAAGAATTGGACCAAAAATTTCTTCAGTCATTAATGCAGAATCAAGCGATACATTTTGCATCAATGTTGGTTGAATGTATAATTTATTTTTATCTGTATTACCACCATAAATAATTTCTCCTTTTGTTAAATAATTTTTTAAAACATCAAATCTTTTTTCATTAATTATTTTTCCATAATCTTCACTCAACTCTGCATTGTTGGTATAAAAATTATCAATAGTTTGTTTTAACGCATCAATAAATTTTTCTTTGATTGATTGGTGTACTAATAGATAATCTGGAGCAATACAGGTTTGTCCAGCATTTAAAAATTTTCCAATAGCAATACGTTTTGCAGCAACCATTATTGAAGCATCATCTTCAACAATACAAGGGCTTTTGCCACCAAGTTCTAAAGTTACAGGCGATAATTGTTTAGCAGCCATTTCATAAACTGCTTTTCCAATAGCAATACTTCCTGTAAAAAAAATATGATTAAATCTAAAACTATTTATCAATGCAGGAACAACTTCTGCACCATTTCCTTGCACTACAGTTATGTATTGTTCATCAAAAAATTCTTTTACAATTTTTTCAATCACATTACTTGTTTCAGGTGTATATTCACTTGGTTTTATTACAGCACAATTACCACCTGCAATAGCACCAACCAAAGGTGTAAAAGCTAATTGAAATGGATAGTTCCAAGGAGCAATAATGAATACAACACCTAAAGCATCATAATAAATTTTACTGCTTGCAGGCAAGTTCATCATATTAGTAGAAACACTTTTAGGCTGCATTAATTTTTTCAAATGCTTAAGCATAAAATTTATTTCCATTTGCACCATAGCAATTTCTGTTGCAAAAGATTCTGCATCACTTTTTCCTAAATCTTTATACAAAGCTTGACTAATTTCTTTTTCATTTTTATTAATAGCAGCAGCTAAAGTTTGTAGTTGTTGTTTTCTAAATTGATAAGTTTTTGTAACACCAGTTTCAAAATATTGCTTAATATTGGTAAGATTAGTAATCATAATTTTATATTGCATCACAAGTTAATGATTGATTTTAATTTTTTGTAAATAACTAATAAATGAAAGATTTTTTTTACGATGATACTTTCTTTATGCAACAAGCTCTAAGAGAAGCCCATCAAGCTTTTGATGAAGATGAAGTACCTATTGGTGCAGTGGTTGTTTTAAATAATAAAATCATTAGTAGAGGATATAATCAAACAGAAAAATTAAATGATAGCACTGCTCATGCAGAAATGATTGCTCTTACAAGTGCTTATAATTATTTAGGAGCAAAATATTTACCAGATGCCACTTTATATGTTACAGTAGAACCTTGCTTAATGTGTTGTGGAGCTTTGTATTGGAGTAAATTAGCAAGAATAGTTTATGGTGCAAGTGATGAAAAAAGTGGAGGTCTAAAATTTTTTACAGATAAAGATGGATTAATTATTCCAGAACGTTGGCCCTTTCATCCAAAAACACAATTAGTAAAAGGCGTTTTAGCAGAAGAATGTGCAATGCTGATGAAAAATTTTTTTAAGTCAAAAAGAAAATAGTTAGAAAAAAACATCTTCAATAAAGAAAAATTCAGGAGTATTATTTTTTGATAAAGTAATAGCCATTACATCAAACTGAATATTTTTCCATTGTTCATTTTCTTCAATAAATGCAGATGCTGCTTTTTTCAAAGCATTCATTTTCTTTTCATCAATACTTTCTTCAGGCAAGCCAAATGCAGCATTTGTTCTTGTTTTAACTTCTACAAAATGAAGTATATTATTTTTACTGGCAATAATATCAACTTCACTGTGTTTAAAACGATAATTTCTTGCAATAATTTCAAAACCTTTTTCAATTAACCAATTAGTAGTTAAATCTTCTCCTTTGTTTCCTGTATTTTTATTGCCCAAATTCATTTTTAAAATTACTATGCAATTAACAGATAAAATTTTTAAACTTATTGGCAAAATACAACATTATGCATGGGGTGGCTATCATTTTATACCTGAATTATTAAAAATTTCCAACACTGAAAATAAACCTTTTGCAGAATATTGGTTAGGCACTCATCCTTCTGCATCATCAATAGCTGCAAATAATAATATTTCGTTACTGGAACTTATACAACAACAACCCATATTTTTTTTAGGAAAAAATGTTTATGATGAATTTGATGGATTACCTTATTTATTTAAGGTGTTAGATGTAAGAGAAATGCTCAGCATTCAAGTACACCCTACAAAAGATGAAGCTATTAAAGGCTTTGAAAAAGAAGAAGCAGAAGGAATTTCAATTAATGCACCACATAGAAGTTATAAAGACAAAAATCATAAACCAGAAATGATGATTGCTTTAGGAGAGTTTTGGTTATTACATGGATTTAAAAGTAAAGAAGCAATAGAAAAAGTTTTAGAAAATTATGCAGAGCTAAATATTTTTTTACCATTATTTAAAAAAGAAGGATATAAAAGTTTGTACAAAACTTTAATGGAATTACCTCAAGAGCAAGTTGATACAATTTTAATTCCTTTAGTAGAAAAAGCTATCAAAAAGAAAAATCAAAACCTTTTATCCAAAAATAATGTAGAATGGTGGATTGCAAAATGGTACAGTAATACAACTCAATTAATAAATATTGATAGAGGTATTTTTTCTATTTATCTTTTAAATCTTGTTCAATTACAAAAAGGAGAAGCTATTTTTCAAGGTGCAGGAATTTTACATGCTTATTTAGAAGGTCAGAATATAGAAATAATGGCTAATAGTGATAATGTTTTAAGAGGTGGATTAACGCCAAAACATATTAATATAAACGAACTTTTAAAACATACATTATTTGAAGCAGTAGAGCCAAAAATCTTAAAACCTGAAACAATACGCAACGAAAAAAATTATGTTTGTCCCGTTGATGATTTTGCTATTAATGCTATTGAATTAAAAGCTGGAGAACAATATTATACACAAACAAATTCCTTAGAGATAATTTTAGTAATAGAAGGTGCAATAATTATTCAAGGAAAAGAAAATTTTGTTATTAAAAAGGGAGAGGCTTTTGCAGTTGCTGCAAGTGCTGAATATAGTTTTACGAGTACAGGAAATAGTTTATTATACAAAGCTTTTGTTCCTTATAAACAATAAGTTTGTACATAATCTTTATGATACTTATTTGTATCAATAAGTAGAATACTTATTTTTGCTGAAATTTATAAATACATTAAAATGAAAAATAATCGTTTAATAATTTTTACAGTTGCATTAATAGCATTAACAGTAATAACAAAATATATCTGTGCCCCTATATTAGGTTTAAGTGGCTTTTCTCCCATTATTGCTATAGCATTATTTGCAGGTATGAGTATCAAAAATAAAAAATACTCCTTCTTATTACCACTAATTGCATTACTTGTTAGCGATGTTATTATTGAAGTTTTATACAGATTAGATTTATTCAGCTTTCATGGATTTTATAAAGGACAATTAGTTAATTACAGCTTATTAATGTTAAGTGTATTAGTTGGTTGGGCAGTAAAAGGAAAAAATTATTTGCCAATAGGTATTAGTGCAATAGCAGCTTCAACAATATTTTTCCTATTATCAAACTTTAGTGTTTGGTATTCAGGCACTATGTATCCAAAAGACTTTAATGGTTTAATGCTATGTTATGAAAATGCTTTACCATTTTATCGCAATGCAATAATTTCTACAATCATATTTTTACCTATCATTTTAGTTGGATATAATTATATAATAGAAGGAAAGAATAAATTGGTTTTAGGATAATTGTTTGAAAATAAAATACTTATATCATTTCAACTGCTTTGTGTTGCTGAACATAAAGCAGTTTTTAATTTAATAAATATGCTATTTTTTAAAGCGAATTATTAAAATACCAACAGAGATTTCATAAGTTTTTAGAAAATTAAAAAAATAATTTCAAAAAAACTTGGCACTTTAATATCAAAGCCCCTACCTTTGCAACCCCAACGGAAAATTGGGCTTTCATTATGTCTCAAAGAATTAGAATAAAATTACAAAGCTACGACCACAATTTAGTAGATAAATCTGCTGAAAGAATTGTGAAAACTGTTCGTGGCACTGGTGCAGTAGTTACAGGACCAATTCCTTTACCTACACACAAAAAAATATTTACAGTATTACGCTCACCACACGTAAACAAAAAAAGTCGTGAACAATTCCAATTATGCACACATAAGCGTTTATTGGATATTTACACCTCTTCTTCAAGCACAGTAGATGCTTTAAGTAAATTAGATTTACCTTCTGGTGTAGAGGTAGAAATTAAGGCATAATAGCCAAATCGTTTTTAAAACGAATAGTTCTTATAATAAAATGTTCATCTCTCAATTCTTTTAAAGAAAAGAAAAAAAGAGCTCTGATAAAATAAATAAACATCCAACTTCTTACAAAAGAAAAAGGATAAAAATATAAACAAGCCCTTCGAGGTTTGTTTACTACTGGTACTTCCCTTCATAATGTAATTATGAAAACAAAGGAAAAGGTTAGTAGCAAACAAGGATTGAATTATGCACTTCATCAGCATAATGTCCTTAAAAACCTCAGCGGGCACAAACCGCAAAAAGATGAAAGGAATTATTGGAAAAAAACTTGGAATGACAAGCATTTTTGCCACTGATGGCAAACAAACGGCTTGCACAATTATTGAGGTTGCTCCCAATGTAGTAACTCAAATTAAAACCATTGAAACAGATGGTTACAATGCTGTTCAGTTAGCAGTTGGCGATAAAAAAGAAAAACATGCCACAAAAGCTGAAATAAATCACTTCGCAAAAGCCAGCACTCCGGCAAAACAATTTACAAAAGAATTTCGTAATTACTCTATAGCCAAAAATATTGGTGAAACAATTTCTGTTGATATTTTTCAAGAAGGCGAAATGGTTGATGTTGTAGGCACTTCTAAAGGAAAAGGATTTCAAGGGGTTGTAAAACGTCATGGATTTTCTGGTGTTGGTGAAGGCTCTCACGGACAACACGATCGTCAAAGAGCCCCAGGTTCTATTGGTGGTTCTTCTTATCCTTCAAGAGTTTTTAAAGGAATGAGAATGGCAGGACGTATGGGTGGCGACAGAGTTAAAACCAAAGGTTTAAAAGTGTTAAAAGTTTTCCCTGAAAAAAATTATATTCTTATAAGTGGTTCTGTCCCAGGACACAATAACTCAATAGTTTTAATTCAGAAATAATCACTCTTTAATTATTCAACAATGCAAATAGATGTTTTAAATATAAAAGGTCAAAAAACAGGAAGAACTGTAGAGTTGCCAGAAGATATTTTTGGACAAGAACCTAATGACCACGTAATTTATTTAGCTGTTAAGCAATATTTGTCTGCTCAACATCAAGGAACACATAAAGTAAAAACAAGAGCAGAAGTACACGGTGCTAGCAGAAAATTACATAAACAAAAAGGAACTGGTGGTAGCCGTAAAGGTAATATTCGTAACCCCTTATACAAAGGTGGTGGTACAATATTTGGTCCAAAACCTCATGGCTATACTATCAAATTAAATCGTAAAGTAAAAGACTTAGCAAAAATTTCTGCATTAAGTTATAAAGCAAAAGAAAATGCAATAGTTGTAGTTGAAGATATTACATTAGATGCACCTAAAACTAAGCATGTTGTAGAAGTTATTAATGCATTAAATGTCGCAAACAAAAAATCTATAATAGTATTACCAGAGTATAATGATAATGTATATCTAAGCACTCGTAATATTCCAAATGTTGCAAGTTCTTTATTAGTTGATATTAACACTTACGACATTGTAAATGCAGATGTTTTAGTATTTACAGAAAATGCAGTAAAGATTTTTGCAGAAAATGAAGTAGCAGAAGCTTAGATAAACAGCTAAATTTTGAATTTTCAAATTGAATGAAATGAAATTAATAGAAGTATTAGTAAAACCAATTTTAACAGAGAAAGCAAATATGCAACAAGAAAAATTGCATAGATATGCTTTCAGAGTAAATAAAAAAGCCAACAAGCTTGAAATTAAAAAAGCTGTTGAACAGTTCTATGGCGTAACTGTAAAAGATGTAAATACAGCAGTAGCCCCAGGAAAAAATAAAACTCGTTACACAAAAGATGGTTTTATAGAAGGTAAAAAATCTTCTTACAAAAAAGCCTTTGTAACATTAGCCGAAGGTGAAACAATAGATTTATACGAAAACATTTAATTTATAGTTAACGAAGCTGAAAATTTCGTTGTAAAAAAAATAAAATATGGCATTAAAAAAATATAAACCAATGACAGCAGGCACACGCTGGAAAATTGGAAATGCTTATGCAGAACTTACTACAGATAAACCAGAAAGAAGTTTATTAGAGCCAATTAAAAAAACAGGTGGTCGTAATGCACAAGGTCGTCGTTCTATGAGATATATTGGAGGAGGACATAAAAAGCACTATCGAATAATTGACTTTAAAAGAAATAAACATGGTGTAGAAGCTACAGTTGCAACTATTGAATATGATCCAAACCGTACAGCATTTATTGCCTTATTAAATTATGCTGATGGAGAAAAGAGATATATAATAGCTCCTCAAGGGTTACAAGTAGGAACAAAAGTTATCAGCGGAGAAGCTGTTGCTCCTGAAATTGGCAACACTCTTCAAATGAAAAATATGCCTTTAGGTACTATTATTCACAATATTGAAATGCAACCAGGACAAGGAGGTAAATTAGTAAGAAGTGCTGGTTCATCTGCTCAATTAGCTGGTAAAGAAGAAAAATATGCAGTACTTAAAATGCCAAGCGGTGAATTAAGAAAATTATTAATTAACTGTTTTGCTACTGTAGGTGTTGTATCTAACAGCGATCATGGATTACAAACAATAGGCAAAGCTGGAGCTAATAGATGGAGAGGCATTCGCCCAAGAGTAAGAGGTGTTGCCATGAACCCAGTAGATCACCCAATGGGAGGTGGTGAAGGAAGAGCTTCTGGTGGTCACCCTCGTAGTAGAACAGGGAAATATGCTAAAGGAGAAAAAACAAGAACAAAAGGAAAAGGAAGCGACAAATTAATAATTCAACGTCGTGATGGTAAAAAAATATCAAAATAAAAATTTTAAGTTAAAATATTCCAACAAAACAGGAAAAATAAACTAAAAACTATAATTAATTATGGCTCGTTCAATAAAAAAAGGTCCTTACGTAGATGCTAATTTAGAAAATAAAGTATTAGGCATCAATGAAGGAAAAGCAAAAAAAGGTGTAATAAAAACATGGAGTCGTCGTAGTACAATAACTCCAGATTTTGTAGGACATACTTTTGCAGTTCATAATGGAAATAAATTTATACCTGTATATGTAACTGAATTTATGGTTGGACACAAATTAGGAGAATTTGCACCAACCAGACATTTTAAAGCACATTCAGGAAGCAAACAATAACAATTAAGAAACAGAAATTATGAATTAAGAAATTTAAAACTCATAATTCATAACTCATAATTTAAAAAAATGGAAGCAATAGCTAAATTAAAAAACTATCCAACAGGCCCACGCAAAATGCGTTTATTGGCTGATGTTATTAGAGGTATGGAAGTGGAAAAAGCTTTGGCTATATTAGAGTTTCACCCACAACACAATGCAACACCTTTAGCAAAATTGTTAAAAAGTGCCATTAATAATTGGGAGCAAAAAAATAGCGACTCTAATGCAGCAGATAGTACATTAATTGTAAAAACAATTTTTGTAGATGGAGGTCGTACTATAAAAAGAATGAGACCAGCACCTCAAGGACGTGGGTATAGAGTAAGAAAACGTAGTAATCACGTAACAATAATTGTTGACAAAAAATAACCGAAAATAATCGGATCAATATTTAAAAAAATACTATGGGTCAAAAAGCAAATCCAATTGGCAACAGATTAGGCATCATCCGCGGATGGGAAAGTAATTGGTACGGCAATAAAAAAGACTTTGCTGGAAAATTAGTTGAAGATAACAAAATTCGCACCTATCTAAATGCTCGTATTAGCAAAGGCGGTATAGCCCGCATAGTTATTGAACGTACACTTGGTAAACTGATAGTTACAATACATACCAGCAAACCAGGAATTATTATTGGAAAAGGTGGAGGAGAAGTTGATAGAATTAAAGAAGAGTTAAAGAAATTAACAGGAAAGGAAGATGTTCAAATCAATATTTTAGAAATTCGCCGTCCAGAATTAGACGCTCAAATAGTAGCCGATACAATAGCACGCCAAATTGAAAATCGTATCAACTTTAAAAGAGCTACCAAAATGGCTATTGCATCTACACTACGTATGGGTGCAGAAGGTATAAAAGTAAAACTAAGTGGTCGTTTAGGAGGTGCAGAAATTGCACGTAGTGAAGAGTTTAAACAAGGTCGTACTCCATTACATACCTTTCGTATGGATATAGATTATGCTAATGTTTTTGCTCAAACAGTTTATGGTAAAATTGGTATTAAAGTATGGATTTGTAAAGGAGAAGTTTTAGGAAAAAGAGACTTGAATCCAAACTTTATAAGTAGTAAAAATGAAGGAGGAGACAGAAGAGGAGGAGATAGAGGAGAACGTAAAGGTAGTGGAGATAGAAGAGGTGGAGGAAGAGGAAGAAACTAATATGATAAGGATAAATGTTGTACAAACAAAACAAAAGTAACAGCCATTATTCAACTATCAGAATTATTAAAATTACAAACTATTTAAGAAATGTTACAGCCAAAAAGGAGTAAGCACAGAAAACAACAAAAAGGACGCATTCGTGAAGTTGCTAAACGTGGCACTTCAATATCGTTTGGCTCTTATGCACTAAAAGCTTTAGAACCAATATGGTTAACCAATAGACAAATTGAAGCTGCTCGTCAAAGTATGACACGTGCTATGAAACGTGAAGGTAACGTATGGATTAGAGTATTTCCAGACAAAATAATTACACGTAAACCAGCAGAAGTGAGAATGGGTAAAGGTAAAGGTAATCCAGAATTTTGGGCAGCTGTAGTAGAACCAGGACGTATCATATTTGAAATAGATGGCGTTTCAGAAACAGTAGCAAAAGAAGCTATAGGATTAGCTTCTCAAAAATTACCAATTAAAACAAAGTTTGTAGTAAGAAGAGATTTACAAGCTTAAACTAAAAAAGAATTGTGTTATGGCAACTAAGAAATTTGATTTTAATAAAAGCATCAAAGACATCAGCGAAGCAGATATACAAACACGTATTTCAGAAGATACACTTCGTCTAAAAAAACTTGAATTTGCTCATGCAATTTCTCCATTAGAAAATCCTATGACTATTCGTGGATTAAGAAGAGATATTGCACGTTTAAAAACAGAATTAAGAAAAAGAAGTTTAGTTTAATAATATAACTAAACATAAAAAATATTTTTAGCCTCATAAAAAAGGCTTTAAAGCTAAAAGCTTAAACAATGGTTGAAAGAAATTTGCGTAAAACAAGAATTGGGATTGTTACCAGCAATAAAATGGAAAAAACTGTTACTGTTGCTGTTGAAAGAAAAGTAAAACATCCTATATACGGTAAGTTCGTAAAAAAAACTACTAAGTTCCATGCTCATGATGAAAAAAATGAGTGCACTATTGGCGATATTGTAAAAATTATGGAAACTCGTCCACTTAGCAAAACTAAGCGTTGGCGTTTAGTAGAAGTAGTAGAAAAAGCGAAATAAAAGCCCCCTAAATCTTTTCAAAAAAAAGATAAAGGGTAATATAAAATTGAAAGAAATTTTAAATTTTTTAAATCAAACAAAACCCCTCAATAGAGGGCAGGGAGGCTAAAATGATTCAGCAAGAAAGTAGGCTAAATGTAGCTGATAATAGTGGAGCAAAAGAAGTACTTTGTATTAAAGTATTAGGCAATAGTGGACAAGATTATGCTAAAATTGGCGACAAAATAGTTGTAACAGTAAAAGATGCTATACCAGCAGGAGGCATCAAAAAAGGCACAATTTCAAAAGCTGTTATTGTGCGTACAAAAAACAAATTACGCCGTAAAGATGGCTCATACATTCGTTTTGATGATAATGCTGTAGTGTTATTAAACAACTCAGATGAGCCACGAGGTACACGTATTTTTGGACCAGTTGCCAGAGAATTACGTGACAAAGGCTATATGAAAATTATTTCATTAGCTCCAGAAGTTCTATAAAATTTAGAAGATAATCAACTATTAGCAAATAGCTCTTAGTTTAAAGTTTAAAAAAATGAGTACAAGATTTAAACCCAAATTTAACATCAAAAAAGGCGATACAGTAGTTGTTATTGCTGGCGATGATAAAGATTTGAAAAAGCCACGTAAAGTGTTAGAAGTAATTCTAGATAAAGGACGTGTAGTAATAGAAGGTGTAAACATTATTAC
Source organism: Chitinophagales bacterium (assembly GCA_051715485.1). Lineage (GTDB taxonomy): Bacteria > Bacteroidota > Bacteroidia > Chitinophagales > Chitinophagaceae > UBA1930. The sequence goes on from JBPXJV010000007.1 coordinate 27,177, forward strand.
TAAACATACCAAACCTTCTGCACAAAACACTAAAGGAGGTATTGTAAAAAAAGAAGCTCCAATACATATTTCAAATATTATGTTGTGGGATGCAAAAAAACATACACCTACAAAAGTAAAACGTACAAGAGAAAATGGAAAATTAGTACGTATCTCTAAAAAAAGCGGAGAAGTAATTTAATAACCGTTAGAAAATTTAAAAGATTATGAGTACTATAAAATATACACCTCGTTTAGCAAGTAAATATAGACAAGAAGTTGTACCTGCTTTAGTAAAAAAGTTTTCTTACAAAACAGTAATGCAAACACCTAAATTAGAAAAAATTTGCATTAACCGTGGTGTTAATGGAGCAGTAAACGACAAAAAACTTATTGATATAGCTATTGGAGAATTAGAACAAATAACAGGACAAAAAGCTATACCTACTTTAAGTAAAAAAGATATTTCAAACTTTAAGTTACGTAAAGGAGTTCCTATCGGAGCTAAAGTTACTCTACGTGGAGAAAAAATGTACGAATTTTTAGATAGATTAGTTTCTGTTGCATTACCTCGTGTACGTGATTTTAAAGGAATTAGTGATAAAGCATTTGATGGACGTGGTAATTATACATTAGGTATTACAGAACAAATTATTTTTCCTGAAATTGATATAGATAAAGTAAGTAAAATAACTGGAATGGATATCACTTTTGTTACATCAGCTCAATCAAATGAAGAAGCTTATGAACTATTAAAAGAGTTAGGATTACCATTTAAAAACACAAAGAAATCTAATAACTAAATAAAACTTCTTATTACAAAAATTAATTTGTGATAAGTTTTTTAAACAGAAATTATAAACAATATGTCAAAAAAATCAATAGTTGCCCGTCAAGCTAAACGTGAAGCATTGGTAGCAAAATTTGCTGAAAAAAGAGCAGCCTTAAAAGCAGCAGGTGATTTTGCAGCATTAGACAAATTACCAAAAAATGCATCTCCAGTACGATTAAAAAATCGTTGTCAGCTAACTGGGCGTCCTAAAGGCTATATCAGATATTTTGGAATATCAAGATTAGTATTTAGAGATATGGCTTTAAATGGTAAAATTCCAGGAGTTAAAAAAGCTAGCTGGTAACACTAACACTATATTTTTCGTTGAAAACGAAGATGAATAGAAACAATATTTAAGAACTGAATTAATTTAATACAAATGGTAACTGATCCTATAGCAGATTATTTAACAAGGATTCGCAACGCACAAATGGCGGGGCACAGAATAGTAGAAATTCCTGCTTCTAACTTGAAGAAAAGAATTACTGAAATTTTGTACGACCAAGGTTACATTTTAAAGTACAAATTTGAAGAAGATAACAAGCAAGGTGTTATAAAAATAGCATTAAAATACGATGCTAATACAAAACAACCTGCTATTCGTTCTTTAGAAAGAATAAGTCGTCCAGGATTACGTCAGTATGCAAAACCAGCAGACATTAAAAGAGTAATTAATGGCTTAGGTATTGCTATAATCAGTACATCAAAAGGTGTATTAACTGATAAACAAGCCAAATTACAAAATGTAGGTGGCGAGGTATTATGTTTTGTTAGTTAATTACTAACAAATTAATTTGAAAGTATAACAATGGCTTTCAAAAAATATTTATAAATTTTGATTGATAATTTAAGTTCTCTATACGGAACTGAACACTCTCAAAATACATTGTAAAATAAATTTTAAAATAAAACAAATAAAATTATGTCTCGTATAGGCAAACAACCAATCTCAATACCTTCTGGCGTTACAGTTACTGTAGGTAACGATAATGTAGTTATAGTAAAAGGTCCAAAAGGCGAATTAAAAGAAGCCATTGACCGTGATATTACAATTGAGGTAAAAGATGGTAAATTATTAGTGAGTCGTCCTACAGATCAAATACGCCATAGAGCATTGCATGGTTTATATCGTGCATTATTAAGTAATTTGGTAAAAGGTGTAACAGAAGGATTTAAAAAAGAATTAGAATTAGTAGGGGTAGGTTTTAAAGCTGCAAATACTGGTAATATTTTAGATTTAGCTTTAGGTTATTCTCACAACATTATTATAGACATTCCAAAAGAACTAAAAGTAACTACTGTTACAGAAAAAGGTAAAAACCCTATTGTAACATTAGAAGGAGCTGATAAACAATTATTAGGGCAGGTTGCAGCTAAACTAAGAAGTCTGCGTAAACCAGAACCATATAAAGGTAAAGGTGTGAAATTTGTGGGTGAAGTATTAAGAAGAAAAGCTGGTAAAGCTGCTGGTAAATAATTAAATTTTAAAAATTATTGCCGGCAGAATCGGCAATTTAATAAATAAAAAAATATGAGTACTAAGTTAGACAGTAAACAAAAAATTAAGTACCGCATAAGAAAAAAAATATCTGGTACAGCAACTAAACCACGTTTAAGTGTGTTTAGAAGCAATTCAGAAATTTATGCTCAACTAATTAATGATGATAATGGTACAACTTTGGCATCTGCAGCTTCATCTGATAAAGATATTGCTGCACAAAAAATAACCAAAGTAGAAAAAGCAAAATTAGTTGGACAAACAATTGCTCGTAAAGCTACAGAATTAGGATTAAGTTTATGCGTATTTGATAGAGGTGGAAATCTATATCATGGTCGTGTAAAAGCAGTAGCAGAAGGAGCAAGAGACGGTGGTCTAAAATTTTAATAAATAAATTTCAAAATCTATATAATGTCTAAAATAAGCGACAACAAAATAAAAGCAGGCGGCGATGTAGAATTAAAAGAAAAAGTAGTTGCCATTAATCGTGTAGTTAAAACTACAAAAGGTGGACGTACATTTTCTTTCTCTGCTTTAGTAGTAGTAGGTAATGAACAAGGTGTTGTAGGACAAGGTTTAGGAAAAGCAAAAGAAGTTCAAGAAGCTATTACAAAAGGTATTGATGATGCTAAGAAAAATTTAGTAAAAGTTCCTATTATGCGTGGTACAATACCACACGAACAATTTTCTAAATTAGGAGCAGCTAAAGTATTAATTAAACCAGCAGCTCAAGGAGCTGGAGTTATAGCAGGTGGTAGTATGCGTGCTGTATTAGAAAGTGCAGGTTATAAAGATGTATTAGCAAAAAGTTTAGGATCGCCAAACCCACAAAATGTGGTTAAGGCAACTATTAAAGCATTAACATCTTTAAGAGAACCAGTACAAGTAGCTAAAAATAGAAATATTAAATTAAGCAAGGTATTTAACGGATAAAATTTGTTTTAAGAAGCAAACATTAAAGTTTATTCAAACACAAAGATTTACTTTAATACAAACACTTACAACTATTTAAACCTACATAAAATGAAGAAGATTAAAATAACACAAATAAAAAGCGGAATTGACAGAAGTGAACGCCAAAAGCAAACTTTAATAGCATTAGGACTTAAAAAGTTACATGCATCTAAAGAAGTAGAAGCAACTCCGCAAATTTTAGGAATGGTAAATAAAGTAAGCCATTTAATAAAAGTGGAAGAATTAGCTTAAGCTAAATTAAATAATGAATGTGATATTTACTTGTACTATATCAACATTTAAAATTTAAAATTCAACATAAATAATCAGCGAGGGGCGATTCCCCGAAAGTTCAAAATCAAAATATATATCATGAAATTACATTCTTTAAAACCTGCACAAGGTAGTACACACAAAGAAAAAAGATTAGGTCGTGGTGAAGCAAGTGGTAAAGGAGGAACATCTACAAAAGGAAATAAAGGTAGCCAAAGCCGTGCTGGTTATCAACGCAAAAATGCTCATGAAGGTGGTCAAATGCCTATTCAACGTAGAATTCCAAAACGTGGATTTAAAAACATTAACAGAATAGAATATACAGTTTTCAACTTAGGACAAATAGAGCAACTTCAAGAAAAATATGCTTTAACAGAATTTACTTTAGAAAACTTATACATCAATGGGTTAATAAATCGTACTGATAAAGTTAAAGTATTAGCTACGGGTGAAATTAAATCAAAACTATCTTTCAAAGTAAATGCAATTAGCGATAAAGCTAAAGTTGCAATTGAAGCTGTTGGCGGAAGTGTTGAAATTGTTAAATAAATTTCGCCTATATTGCACCTCTCAATTTGTGTGTTTTTGATTTAAGATATTAACTGTTTTAATAGAATAATCAAGTGAAAAAATTAATTCAAACAATAAAAAATATATGGAACATTGAAGAGCTGAGAAGCAAAATCATTGTTACATTATTACTAATACTTATTTATAGATTTGGTGCATTTATAGTATTACCAGGTATTGATACTGTTGCTTTAGATGCAATTAAAGCAAATAGTAAAACTGGTGGCTTATTAGGATTATTTGATGCATTTGCAGGTGGAGCTTTTTCTCAGGCTTCCATTTTAGCATTAGGAATTATGCCTTACATTTCTGCCTCTATCTTTATGCAGTTGGCAACTATTTTAGTACCTCAATTACAAAAAATTCAAAAAGAAGGAGAGAGTGGTCGTAAAAAAATCAATCAATGGACTCGTTACCTTACTGTTATAGTTACAACTTTCCAGGCAGGAGCTTATATAGCTTATCTTGAAGGAACTTATGGTGATGCAATTATTCCTGCTTTTAAAGCATTCTTCCCGGTTACAACTGTAGTTATTTTAACAGCAGGTACTCTATTTGTAATGTGGTTAGGTGAAAAAATTCAAGATAAAGGATTGGGTAATGGAACCTCTATTATCATTATGGTTGGTATATTAGCTCGCTTACCAATAAGTCTTATTCAAGAGTGGACTGCTAAAGGAGAAAAAGGTGGCGGTGGTTTATTAATTTTCTTAATTGAAATTGCTGTATTTATTGCAATAGTTTTAGGCTTAATTTTATTAGAAAGAGGTATTAGAAGAATTCCGGTAAATTATGCTAAACAAATTGTTGGCAATAGGCAGTTTGGTGGAGCAAGACAATTTTTACCTATTAAAGTAAATAGTGGTGGTGTTATGCCTATCATTTTTGCTCAGGCTATTATGTTCTTACCTACTTTAATTTCTTTTACTAATTTAGATTCTAAAGAAGGGATTGTAAGAATTTTTAACGATCAAAGTAATGTTTGGTACATGACTGTTTTTGCATTGATGGTTATTGGTTTTACGTTTCTTTATACTGCATTATTGTTTAATCCTAAGCAAATAGCAGAAGATTTAAAAAAGAATAATGGATTTATACCTGGGGTAAAACCAGGGCAACCAACAGCAGATTATATTGGAGTAATTATGGACAGAATTACCTTGCCTGGAGCTATATTCCTTGCTATGGTTGGTATTTTACCTGGCTTTGCTCAAAGATTAGGTGTAACACAATCTTTTGCATCTTTCTTTGGAGGAACAAGTTTATTAATTATGGTAAGTGTTGTATTAGATACACTTCAACAAATTGAAACTTACTTATTGATGCGTAAATATGATGGCTTAATGGGAAGTGGTAGAATTAGAGGAAGCCAATCAACTAGTATGCCTTCAAGCGTAATTTAATTTTAAATAAATTTATTTTATTTTGAAACCTGTTAGATGTAATTCACTAACAGGTTTCTTTAATTTATATCTCAATTCATTCTGCAAAAAATATGATATCTTATAAATCCGAAATAGAAGTAAATTTAATGAAACAATCAGCTATGCTGGTAAGTGAAACATTAACAGAAGTAGCCAGAATATTAAAACCAGGGCTAACAACTTTGCAAATTGATAATTTGTGTGAACAATATGTAAAAGACCATAAAGCAATACCATCTTTTAAAAATTATCATGGCTATCCTTATTCTATTTGTGCAAGTGTAAATGATGTTGTAGTACATGGGTTTCCTAACAATATTCCATTAAAAGAAGGAGATATTGTTTCAATTGATTTGGGCGTAATATTAAATGGTTGGCATGGCGACCATGCTTATACTTTTATTTTAGGGGAAGTAAGTACAGAAATATTACAACTTGTAAGAGTAACTAAAGAAAGCCTATATAAAGGAATTGAAAAAGCTATTGTAAATAATCGTATTGGAGATATATCTTTTGCTATACAAGAACATACAGAAAAAAAATATGGCTATGGAGTTGTAAGAGAATTGGTAGGGCACGGATTAGGAAAAAACTTACACGAAGACCCTCAAGTACCAAATTATGGCAAACGTGGTTATGGACCTAAACTAAGAGAAAATTTAGTATTAGCCATTGAGCCAATGATTAATTTAGGAACAAAAGATGTTTATACAGAAAAAGATGGATGGACAATAAAAACAAAAGATGGTAAGCCTTCAGTACATTTTGAACACGATGTTTGTGTAAAAAAAGATAAACCATTAATTCTCTCTGATTACAGTATTATTGAAACTGCTGAAAAGGCTAATAGTAATTTGAATACAAGTTATTATACTAACTGATTTTTACTACCTCTTTATTCTAATATCTGATACAAAAGCAATCAAGTATTTATGGCTAATTTTAAAACTTATTAATTAACCGTTGCACTTGATAGTTGAACTTAGTATACCCTAACTTTTAGGAATATTATTTTTAATTCATTATTGTCCGACAAAAAAATAAAAGGGTAGCATTTCTGTTACCCTTTTTGTTGTTTTGAAGTTACTACGCTTTAAAACTATGAATCAAAGTAA
>JBPXJV010000008.1:0-2573 GCA_051715485.1 Chitinophagales bacterium
TATATTTAGTTTTCATAATAATTATTTAAAAGTTGAATTGTATAAAAGGAGGATGTCCAATTTATTAGATATCCTCCATCAAATAAATTAATTCTTAATCAATTTATGTTGAGAAAGAAGTTTATTACCTTGTTTTATTACGATAATGTATATCCCTGATGGATAAGAAGAAACATTGAGAAATAGATTGTTTGATTTGAAAGCTAATTGTTCGGTTCTCATTAAACGACCCGTTAAATCAAATACAGTCAACTCAACATCTGAATCATAACCGCTATATTGAACATTAACTTTATCATTGGTTGGATTAGGTGAAAGTATTACAACCGCATCTTGATTTACTTTATCAAAAGTTACTGTTGGACGCATTTGTGTTGTATCTTCAAAACAACTCGGTATGAATAATTTAAAATCATATAAACAGACTCTGCCTTCGGCGTCTGTTCCGGTGAGTAGAAATTCAACATCTCCCCCTTGATAATTGCCTAAGGGTACAATGGTGAATGTGTAAGTTGTTACCCCCGGTGTAATGGTAAAAGCTGCTGGTGTAATAATCATATTTGGTTGAGAGGAAAGAACTGCATTCAAGGTTTGTGTGCTGTTAATCTCAAGTTGAATGACATAACTACAGAATTTGTTTTCTTCTCTTGTTATGTCTCTTTTTTCTACTTCTAATTCGCATTTATCATCACTTCCATCCCATTGAATTGAAATAGCTGTGCTGTTTTGAGTAAAATTTGATTGAGTGGTAATCAAAAAATAGAAACCAAACATTATTTAAAAGAATTAAGTTAAGTGTTTTAATTTGTTCGATGTGGAGGTTCGAGAAGTGGTAATTTTGAATTCATAAAAAAGTTGTTTAGTAGTTAACATTTCAAATATAAGAAAAGAAATACAAAAAACAAACAAATTTTTTTGCTAATTTTCTAACATTCAAGGAAGTAATTTTTTTTCCTACTAAATCTGCTAATTCTTTACCCACCAAACTACCAATCGCAACCCCCATTCCACCAAGACGAACACCACAAAAAACATTTTCACTCAACTGTTTCACAATGGGTTTTTTATGATTGCCAACGCCCATAATTCCGCTCCAGCGGTGTTCAATTTCAAACGATTGGTTGGGCAAAATTACTTCTTTTAGCAATTGCTCCAACTTGTTTTGAATTATTTCTGTTTGAGCTAAATCTGTTGTCGTTTCACCATCAAAATCTAAATTTCTTCCTCCACCGAGTAGTATTCTATTTTCAAAATTTCTAAAATAATAATAGCCTTTATCCAAATGAAACGTTCCTTTGATATCTAAATTAGGAATTGGTCTAGTAATCAGAACTTGAGCTCTTGCCGGTTTTACTTCGCCATTGGTCAATGCATTGGCAAATCCGTTTGTAGCAAAAAACAATTTTTTGGTTTGAAAAGAAAAATCGCCCAAAACAACTTCTACTTCATTATTTTTTTCAATAAAAGAGGTTACGGTTTGATGATTTAAAATCAGAATATTTTGTTGACTAACCATTTTCAGAAGCTCTTGCATCATATTTCCGGTATCAATCTGAGCTTCATACGGATTGAAAAGTACATATTCCTGAATTCCCTGAAAAGCAAATCGATCAATTTCTTTCGAAAAAACCTCATTTTTAAACAACGGTTTCAGAAGTTCATTAATAAACGGAAGCTTTTGCAGACATTCTTCATAAGTAGATTGATCTTCCTTCAAAAACAATTCATATCCACCGTAAGGTTTTAAATCCAATGATTTATCGCTAATTCGCTTACGAAGTAATTGTAATCCTTCCCATCTTTTTTGAACCAATTGCAACACTTCTTCTTCCGTATGTGATTGCAAATCATCCAATATTTCAGAAACCGAACCAAAACAGGCAAATCCAGCATTTTTTGTACTCGCTCCTTGCGGAAGAACACCTTTTTCGAGTACTAAAATTTTAGCAGAAGGAAATTTTTCCCTTAATTCAAGTGCACAATGTAATCCTACAATTCCACTACCTACAATGGTAAAATCCACATTTGTAAACCAATTTTTAAGTTCCCAAAAACTAAGTTGCATTATTTTCTAAAATTTTCATAAATGTACTTTTTATTTTAAAGAAAGAAAATATTTTCACATACATAACTTTTAAAATTGCACTCTTTGACAACAAAAACTAAAATTTAACACAAAAAATAGTAAAATTATAAGTTAATGATTATTTTTATTTAAAATTGTTAATAAAATAGTGAATTCATCTATTAACAGCATAGAAATAATTTTACATTTGAAATTAATTAACTTAAACATTTTACCATGAAACTTAAATTACTCTGTGTCTCACTCTTGGCAAGTATAAGTTTTTCTATTGCCCAAAGTACTTCTCCTTGGACAAAAGTTTCAACTTTTTCTTCTGGAGTGTTGGAAAGTCGTCTTGATCTTCCCCAACATTTTTTATTTAAAATTGTTAATAAAATAGTGAATTCATCTATTAACAGCATAGAAATAATTTTACATTTGAAATTAATTAACTTAAACATTTTACCATGAAACTTAAATTACTCTGTGTCTCACTCTTGGCAAGTAT
>JBPXJV010000009.1:0-20339 GCA_051715485.1 Chitinophagales bacterium
CTACTACTTTCTTTTCAATGTCTGCCATACTTAAACTTTCTACATTTCTCATAACAGGCACTGTCAATCCTCTGGGAGTGCTTACCGCAATGCTAATGTCTGCGTAATCGTGATATACCAATTGGTCTCCGTCAATATAGGCATTCACAGTGGGCCATTCCGACAAGGCCATTGCACAGGCTTTTGCAAAAAAGCTCATAAACCCAAGTCCTACGCCATGCGCTTCTTTAAACTTGTCTTTGTACTTATTTCTTATTTCCATGATGGCACTCATATCCACTTCATTAAAAGTGGTAAGCATTGCAGTGGTATTTTTTGCTTCAACCAATCTTCTTGAAATTGTTTTACGCAGATTACTCATTTTTTCTTTGCGTACATTTCTTGAAAATAATTCATTATCACCAAAAGTTTTTTTACCTGGGTTTGTTAAAGCATCTAATACATCATTCTTTAAAATTTTTCCTCCAAAACCACTTGGTTCAATAGTTTTTACATCTACTTTTTTATCAGCAATAATTGCACTTGCTACAGGTGTTGCTTTAATATCGTTAGGGACAGACGTAACAGGAGCAGTAGTAGTTGGTGTTTCGGCTGGTTTTGTTTTTTCTGGCTCTGTTGCTTTTGTTTCAGTGGCAGGTTTTTCAGCAGTTTCATCAATTTGTGCCATTACGCTACCAATTAAAATTGTATCACCTTCTGCTGCATTATGTTTTAAAATACCAGCTTCTTCAGCATTCACTTCAAAGGTTGCTTTTTCACTTTCTAATTCTGCAATTACTTCATCACGTTCTACATAGCTTCCTTCTTTTTTTGTCCATTTTAAAATGGTAACTTCTGTTATTGATTCTCCTACTTGAGGAACTTTAATGTCTATCATAAAAAACTGTTTCTAAAATATTATTATAATAAGCTTGTTTTTTTGTTTTATACAGAAAATGCAGTTTCAATAATTTCTGCTTGTTCTGCTTTATGAACTTTGTTATAACCAGTAGCAGTACTTGCACTTGCATGCCTACTAATAATACCAAAATTAATTACGTGTAAGTTCATTTTCATAAATGTTGCTGCACCCATATTTAAAGGCTCTTCTTGCACCCAAAACCAAATGGCTTTATTGTATTTATTATGCAACTCTTTTAGTTGTTTTTCTGGTAATGGATATAGTTGCTCTAAACGTACAATGGCAATATCATTTCTATTTTCTGTTGCTTTTTTCTCTGCAAGTTCAAAATAAATTTTTCCAGAGCAGAATAAAACTTTTTTAATTGATGCACTATCTGTTACTGTTTCATCATCTATTACTTCTTTAAAACCATGAGTAGAAAATTCTTGAATATTGCTATAACTTCCATGATATCTCAAGTTAGCTTTTGGTGAGAAATTGATGAGAGGTTTACGGAAATTCCATGCTAATTGTCTGCGTAGTGCATGAAAGAAATTTGCAGCAGTAGTAATGTTTGTTACAACCATATTAAGTTCGGCACATAGTTGTAAAAATCTTTCCATTCTTCCGCTACTATGTTCTGGTCCTTGTCCTTCATATCCATGAGGCAATAACATAACCAAACCATTCATTCTATTCCATTTTTGTTCTCCAGAAGAAATAAATTGGTCTATCATTGTTTGAGCACCATTACAAAAATCTCCAAACTGTGCTTCCCAAATTGTTAAAGCATTTGGGTTTGCTAAAGCATAACCATATTCAAAACCTAAAACGCCGTATTCACTTAATAAAGAATTATAAATTCTAAATTTTTCTTGATTTTCTTGAATAGAATTTAATCTGTTGTAAAACTCATCAGTTTCTTCATCTCTAATAACAGCATGACGATGAGAGAATGTACCACGTTTTACATCTTGTCCACTCATTCTAACTAATTTCCCTTCTGTAAGTATTGAGGCATAAGCTAAGAGTTCGGCTGTAGCCCAATCAATTTTATTTTCAGTTTCTAATAATTTTGTTTTATCTGCTAAAAGTTTTTCTACTTTTTTTAGTGGTTGAAAATTGTTGGGTATTTTCATTATTGCTTCAAACAATCTTCTAACTTCTGGTTCTTCAATTGCAGTAGTAGGAGATTTATCAAAATCTTCAACTGTTGCTCTTTTTAAACTTTTCCAAGCTAATTCTGGTTGCTGATAAGTATAAGGTAAAGGTTTTTGTTTTATTTCATCTAAACGTTCTTGCAAATCTGCCCAAAATTTCTTTTCCATATCTTTTGCTAAATCCTGAGCATCACTTTCGCCATGTTGTAATAAGTAATTTACATAAACCTCTCTTGGGTTAGGGTGTTTATCTATTAATGAATAAAGTTTTGGTTGAGTGTATTTAGGGTCATCGCCTTCATTATGTCCATGCTTACGATAACAAACCATATCTATAAAAATATCACTATTAAATTTTTGACGATAACGTGTAGCTAAATCAGCACATTTTACAACTGCTTCGGCAGAATCTCCATTTACATGTAATACAGGAGATTGAACCATTGCAGCTATTGAAGTACAATAATCGCTACTTCTTGCATCATCAAAATCAGTAGTAAAACCAATTTGATTATTGATAACAAAATGTATTGTTCCGCCGGTTTGATAACCTTCTAAACCACACATTTGTAAAACTTCATACACAATACCTTGCCCAGCTACAGATGAATCTCCATGAATTAAAATAGGTAATATTTTTTTATAATTACTGTTGTATAAAATATCAGCCTTAGCCCTTGAAAAGCCTTCTACAACAGCATCTACAGCTTCTAAGTGAGATGGATTAGGCATTAATTTTAAGTGCATTATTTTTCCATCTTCTGTTGTAACATCACTGCCAAAACCCATGTGATATTTTACATCTCCACTTCCCATTGTTTGGTCTATTGCTCCTGTGCCTTCAAACTCACTAAAAATTTGCTCATACGTTTTACCCATTATATTGGCTAAAACATTTAATCTTCCTCTATGAGCCATTCCTATTACAACCTCTTCTATATTATCATTTGCAGCAGTATTAATAATTTCATCTAAAGCTGCAATAGTTGTTTCGCCTCCTTCTAAAGAAAATCTTTTTTGTCCAATAAATTTTGTGTGAAGGAATTTTTCAAACATTACACCTTCATTCAATTTTTCTAAAATTCTTTTCTTTTTATTTAATGGGAGAGGAGCTGTAAAGTTTTGCTCCATTTCTTTTGTAAGCCAATCAATTTTTTCTTGATTGCTAATATATTTAAACTCTATACCTACATCAGAAGCATAAGTTTTTTCTAAATGTGCTAAAATATTTTTTAGAGTAGTAGTGCCTAAGCCAATTAAATTTCCTGCCTGAAATGTTTTATCCAAATCAGCATCAGATAAGCCAAAGAAATTTAATTCAAGGTTTGCACCTCTGTCTTTTCTTGGTCTGATAGGATTTGTTTTTGCTAACAAATGTCCTTTATTTCTATAGCCAAGAATTAATCTATACACTCTTAGTTCATACATCCAATCAATACCTTCAGTTGTAGTTATACTTGATGTAGAGGGGGCAGAGATTGTGCCACTTTGTAATTGACTATAAGCAAAGTCAAAGCCTTCAAAAAACTTTTTTAAATCAGCATCTACACTATTAGGATCTTTCAAAAAATCCTTGTATAAATTTTCTATAAAACTTGGGTGTGAGTTGGTTATATAACTAAAGTCCTTCATGATTAAACTAAGGTTATCTAAAATTTATAAATTGTTGGCAAATATCGGCTTTTGAAAGTATAAAAAAACTAATCTTTTTGCTTCATTCAGCTTAAAAATGGGAAAACCATATTTACTAAAGACTTTTATGGATATTTTGGATGTTTTATTTCAAACACTTACCTTCGCCGCCCATTATTACTTAATTGTCACGGCAAAATCCGTGCTGCCTTAAAAAAAATAAAATATGAAAAAAGGTATCCATCCAGAGAATTATCGTTTAGTTGTGTTTAAAGACATGAGTAACGGACACACATTTTTAGGTAAATCTACTGCGGCTTCTAAAGAAACCATTCAATTTGAAGATGGTAAAGAGTATCCAGTAATTAAATTAGATATCTCAAACACATCTCATCCTTTTTACACTGGTAAAAATGTAATGGTTGATACAGCTGGACGTATTGATAAATTCAAAAAACGTTACGAAAAGAAAAAATAAACTTTTCTTTCAACCTAATTTAAAAATCCCGTTTCCGAAAAGAACGGGATTTTTTATTTGATTAATTTTGAACTTAAATTTTTAGAAAAATGAAATTAGATATATTAGCGTTTGGTGTTCATCCAGATGATGTAGAATTAGGGTGTGCAGGAACTTTACTTGCTGCTATTGCAGAAGGAAAAAAAGTTGGAATAATTGATTTAACTCAAGGAGAGTTGGGCACAAGAGGAACAGCTGAAACAAGAAAAGTAGAAGCTACAAATGCTGCAAAAGTTTTAGGAGTTGATGTGAGAGAGAATTTAAATATGGCTGATGGCTTTTTTAAAAATGATGAAGAACATCAGCTAAAAGTAATAGAAGTTATTAGAAAATATCAACCAGAAATTATTATTTGTAATTCACCAGAAGACAGACATCCAGATCATGGAAGAAGTGCAGCATTGGTAAGTGATGCATCTTTTTTAAGTGGGTTAAGAAAAATTGTTACAAGTTGTGAAGGAAAAAAACAAGAGGCTTGGCGACCAAAATATGTTTTTCATTACATTCAAGATAGATTTTTTGAACCTGATTTTGTAATTGATATTTCAGCTTTTCATGATACAAAAATTAAATCAGTACTTTGTTATACAACACAATTTTATAATCCAGAATTAAGTGAACCACAAACTTATATTTCTAATCCACAATTTTTAGAATCTATCAAAGCAAGAGCAATGATGCTTGGAAAAAGAATTGGTGTTGATTATGCTGAAGGATTTATTTCTAAAAAAACATTAGGAGTTAAAAGTTTTGATTCTTTCATACAAAATGAAACTTAAAAAATTTCTATTCTGTTAAGAAAATATTTTTAGCCATTATTGTTTTGTATCTTGCAACTACATTCATTTTAAAAAGTAGTTTTATGTCAGCTACATTAATTACAAACATTGGATTATTAGTAAATACAAGAGAAGAAAATAGATTACTTCGTGGACAAGAATTAGCCAATTTGCCAACCATTCAAAATGCTTTTATTATTATTGAGCATCAAAAAATAGTGGCTTTTGGTGCAATGGAAAATTTAATTCATCACACACAAACTATTACTGATGTAATTGATGCTACAGGTCAAATTGTTTTACCTTGTTGGTGTGATAGTCATACACATATAGTATTTGCAGCAAGCAGAGAAAATGAATTTGTAGATAAAATAAAAGGAAAAACTTATGCAGAAATTGCAGCAAGTGGTGGAGGTATTTTAAACTCTGCAAAAAAAATGGCTGTTGCTACCGAAGAAGAACTGTTTGATAGTACTTGGAAAAGGTTACAAGAGTTGATACAATTGGGTACAGGAGCAATTGAAATTAAAAGTGGTTATGGACTTAGTGTTGATGCTGAAATAAAAATGTTGAGAGTTATAAAAGCATTAAAACAAAAATCGCCAATACCTATTAAAGCAACTTTTTTAGGAGCACATACTTTTCCTTTAGAGTATAAAGAAAATCATCAAGGATATATTGATTTAATTATTCAGCAAATGCTACCCATTATTGCAAAAGAAAATTTAGCTGATTATATTGATGTTTTTTGTGAAAATGGGTTTTTTAGTAAAGAAGAAACTATAACAATTTGTAAGGCAGGAATGCAATTTGGATTAAAACCAAAAATTCATGCAAACCAATTAAACCTAAGTGGTGGGGTAGAAGCAGGTGTAGAATTAAATGCAATTTCTGTTGATCATTTAGAAACAATGGATGATAAAACTATTTCTTTACTTGCAAACTCAAATACAATAGGTACATTATTACCAACTGCTGCTTACTTTTTAAGAATGCCCTTTCAGCCAGCAAGAAAATTAATTGATAATGGTTGTGCTATAACATTAGCAAGTGATTTTAACCCAGGTTCATCGCCAAGTGGAAATATGAATGTTGTTGTTTCTATGAGTTGTGTGCAAATGAAAATGTTGCCAGAAGAAGCAATAAATGCTGCAACAATTAATGGAGCTTTTGCTATGGAATTAGAAAATGAAGTTGGTAGTATTAAAGTTGGTAAAAGAGCTAATCTTATTTTTACCAAACCTATACCATCATTGGCTTATATGCCTTATTCGTTTGGCAGTAATTTAATAGATAAAGTAATGATTAATGGAGCTTTTATTGCTTCCTAAATTTTTTTCATTTGAAGATGATGTGTGAAGATGCTTCACCTATTAAATAAACCAAACATCAGTTGTTGGTACAGAAAGCAAAACTCTTTGCCCAACAGAAAAATTATTTTGTAGCGTTTTTATTTGTATTAATTGGTCATTCATTTGTATATCTATCAAATAATAACTTCCATAAAAACTAATTTTGGTAATAGTATTTTCTTGTTGATAAATATTGACAGCAGGTTCTATTTTTATTTGTTCTGGTCTAAGAAAAAGTTTTTTGCCTTGAATATTTTTAGTTAGGTGGTTTTTAAAATTTTTAGTATTTTCTATTTCAATCAAATTATAATCTCCACTTAATGCAGCTACATATTCATTTATTGGTTTGTAGTAAATTTCTTTTGCATCTCCTTGTTGAATAATTTTTCCATCTTGCATAATATAAATTGAATCAGCCCACGGCAAAATATCTTCCCAATCGTGAGAAGCTTTTATACAAGTTATTTCTAATTGAGAGCTTATATCATCAATTACTTGCTTCATTATTTTTTTATGAAACATATCTAAGTTAGAAAATGGCTCATCTAATAACAATAGTTTTGGATTAGTTATTAATTGACAAGCAAGAGCTATTCTTTGTTTTTCTCCACCAGATAATTCATTTGTTTTTCTTTGAAGTAAATGTGTTATTTGACAAACGCTATAAATTTTATCTGCTTCTTCTTGTTCAGTTTTATTATATACATCTAATAAATCTTGTACAAAATAATTATTCCTTAATTCAAAATGCTGACTTAAATAGGCAATATGTTTATGCCCTGGCAATAATTTTTCTTCAGCACCTTTTACTCTTTCATTCTCAAAAAAAATAAAACCCTTAGTAGGTTGTATTAGTCCAGCAATCATTTTAAGTAAAGTAGTTTTGCCACTACCTGTTGTTCCTGCTATAGCAATATTTTCTTTTTTGTTTTGGGTAAAACTAACTTTATCAACAACAGAAATTCCTTTAATTATTTTACTTAATTCATCAACTTTTAACCAACTCATATTTCAAAAATAAAGGCATCAATTTTAATAAGTGGAAATTTCTCTTTTTTCAATTTCAAGAGGTATTGTATCTCTTTGTGTAGGTGTAGTGCCATTTAATACTTTTTTAATGCTTTCTAAATATTGATCTTTATAATGTATAGCTCTTTCTAAAGAGTCTGTGCGTATTTTTAACATTTGCAAATCTGCTTTACTTTGTCTTGTGCCATAACCAGGTATATAATATTTTAAAGGGGTGTAAGAAATTAGTGCAATAGTAAACCCAACCATTAAAACAAGTATAGAGCTAAAGCCAATATAAACACTCAGTCTGCTAAGCCTAAAAGTAGCTATTTCTTCATAAGTGTCATCGTTAGTAATAACAAGTCTGTAATTGTTTTGCAATTTTTTTAAAGTACTTTCTTGCTTTGTTTTTTCCATGTTATTGTTAAATTGGATTTAAAGGTAATACTATAAGCTAATTTAAGTATCTAAATTTATAAAATACTTGTACTTTTAACTGCTTATGTTTGTAGCAGAAATGTAGAATAATTTTGATTATGGTTTTTAATTTAAGAAATCTATTAAGTTTTATCATTCTAATATTTTATTGGAGTGTTTCTGCACAGCCCAATACAAGTGTTAATTTAGAGAAGGAGAAGCCCAAGCGTTATCAAGAAAGAAAATTAGGTTCAGAAAAAACTACTGAAAAAAAATTTACTTTACTTCGTCGTTTTACACAAAATACTTACACTCATTATAACTATCATTTTAATGCAAATAATAAATTAAATGATGTTATTGAAAAAGCCAAAATGGCTTATAGAGATGATTATACAAAATTGTTACCATTCTATAATTACACATTAGAAGCAACCTCCACTTCAAAAGATGATTTAGATTCTGTTATTTATAAATGTACAGCAGGCATTTTATTACACGATTTAAGAAATGATTGGATAGATAATATGTATTTGCTTTTAGGAAGAGCCTATTTATTAAGAAAAGATTTTGATAGTGCTGCTGGATGTTTTCAATACATCAATTATGTATATGCTCCCAAAGATGAAGGCTATGATATTCCTTTAGGAAGTAATGCAAGTAAAACTAAAGGTGTGTTTACTATTTCTACAAAAGAAAAAAGAAATTTTTGGAAAAAAATTACTTCAAGACCACCCAGTAGAAACGAAAGTTTTATATGGCAAATTAGAAATTATTTAGAACAAGATATGCTTGGTGAAGCTGCTGGTTTAATTGGTATTTTACGCCATGATCCTTATTTCCCTAAAAGGCTAAAAACCGATTTGCATGAAATGATTGCTTATTGGTATTATAAACAAGAAAATTATGATAGTGCAGCTGCTCATTTACAACTTTCTTTAAACAATGCAGATAATAAATCAGAACGTGCAAGATGGGAGTATTTAGCTGGTCAATTATATCAAAAAGGTAATAATGATAGCCTGTCTATTGTAATGTATGAAAAAGCTATTAAGCATACTACAGATCCTTTAATGGAAATTTATGCCAGACTAAATATTGTAAGTCTTGCATCTGGAAAAAAAGAAAATGCTTTACAAGAGCATTTGAATCAATTAATAAAATTGGCAAAAAAAGATAGATACTCAGATTATAGAGACATTATTTATTATGCTGCCGCAGATTTAGAACTACAAAGAAATGGCTATACACCAGCTCAAAATTTTTTATTGAAAAGTGTAAAATATAGCGTTAAAAATCCTCAACAAAAAGCAGTAAGTTTTATTGCATTAGCAAATTTGAATTATCAACAAAAACATTTTGTAGAAGCAAGTTCTTTTTATGATAGTGTAAAAATTAGTGAAGCAAAATCTTTAAATGAAAATGAAATAAAATTAATCAATACTCGTAAACCAGCATTAAAAATAATTGCAGAAAATATTTTGCTCATTCAAAAAGAAGATAGTTTACAAAGAATAGCAGCAATGCCAGAAGTTGAACGTAATGCTTATGTAAAAAAAATGGTTAAAACATTAAGAAAACAAAGAGGTTTAAAAGGAAGTGATGATGAAGGTTCTTACAACACAAGTGCCACTGAAACAGATTCTAAAACAACCGATTTATTTGGGTCATCTTCTAAAGATGAATGGTATTTTTCAAACAATAATTTAAAGTCAAAAGGGTTTAGTGAGTTTAAAGTAAAGTGGGGCAAAAGACCAAATGTAGATAATTGGAGAAGACAAGCAGCAATAGAAAAAAGTGCTGGAAAAGAAGATGCAAAAAAAACAGGTAAAGATGATTCAATGGATTTTACAGATGTAGTAGATGATGTTGGTACATCAAAAACATCTAAAGAAAAAACTGCTGAAAAAGAAGAACCCAAAGAAAAAGAGAAAGAAGCAGAAAATGACGATATATCTTTTGAAGGATTGATGAGCAAATTGCCATTAAATGAAGAAAGATTAAATACTTCTCATAAAAAAATTCAGGCTGCATTATTTCAAAATGGAGAAACATTTCAAAATAATTTAGAAGAATATTCAGATGCAATAAATACCTATAACGATTTGTTGCATCGTTACAATGAGTTTGTTACCAAACAAAAAACTTTATTCAATTTATATTATTGTTATAGTAAGTTAGGCTTATCACATCAGGCAGATTCTGTTCTTAAATTATTACATACCTTATATCCAGAAGGAGAGCAAACAAAATCGTTAGAACAAAAAGAAAAACTAACCCCAGAAGAAGAAAAAAGTAAAGCTGCAACACAAACGTATGAAGGTGTTTATAATTTATTTATTGAAGGTAAATTTGAAGATGCAATAACAGCAAAAGCAAAAGCCGATTCTGTGTATGGAAAAAATTATTGGACACCGCAACTTTTATTTATTGAAGCCATTTATTATGTAAAACAAAAACAAGATACCATTGCCATAAGTAAACTAAGCGATTTAATTACACTCTACCCTAAATCTCCTTTAGTTAGCAAAGCAGCAACAATGATAGATGTATTAAAAAGAAGAAAAGAAATAGAAGAATATCTTACAAAGCTTGAAATAGAAAGAGAAGAAGAACCTGTAACAAAAAGAGTAGATTTAACTGATGAAGGCACAACAACAGTAGAACCTAAAAAGAAAAAGAAAGATAATGATGAAACAAAAGTATCGCCAGATAAAGGAAATGATAAAGTAACAACAACAACAGATTCTGTTAAGGTTTCAAAAAATGCTTTTACTTATGTACCAACCGAGCCACAGTACATTATGTTAGTATTTAATAAAGTAGATAATATTTTTGTAAAAGAATCAAAAGATGCTTTTGCTCAATTTCATCGTCAAAAATTTTATAACAAAAAAATTGACATCATACAACATCAATTAGATGAAGATAATGTAATACTATTATTTGGCATATTTGATAATACACAAAAAGCTTTAGAATATTATAATATTACAAAACCACAAGCTACATCACGTATTATCTCTTGGATTCCTCCAAATAAATATAGGTTTAGTATCATTAGTGCTACTAATTTTTCTATTTTAAAAGAAAATAAAAAATTAGAAGAGTATATAGATTTTATTAAACAAATAATACCCGATAAATTTTAACTTAAAAACAGTATTGGTATAAATGAAAAAATCTGTAAAAATAGTTTGGACAACAACATTAGGAGGTATTCTTTTTGTAATACTTTTTTTGCTTTTATGTAATTGGGGTGTATTTGGTAAAATGCCAGATATGGACGATTTGCAAAATCCATCTGCATCTTTAAGCAGTCAAGTATATGCACAAGATGGTTCTTTAATGGGAAAATATTATTTACAAGATAGAATTAATGTAGATTATAAACACATTGCAAAACCAGTATTAGATGCAGTAGTTGCAACAGAAGATGAACGTTTTTATAATCATAGTGGTATAGATTTAAGAGCTTTAGGAAGAGCATTTGTTGGCTTAGGAAGAGATGGTGGTGCAAGCACTATAACAATGCAAACAGCAAAAAATTTATTTACAGATAATTGGGCTACAAAAAACTTTATTGTTCGTAGTATTCAAAAAGTAAAAGAAGCCATTATTGCTGTTAAGCTTGAAAGAAATTTTACTAAAGAAGAAATAGTTACCCTTTATTTAAACACTGTTGCTTTTAGCGATAATGTTTTTGGTATTCGTAATGCCTCCAAAACTTTTTTTCAAAAAGAACCAGATAGTTTAAATGTGAAAGAAGCAGCAGTATTAATTGGCATGCTTAAAGGAGCTACTTTATACAATCCAAGACGTAATTATAATACTTCATTAGACCGACGAAATGTAGTAATGAACCAAATGGTAAAAAATAATAAGTTGGATAAAGCTGCTTATGATACACTTAAACTTCAACCAATTGATCTTCATTATAAAAAGTTAGATGAAAATGCAGGACTTGGACCTTACTTTAGAATGATACTTGGTGAAGAATTAAAAAAATGGTGTAAAGAACATCAAAAACCAAATGGAAAAAATTATGATTTATATAGAGATGGATTAAAGATTTATACTACCATTAACCCTCAAATGCAGAAATATGCAGAAGATGCTGTTGAAAAACATATCAGCAGTATGCAAAAATATTTAAGTAGTCAGGATAACATAAAAACTGGTAGTGTTTGGAAAGGAAGAGAAAATGTTTTAGAAGCTGCCATGAAACAAAGTGATAGATGGAAAAATATGCAAACAGAAGGAGCTAATGAAGAAACTATTAGAAAAAGTTTTTTTGTAAAAACAAAAATGAAAGTTTTTTCTTGGAACAATAAAAGAGAAGCAGACACAGTAATGACTCCTTATGACTCCATAAAATACAGCAGACAAATGCTACAAGCTGGTTTTATGGCAATGGATCCAATTACAGGAGAAGTAAAAGCATGGGTAGGTGGTATTGATTTTAAAAATTATAAATACGACCACGTAAATTTTAATACAAAACGTCAAGTTGGCTCTACAATCAAGCCTTTATTATATGGTTTAGCTATAGAAGAAGCAGGCTTTACACCAACATCTATGGTGCAAGATGTGCAACAAAGTTTTGGTGCTTATGGTTTAGTACCTGCTACAAGTAAAACATGTACAGGCTCTACAATGCCTATGGCTCAAGCTTTAGCTGGTTCTCGTAACTGTGCCTCTGCTTATATCATTAAGCAATTAGATAACTCAGGAAATAATGGTGCAAGACGTTTTGTAGATTTTTTAAAAAGATGTGATTTTAAAACAAGTTTAGAAGCTTATCCAAGTATTGCATTAGGTGCTTGCGAAATTTCTTTATTTGAAATGATGCAAGGCTACTCAATGTTTCCAGGCAGAGGCTTTAATGTTCAACCAATGTTTATTACAAGAATTGAAGATAGAAATGGAAATGTATTAGAATCTTTTGTACCAAAACGCAAAGAAGTTATCAGCGATGTAACAGCTTATTCTGTTATTAAAATGATGCAAGGCGTTATGCAATTTGGTACTGGAAGACGTATTTGGGGTTATGATGTAAAAGGAGAAATTGCAGGAAAAACAGGAACAACCAACGATAATAGCGATGCATGGTTTATGGGTTATACACCTCAATTATTAGCAGGTGCTTGGGTTGGTTGTGATGATAGATTTATTCGTTTTAATTCTACTGCAATAGGTCAAGGTTCTTCTGCAGCATTACCTATTTGGGCGTATTTTTATAATAAGGCTTCCAATGATCCAGCTTGTGGTTTAGATGTTACCAGCACTTTTGCAAAACCAGAATCTATGACCAATGATATTATTATTGATGGTATTAGTGGCTTTGTGCCTATACCTGGTGGTGAAGTAGAAGATGCTGGAGCAGGTAATAGCTCTGAATATGGAGAAGAAGATAATAATGAATATAACAACAGCAACGAAACTGAACATATACAAGAAAAAAAAGACACCAGCAAATCTGGCAATAAGCCAAAACCAGAAACAAAACATCCTGCTACTACACCTAACTCTGAAATAAAGCCTAAAGCAGTTTTACCTAAAAAAAATAATTAGCAATCTTTAACCTAGATTCTGCATTAGGAATATAAATTGTTTTTCAATTTTCGGATTTAGTTTTTAGATTTTGTTTTTTACCACAAAGGACACAAAGGTTTAATTTTCATTTTGATCTCTGTAGTTCAATTTTTCTGCTTTTCTTTATGGTCTTTGCGAGGGCTTTTGCCCGAAGCAATCAAGTGAAGCTAATGTTATTCTTTTGGATTGCTTCGTCTATGACTCACAATGACTATAAGAAGGATTATTTCATTACTTACAAAGAGCTTGTTTGCTTTTCTTTATCGTCTTTGCGAGGGCTTTTGCCCGAAGCAATCAAGTGAAGCTAATGTTATTGAACCCAAATTTTGTATTAGAAATATAAATTAGTTTTTCGGATTTCGGATTTAGTTTTTCTGTTTTCGTAATTCTATCGCTTAATTTTAGTTTAATACATTTTTCGAAAAATTGTTATAAAATTTCTTCTAAAAAATGAATAGTAGCAACAATGTTTTCTTAAAGCCTATTTAAGTTTTACAGAGTTTTCAGTATTTTATTTTAAAAAAAATATTTTTTTATTTTAAATAAAAATTGCTATAAATTTACAACTGTAAAATTTCAACCCAAAACTCAATTCCTACGAAAGGCTGATATCCTCTGTAAATATTCATTATTAATTTATAAAACTTAAACTTACTTTTATGAGAAAGCTTTTACTCTTGTTATCATTTATGGTTGCAACATTTGCAACTTATGCACAAGTTGATGTTTCAGGATCTTCAGGAGGCGATGGTACTTATACTACTTTAAGCGATGCATTTACAGCCATTGCTACTTCAACGGGTACAATTACAATTACCATTTCTGGCAACACAACAGAACCTGCTACTGGAGC
The DNA here is from genome assembly GCA_051715485.1 of Chitinophagales bacterium. GTDB lineage: Bacteria > Bacteroidota > Bacteroidia > Chitinophagales > Chitinophagaceae > UBA1930. The sequence goes on from JBPXJV010000009.1 coordinate 14,200, forward strand.
TACACTTGTAGGTGGACCTTGGACATCCATTACCATTGCTCCAAGTGGTGGACCTTGGACAATTAGTGGTGCTGCTACTGCTGGTAATCCATTAATTAATTTTAATGGGGCAGATAATGTAACTATTAATGGCGGTGGCAATTTAATTTTTTCCAACACTACTGTTTCTGCTACTACTGGTACATCTACCTTTAAGTTAGTAGGTGATGCTACCAATAACACTTTTAATGGAGTTACCTTTTTAGGCTCTGCTACTGGAACTGCTGGTAGCAATACTGCTAATGTTTGGATTAGCACAGGAACTACTACTGGTAACGATAACAACAATTTTCAAAATTGCAAATTTGGACCTGTTGGTACAAACTATCCTAGCCAATGTGTAATTGCCAATGGCTCTACTACTTCAGAAGCAATACAGAATAGTAACATTACTTTTAATAATTGTGAGTTTTATGATTATTTTTTAGCTACGGCTAGCCAAGCTGGTATGTATGTATCTACTGGTAATACACAATGGACAATTACCAACAATAAAATCTATCAATCAGTTTCAAGAACCATTACAACAGCTTCTACTGTTTATGGTATTTATTGTGTAAATACAGGTGCAACTGCTACTGGTTCTAGTTTTACTATTACAGGCAATACAATAGGTTATGCAAATAATGCAGGTACTGGTACAGCAACTTATGCTTCTGGTGCAACTGCTGGTGGCTTTACAGGTATTTTATTTAATGCTACTAACACGGTAGTTAATACTCATAATATAAATAATAACACCATTGCTAATATTCAGTGGACATCTACTGCAGCTTCTGTTTTTAATGGTATTAGTACTTCAAGTGTTGCATCATCTACATCTGGATTTGTATTAAACATAAATAATAATCAGGTAAAATATATTAATTGGGTAAATGCAACTGGACAAATTACTGGAATTTTATCTGGATATTCACCTAATGTAAGTGTTAGTAATAATAATATAAATAATATTTCTAAAAATGCTACTACTGGGGCTTTTTATGGTATTCAATATTTAGGTAATGCTACTTCATCTCATACCTTTAACAATAATACCATTTCTAATTTGAGTAATACAGCTACAACAGGTACAGCATCAATGTATGGCATTTATACTGTAAGTTCTCTAGCAACAGAAATTATTACCAATAACACAATAGATGGCATTACTTCTGCTTCTACTGGCGGTCAAGCATTGGCAGGGATATATAATTTATCTTCAACAGCAGGTAATAAAACATTTCAAAACAATATCGTAAAAAATATAACATTACCCAATGCAAGTACAGGTAATATTTATGGTATTAGGGCAGCTTATATGGGAGCAAGTAATATAATATCTGGCAATAAAGTGTTTAATCTTTCTGGTGGTGCTACAGTTTATGGTATATTAGCTGGCAGCACATTTGTATCAGGTGCAGTTGTAAATGTGTACTCAAACAAAGTATATGATTTAACAACAAACATTTCTACTGGTTCTACTTATGGTATTGCAGCAGGTACGGGTACAAATTCTATTACCAATATGTATAATAATGTAATTGGTAATTTGTATGCGTTGGCTACAAGCAAAACAACAGATGCAATTAGAGGAATTAACTTAACTGGAATTACTACTGGTAGTAGCTATAATATTTATTACAATACTGTTTATTTAGATGGTGTAGCATCATCAGGTACTGATTTTGCAACCAGTGCTATCTATCATACTTATAGTGCCACAGCTACAAATGCTGCATTAACTATGAAAAATAATATTTTTGTAAATAGTTATCCTTCAAAAGGTGCAGGTATTTCTGCTGCGTTTAAACGAAATGCTGCAACCGATTTGAATAACTATTCAACAGCATCTAATTATAATTTATTTTATGGAACCAATATTTATAATGATGCTACTAATACAGATGCTACAATTTCTGCATTTAAAATAAGAGTGGCTACAAGAGAGGGATCTTCTTTTTCAGAAAACCCCCCATTTTCTTCTGTAACAGGTGCAGATCCAGATTTTTTAAATATAGATGTTAGTACACCAACACAAATTTGTGATGGTGGTACACCAATTGTTGGTATAACTACAGATTTTAATGGCGATGTTAGAGATGGCACAACACCTGATATTGGTGCTTATGAGTTTGATGGAATTCCTGCAGACTTAACATCCCCAAATATTGTATATACTCCATTGAATGTAAAAAATATTTGTACCACAAATCCTTCAATCAGTGCAACAATTACAGATGCTTCTGGTGTTAATACAACAGCAGGTACCAAACCAAGATTATGGTTTAAAAAATCTACAGAAGCAAATGCTTTTCCAGCAACTAATACAAGTGCAGATGATGGATGGAAATGGGTAGAAGCTTCTAATGCAAGTTCTCCATTTAATTTTACATTTGATTATAGCTTACTAACTTCAGCAGTAATAACAGGAGATTCTATTTCTTATTTTATAATAGCACAAGATGTTCAAGTAATACCAAATGTAGGTGCTATTACAGCTACTTTTGCTGCTACACCTACGAGTGTTGCATTAGGTGCTGGTGCCTTTCCTGCAACAGGTGCTATTAATGGCTTTTTAATTATTTCAGAACCAGGTGCAATTTTGGCAACTTCTAATAAATCTGACCTATGTGTGCATGGTACTGTAACCTTAAGTAGTGTTAGTGAACTAAGAGGAGCAGCATTACAATGGCAAAGTTCTCCTGCAAGTGCAAATACTTGGTCAGATATTGCAGGTGCTACATATACACCTTTTACAACTGCAGATTTTTCAAGTTCAACAGATTTTCGTTTGGTGGTTAAGTGTGGTGGTACACCAATAGCAGCTTCACCATCAAATACAGTTACTGTAACAGTAAATAATCCAAGTATTACATCTACAACACCAGCAACACGTTGTGGTTCAGGTACTGTAAATTTAAGTGCAACTTCTGCTTCTCCTACTATTAAATGGTATGCAAACCCAACAGGAGGTTCTCCTTTATATACAGGAGGTACATTTACAACACCTGTTTTAAATAGTAGCACTACTTATTATGTAGCAGCAAATGCTGGAGGTAGTACAAATGATTATAGTAAATTGACTTATGAGGTAGGTAGTACTGCAACTAACTTAACAAGCTATGGACAAATATTTACTATAACTGAAGGAATAGTTTTAAATAGTGTTCAAGTTTATTCAACAACAGGTACTGCAATTACCATTAGCTTATATAATTCAACTGGTGTAACTCAACTACAAACTACAGGGTCTGTTCCAGTAGTTGCTGCTTCAAGCCCAATTATACCTTTAGGATGGACAATTCCACCAGGTACTTATAGGTTAGCTGTAACTGGAATGACAGGTAATTTTTATAGAGACAATTCTAATACTACATACCCAATTGCATTAGGCACATTTGGACAAATAGATGGCTTCCATAGTTCACTAACAGGTGCAGTTAATGTTAGTGCAAGTTATTACTTTTTGTATAGATGGAATATTACAACAGGTTGTGAAGGTAGTAGAACAGCAGTAACAGCTACAGTTACTACACCACCTGCAATAACTGCTGCTGTAACTGAAGACACTGTTTGTAATGGTACTTCAACAGATCTTTCAGTAACAAGTAGTAATAATGGTTATGCTTATACATGGACACCAGGTAATCATGCAGGTGCTACTTATAATGTTTCACCATCATCAACAACTAAATATTATGTAAACGCATTAGATGGTAGTGGAGGACTTTATGATGGTTGTGCTAATATAGATTCTGTAACTGTAACAGTAAATCAAATACCAACACCAGTAACAGTTGTATCATCAGCAAACTCAATATGTGCTAATAATGGAACACCAATTCAGTTTACTACTACTGATGGAGTTGTACAAGGTACACCAATTATTGGAACTGGTAATACACAAAATAGTGAAAGTTCAACAACCAATATGCCACCTTATGGTAATTATTATACTGGAAATAAACATCAAATATTAATAAAAGCTTCAGAATTAACTGCAGCAGGTATGGTTAGCGGTGCTAATATTACTAAATTAGCATTTGATGTTGTAAGTAACACCAATGCTTTAGGATATCAAAACTTTGTTATTAAAATAGGGCATAGTTCTGCAACAGCTTTAACAAACACATTTGAAACAAGCCCTGCCTTGGAAGTATTTAATAGTGCATTGTTTAACCCAACAGTTGGCTGGAGTAATCATACATTTAGTACACCATTTGTTTGGGATGGTACAAGCAACGTGTTAGTTGAAACATATTTTAGTAATTGTGGTATAACAAATGCATCAAGTTGCTCTGGAATAACTTGTACAGGGACTGGTAGTAATGTTACTTATACTCAAAATGCTGTAATTAATCAAACAACAACAAGTTTTGTAAGCCATAGTTACTATTACAGCGATGGAGCATCTTGTAATATAGGAACTGCAACAACGGCAAGTACTAGTGTAAGTGTTCGTCCTAATATTAAATTTACTTATGAGTTACCAACTACATCAATTATTTGGTCTCCTGTAACAGAATTATATACAGATGCTGGTGCAACTATACCATATACAGGAACATCATTAGCTACTGTATATGCTAAACCTACAATAGTAAGAACTTATACAGCTACTGCTACTTCATCTAATACTTGTAGCAATCAAGGCACTAAGACAATAAGTAATATTTTCCCTGATGGATATTGGAATGGAGTAGTAAGCACAGATTGGTCAGATGCATCTAACTGGTGTGGAGGAGTACCAATAGCATCAACAAGTATTGTTATTCCAACAACTGCCGATAGAATGCCAGCAATTTCAAGTGGTTCACAAGTAGGTAATAGCATTAATTTTAATGATGCTACAACTTTATCTTTAGCATCTGGTTCTTCTTTAAATGTTACTAATGTTATAGCTAATGGAAATACTACATTATCTGGCTTGGGATCATTAAATACTTCTGGTAGTTTTTCTTTTGGTAATGTAGATAATAAAACATTTGCATCTGCTGGAGTACTAACATTAAAATCAACAGCAACCGGAACTGCAAGAATAGCAGATATTACTAATGGTGGCGTAAATAGTGGTAATGCAATAAGTGGAGATATATCACAAGAACGATATATACCAGCTAAAGCAGCAAGAAAATGGAGTTTCTTAAGCAGTCCTTTTACACAAAGTATTGCAAATAGTTGGCAACAACAAATACATATAACAGGAGCAGGTACAGGTGGCACTGTTTGTCCTACTTTAACTACAAACAGTAATGGCTTTGATGCAACAGTAAGCAATTCCCCAAATGTTTATACTTATAATGCAGCAAATGCACAAGGTAGTCGTTGGACTGCTTTAGCAGCAACAACAAATTCTGTTGGACAAGGTGTAGGTTTTAGAGTAAATGTAAGAGGAGATAGAAGTATTGGATGTAGTTTATTAGATGGCACACCTTCTGGTTTAGTACCAACAGCAACTACCTTAAAAGCATCAGGAGCTTTAAGTGCAGCACAAAAGAACTTTGGAACCTTTAGTATAACATATCCAAATAATGGAATAGGTAATTATGTATTAATAGGTAATCCATATCCAAGTGCAATAAGCTTTTTTGCATTACAAGGAGCTAATCCATTAGCAATAGGAAGTACTTATGCTATTTATGTTCCAGCAAATAGTCCAGGAACTTATAGTTATTGGGATGTTAATGCAGGAGTATTTACAGGAGGAACAGGATATGATAACGCAACAGGAAATATTATAGCAAATGGTCAAGCTGTATTCTTAGAATCTGCTGTTGCAGGAAATCTCACTATAAACTTTAATGAAACTCAGAAAACTACAGAAACAAATACAGGTTATTTCCGTACACCAAGAGTGTTTAATGAAAAACTAAAAGTAAGCTACTTACAAAACAATAATAAAGTAGATGAAGTAGTAATACGTTATGCAAATGATGCAGGAGTAAGCAATACAGAAAAGGGCAAATTAGACATAACATCAATGAATAGTGGAACATACATCAGTAGCTTAAAAGCAACTAAAGGAATGGCTGTACAAACCAGAGATTTAAAAACACTAAGCAATGATGAAGTATGGTTAAATATTGGAGCAACAGAAAGTGGTACATATCAACTAAACT
>JBPXJV010000010.1:0-39502 GCA_051715485.1 Chitinophagales bacterium
CAAGAACCCAAAGAACCAGTAAAAGAAAAATCTTCTAAAAGAGATAGAAAGAAAAAGAATAAAAAGGAAGAAGTTGATAAAGAAGAAAAAACAGAACCAGCTACTCCTACAACAGAAAAGAAAGAAGAAGCAGAACCAGCAAAACCTGTTCAAGATTCTACATCACAAGAACCTAAAGAACCTGTAAAAGAAAAATCTTCTAAAAGAGATAGAAAGAAAAAGAAAGATTAACCAATCATCTCTTTAGTTTTTTATTATAGACTTATACATTTAGTAAGCACATAACTTTGTATTCTTATTGGTATTAATAATGTTATGGTAAAAATTGGTGAAAATATTACACTGCCAGATTTCCCTTTATTACTTGCTCCTATGGAAGATGTAAGTGATCCACCATTTAGAGCAGTATGTAAAGAAAATGGTGCAGACCTTATGTACACTGAATTTATAAGCAGTGAAGGTTTGATAAGAAATGCTATTAAAAGCAAACAAAAGTTAGACATTTTTGATTATGAAAAACCAATAGGCATTCAAATTTTTGGAGGCGATGAAGAAGCAATGTCTTTAAGTGCAAAAATTATTGATACTGTTAATCCTGATTTGTTAGATATTAATTTTGGTTGTCCTGTAAAAAAAGTTGTTACAAAAGGAGCAGGAGCAGGTGTATTAAAAGATATAGATTTAATGGTTCGTTTAACAGAGGCTGTTGTAAAAAGCACACTACTTCCTGTTACTGTTAAAACACGATTAGGCTGGGACGAACAATCTAAAAATATTGAAGAAGTTGCAGAACGTTTGCAAGATGTTGGCATCAAAGCATTATCTATTCATGGAAGAACAAGAAGCCAAATGTATAAAGGAGAAGCCGATTGGAGTTTAATTGCTAAAGTAAAAAATAATCCTAGAATACACATTCCAATATTTGGCAATGGCGATATTAATAGCCCACAAAAAGCTGCATTGTATAAAGAACGTTTTGGAGTAGATGGAATAATGATTGGTAGGGCAGCTATTGGTTATCCTTGGATTTTTAGAGAAATAAAACATTATTTAAAAACAGGTACAGAATTACCTCCTCCTACATTACAAGAAAGAGTTGATGTTTGTAAAAAGCATTTATTAAAATCGGTAGAATGGAAAGGAAATAAATTGGGTGTGTTAGAAATGAGAAAACATTATGCAAATTATTTAAAAGGATTACCAAATATTAAAGAGTACAGAAACAGATTAGTTGTATTGAATGAAGTAGAAGAAATTTTAGCAGTATTAGATGAAATTTATAATCATTATAAAGATTATGAAATACAAAGAACAACTATTGAAATGATAGACTATCATCAAAAATGTTCTGTATAAAATGAGTTAGGTTTTAGTTAATTAAAAAGCAGTATTAAATCTTAAACATTCAGTGTTCAACATTTTATTGAGGAGGATGCTTTTCCATTTTGCCAAATGGTTTTTTCATTAGTAATAAAAAGTCTTCATCTTTTTCATTAGGATAATAATTATCCAAACCATATTTAATTTCTGTGTGTGGCAAGTGAGAGAATGTTCCTAATAATCTATCCCAAATACTTAATACAGCACCATAATTTGTATCTGTATAAGGTTGTTTCCAATGATGATGTACTTTGTGCATATTAGGAGAAACAAAAGAATAGCTTAAAAATTTATCCAACCAAGTTGGTAATGCAATGTTTGCATGTGTAAAAGCTGTAGCTATAACCAAAATAGTTTGAAAAATCATTACAGCATACATTGGTGCACCACTAACTAAAATTCCTGCAAAAAAGAAAATACCTCTTATAATACTTTCTATAGGATGATGTCGTAACCCTGTTGTAACATCTACATTATTATCTGAATGATGTATTACATGAAACCTCCACAACCATGGAATTTTGTGTTCTACAATATGCACTAACCAGCCACCAAAAAAATCTAATACTAAAAAAGAAATAACTATAATACCCAAAACATTTGCATCAAACCAATACACTAATCCAAATTGTTTTGTAAAACACCAATCGCTAATTTTAATAATTACAATAGCTAAAAATGTATGAATAATTAAATGAATAATTGTAAAAGCAAAATTGATAATTGCATGATGCCACTTAGTTTTTTTATAGTGCATTTGTAGTAATGGTATAGAGCCTTCTATTATCCAAAAGAATAATAAACCACCTACTAAAAATGCCATTCTTTCTAATGGTCGTTGTTCTAAAGTAGAAAAATAGATTACTAACTTTTCAAGCATAAAGTGAAAATAATAAAATTTTAAAACTCTCCATTAACTCTTATACCAAAAACTTTATCTCCAACATTATTTACTCCATATTCAATTCTAAAAACAAAGTCGTAAATAGTAGTAATATCTAAACCAATACCAGCAGAGCTTAAAAGCGTATTAGATAAATAATCTGCTTTGGTTGCATATTTATTATGAGCATATCCTAAATCGCCATAAAGTTTTGCATAAAAACTAAATGGAATTTTTTCGTAGTTTTTTATTTTAATAGGGTTTTTAAAATTAAAATCAAATAGTTTGTGATAAAAAGTATTGTTACTTACAACACAAGCCATACCATCAATTACATAAGAATCCATACTTCTTACAAACAAATCGCCATAGCCTAATAATGCTTGATTAATATAAGCAACATTATTACCAAACTTTACAGTACTGTTTGTATGAAATTGTATAAAATTATTTTTATCTATTGTAAAAGCATTTGTTGTTTTTAAACTTAATTGCACAAGACTTGCATCTTTTTGAAATCCTCTGCTATAAAAACTTGCATTGTACATAAATCCTTTTTTAGGAAAAGGAATATAATCTACACCAAAATATTGCAATGTAGCAGAAAGTGAAGCATAAAAAAGAAAGGGGTTATAAGTAGGAAAATAATTAGGATTTAATTTTAGAATAGTATCTGCCACACTATTACTATATAAGCCAAGTGAAGAGTAAAAGCGATATTTTGAATCTGGACGATAAGAGTAAGTTAATAAAGCCATAAAGCTTTGCTTAATAAAATCATCTTCATCTTCAAGAAAAACTTGTTGATATTTTTTTGTTGCATAGCTCATTTCTCTTTGCCTCAAATAATTAAAGTTTACAGAAAAGCCGTGTTTTAATTTTTTATCTATAAAAGGAATTGAATATCCAAACTGAACTTGTTGGCTATAGCCTGTAATTAGGTTTAATGAAAGTTTATCATTATTACCACTTGCATTATTATAAAAAAATTTTAGCCCATAATTTACTCTTTCTAAACTTTTATTATGTTCATTCCACCATTGATTAAAATTTCTATCTGCCAACTTAAAATATGGCAAAGGAAAAATATACCATCTTTCTTTTACATCAATATTAATTATTGCAATGTTGTTTACTATATTGCTTACATACACTTTTACTTCTACAAACAATGAGGTGTTCATTATTTGGTTTTTTGCTAAGTCTAATTGTTCTGTTAGTTTTTTAGGGGTAAATTGTTCTCCTTGTTTAAATGGTACTTCACGAAGAATAATATAATCTATCGTTTTTTTATTTCCTTTTAAAATAATTTCTCCAATGGTGTAATGGATTGAATCATTATAAAAAGATGCTGTATCTATTTTGTAAGAATTAACTATTGAAGAAACACTATTTTGTGCCAACAAACTATTAAAACAAAATAGACAAAAGCAAATAAAAAAATGGCACAAATATTTCATCAAAAGAAAGAGTATTTTTTACAAGCTATAAATGTATGCTTTAGTTATTAAAATTTTTAATGGACTAAATTTTATATCAAAAAAATGTAGTCAAATATTTTTTATCTACATATTTATATAAAACATTAGTTGGTTAAAATTATCCTTTAATTCATTGGTATATTGTTCTTCACCAAAATAATAACGAACAGAATAATCGTATCGTTGAAGAGTAGCTAAAATATCGCTAATTTCTGTTTTATTTACTTTTATGGTAACAAAAATTAAACCTGTTTCTTGTTCTATGCTTGTATTTAATTGTGTTATATAGGCATCATTTGTTTCAATTAAACGACTTATTTCTCCAAAAGAAAAATGTCTTTTTTCTGTTTCTAAAACTATTATTCCTCCAGGTTCGTTGCAGCTTAAAAAGTTAGATGTTGCCTTAATTAATTCAGATAAAGTAATAACTCCCTGCAATTCATTTTGTTCATTAATTACTGCAATAATTGATATTTGATGATGTGATATAATTTTTAATGCAGTAATAAAATGTTCATCAGTTTTTACAGCAATTAATGCAAATTGGTTTTGTAAAGAAGCAATAGGTGAGGTTTCATCTACATCTAATAAATCATCTTTACTTACAATGCCTGTATATCTATCTTCATTAAGAACAGGTATGTGATGAATGTCGTAATCTTCCATTATTCTTAATGCAAAAGATACTTTATCTGAAAGATGAACTGATGGATAATTTGTTTGTATTAATTGCTTTACTAACATGTAAATTATAGGACAACTGTTGTGCCAAAATTGCTGTTACAATTATTTATTTTTATTTAAAAATGTTTCTAAGATAATATTAAATTCAGCAGGAACTTCCATCATTGGAGCATGTCCACATTTATCTATAAAATGTAATTCACTGTTAGGTATTAGCTTGTTAAATTCTTGTCCAACAAATGGAGGTGTAATAATATCATTATTGCCCCAAACCAATAATGTAGGTTGTTTTATTTGGTTTAATTCTTCTCCAAGATTATTACGAATAGCACTTTTAGCTAAGGCAATAATTTTAATTACTTTAAGTCTGTTATTAGTTATTTCAAAAACTTCATTTACTAATTCTTCAGTAGCCATAGCAGGGTCGTAAAAAGTAAGTTCTGTTTTTTTACGCATATACTCTTTATCACCACGTTTAGGATAACTATCTCCCATACCATTTTCAAATAAACCACTACTACCTGTTAGTGTTAATGTTTTAATTTTTTCTGGATGTTTTAGAATATGCACTAAAGCTACATGCCCTCCTAAAGAGTTTCCTAATAAATGAATGTTGTTATAGCCTCTTGCTTCAATAAACTTGTGTACAAATTTTTGTAAACCTCCAACAGATGTATGAAAAATATCTAAATCAAATAAAGGAAGCATAGGCACAATAACTTTATGTGTATGCTTAAAATGTTCTACTAAATCAGCAAAATTACTAAGAGCACCAAATAGCCCATGTAGCAACAATAATGGCTCTCCTTCTCCTTCTTCTATAAACTTGAATTTATCTTGTTGTTTTAGTGTATATGTCATATTGATTTTTTCATTTAGCAGTTAAAGCTTTACAAATAAAAAGAAATTTAAGTAATAAAAGCGATGACTATTTTAATTTTTATAAGATGATTTTTTTTGCTCCTATGCTAAGTTATAATAATTACAACTATTATTTGCTTTAAATAAAAACGATTTTATAAATTGTCTAAAAAAAAATTGTTCTATCTAATTTTAGAATTGGCTACTTTGTTACGACTATTTACAAAAAAAGTGCTTTGATGTAGCACTTTAGATATAAAAAATTGAGGGTAGTATTTTGTAAATAAAGTTATGTTGTTGCAACATTCCAAAAGCCCATTTTTTCGTATTTAGCAATTCTATTATTAATGCGTTGTTCTGCATTAATATTTTTAAATTCGTTGATGGCATTAATAATGTGTTGCTTTAATATTTGTGCAGCTTCATCATAATCCCAATGAGCACCACCATCAGGTTCTGGTACTATTTCATCAACTAATCCAAAACCTTTCATATCTGTTGCAGTTAATCTTAATTGTTCTGCAGCAATTTCTTTTTTATCCCAACTACGCCATAATATTGATGAACAACTTTCTGGAGAAATAACAGTGTACCAAGTATTTTCCATCATCAACATTTTATCTCCTACACCAATACCTAATGCTCCACCACTTGCACCTTCTCCTATAATAACACATATTACAGGCACTTTAAGCCTAATCATTTCATATATATTTCTTGCTATGGCTTCGCCCTGTCCTCTTTCTTCAGCTTCAAGACCTGGGAATGCACCTGGTGTATCAATTAAAGTAACAATGGGTTTATTAAATTTTTCTGCTAAACGCATTAAACGCAATGCTTTTCTATAACCTTCTGGGTTTGCCATACCAAAATTTCTTAATTGTCTTGTTTTGGTATTAGTACCTTTTTGCTGACCAATTAGCATAATAGTTTGTCCATCTAAATCTGCAAAACCTCCCACCATTGCTTTATCATCTTTTACATTTCTATCGCCATGCAGCTCTAAAAAGTTAGATGTCATTTTATCTATGTACTTTAAAGTATATGGTCTGTCTGGGTGTCTGCTTAATTGTACTCTTTGCCAAGGAGTAAGATGTTGTGTAATTTCTTTTCTTTTATCAATAATAGATTGTTCTAATTGTAGCAAAGTGTTGCTATAATCTATCTTAGGATTTTTATCAGCCAGCTTTTTGGTTTGCTCAATTTGTTCGTACAATTCTTTGATTGGTTGTTCAAAATCCAAAAATTGTCTATTGGGGTATTGTGGCATACAGTTAAAATTGGTTTGTAAAAATAATACTTTGAGACTTTGTAAGTAGTAAAATTATTTATTGCAAATATTTTATGATTTTAAAATTTTACAAAAAAATAAAAAACTTCTTACAATATTAAGAAAAATAAATACTTATATATTGGTAATATCAAATCTAAGTAAATAAAATTTTGTAGGATATAAATATTCAAATTGAATATGGTAATATAAAAATGGATAAATAAATTGCAGCATAAAAATTTTATTATGAGCAATCTTGTAAAGGAGTTTAATGATTATCGTACCAGAATGAATGAAGTTTTACTAAGTAAAAATAATTTAGTAATAAAGCGTTTGTGGAATTTAGATACTAATACTTATGAAGAAGGATCTTTAGATAAAAAAACAAAGGAAATGTTAGGCTTAGTAGCAAGTATGGTTTTAAGATGTGATGATTGTATTAAATATCATCTTGAAAAATCTTATCAGCAAGGAGTAACTACCGAACAATTATATGAAGTTTTTGCAGTTGCAAATATTGTTGGAGGAACAATAGTAATACCACATACCAGAAGAGCTGCAGAGTATTGGGAAGAATTAATTAAGCAATAGAATACAGTAATAAATATTGCTTTTATGTTTTTTGAAGATTAAAATATTTATTATACACTAAGCCAAATATTCCTCCAATAATGCAACCCAAAATTGCCCCAAATGTTACATCAATTGGAAAGTGAACTCCTACATACACCTGAGCATAACAAATACTTGCTGCCCAAACAAAAAATAAATATGCCCATTTTTTGAAGGCTGGTTTTAGTGTTAAAAAAATAAACATAGCTGCAGTAAAATGATTTACAGCATGAGAAGAAGGAAAACTAAAACTTAAAGGGCAATAGTTTACCAATAATCTTCCTCCTTGTTGTTGAATTAGTAAATCTCTGCAAGGTCTTATTCTTTCAAAAGTATCTTTTAAAAAATTACTACTAATTTGGTCTGAAACAGTGGCTACTATTGCTATTGCAATAATCCATGCAATAGATTTTTTACCATAATTAATAATTACAAACAATATCAAAAATAAATACAAAGGAATCCATGTTGAAGCATCTCTGTACCAAGGTAAATTGTTATCTAACAAAGGTGAAGTCCACTCGGTATTTATTTTAAGAAAAAGTTTTTTATCAACTTTTTCAAGCCATTTAAAAAAGTCGTTTATTAAAAGAATAGTCATTGTATGTAAAGATAAAGTCTGCGTTATTAAAATAACATTTATGCTTTTAGAATATGTTTATCAGCTTTATTTTATCTTGATTTAAGCCATTGTTTAGGGTTAAGAAAATTACCTTTATCGTTTACAACCATAAATAAAATAGATTCTTCTCCATCTGTACTTATACCAGAATGACCTAATACTGTGCCTGATTTTACTTCTTGATTTTTAGATACATTCACAGAAGATAAATGACTATATACGGTTAAATATTTTCCATGTCGTATAATTACTGCTTGGTCGCCACCATAATCACCTACATAAGTTACTTTTCCATCAGCAACAGATTTTACAGAAGTTCCTTGTGGTACTGCAATTTCAATTCCATCATTTTTTCCTTTTAATTTATTGGTTAGTTGATATTCGCCAAAAGGTACAATGACAGTTCCTATACTTACGGGCCAATTCAAATTTCTTTTTTCAAAGTTGATGGACATTTCTAAGCCTTCTTCGGTGCTTTCTAAAACATTGTATGTTCTTGCAGAGTTGTTGCTGCTTGCCATTGCACTTACTCCTTCATTGCTTGATGATGAAGTAGTATTTGTATTTGTTTTTGTTGCAGTATTTGCATTAGATGCAACTTGTTTTTTAGCATCGGCATCTGCTTTTTGTTTGGCAAGTCTTGCAGCTTTTTCAGCCTTTTCTGCTTCAGCTCTTTCTCTTGCTAAAATTGCAGTAATAGTGCTTCTCATTTGCTGCCTTTGCTTTTCTTTTTTTCTAATTAATGACGTTACTTCTTTTTCCTGATTTTTTAATTCTTTTACTACTACATCTTTTTGTTTTTTATCTTCTTCTAAATCTTGTAACTGATCTTTTTGAGTGGCTAATACTTGGCTTTGCTCATTTTTAGAGGTTGTTAGTGTGCCTATTTTTTGTTGTAATACTTGTTGTGTTTTTACAATATTTCCAACTTGAGTTTCTCTTAATCTTCTATAACTTTTTAAATAAGTTACTCTTTTTAATGCATCATTAAAACTTGTTGCAGAAAATAAAAAATTTAAGAATTGATAATTACTTCTGTTTTTATAAGCAAAGGCAATACTTCTTGCATATTGTTGTTTTAAAGTATCAAGCTCTTTTCTCATTCTATAAATCTCTAATTCATTTTGATAAATTGTTTCATCTAATAATTTTACTTTTTTACTGATGGTATGAATAAGTTCTTCTCTGGCAGCAATTTTTCTTTGTACAGATGCTACTTGAGCTATTGAAGATTTTTTATTTTTTTGAATTTTTATTAAGTTTTGAGAAAGCTCATTAATTTCTTTTCTTAATTGATCTTCCTTTTTCTGAAGCTCTTCTTTTGTTTGGCTTTGAGCATTAAATGCTATACATACAATCAACGAAAAAACAAACAATATTTTTATTGTTGCTGCTCTTTTATCTAATAAAATTCTAATGCAATTCATTCTTAATTTGTTTTTCATAAATAGAATTTTTGCTAATGATACAATAACAACATTAATTACATAAAGTATGTAAGATTAATATTGATTTTGTAAAGGTCATAAGTAGTAAAAAAAAGAGTAGAATTTTGCTTATGTGCAAAAGTTTATTGTGTTGTAGGGTAAAACTAATATAAATGTGGAGAAGAATTTATTGCTTCTTATAATTTTTAGGAATATTAAACATATACGTTAAAGGCTCGTTAAATACGTACTGCTTAAAATCTAACTCAATATCTAACTTTGATTTTTCTGAAACAGATATTTGTCTTTGAGTTGAAAAAGTATTGCCTGCAATAGCAACATAGTTGCTGTAGGTAATATTACATGTTCTGTTTTTAAGTGGGTCAATATCATCTAACTTGCTATGAAGTACTTTATAATCATTTTTTTCTAAAGAAATAAGGTGCTTAAATAAATTTCCAAACATAAGTACTGTAAGCTTTTCATCACTATCTCTATAAGAAACAATATTGCTATCAATATAAATTGGATTACCAATTAAAATATCTTGAATAGTATAATAATCAAAAGGAATTTCTGTAAGATCTTGTAAATAATTGAGTGTTCTTTTTTGAACTATTTTATCAATTTTATTTACCACAGTAATACTATCTTTTGAAATTTTTGCTACAACACCTTCTTTTGTTATGCCTAAAAAACTTCCTACTAATCTTAAGTAAATTACACTATCTTTTTGTATATATACATAGGCTGTAAACTTTTTGCTATCGGTTGGACTATCATAATCTACTTTAACTTTTGCAAAAAAAGTAGTGAAGTTTATTTTGTGCTGTTCAACATTATGAATAATGTTTTTAATAATTGCCACCGAATCTACAGCAGTTTCTTGAGTAACTGTTACTTTATGTGTAGTATCTTTTTTTGTAATAGCTGTTTGAATGGGTTGTACTTTTTTTGTAGTACTACAAGCTTGAAGAATAAATAATAAGAAAACTAAGTAACCAATATTTTTTTTCATTCGGCAAATTTATTGTTTTCCTGTATGTCCAAAGCCACCTTCACCTCTTTCTGTTTTGTTAATTGTTGTTACAGCAATTAGTTGTGCTTGTTCTACTTTAGTAAAAACCATTTGTGCAATTCTTTCGCCATGCTCAATATTAACTTTTTCATTAGAAAGATTAATTAAAATAACTTTTATTTCTCCTCTATAATCTGCATCAATAGTGCCTGGTGTGTTTAAACAAGTAATGCCTTGCTTTATGGCTAAGCCACTTCTTGGACGAATTTGAGCTTCATAACCAATGGGAATTTCTACAAATAATCCTGTTGGTATTAATGTTCTTTCTAAAGGTTGTAAAGTAATTGGTTGTTGAATATTTGCTCTTATGTCCATGCCAGATGAAGCTGTTGTAGCATACTCTGGTAAAGGGTTTGATGAGGTATTTATAATTTTTATTTCCATAATAATATTATCTAATAAATGTTTTATAGAAAATTTTTACATCTAAGCTAAAACTCCAGTTGTTAATATATTCAATATCTGCTGCTACTCTTTTTTGAATATTTATTTTATTTTCTTCCTTATTTTCTACATCACCTCTTAGTCCTTTTATTTGAGCTAACCCTGTAATACCTGGTTTTATTAAAAGCCTATCATTAATATTTTCTACATACTCACTATACATTTTATGAAATAAAACAGCATGAGGTCTTGGACCAACAATAGACATATCTCCTTTTAAAACATTAATAAACTGTGGCAATTCATCTAAGTTATATTTACGAAGAAAAATACCGACTTTAGTAGCTGGTGTTGTATAGCTTAATGGCAAAGAGTCTTTATCTAAAGAGTTTTTATTAGTATGTAATGTTCTAAACTTGTAACACTTAAAAATTTTTCCATTTAAGCCAATACGTTCTTGTACAAAGAGTGCAAGACCTTTTGATTCTAACTTAATAAAAAGTGCAATAAGAGGATAAAGCCAAGAAAAAATTAACAGAAGAAATAAAAAAGAGAAAGAATAATCAAAGATTTTTTTGCTCCAATGAGCATTAATTTGCAAAGCATTAAATTGCAAATTGTCTTTGTTAGAAGAATGGATGTTTATATGTGCAGATAAGTTATTTTTACTCACTGTTATTTTTTAACAGCCGTAAAAATATTGGATTAATGAAATTATTGATGCATTATCCTAAAATACTTTTTTACAATAAATTAAGATAGTAAATGCAGCTACCATTTTTAAAAAAACTGCCAGAGCCAATTCAAAAGTTTATACTAAGAAGTATTTTAGTATTTATTGTATGGAAATTGCTATATCATTTAGTTTTATATCCTATACGAGTTCCAGATGAACAATTAACACATATTACAGCAACAATTACAAAAGAACTTGTACAATTAAATTATCCTGATAAAATAATTCACGTAGAAACGATAAAGCACCCACAACAAAAAGAAAATATTTTAATGGAAAATAAAAAAATTGTTGGCATTGCAGATGGTTGCAATGGGCTTGAACTTTATGTTTTGTTTGTAGGTTTCTTATTTTGTTTTCCTGCAAGCAAAAAAAAGTTTATTACTTATTCACTTATTGGTATTGCTTTAATTTTTATAGCTAATACTTTGCGAAGCTATATCATAACCTTACTAAATATTAATGGCTCATCTCTTTCAGAAGTTTCTCATCATTACTTTTTTAAATTAGCTATTTATGCTATGATGTTTTTTTTATGGGTTAAATACACAAAATCATCACTAAAAAATGAAGAATAATACTCGTTATATTATTGCTATTATTTTAATACTAATTATTAGTTGGTTTGGATATACTTATACTGAAGATATTAATAAAACATATAGTGCTCATAAACCTTTTATGCAACAATTACAAAGATTTATATGGCTAATATCAGTTGGTATAATTACTTGGTGGGCATTTGCAAAAAGTTCTAAAAAGTGGATTTCTGTAACAGTGTGGATTGTTTATGGAGCAGTTATTTTTTCTTTTGGGGTATTAGGTATTATTGAATGGAAGTATAAAATATTTAGTGAAAATTTTAAGGAGTTTATTGCTGGTATTAGATTGTTTTTATCTAGCCCATTACCTTTTATTATTTTATGGTTTTTAACTACATTAAAGGTTGATAGTTTTAATAAAAGCTAAAACTCTTTTAAAATATTGATAAGATTGGTGGAGAAAGAAATTGAAAAAATAAATTCATTGTTATTTACTAAATTACTTTTTTCTTTTCTATAAATTACTTGTGCACTTAAGCCAGAATTGGTTATTGGATTCATTAAATAACGCACAGAAGCATTTGCATAAAACAAGTTGGTTTTAATGCCTTGTGTTGTTTTATTATTAAAAGAAAAAATACCTGTTTGAGAAAGATAATCTGATTTATAAATATTTTTACCCCAATGAGAATTAAAATTATCTGCACCATAAGTTGCTAAAATAATATTGCTACTAATTAAAAATCTTTTTACTTTATAATTAGCCTCTATTAAAAACTCTCTAAAATTTGCACCTAATGGATGTGCTAATACCTCACCATAGTGGGTATAATTAATAGAAGGTGTTTTATTAGCATAAGTATATGGGCGAACAGTGTTAAACTCAACTCTTGCAAAAGCATTATCTAACTTAAATGGTTTAAATAATTTTATGCCAAGTTGTATGCCATATTTATTTTGAAAATATCCACTTCCATTTTTTAATTCTCCAATATTAAAATCATCAACTATAACTTGTCCATAAATAACTGTATATTTTTTTATTGTATAACTAAAGTCTAAACCAATAACAGAATTATCGGGAGAGCCATTATTAAAATTTAGTGCATTAAAAAATATGATTGGTACAAAATAGCCCCACTCTTGGTCTTTTTTATTTCCTAAACTATCTTTATTACTCCAAATAATAGATTGAAATAAATTTAATTCTATGTTTTTAATACCCGTGTAGCTTACTGTATTAAAAGCACCATACTTTTTATCATATCCATTATTGTTTAGCCAATTACGAGATGCATCTGTAAATTGAGCCCACATAGTTTGAAAAGAAATTTTACCTATATTGGTTTGCATCTTAAAATATGGATAAGAATAAGCTGCATCGCTTAATAATAAAGAACGATAGCCGTTTCCTATAAAATTTTTATCATTTCCTAATTCAAAATAAAATGTTTCTGAAGGTCTGTAGCCAATAAAACCAATAGGAGTTGCATATTCAATATTGTTATTGTTTTTTCTTGCTTTACCCATACCTGGCACAATTGTTAAAGAATCAATATAATGATTTATATATGTGGGAAATTTGGATAAATTTTCATAAAAACTTGAAGAGATAAATACTTTATTATTGATGTTGGCATCAACTCTAATACCTCTGTTAAAATTGTATATTGAACCATTTGAAGATTTACCAATTTCTATGTTATAGAGTGGGTTTATAGTAACATTATTTTTTCCATTAGCTCCAATAATATTTACCATATTTCCATATCTAAAAGTTTGTTTTAAGAAATTTTTATTTTCATTATTGCTATCGATATCAAAATATTTGTTGATAACATTTGAAAATTGACTGTTTACATTGTACAATGGCTGAATAGCAAAAGTGGTTGAACTATCGTTTTCTCTTAGCCATTTTTCGTAAAGCTGTGCATATAGTTTATTTTGAATTTTGTAAGGAAATAGTTGTTGTCCAAAGCCAATTGTTGTTGTTGTAATTAGCAATGCACTTAACATTAAACATTTAATTGTAAAAGATTTAATGAGCATTTTCTTCTCCTTTAAAAATATTGTAAATGGTTAATAAAATGGTTTGTATATCTAAAATTAGCGACCAATTTTCTATATACCATATATCATATTCAATTCTTTTTTGAATATCTTCAATATTACTTATTTCGCCACGAAATCCATGTACTTGAGCCCAACCAGTAATGCCAGGTTTAACAAAATGTCTAATCATATATTTATCAACCAAAATTGCATACTGTTCTGTGTGTTTAAGCATGTGTGGTCTTGGACCTACAACTGACATATTTCCTATAAACACATTTAAAAATTGAGGTAACTCATCTATACTTGATTTTCTTAAAAAGCTACCAATACGTGTAATGCGTTGATCTCCCTTAACTGCTTGAACTTTATCTGCATTGGAATTGATCCTCATTGAACGAAATTTATAACACCAAAATTCTTGGTTATTTCTGCCAGATCTAAGTTGTTTAAAAAATACTGGACCTTTAGATTCAAGTTTAAT
Source organism: Chitinophagales bacterium (assembly GCA_051715485.1). Lineage (GTDB taxonomy): Bacteria > Bacteroidota > Bacteroidia > Chitinophagales > Chitinophagaceae > UBA1930. Next base: position 14,500 of record JBPXJV010000010.1, read on the forward strand.
AAGTAATGCTAATAATGGATAAAGCCAACTTAAAATTAGCACAATAACTAACGAAGAAAACAAAACATCAAAACCTCTTTTCAGCATCCTATTTAATAAACTTTCCAAAGGTTCATCTCTTAATGAAAGAAGTGGAAAATTACCAATGAATGTTAAGTTTTTTAGTTTAGTATGAAATTTAAAAAAGTCTGGTATTACTCTAATTCTAATAGTATTTTTATCTAAAAACTGAATAAGGTTATATAACTCCTCTTCTTTGATAGTTGAATTTACAAAAAAGACTTCATCAATTTTTTGTTCTTTTATTAGGGCTATTATTTGATTATAAAATTCTTCTTCATTGGTATAAAAATCTTTATCATTTATAAAAGCAGAGAATAAAAAGCCAAACTCTTTTTTATCATTAAATACATACTTTATTTTATCAGCAATATCTGGCTTGCCTATTAATAATACTTTTTTACCAGTATAAAGTTCAAGGTGAAATCTTTTTTTGATATAATAAAAAACAAGCCGAGCCATCCAATATAGAAAAGAAAATGCAACTATGAAAAACAGAAAATATTTTTTAGAAAATAGAATATCTTTTGAGGAAAAGAAGTTTAAAAAAACAATAAATAAAATAAAATACAGTAGTCCTTTTAATGAGTTTTTAAATCCTTCTTTAAAATAAATTAAATTTCTAAGTGTATATACATTTCCAAAAAATGCAGCCGCTATCCAAGTTAAATTAATATTTAACCAACTAAAATAATAAAATTTATTGAGCAATAAATCAGATAATGGTATAGAAGAATTATGCTTAATAAATATAAATAGCAATATAATATTGATAATTGCTAAGTCATAAACAAAATTCAAAAACCGTATAAATGAAGCATACTTGTGGTGCATTTTATTCTCCTATTTTTTCTTGAATTTTTCTTTAATAATTAACCTTATTAGTGCCGAGTTTGTTGTAAAATATCTCATAAACAATCGTTGAGGCTCTTGAGCCATTCTATAAAACCATTCCATACCAATTTTTTGAACCCAAACAGGTGCTCTTTTTACTTTACCTGCTACAACATCAAAGCTTCCTCCAACGCCCATAATAAAATTTATATTGGATAAAATATCTTTATTAACATAAAGAAAGTTTTCTTTTTTGGGAGAGCCCATTGCTACAAATAAAATATTAGGTTTTGCATTGGCAATATTTTCAGCAATTTGGGTTTCTTCTTCTTTTTTAAAATAGCCATTTCTATAACCAGCAATTATGTTTGGCGAATATTCTTTTGAATATTTACTTACAACAGTTTGTATAACTTCTTCTGTTGCTCCGAAAAAGTAAATGGTATATTTTTTTTGATGAGCTAATTGAACTAAGTTTTGCATTAAATCAATGCCAGCAACTCTTTCAGGCAATTCTTTCCCCAAAATTTTTGAAGCCCAAACGACACCTTGTCCATCTGCATTTATAATATCACAATTAACAACACTTTGCCTGAGTGTTTCATTTTTTTGCATGTGAACCAACTTAGCAACATTTACAACAACATGATGTAAGTGATTATTTTGTTCAATTGCTTCTACTACTTTTGCAAGTGTTTGCTGCATGGTTAAAGCATCAATTGGACAATCAAATAACTCAATTCTCATTCTCTGCCTTTTTTAGGGTTGTTAATGCAAAAAACATCCAAGCTTGTGCCCAACGCATATAGGGGATTTTTGAAGTAAAATTTTTTCCTATTTGATAATAAAAATACCCTTTACTGTTTTGCATATTATTAATAGTCCACAAAAGTACTTTATTGTACAATGAAGAATATTCTTTTAATTTATTTAATTCAGATAGAGTTATTATTAATTGAGCTGGAGCATGAATATCTATTGGATACATTTTATTATTGTAATATTTAGCCCTACCCTGATCGTCAAAAAAATTATTGATGTAATAATCAAACCCTTTTTTTATTGCTTCATCGAAAGAAGTATCATTTGTGCAGTTTTGATAAACCTGCAAACACTCTAAATTAAATCCTGTATGAAAATTATCAATCCAATAATGAAAGCTTTGTTGCCCATAAGCCCAAGCTCCATTTGGTTGCTGGTTTTTAACACAAAAATTTATCGACTTTTTTGCTTCTTTTTTATATAGTTCATTGCCTGTTAAAGCATATACTTTACTTAATAATTTACTCCCTAAAAGTGTAGCATTATATACAATACTTTTATCTAAGGGGGAATATGAAAAGCAAAAGTCTCCATCAGAATCATAATTTCTGTTGAGGTCTTTTAAAATAAAATCGCAACAACTAATTGCTACATTCAAATATTGTTCATTTTTTGTTATTGCATAAGCTTCTAATAACGATGACGCAACATAGGTTGATGCAACTACTGTTGGTGTGTGTTTGGGCTGAAAGAATGCTCTTGCTTGCCAATCAAAATTATAACCCCAACAATAACCACTCCAACCTTCCGATTTTAATTGTAATAATAACTCTGATAATGAATTTATTTTTTCAAGTAATTCTTTATTTGGACTTGTTTGATACAACCTACAATAACCAGAAAGAAATAATGCTAACCCTTTTGTATTATGTTCTTTTTTTACACCAGCTATTCTTCTGAGATTAATAGGAGAACGTTTAAACAACTGTATCCATGCTAATCTGCAAAACCTGTTTGCTTTTACAAAAGGAATACTTTGAAATATAGAACTATTTAAACCATCATAAGGATCCCAACCTTGATAGTTTTCTGATTCTATAAAAGATATTAAGCTTTCTAAACTTGCTTCAAACTTTTTGTTCATTAATGTTACATTATAATTCTATATCTCCAAATAATAACCAAGTATCTGTATCGGTTTTAATTAATGTTGCTACTGAATATTGTGTTTTAGTTTTATTGGCTCCTGCTGCACTATTTAAAACAACACCACCACTTGTTGCAATTGTAACTTTTCCTATACCCATTTGAGTAATTAAAATTTTTGTTCCAATTGGAAAATCAACAGAAACATTAGTAGGAATTGTGATAATACTATTAGAAGAATTTGTGATATTAACCATGTTTGCTGCATCTTGTAGGCTCAATATATAATTGATTGAATTAACATTATTTAGTTGTACAGTTTTTAATTCAAACTTTGAACTGTCAATGGTTGTTAAAACACGCAATCCATTTAATTTTAAATCTTTAGAAAAATTAGTAAAAGCATTAATATTTAAATTAGTTCCTCCTATAAACAACTCTCCATCAGCTTTTTGCATATAGCCATAATTAGTTGAGCTATTTGCTTGTTCTGAGTTTACAAACTGAGCTATATTGTTGTTATTATAATAGGTTTTTATTCTAGCTTTACCTAAATCTGTACCAGCTTGTATATAATCATATGAAGATAAGTGTGAGGTAAAAATTGCTCTGCTACCTGCTATTACACCATTTGTATTAAGAGCAGTATCTAAATTTGATAAAGTTTGAATTTTTACGCCTCCTAAACCAACACTATCTGTACTACCAGTTAAAAAGGTGTATTTATATTGATTAAATTTAGGCGTTCCAATACCTGTTCCAAAATAGGTTCTATTATTTTCTGCAATACGTATAAAATCTCCTAAGTGACTGCTATGATGATTATACGCTAATACAAAATCTTCATTTTCATAGTCCATTCCTAAATCCCATTTTGTATTATTATCTACCGAGAACATAAAACCATGAGGGTAAGGGTGTAAGCTGCTTATTTTATTTATTCTTAACCCAGCCATTCCACTATTAATATTAGAACCTTGTGCATGGAATGTTATAGCATTATTGCCCAGAAGGTCAAGTGGAACAAATTGTTTGAACCGAGTTGTGTCTAAATTAAAAGAAGTATAAACAACACCTTGTTGAACTGTAATTTCATCATTGTCGTTTAACTTTGCTCTAGAAGAAGTATCTGAAATTACAAATAAATTATTATTATTTAACAGTAATCCAATCCCACTTCCTCTTTTATCTCTTCTACGATATGAAAAACCATCATACCATAAATTATGCCCTAAAAATGAGTAATAAGAGGAAAAATTTGAAAAATCATTTCCGGAATTAATTTGTTGCAAGTTAAACCCAGCAATATTTTTACTTGTGAACCCTAAATTATTAGTAGAATTTATTTTAAATTTGTCTGCTTCTCCAACTCCGTTTAATTTAAAATTTGCAATTTGGAAAACCGTATCTTGATTTTTAATGAAGTCAGAACTATCATACATTATAGCAGAACCATTTAATTTTAGAAAACCCTTCCCTGAAAGTTGTGATTGCTTAGAATGCCATATAGAAGAAGATACTATCATAGAGTCTTCCAAAGGTGTTGCCTTCCATTCTCCTTGAATAATTACTCCAATCTTGTTAATATCTGAACCAATAAGTTTATTAGCTGCTATACTTCCTGCTAATTTATTATTTGTAATAGAGCTATCCTTTATATCTAATGCATACATGGTAGTATCAGCATTAATAGCATGTTTAGCAGAATCACTATATAAACTCCAATTTGCTTTTAGAGAATATTGTGCAGTATCAGCATTGATAGCATGTTTAGCAGAATCACTATACAAGCTCCAATTTGCTTTTAGAGAATATTGTGTAGTATCAGCATTAATGGAATGTTTGGCACTATCACTATACAAGCTCCAATTTGCTTTTAGAGAATATTGTGCAGTATCAGCATTAATAGCATGTTTGGCAGAATCACTATACAAGCTCCAATTTGCTTTTAATGAATATTGTGTAGTATCAGCATTGATAGCATGTTTGGCAGAATCACTATACAAGCTCCAATTTGCTTTTAGAGAATATTGTGTAGTATCAGCATTGATAGCATGTTTGGCACTATCAGCTTTCAAAGACCAAACTGAATTTTCTGCATAAGTAGTATTTTGTGCTTGTAAGGCAAATACAGCTTTGGGTGCATAATTAATTTTATGCTTTGTTTTTAATGTTAATGCTTCTAAATTATCAATAGAATTAATTTCTAAAGAAATATAAGTATCATATTTCCATTGAACAAAAGAAGAAATTGAATTACTTGAATAAGAGCCTACTTCAAAAGTGATATAGCCAAACTTATCTGATTTTATTTGAAAACTTTCTTCAAAAGGATTATTTAAAAATAGCGAGTCGTTACTAATTTTTATTTGTACACTAAATGATCTATTACCAGCAGGCATCCCTTCTTTGGTTAAAATATTTGCTTGATAATTAAAAGTCTCTTGTGCCGCTAAAAATGTAGTAAGCATTATGCTTACTACAACTAATAAAAAATGTTTCATCTAATCTTAATTTTTTATAAATCTCCCTATTGCAGTGTTACCATCTTCAAGAAGAATTTGGAGAATATATAATCCCTTTGCAAATGAAGAAATATTAATACTACCTGTAGTAATTGTTGTACGATACATTAAACTACCTGCTGAAGAAAATACAGCAACTTGTTTAATATTAAAAATTGGGGGTAAATAAAAGTTTATAGTTGTTGTTGCAGGATTAGGATAAATAATTACTTGTGGAACAGAATAGTTAACTCCATTTTGTTGATTGATTAAAATAATGGCTGGTATTCGTTTATATAAAAAACCTGCTTTATAAAATACATTTTGAGATATTTCAAATTGGTTAGATTGTATTTTACCAAAAGCAAATGTTTGAGCATTATCAAAACTCTGATAAAAACCACCAAGCTGTACTCTTTCTAAAGATTGAGCATTAGTTTTCATCCAACAAAAACAACATATCAAGTAAATTAAAAATTGTTTCATCAATAAACTATTAGTTCTAATTTTTTTCAAAAATTATTATTAAAATACTAATTAAATATGTTGCGGTAATCCTGTATGCAAAGCATCATGAATCTTAATGGTTGTTAGTGTTGTTGCATAAATAGATTGAAAAGTAATAGGAGATTCTAATCCTTGTTTTATTGCATTAATAAATGCATCTACTTCTTGCTTATGGCCTTTACCAGATAATTTTATAGAAGATGATTTATTGGCTTTAAAAATTTGTCCATCTTTAAAATCATTAATGATACCAACCATTCCTCCACCAAAAATTTCTATTCTTTCTTTTGGTAATGATTTATCGCCATTGGCAACATACATTAAATTTCCAATAGAGCCATCAGAGAAAGAAACAACTATTGCTATGTTATCATCATTTTTCACTTCACTACTTTTACTATTGATACACTCTGCATAAACCTTTACAGGATAAGCATTGGTAAAGTATTGCATTAAATCTATAAAGTGGCATATTTCTCCAAGAATTCTTCCACCACCAATATCTTTTTGTTGTGTCCAATGGCTTAAAGGAATAAACCCTGCATTTACCCTTATATTAACAACTTTAGGTTCTGTAACTTTTGAAAATATTTTGTTAAGCTCAACACTTACAGGAGCAAATCTTCTATTAAATCCAACCATTAATATTTGATTGGGATATTGTTTTATTTTTTCTGTAATTGTTTCTAATTCATCATAAGTAAGGCATAGAGGCTTTTCTACAAAAACATGTTTACCGGCTTCTAAAGATTGAAGTACATATTTTGCATGACTATCATGACGTGAAGCAATAAACACAGTATTTGACGTGTTATCAGCAAGAATTTCTGTTGCATTAGTTGAGGCTCTTGCAAAACCAAATTTTGTAGAAACATTTTTTGCATTAATACCATTGTTTGTAACAACAGCATCTAAGCTAACTGGCAATCCTTTTAAATTAGGTATTAAATAGCTTTGAGCAAAACTACCTGCACCAATAAAAGATGCTTTTATTGGATGATTATTTTGTAATGCTTTTGCCTGAATAATACTTTGTTTTTTATTTTCATTAGCAGGATATTTCAACAAAATACCAATAAAAGGCTCTTGTACTTTTCCTAAAACTAAATCATAAGCTTTTACTGCATCATCAATATTAAATGTATGTGTTATTAATGCTTTTAAATTTAATTTACCGAGTGAAATTAAATCTAAGAAAGCTTCCATATTTCTTTGTTCTGTCCAACGTACATAAGCATAAGGATAATCAAGTCCTTGATCTTCATACACATTATCATAACGACCAGGACCATAAGAACAAGATATTTTTAAATCCAATTCTTTTCTATAAAAATGAGGGTCTCTTGGTACATCCATTTTTACAGCACCCACTACAATTATTTGTCCTTTTTTTCTGGCAATTTCTACAGATAATTCAATAGGGTCGTTTGTTGGTGCAGCAGCTGTAATAATAATTTTATCAAAACCTTTACCTCTTGTAAAAGTTTCGATAGCAGTCATAAGTCCTGCATTATTTCTTGTATAAGATTCTGTATTACTAACATTATTTGCTAACTGAACCATTTTTTCAGAAACATCAATACCAAAAACTCTGCAACCATTAGCAGATAATAACTGACAAGTAATTTGTCCTAATAAACCTAAACCTATAACACAAATATTTTCTCCTAATAATGGGTTAGCTTGTCTTACGCCTTGCAAGGCAATAGCTCCTAAAGTGGTAAAACTTGCTTCTTCAAAAGAAACATTATCAGGAATTTTTACTGTTAAGTTTTGTGGCACACAAACCACTTCTGCATGAGAGGCATAATCTTGTCCTGCACAAGCAACTCTATCTCCAGGTTTAAATTTACCATTAGTATCCATTGATGCAGTTACAACACCTGCAGTGCTATAACCCAATGCTTTCAATGAATCTAACTTTGTTCTTACTTTTTCGAGAGTTGCTCTTAAACCTTCTTTTTTTATATTTTGTAAAACTTGAGCAACCAAATCAGGCCTTTGTTTTGCTTTGCCTAATAAAGATGATTGTGCCACTTTTACTGTGCCTTTTTCTGTACCAGCACTAATTAATGAAAATTGATTTTCTACCAATACCATTCCTTCTGATATAGCAGGTAATGGTAATTCATCTACATACAATGCCCCTGTCTTAAAATTTTGAATTAATTGTTTCACGTTATATTTTTAAAGTGCTTCTTTTATTGCTTTTATTATTTCTTCATTCTCATCGTGAGACCTTGATGCTAAACGTATAAAATCTCCTTCTAAACCAATTTTATCTGAACATGTTCTTGTATAAACACCAGATTTTACTAATAACCCAAATGCAAAATCATCGGCAGGAATACCAGTTTTTAATTCTATTAATGCAAAATTTGCTTGACTTGGGTAACGTTTAATGCCTTCAATTTCACTAAGATTTTTAAAATATTCTTGTGTGTCTCTAATATATCTTTTACGTACTATTTCATATTCCTGCTGAAATTTATCTTGAACATATAGTTTAAAAAAATATTCAGCTAATCCGTTAGAGTTCCATAAAAATCCATTTTCTAATAGTTGTTTTATTCTTGTTGGGTGCATGATGGCATAACCTGCTCTAATACCTGCAATACCAAAATCTTTTGACATACTTTTAATGGTTATTACATTAGGATATTTCATAACCATATCTACATAACTTAATGGATCAAGCTCATCATTTTCGTAAGCAAAGTGTATAAAACTTTCATCAAGCAAAACTGTTTTTACTTCTTTTAATCCTTCTAAAAGTTCTGCAATTTCTACTTTAGTTATATAACCACCATTTGGGTTGTTAGGATTAATTAAAACTACAGTATCGGGCTTTTCATAATTTACTAATTGTAGCAAATCATCAACCTCTAATTTATAATCATTTTCTTTTTTTAATTTATTAAATACAAGACTTACACCTGGTTTAATAAATTCATAGTAAGATGAAAATGTTGGAATATTAACGATAATTTTTTCTTTAGTTAGATTGTGAATAACTGCTTGAATAATTTCAATAGCTCCGTTACCTACAAATAACATATCTGCTGGTACATTTAAAAAAGAAGCTAAAGAAGATGCAATAACTTTATTTTGAGAAGGATAAAACTCTAACATATCTCTAATAAGTAAATCTTCTCCTAATAAATCCTTTTTAAAATACTCAAGAAAAAGATCGGTAGCATAAGGGTTTGATAAAAAACAAGCATCAATTTTCATATTCAACCCTGGTAATTGCTCTTTAATGGTAAATAAACTGGGAGAATGAGAACCAGCTTGTTGTTTTAGCAATTTAATATGCTTTACCATAGCAATTTGTTCGTTGTTTAAACCTTTTATCATACTTATAATTTTATATGTGATTCAATAGATTTTATTTTACCTGTTTTTCTGTCTCTTTCAATTTCAGGTACTAAATTAACTTGTATTTTTAAATTTCCAACTCGTTGTTTTAACTCACTAACTATAGCTTCTATGTATTGTTCTGTGAATGGTTTATTTTCTGATAGTGTTAAGATAATAGATTTATCAACTTGTTGAACAATTTTAAATTGTTTTACATCTTGAAACATTTCCATTGCATTGTAAATATTTACAGTTGCAATTATAGTATCATCATCTTTTAATAATAAATCATCTGCTCTTCCGTCAATACCAGCAAATGGTATGCTTAATCCTCTGCCACAAGAACATACTTTGGTAGATGTTGGAATGGCAATATCGTTTGTGGCATATCTAATCAAAGGCATAACATTATTATGTAGTGAAGTGGCAATTATTTGATTTCTCTCATCAAGTTCAATCATACCATATTCATCGTTATTGTGATAATTGCCGTGAGTGCATTTTTGTACAGTTGCAGTTCTTTCATTTTGTCCATACCAATCTATAATTGGTAATTGCCAATACTCTTCAATAGTTTTTTTATAATGTGGTAACAAGTTTTCCGATGATGTAAACAGTGTTTTAATTTGAGGAATATGAATATTATTTTCTTTTAGTAAAAGTGTAAGAATATAAATTGAACTTGGATAACCTCTTAAAATTGCAGATTCTGATTTTTTAATAAAGTTTATATAAGTATCTAAATTCTTTTTGTTAATATCAAAAGGAGATAAATACCAATAATTTAAAACTCTATCAATTTTATAAGGGGGGCTTCCAAATTTTGGTGAAAAACTTCTTAATACAATACATGGTTGATGGAACTTATAGGCATATATAGAATTCATGCTCCACGCCCTGTACATCATACATTGCTCTAAACCATCGCTGAAATAATGCTTAGGAACTTTAAAAGGCTGTCCAGAAGAACCTGATGTTGATTTATATTCTAATTTTTTATTAAAAAATTTATTAGAAATAAAATCGTTGTAATTATTTCTTATAACATCTTTTGATACAATTGGAAATTTGTATAAATCATGTAAGGTAATTTTATTTTTGTCTATTTCTAATTTAAGATTTATATAAAATGGAACAGAAGTTATAGCTGTATGTATAATTTTATGTATCCTTTGCTCTTGTATTTCATTCAATGCCTCTTTATCTAAAAATTGACTTTTTAAGAAATTAGGATATTCTTTTAGAATAAATAATCCATTTTTTATGTTTCTTATATTAATACCTGCCAACTTCATTTAGAGAAATAAAATTTATTAAAAGATTGTTCTTGTTGTTTAACAATAAAAGTGCAATAGTACATACATAAACTTTTTCTACATCTTTGTAGCAGCATTTTTTTATATAGATAAATTGTATGACATTTTTAAAACAAAAAGTAAAAGATATTTTAAGCTATCCCATAGCTTTTTATATTTTAATTAAAGCAAAAAAAAATATTTGCTATTTTAAAGAAAAAAGAATTTTTTTATTTGATATTGATAATACGATAGCTAATAGTTGGCACTCTCTGACATTAAACCATTGGACTTCTGAAAATGAACGATTAAAAGGATTAGCTATTTTTTTAAGAATGAAAAAACTATTATCAATACTTCAATCTAATAAAAACAATAAAATATTTTTTCTTACAGCAAGAAGCTACTTTAGTAGAGCTACAACTATTGAATGGCTTACAGAAAATGGAATTTTAGTAGAAAGCAGTGAGCTAATAATTACCAGAACTGCAGAAGATAAAATAAAAATAATTAAAACATTACCATTAAATAATTTTAAAAAAATTTACTATATTGATGACTTATCTCACAAACACGAGACTATGCATATAGAAATGTTTGAAAAGGAAATTAGAGCCATTGAAGAGTTGGCTAAAAAACACAATCAAACATTTAGTTACTATGGCAAAAATTTGATAGATACTTTTTGTGAGGCTAAATAATAGGTTACTAACCTACAACTTTTAAAATTGCATTTTTTACATTATTTTCAAATATCTCTTGTGTATAAGAGCTAATAAATTTTTCTCTAGCAGCATTACCCATTTTTTGAGCAAACTGTTTATTGTTAATTAATTTTTCTGCAAGAAAAGTAAAAGTTTCTACATCAATTTTTTCTGCAATCAATCCATTTATTCCATTATCAATAATTTCAGGAATAACACCTGTAGTCGTTGTTATAATTGGTTTAGCACATTGCATAGCTTCTAGTACAACACCAGGGAAAACTTCTTGTGGATAAAAAGTAGGAAAAACAAAAATGTCTGAAGCTGCAATGGTTTTATATTTTTCGGCACCATATACACCAGAAAAAACGGTTAATTTATTTTGAATATTCTTTTGTGCTATATAATTTTCTACTTCTTCTTTAGATAAATCGCCATTAGCCCCAACAATTTTTCCTTTAATATTATAGCCTTTATTTAATAAGTTTTCGCATAAATCTATAAATAATAGAACACCTTTGCTTTTTACATAATTGGAAAAGAAGAGAAGTTCCATTTCATCAATAGAGATAGTATTTTGGCTTGGGTCAAATTCTTTTTTCAAGCCATTTTGCACTACTTGTAACGAGGCATAAGGTAACCCCTTAACATCATTACAATGTCCATCTGATAAGCAAATTACATGAGCTCCTTTAAATGCCCATTTATACAATATTTTTTTCAAGAAAGATTGTGTATAAGCATTATAAATTCCTAAGCCTCTTAAATGATAAATTCTTATTGTTCCAAAAAGTTTTAATGCCAAAACAAAAAAGCAATCTCTTATAAAAGCAAAACCAGTTGGAGATATTGTAAAATATGCTGCTTTGGGTTTCCAAAACAATAAATGCTTACATAAATTAATAAAGTAAATGCCTGTTTTAATAATTTTAGAAAAATTAAGATTACCAATATCATGAATATTTTTAGCAAACTTTATTTTCAAAAGTTTTATTTCTAATGTTTGGTTTATGATATCACTTTCAACTAAAGATAAATTTCTAAGGGCAGCTCCATGAACAGGTGGCGGAACTTGCACCATAAATAGAATTTTTTTCTTATTACTTTGCATGAATATTATAGTATTATCTTTTTATAAATTATCTTTTAATGAAAAAAATTTTAAAGAAAGTTCAAGTTATCTACTTCTGTATTGCTAAAATAAATTGGTCTTTATTTTTTAAATTGTATGATAAAAATGCAGAAGTAATTTTATGGTATTATCCTTTTTATAGAAAGAAAATGTTGTTACAATCGGTTGAAAGGGATTTTGCATTTATTGATGCTTTTATTAAACTAAATATTCCTTTTAGAATTTATTTTGGTAAAAAGATTGGTCAATTTTATAACAAAACAATTTTTTATTCAAACACCAAATATTATGATCAAAATGGGTTTAGTAATTATACTTCAACCCTTGTTCATATAAGCAAATCGTTAGAAGAACAGAATAATAAAGTTTATCCAACATCTCACGAATCGTTATTTTGGGAAAACAAAATATTGATGCATGAATACTTTAAAAAATTAAATATTAATGAGCCAAAAACATTTTTTATAAAAAGTATTCAAGATGCTAATAATGTTCCTTTACAATTTCCATATTTATTAAAAGAGCCACACTCTTCTTCATCAATGGGGCTTTATAAAATTGAGTCTTTAAAGCATTTAGAAGAAATAATTACTCAAAATAATTTGTTTTTAAAAAATGAACAACTTATTGTTCAAGAGTTGCTAAATATGCGTAAAGATTTAAGAGTAATAGTTACTGGCAATGAAATTAATTTACACTATTGGAGAATAAATCAATCTAAAGATTGGAAACCAACAGCTACAGGTTATGGAAGTAATGTTGATTTTGTAACTTTTCCTGAACAATGGAAGGAGCATATTTTAGAAACTTTTAAAAAATTAAACCTTACAAGTGCTGGTTTTGATATTACATGGCAAAATGATGATATGAATACAGAACCAATTTATTTAGAAGTAAGTCCTTTTTATCAGCCTAATCCTTCAGTAGATATTTCATCATTAGACTGTCCTTATGGAGCATATAAAAAACAACTTAAATTTAAAAACTCTTGGGATAAAAGGTTTGTTGATGTTGTGTTTGAATTACAGTTTGAAGTAGTAAAACATTTTATGAAAACTAAACTTTAAACACCTATATTTCTCTGTTTATAATCATTAATATTTAAGTTAAAAAATAATTCTAAAATAATCATAACTGAGAAATACTCAAACCAATAGTCAAGTAATAAATAGCCTAAGATTAATAGGAGCATTAATCTGCCATAATTCTTTTTCGGTAGTTTTTTGTAAAAAAAAATGAGGTAAAAAAAAATAAATAGCAAAAGACCTAATAAACCATACTCACCTATCATTTGATTATATATAGAAAATGGTTGATTAGCAGTTCCATCTTGGAAAGGAATTGCTAAAACTTCATTATTCCAAAGTTGAAAATGATTTTTATTAAAATAATCTGATTGCCTAACTAAGGATGAAGGATACCAACTAACATATTCTCCTCCTGCAATAAATGCAAGTCTAGATGAGAAATTTCCAATTCCACTACCAAATAAAAAATGGCTTACTGATGATGTTGCAAATGCAAATGTTTGTTCAAATGAGGTTATTTTTCTTGGAGGAATATCTTCTATTACAGTAGAACCAACTTGTGTAACATAATCAATATTTTCTTTTGATATAAAGTAAAAAGTTATAGATAATGAAATAATAGAAAAAAGTAAAAAAATTTTTTTAGTAAAAGAAAATTTTGAAGCAATCAATAAATAGAGAGTAAAAAGCGAAACAAAAATAAGTAGCCCAGACATATAAGTTGTTAATATCATTGTAACAGCAGCTAGTAGTGTGTTATAATATTTTTTTTCATAAAAAAAATAGCAAAAGAACAATGATGAAATTATCATATTTACCGATGAGTTACTAAATATGCCCATTATAGCATCTCCTGCACTCATGCCTACTTCTGAAACAAATGGATTAATAGTTTTATTGCTAACCATTAATATGAATAATTGTAAAAAGGAAAAGAAAATATTTATTCCGAATAGTATGTTAATAGTCGCTTTTATTTTTATTAAACTAATTGTATTAAATATAGTAGTAAAAATGATATTATTAGCTAAGCATAAAAACCAAATTAGCAACCCTAACAATGCTGCAATAATATATGTAAAAGAAAAATCAATTATAGAAGATAAAAATACAAAACAGCATGTATAAATCATAATACTAATGTAAAAATAGGTTTGCTTTGTAATACTTAATTCTTTAAAAATACTTTTTCCATTTAGGAGTAAAAAAATAGGTAGTGCAAAAAATTTTAAAAAAAATATTCCCTGTGTTAGTATTATGGTATAAACTAATAATGGTTTGTAGGAAAGACTAAAGTTACGAATTATCGAATTTTTTCCCATTAATAATTAGAATTTAAATACTAATAAAAGTGTATAAGCTACCAAATAAATATTATTATTTTTTGGATAAACTCAGCTAACTCACATTAATACTGATTTTTTTTTCCAGTGTTCAGTATTAAATATTTAAAAAGTAAAAACTTGTAAGTATGTTTAAATATGCTTACAAAAAATACAATTTGTCCAAATAGCATTGCTAAACAAGCACCTAATGAACCAAACTTTGGTACTAATATGAAAAATAAAATAATTACTGTAATTCCGTTTGCAAGCTGTGAGTTTCTATATATAACTTCTTTATGATTGGGTAATAAAACTGAATTGGCTGTAAAATTATTAATGAGAAAAAGGAAAATCCAAGATAAAAAAGTATATGGAACTATTTGATGATTTTGAAAGTAACTTACTATTTCTTTACTAAAAGCAATATCTAAAATATTTATTAAAAATATTCCTATTGTAGAAATACCTATTAATACTGAAAAGAAAAAATAATAAAAAATTTTTTTATAATAATCAATACCATCTTGAAATGAGTTTGTAAACTTTTCAATATAGAAAGGAATTAATGACAATATTATTGGTTGAAAAATAGCAAATGCGTAATAAGAAAATCTTAAAAAAATGCCATAGTAACCTAATTCAAATGAGGAAACATATTTTTCAACAATCAAAACACTCCCTCCATTGATAGACCAATAAATTAATTCAATAATAAAATAATTAAATCCAAAAGTTAGTTGTCTTTTTACTTCATTTGCTTTTGGTATTTGTATTTTTAACTGATATTGTTTGAATAATAAAAATAAGCAAATGGCTAAGGCAAATAAATATGAGATTAATTCTACTAAAGCAACGGTAAATATGAATTTACTATTTAAAACAATGAGTACCGTAAGTAATAAAAGCAGCAGCTTTGAAAATAAATTAATTACAGCAATAGTTTTATTTTTTTTTAATCCTTGATACAACCAGTAAGGCAATAAACTTTGTAATGATAAACTTCCTAATACAAATAGGAAAAGTAATAACTCACTTTTAATTGTAAATTTTGAATCTGTAGCTATAAGATAAAAGTATAAAGCAATGCCTCCAATAAATAGCAGTACAATTTTTATAAAACTTATTTCTGAAAAAAGCTTACTTATTGCCGAATGATTATTAGAATTTATTGAAGCAACTTTTAACCCTGTTACACTAAACCCATAATCAGAAAAAGTAATGATTAGACCCACTAACGATTGGTAAAATACCATTCTACCATAAGCTTCTACACCAAATAAATTATTGCATAATGGTATGAAAAGCAAAGGAACTATTGCATTTATACCTTTATTTAAAAGCGAAAAAAAGGCATTTGCTGATGCACCATTACCACTTAGTTTACTTTTTATTGTATTAATGAATGTCACAAAAGTTTAATACAATTTTTTTATTAATATTCGATAGGTTTAAAAACTCCTTATGCTTTACTAAATAACAAATGATATCTGCTTGTTGTATTGCTTCTGTTGTTGAAACAAGTTTTAAGCCTTTTACTGTAGCAACATTTGGTTCAACACAAATTACATTTAAGTTGGTTTCGTGAATAGCTTTTGCAACTTCTAATGCTGGGCTTTCTCTTAAATCATCAATATCTGGCTTAAATGCTAAACCCATACAAGCTACAACTGGTTTGCGTTTATTATCAAGTTCAAATTGTAATGCAGTATTTTTTATTTTTTCAATTACCCATTGTGTTTTAAAGTCATTTATTTCACGGGCTGCTTTTATTATTTTTGCTTCTTCAGGAAAATCTGACACTATAAACCAAGGATCTACTGCAATGCAATGACCACCAACTCCTGCACCTGGTTGTAATATTTTTACTCTGGGATGATGATTGGCTAAAGAAATTAATTCCCATACATCTATGTTTGCCTTATCGCAAATCATAGAAAGTTCATTTGCAAAAGCAATATTTACATCTCTGTAAGAATTTTCTGTAAGCTTACACATTTCTGCAGTTCTTGCATTGGTTGCCAAAACTTCTCCTTTTACAAAAGTTTTATAAAATGCTACAACTTTTTCTGTACTTTCTTTATTTACTCCACCAACAATTCTATCATTTTCTACTAACTCTTTCATTATTTTCCCTGGTAAAACTCTTTCTGGACAATAGGCTGCAAAAATTTTATCAGTATTAACACCACATTCTTTTAGTGTTTCTAACACTTTTTCAGTTGTACCAACAGGGGAGGTAGATTCTAAAATAATTAAGTTTCCTTCTTTAACAAAAGGAGCAATACTCTTTGTTGCTTTTAATACATAATCAATGTTAGGCTTAAAGCCCTCATGAAAAGGTGTAGGAACTGCAATAATAAATACATCTGCTTCGGCAGGTTGTAAATATGCTTTTAAAAAATTATTACTAACTGCATTTTTTACAAATGTATCAAGCTCTGGTTCTACAATATGTATTTGCCCTTTATTAATGGTATTTACAGCATGTTCATTAATATCCACACCATGAACATGGTAGTTGTTATTGGCTAATAATGCAGCAGTTGGTAAGCCAATATATCCTAAGCCAACTATACAAACTTTTTCATTTTTCATGTTAAATATATTCTGTTACTTTTTCATCATTTAAAATAGCTACAATTCTATCAGATGCAAGCCCATCTCCATAAGGGTTATGCTTATTACTCATTTGTGTGTAATAAGAAGAATTAGTTAGTAATTTTTCTGATTCATTAATAATTTTTTCTTTGTTTGTGCCAACTAATATTACTGTTCCAGCTTCTACAGCTTCTGGTCTTTCTGTAACTTCCCTCATTACCAAAACTGGTTTTCCTAAAGAGGGAGCTTCTTCTTGCACACCACCACTATCTGTAATAATAATGTAGCTTTTATTCATTATCCAAATAAAAGCCTCATAGTTTAATGGGTGAATTAATTTAATATTTGGTTGATTTGATAATAATTTATTTACAGGACTTTGAACATTTGGGTTTAAGTGAACAGGGTAAACAATTTCTACATCATTGTTATATTTCTCTGCAAGTGTTTTTAATGCTTCACAAATATTTTCAAAACCATCTCCAAAATTTTCTCTTCTATGCCCTGTTACTAAAATAATTTTCTTCTGAAAATTTATAATGGATTTTAGATGAACAATTTCATGGCTGTTTTCATTTACTTTAGTTATGCCTAATTTAAGAGCATCAATAACAGTATTGCCAGTTACATAAATAGTATTTTCTTCTATAGCTTCATTTAAAAGATTTTTTTTAGATGCTTTTGTAGGGGCAAAATGTAAGTCAGCAATTCTTCCAGTAATATTTCTGTTCATCTCTTCAGGAAAAGGAGCTTTTTTATTGAAGGTTCTAAGTCCAGCTTCAACATGAGCTACATTAATGCCTGAATAAAATGCTGCTAATGCTGCTGCTGTAGATGTTGTAGTATCGCCATGTACTAAAACCCAATCTGGTTTAAAGTCTTCATAAACAGGTTTTATAGAGGTAATAATATCTGCAGTAAGTGTATGTAGGTTTTGATTTGGTTTCATTAAATTCAAATCATAATCGGCTTGTATTTCAAAAAATTCAAGTACCTGGTCAAGCATTTGTCTGTGTTGTGCTGTTAAGCAAACTTTAGTATTAAACTTATTGGTTAATTTTTTTAATTTAATAATAAGCGGAGCAATTTTAATTGCTTCTGGTCTTGTTCCTATGACTAATAATATGTTTTTCATGAAATGATTTTATAAGTAATAATTTACTTTATTACTTATTCTTTAATTAATCTTTTTATGGTAAAATAGCTTACTGATAAAAATGAGAAAATGATAAATCCAATTATTGCAAATATGATATACATTCTTTTTGTTTTAGGCAGTGGTAAATCTGGATTATCTACTAATTGTATTGATGGGGTTTCTTGGTTTAATTGTACTTTGGCTAATTCTAAGTTTTTTACAACTTCGCCATAAATAGTAGAGAGCATAATTTTATTTCTACTACTTACTTCTAAATTAACTGCAGCAGTTGATGCAGCTGGGTTTACATCTAAAGTTGTTTCTTGTTTCGTAGCAGTATAATAGGTTTTACCGTTTAATACACGTTCTATACTATCGGCTCTTTTTTCTAATCTTTCTACATTAATTCTTTGTCTTTTTGTTTTAGAGTCTATGTACCAATCAGTTGCTTTTCTTACCAATCTTTCACAAAATAATTTACTCAACATTTCATCTTTAAAACTGCATTTAACTACAATAAAGGTGGCTCTTTTTTCAGGTCGTTCTACAATAAGTTCTTTTTTTAAAATAGTAAAAATGATTGTTTGTAATAAACTATCTTGTAATCGAGACATAGTTGCATTTTCTTTCGGGCTAAAGAAAACTTCTTTACCAACTCTTTTACTTTTTGCCCATTTTTCTCTAAGTTCATAAGCTTCTGCATATTTATCTGCTAATGAATATTTATAAGTTGAGTCGTATGGTGTAAGTAATGTTTCTTTGGTTAATGAATTGCTTTTAAAAAACATTAAAATATTATCTCCAGAAAAAAGGGTTGCACTTGCTCCAGTTGCAATATCTAATCCAAATTGTCCTGCAATAGATGCCAAACTTCCTGAGCCGGTTTTACCTTCTTCTACAATAAAAGAAGTTTGAGCTGTATAAAAAATGGGTTTGAATATTCTATAGCCAACAGCTATTGATGAACCAATTAATCCAATAATTACTATTATCCACCATTTAGATAAAATATAATAGAACCACAGTTTTATTGAATTAAAAATATCTTTAAGCGATATTTCTTTTTCATCAAAGCTTTCAGAATTTGAGCCTTGTTGCATAATTATCAATTTATTTTGTTATCTGAAATGCCAATGCTGCTGCAGTTATTAAAGCAGATAATCCTGTAATAATTATACCTGCTTTAGCATAATCTGTTGGCTTTTTTTCTGGTTCTTTAGGAACAAATATTTTACTTCCTGCCTTAACAACTGGATATTGTCTAAAAATACCCAATATTTTTTTTGTTCTTGCAGCTTTACCATTTGGATAAACAATAAATACTCTTTTTTTATTTCCAGATTTTGTAATACCACCAGCATCGGATAAGTAATCTCTTAATTTTTTATTTGCATCATAACTTACAATAAGTGGACTAAATACTTCTCCAGCAATAGTTATCATATTGTTTGTAGTTGGAATTTCTATTCTATCGCCTTCTTCTAATAAAATATCATCTTCACCACCTGGATTATGAATTATTTTTTGTAAATCTATAGCTACTTCATTATACTGTTTAGCAACAGTTGATGTAACAACATTTGATGAATCATGGGCAGAGCTTTGTGCTATTTTTTGAGCAAGAGCTAATTCATTATCATATAATTTATTTACCCTTATAAGCCTTGCTCCATTTATATTGGCAGTATATAATGTGCCACCAGCTCTTTTAATTAAATCGCTTATTTTTTCAACTCTACTTGTTAATGTATATGCTCCAGGGTTTAAAACTTCTCCTGTAATTGCAACAGAAATTTGGCTTTTATAATATGGATCAACTTTTACTGTAATGATATCGAATGGCTTTAATTGTATATCATTTAAAGGATTTGATAAGTCCTTATCATTGTCATCTATTCTAATAATTTCTACTATGGGGCTTTGTGGATTATTTACTTCTACATTTCTTTTTCTTCTTGCAATTTCTATTCCTGCACCTGTTGCATTTTCTGCAAAACCACCAGCTTTTAATATTAATGTTTTTAAAGAAAAACTATCATTATAACTATAAATTCCTGGATTTCTTACAGCACCATTAATATTAACAGTAAAATTATCTTTTATATCAAAAATTGATGAAACTTGTAGTACATCTTCTTTTTGCAAAATGAAGTTTTTACCTGAATCTGTTGTTAAATTAATGCTGATAATTTCTTTGGTTAAATCATCTTTTGTTCTAACTACAATTGCTCTTCCTGTATAAGCATCTTCACGTAATCCTTCTGCTTTTTTTAATAATCCCAAAACTGTTCCACTACTATTATCTAAAGAATAATTACCAGGTTTAAAAACAGCACCTTCAATTACTAATCTGTTTTGGAATTTATTGATAATACTTCCTATTGTATAACTATCACCATTTTGAGGAATAAATTTTGTAATAGAATCTTTTGAAATATCTAAAATTAATCTGTCAAAATCAGTATTTCTTAGCCCTGTAATTCTTGCTTTAAAAGCATTGCTTTTATAACCACCAGCAAAATTTATTGCATCTTGTAAAGTTTCGTTTGGTTGCATTTCAAAAATACTTGGTCTGTTAACTTCTCCTACAATATCAATTTGTATTTTGGCAAAAGGAATTTTTATAACATCATTATCCATTAAACGTACATTGGTTTTTTGATTACTGTTTAATAGAAAATCGTATAAATCGGCTACAACAATTGTTTTGTTATTACGAACTAACTCTATATTTCTAAAAGAACCATTTTCTGCTGGTCCACCACTAACATATAAAGCATTAAATAAAGTTGCTAATGAACTTAGGCTATAAGTTCCTGGTTTTTTAACAGCCCCTAAAACCATTACTTTTATAGCTCTAATACCTGTTAAAGATAATATTGCTTTTGTTTGACCACTTGCTATTGCTGGATAAAATTTTGAAAGTCGTGAGTTAATTATTTTAGATGCTTCTTCTATTGTTAAACCATTTACTTGAATGGGTCCTGCATATTTTACATAAACCGTTCCTTCTGCACTTACAGTTAAATTTTGTTGAGATAAATTAACTCCATAAACATCTAATAATATTTTATCATCAGGCCCTAAAGTATAATTTTTTGGTGTTGGTAATCGTAAGTCTGGTTCAAAACTTAAACTTGGATTAGAAAATAACTCTGAGCCAAAAACAGAACTTTTACTAACTTGTTGCTCTGGCGTTTGTACAGGTACACTTGACCTGCTTTGATGTATTGATGCACTACTTGACTGAGATTTACTTGGAGAAAGTAATGCTGTAATACGAGATTTTAAAGCATCTATTTCCATTGCAGGCATTCTTCTTCTTTGTAATTCCTGTATTACTTGGTCTTCTGATAAACCAGAACTTTGTGCTTTAGAAATAAATTCTTGTAATTGAGCATCGGTAATATCAGCAGATTTTACTTTACTCATATTGTTGGGTAATTGTGCTATTACTATTGAAGTAATACATAATAATACTATTGTTAGTAGTAAACGAACTTTAGAAAACATAGCTATTTCACTTTTCATAAATTAATTGTTTATTGTACAGCTCTGCCTACTCACTCACATCATAGGAATGAGAATTTTATATTTTTAATTTAAAAAGGAGTTTGAAAATAACTCCATAAAATTCTAGCAAATATAGGGGAGCAATTTGCCTAAATTATTTTTATACTTTATACAAAATTTTGTATAAAAGCGGTTGTATTTATTTCTCTTTTACAATCTTGCATCAACAATGCTTCTATCTAAAAATGCTTTAGTATCAAAAATTACAGCATTTGACTCTGTAAGGTTTTTTATGTTTAATTCAGCAAATTCATTATGAGATACTGCTAATATTAAAGCACTATAATCAGACTGTAAGTTATCTATCAATTTTATTCCAAACTCTTCGTGTACTTCTTCCTTTATTGCATGAGGGTCATAAACATCCACTTGCATTCCATATTGACTTAATTCATTGTAAATATCAATAACTTTTGAGTTTCTAATGTCGGGACAATTTTCTTTAAATGTAATGCCAAGTATCAATGCTTTAGCTTCATTTACTTTTTGTCCTTTTGTTATCATTAATTTTACAACTTTACTAGCAACAAATAAACCCATATTATCATTTACTCTTCTTCCACTTAAAATTACATCTGGATGATGTCCTAAACTTTCTGCTTTATGTGCTAAGTAATAAGGATCAACTCCTATACAATGTCCTCCTACTAAACCTGGTTTATATTTTAAAAAATTCCATTTAGTTCCTGCTGCATCTATTACATCATTGGTATCTATACCCATTTTATCAAATATTAAAGCCAATTCATTTACAAAAGAAATATTCACATCTCGTTGTGCATTTTCAATGGCTTTAGATGCTTCAGCAACCTTTAAGCTTGGGGCTTTGTGAGTGCCAGCAGTAATAATGCTTGCATACAAACTATCTACAAAATCTGCAATTTCAGGTGTTGAGCCAGAAGTTACTTTTTTAATTTTTGTTAGTGTATTTACTTTATCGCCAGGATTTATTCTTTCTGGTGAGTAACCACAATAAAAGTTTTTATTAAATTTTAAGTTTGAATATTTTTCTAATACAGGTACACAATCTTCTTCTGTGCATCCTGGATATACTGTAGATTCGTAAATAACAATATCATTTTCCTTCAACACTTTACCAATCATTGTAGAGGCAGATATTAATGGTGTTAAATCTGGTGCTTTGAAATTATTGATTGGTGTAGGAACTGTTACAATATAAATATTACAGTTCTTTAATTTTTCAGTATCAGAAGAAAAGTTTAATCCTTTTTCTCCATTAGTTGATTGATATAATTCTGTGGCTCTTTTTAGCCCTTCTAAATCTGCTTCATTAGTTCTATCTTTTCCTACTGTTAGTTCTTCTATACGAGATTGATTAATGTCAAATCCAAGTACTGCATATTTTTTCCCAAACTCTACAGCTAAGGGCAATCCTACATATCCCAATCCTATTATTGCAATTTTTACTTCATCTAAATTCCTATTCATCTTAGGGTTATTATATTTTAAATTTTTGCAAATTAAATAAAAGAATTTTATTTTTTATCAGCTATATCAAATGTTACCCCAAAACGAAGGGTGTTAGATAATGGATTTCTTGTAACGCCACTACCAGAAGGAATTAAATAAGAAAAATTAATTCCAATCATATTATACTTTAATCCTGCACCTACAGTAAAATATTTACGATTTCCTTTTGTTTTATCTTCATAAAAATAACCTGCTCGTAAAGAAAATTGGTCGTTATAAGTATATTCTGCACCTGCTGATATTTGAAATTCTTTTAGCTCATTTCCAAAACCACCAGAATCGCCAAAGCTTTTAAACCAACTCTTTAAAACCCCCATACTTCTATATTCTTGTAATAAAGCTGCATTTTTTACATCTGCATCAGGGTCTGAAGGATCTACAGGTGTTGGAGGCACAGGAACCATTAGTTTATTTACATCTAAGCCAAAAGTAAGTTTACTTGTTTCATCAAATACAGTTGTGTAAGCAATACCTAAACCTAAATTAGCAGGTATATAATCTTTATTGGCTGCATCATTAGTGTAACTAATTTTTGAACCTAAGTTAGATAAAACAATTCCCCAGCCTAACCCTTCTCCTTTTTCATTTAAGCCAGAATGAAATAATGAAATATCACCTGCAATTGCATTACCAGCTTTATAGCTAACACCACCAATAGAACCATTTGCTAAACTTGAATTGATATAACGTAAAGCAACACCCAATGCTAATTTTGAATTCATTTTACGTGTATAGCCAAAGTCAATTGAAAATTCTCTTGGACGATTTTGTTGTAATGGATTTCCTGCAAAATCTGTAAATTGAATATTACCTAAGCTGAAATAACGAATTGAAGATGCAATAGCTTGCTCTTCTCCTAATTTATAATATCCAGAAAAACTAACTAAATAAACATCTGTTAAACCTAAATCTTTTAACCAAGGAGTATAAGTAAGTCCTATTTCAGAATTTTTTGTATTGAATGTAGCTTTTGATAAATTCCAAAAAGAAGCTCCTGCATCTGGTGGTGTTGCTATACCTACATCTCCCATACCACCAGCACGTGCATCTGGAGAAATTCTTAAAAAAGGAACAGCAGTTGTAACTACATTAATATCGCTACCACTTTGTGCTAATAGTCCATTACAAAAAAAACCTGATAATAAAAATAATAATGCACCCTTCAATGTTGATTGTCTCATCTAAAGAAAATTGTTTTAAAAAATAGTTGTAAAAATAAAAGAATATTTCATGTAGCCAAGTCAAATATGGTTAGCAGAAATATTTAATCTATGTAGAAATCAATACATTAAAATAATTTAGTTCAAGCAAGAAAATATTAATTAAGAATAATTCTTTAAATAAATAATTTGCAATAATACAACATTTACAGACACAAAAACATCCGCTTTCGTTGTTTTAATAGAACTAAGTTCAAGTAGCAAGTGCAACACCAGTTCAATCTTTTTTGGGGTACCCCAAAAAAGATTGAACTGAAAACAGATTTTTGTGTTGCAATGTCAAAAAAATATAATCAGCTCAATCAAGAGCAAAGGTATCAAATAGC
>JBPXJV010000011.1:0-98979 GCA_051715485.1 Chitinophagales bacterium
GATACAATTTTTTGTAGAAATACAAAACAAACTTAATAACAGACCAAGAAAATCTTTAAACTATAAAACTCCATTACAAGTTTTTATCGCTAACTTTAAACCAAATTAATTAACAGTTGCACTTACAACTTGAATCTGCCAATAAGCCTTGCTGATAATACTGCAAGGAAATTTTATGAAAAACAAGCATTAAATGATAATCTATCTGTACGAGAACTTGAAAGGCAAATTGATTCTGCTTTGTTTGAACGACTTGCATTGAGTAAAGACAAAAAAGGAGTTTTACAACTTTCAAAAAAAGGGCATATTGTTTCTACACCAATAGAAATAATTAAAGACCCGTATATTCTTGACTTTCTTCAAATACCGCAAAGCTATAAACTGACAGAAAAATATTTTGAGAGAAAGATTATCAACCAACTACAATTGTTTTTACTTGAACTGGGCAAAGGATTTGCTTTTGTGGCAAGACAATATAAAATTTCACTTCGCAATAAACATTATTATATTGACCTTGTTTTTTATCACAGAATATTAAAATGTTTTGTATTGATAGATTTGAAAATAAGAAAAGTAGAGCATAATGATATTGGACAAATGAATCTTTATCTTAATTATTTTAAAACAGAAGAAAATGTTAGAGGGGATAATGAACCAATAGGTATCATACTTTCAGCAGAAAAAGATGAAGTGCTGGTGGAGTTTGCAACAGGAGGTATTTCTAACAAGATTTTTGTTTCAAAATATCAACTTTATTTACCCGATAAAAAATTATTACAAAAGAAAGTAACAGCAATATTGCATAGTAAGTGAAGAAAATACAATCATTTCAATAATAAAATATAGATGGAAGATATAGAAGTAAAAGTTACAGGCTTAGGTAAAGCATACAGAATAGGTGTTGCAGAAGAAAAAGAAAAAAATCTTATTACTACAATTTTTAAAATGTTGATAGCACCTATCAAAAATTTTAGAAAAATAAAATCATTAAATAGACTTCATGCAGATACAGAAGGGAAAGATGTTTTTTGGGCAAATAGAAATATATCTTTTACAGTAAAGCAAGGAGAAGTTTTAGGCATTATTGGAAAAAATGGAGCAGGAAAAAGTACGCTACTTAAAATGCTTTCCAGAATTACAGAACCCACAGAAGGAGAAATAGAATTATTTGGCAGAGTAGCCAGTTTGTTAGAAGTAGGCACAGGCTTTAATCCTGAACTAACAGGCAAAGAAAATATTTTTTTAAATGGAACTATTCTTGGCTTAACCAAAAAAGAAATTGAAGAAAGGTATAACAGTATTGTAGAATTTTCAGGAATAGAAAAATTTATTGAAACACCTGTAAAACGTTATAGCAGTGGCATGAAAGTTCGTTTAGCATTTGCTGTTGCTGCACATTTAGACCCTGAAATTTTAATTATAGATGAAGTGCTTGCTGTGGGTGATGCTGAATTTCAAAAAAAATGCTTAGGCAAAATGCAAGAAGTAGCAGGCAAAGAAGGAAGAACTGTTTTGTTTGTAAGCCATGATATGGCAGCTGTAAAAAAATTATGCAATAGAGCCATATTATTACAACAAGGAAGTATTGTTTATGAAGGCAGTGCTACAGACACAGTAGATTATTATTTACAAAATGCTGCAAGTATTGCATCTCAAAAAACTATTGATGTAAGTAGTGCAAAAGGCAATAAAAAATTTGTGATTACTAATATTGAAATGCTAAATGAAGAAGGCAATATTGTGCAATTAGCAGAAAGTGGCAAAGACTTGCATTTAAAAATGTATTATGAAGTAAAAGAAAAAGGACCAGACCCAGTAGTAATAGTAAAAATTAAAAATAATTTAGAACAAATTTTATTTACTTGCTTATCACGTAACTCTTACAATGGTATTATGCCATTAAATTATAAAGGAGTTATTACTTGTGTTATTCCCAAACTACCTTTATTAAGTGGTTTATATTCTGTTGATATAACTTTAAAGTATGGGCATGATATAACTTTTGATGTAGAAAATATTTTTTCTTTTGAAGTAGAACGTGGCGATTTTTTTGGTACAGGAAAAATTAATTCAGATATGATGAATGGTATGATAATTTACCATAACTGGATAATAAATTAAAAATGAAGAAAAATTTTCAACGTATTATAATTCCTATAACTGGGCAAGGTGCTATGGTACATATTGTAAGAAGCGGCTTGTTAGAAAATATTGCTCAGTTTGTTCAACCTGTTATTTTGCTTTATTGGAACGATAAGAATTTACAAAATGAATTAACACAAAATGGTTATGAAGTGCATCAAATGAAATTCATTCCACTTTCAGCTAAGTACAACGATATTTATTACAAACTAAATCTTTGGTACTTAAACAAAGTGCTAAAATTTAATGGCATTAAAATAGAAGATAAGCTAAATCAGCATTATCAAAACATTCAAAAAAAATTTATTAAAAAATTAAGAAACTATTACAATCTTTTTCTCATCAATTTTCCGTTTGTTGTCAAAAATTTTTTAAAAACAGAAGAACAAATTTTTCAACAAGAAAAAATTTATACAGAGTACAATCAATGGATGAAAGAATTGAATATTGATGGATTATTTACAGTTACTCCTTTTTTAAAAGAAATTAATTTTTTAGCCAGAGTTTTAAAAAATAATCAAAAAAAAATTTTAGCATCTGTACATTCATTTGATAATGTTACTAAAAGAGGCTGGCAACCTTGTATGTTTGATAAATACATTGTATGGAATAAATACAATAAAAACGAATTGCTGTATATTTTTAAGTCTTTGAAAGCAGAAGATGTTTTTATTGCTGGTGCTCCTCAATTTGATTTTCATTACAATCCTCAATATATCATTCCCAAAAATGATTGGTTGAAAATGCTGAATATGCCTGCTGATAAAAAAATTATTTTATATGCAGGAGGAACTATAACACTTTTTCCTACAGAGCCTCAATATCCTAAGCATTTAAAAGATGCAATAGAACAAGGTTTGATAAGTAAAGATGTGGTTATTTTAATTCGTAACCATCCTTTAGATACAGTAGAAAGATGGAAAAAATTTATTGGAGAATCAGCAAATATTTTTTACTATGAACCACAACATGGAAAAGAAAAATTAGATTACTCAAATGTTACTGACAATGATTTAAAAATGCTTGTATCTACTTTACACTATTGTGATGTGCATATAAACTTATGCTCTACTATGACCATAGATGGTAGTGTTTTTAACAAACCACAAATTGCACCTTATTATGATGATGTAAATAAAAAAGGTGAACCAGCATTAAGAGCTGTATATTATCAAGAACATTACAAACCTATTTTAAAATCTAATGTTATACAGCTTGTGAGCACAAAAGAAGAACTGATAAGTACTGTTAATGAGGCTTTGCAAACTCCTGAAAAATTTACGCAAAATTGCCAAACCTGTATAAGTGAAATTATTACTTATACAGATGGAAATTCAACCAATAGAGTAACAACCATATTTAAGAACTTTTTTCTTTCATGAAAATACTCCATGTTATAAGTAATTATTTTCCTGCTCATGGTGGTCCTCAATACACCATGAAACACTTAAGTGAAAAGATGACTGCTTGGTACAAAGATGAAGTGGAAGTAATAACAACCAACTCATATTATGGGCCAGAAATGAATATTTTTAAAAAAATAGAAAAAGAAAATGAAATTATTAATGGAGTTGTTGTTAAAAGATTTACTTTTAGAAGATGGCATTACAAACTACTAACCTTAGCTAATAAGGTTTCTGGAAAGTTAAGAGGCAAATCTCTGCCTTACTCAATTATGAAAAAAAAATGGGCTTTAGATTGTAAAGCTATTGATAAAGAAATGAAAAACAGCAATGCTAATGTAATAATGGCTACAACTGCACATTATACTTTTTGCGATTATCCTTTTTGGCGAAGTAAAACTAAAAACCCCAAACCCTTTGTTTTATATGGTGCAATACATTTTCATGTAGATTGGGCTAAAGATTCTCCTTTTATAAAAAGAGCATTGGCTTGTGATTGTTATATTGCTAATACAGATTTTGAAAGAGACAAATTGATAAATGATTATGGTGCAGATAAAAATAAAATAGTTTCTATAGGCACTGGAATTAATACAGATGATTATGTAGTAGAGGAAGAAAAAGTAAAAACATTTAAAAAACTACATCAAATTAAAGAAGATGAAATTTTAATAGCACATATAGGAAGATTATCTGAAGGAAAAGGAACTGGCACTTTGTTAGATGCTTTTGAAAAATTGTATGAAACAAATAAAAACGTAAAACTGTTATTGGCAGGAACTAAAACTGAGTATGTTTCGTTCCTACAACAAAAAATACAAAAAAAAAACTTACCTGTTATATTAATAGAAAATTTTAGTGATGCAGAAAAAGCTATCATGTTCAATGCTACTGATATTTTTGTATTAGCCTCTACAGGAGAGTCTTTTGGTGTTGTTTTTTTAGAAGCATGGAGTTGTAAAAAACCAGTAATTGGTACAAAAATGGGTGCTACTGCATCGTTAATTTCAGAAGGCAAAGATGGTTTTTTGTTTGAACCAAAAAATGCGTTAGATTTAAGTATTAAATTGAAAGAACTTGTTGCCAATACAGCGTTGAGAACTTTTTTGGGCAATAATGGATATACAAAAATTCTGGAAAAATATACATGGGAAATTATTGTAAAAAAATACAAAGAAGCCTATCAACTCGGTATTGATAATTTTTATACTTCTTTAAAATAATTCTATTACATTTTCGTTACTTTTTAAAACTACTTTATGTTTCAACAATTTAAAAAAATATCATCCAAAATCAAAGCATATTTTTTTGCCCCTATTTACACCAAACTAACTATTCTTAATGATGCAATTCTTGACTCTCGGTTTGATGAGGTGAAGAAAAATATATTACATGAAATGCCTGAGAATATGGTAAAATATGGACAAAAATGTTATAGTGCAGGAGAAGAAGATGGTATTATAGCAGCCATTTTCAATAAAATAAAACCTGATGGAAAAGTATTTTTAGAAATTGGCAGTGGTTTTGGTTTAGAAAATAATACACACTTTATGTTGTTAAATGGTTGGAAAGGAACTTGGGTTGATGGCAATAATCAATTTATTAAAACTGTCTCATCTAAATTAGGCGGTAGCACTTTTTCAAAACTTTTAATAAAAAATTGTTTTGTAGATAGTAATAATATTAAACAACTATTTTCTGAAACACTCGTTCATTTTAATACCAATGAAATTGACTTTTTTTCTATTGATATTGATGGAAACGATTATGCTGTTACAGAATCTATGTTTTCTAAAGAAATATTCCCTAAAGTTATTTGTGTAGAGTATAATGGTAAGTATCCATATCCTTGCAAAGTAAAAGTACCACAAGTAGAAGCCTTTGTATGGAATAATGATGATTACATGGGTGTTTCTTTGGGTGCATGGGTAAGTTTATTTAGCTCTTATCAATATACTTTATTATGTTGTGATGCCACAGGCAATAATGCTTTTTTTATAAGAAACGAATTTGCTCAATTATTCAAATGCTATTCACCTGAACAATTATATCAACCAGCACGATATTATTTAGTAAGAAGGAGAATAGGACACTCTGCTTCTTTAAAGTTTTTAAAAGATGTTTTGCATAATGATTAGCACCAAAAATGGGTATAGGAATAATTATAAAATCAATGAGAAGCCTTTCAGTTCGTACTAATAATTTTTTTAAAAAATAGTATAAACAATGTTTAGAGAAGAAGCTGTTTGGATAGAACAAACTTTAACTAAAATAAAACCATTAAGCAATAATAATATTGTTGCCAATTTAGGTTCATCTACTGCATATTTTAGAAAAGTAATGCAACCACATATTCACAAACACATTATCATTCCCTTACAAAATAATGGATGGAAAATTGTACATGTGGACTTTAAAAAAGATGAAGGAGTAGATATAGTTGCAGACCTTACCAAAGAAAATTTTTCTAATAATTTTCAACCAGCAGCTTTAACTATTTGTACCAATATGTTAGAGCATGTAGAAGATATTAATATGGCTGTAACAAATTTGGTTAAAGCAACTTGTAAAGGAGGTTATATACTTTTAACAGTGCCCTATAAATACAAAAAACATTTAGACCCAATAGATAATATGTTTAGACCAACACCAGATGAAATTGCTCAGTTGTTTAAACAATATACTATCAATATTATTGATAAAAAAATTATCTATATTCAAGACAAAGAATATTATAAAGTCAAAAAATCTCGTTTTCCTATTTGGGGTTATAGAGATTTGATTGCTTATTATCTTGGCAAAAAACATGCAGTATCTGGTATCTTACTTCAAATAAACTAAATTAATTTTTACTTACTTCAATGAAAATTTTGCATGTAGTTTTAAATTACTATCCTTCTGTTGGTGGCACACAAGTTCTTTATAAAAACATTTCAGAGAATTGCATAAAACGATATAATGATGCAGTAAAAGTATTTACTGTAGATTCTTATTATGGCTCTCATAGCAATCAGTATAAAGAAATTTTTCCTAAGCAAGAAACAATCAATGGCGTAAACATTAAGCGTTTTTCATTTTGTAGAAAACATAAATATTGGTTTAGGTTACTAAATAAAATAATGATAAAAATGTTGGGCAAATCATCGCCATTGTTAAATCGTTATATAACTGGTCCTTGGTCTTCTTCTTTAATGAAAGCAATGTATCAAACAGATGCAGATGTTATTTCAGCTTCTTCATTGGGTTTTTATTATATGCACTATCCATTATTTAGGCATACATTAAAAAATCCTAAGCCTTTTGTTTTTCAGGGTGCTATTCATTTTCCTTACAATAAAGAAGAACATGGCATTCCTGCAAAAATGTTAGAAGCAATCAAAGCATCTGACTATTATTTGTGTAATACAGAATATGAAAAAAATAGATTAATACAATTAGGCGTTAATGAAGAAATGCTGGTAATAACAGGCTCTGCAGTTGATGTTGAAAAATTTAGTAAAGGCAATGGGGCAGATATGAGAAATCATTTACAATTAAATGATGATGATATTTTAATTAGTTATATAGGAAGATTAGAAGCTACTAAAAGTATAATAGTTTTAATTGATGCTTTTGTACAAGCATATCAAAAAAACAATCAATTAAAATTAGTTATTGCTGGTTTTACTACTGATTATGTACAAAAGATTAAAGCACATATTTCAAATTTGTCAGAAGCGTATCAACAAAATATTTTTATTGTATTAAACCTTGAAGAAACAGAAAAAATAAATCTGTATCATGCAACAGATATGCTTGTGCTGCCATCAGTAAACGAATCTTTTGGAATGGTTTTTTTAGAAGCATGGAGTTGTAAAAAGCCTGTAATTGGTACTAATATTGGTGCAATAAAATCTGTGATTGATGAAGGTAAAAATGGCTTATTAATGCAACCAGAAAATGCTAATGATTTAGCAGATAAAATAGTATTATTAGCCAATAACAAAGAGCTAAGAATAGCAATGGGGCTTGATGGATACAATAAAACTTGTAATAATTTTACTTGGGAAATTGTTACAGAAAAAATGAGAAATACTTATATACAAGCTATTCAAAAGTTTAATACAAAATATTCACAAAGAGTAAATTAATTTTTATTACAAATTATGTGTGGCATTGCAGGAATAATTCATTATAAAAATAATGCAGAAAATGATACTTCATTTTTAAATGAATGTATTAAAACCATGCACCACAGAGGCCCTGACTCTAATGGCATTTGGAGTAATGATAAAAATTATTCAACAGCATTTGTAAGATTAGCTATTAGAGATTTATCAGCAAATGGTAATCAACCAATGCACTCTGCTTGTGGTAGATATGTAATTACCTTTAATGGAGAAATTTATAACACCAATGACTTTAAACCCACTTTATTAAAAGATGGTATTAAGTTCAAATCAACAACTGACACAGAAGTTTTATTGTATGCCTTAATAAAATGGGGCGAAAAAATTATTGAAAAAATAAACGGAATTTTTGCTTTTGCATTTTATGACAAACAGGAAAATACTTTATTACTTGGAAGAGATAGATTAGGTGTAAAGCCTTTGTATATTGGTGTTAACAGCAATGGACTAATATATAGCTCTCAATACAATCACATAATTAATCATACTTACTTTAATAATAATGGTATTGATGTAAAAGCATTGCATGGTTATTTTTGTTTTGGTTATGTACCAGAAGGAGAGGGCTTAATAAAAGAAACATTTTTATTGCAACATGGTCATTACATTGTTGTAAAAAATAATCAATACACTATTAAAAAGTATTATGATTATCCTGTAACTACACACAACACAACATTTGATATAGAAAATATTGTACAAAAATGTGTTGAACAACAGTTAGTAAGTGATGTGCCATTAGGAACATTTATGAGTGGTGGAGTTGATAGTACATTGGTTACTTATGCTGCTACTAAAGTAGGAGATGTACAATCATTTACCATAGGTGTTGATGATGCACATTTAAACGAGTCTGATACTGCTGAACAATTTGCCCACATTTTCAAAACCAAACATCATACACAGTTTATAACTGAAGATACTTTGCTGCATACTATACAAGATAATATTGCAGCTTTTAGTGAACCCTTTGCAGACCCTTCTTCAATTCCAACTTTAGTACTTTCAAAATTTGTAAGAAATAAGGTTACAGTTGCATTAAGTGGTGATGGAGGAGATGAACTTTTTTGGGGCTATCCAAGAAATAAAACTGTATTGGCTGATAATACATTACTACAAAAAAATAAATTATTTCTTTCTGCAAAATATTTAACAGAAAAATTTTTAAGCAAAGAAAGAACAATTGCTCAAAGACATTTACAATCAAATGGGTTAATAGATTATTATTATAAAAGATTGTTTATTGCAGGTGCATCTGTATATGCAAAAGATATTTTGAAAGATTTTACAATGCCTAAACCATATTTTGTAAAAGAGATGCTACAAAATACTTTTGATTTTAATAATAATGTAGAGGTAATGAATATTGTCAGAAAATTAGAAGTTGATTTGCACTTACAAAGAATTTTAATTAAGGTTGATAGAGCAAGTATGTTTCATAGCCTTGAGGTTAGAGTTCCATTATTAGATAATGATATGATAGATTTCAGTACTGCTATGACTTTTAAAGAATGTCTTATCAATAATACTGGAAAAGCAAACCTTAAAAAACTGCTTGCAAGCAAAACAAATGACGATTTGGTATATAAGCCTAAAAAAGGTTTTGATATACCTATGAATAAATGGTTGAAAGAAACTTTGTATAAAGATGTGGAAGAAAAATTATACAACTTACCAACTGAATTAAAAATTTATTTTAAAGAAGTCGGCATAAAAAAAATATTACAAGAACATAAAACAGGCATAAGAGAACATACTTGGCTTATTTGGGCTTTATATACATTAACACTTTGGTACACCACACATTTTAATAAAAAATCTAAATTGTAATTGAGTTGAACATTGCCATTGTTACCAATAGTTTTCCTACCAACAGCGAAACATTTATTATTAATAAAGTACTTGCTTTAGCCAATGCAGGTAATCATGTAACTGTTATAAGACTTGCTGCTTCTGGTAGTAATGACTTGATGAAGCTATACAACTTTAAAAACAATTCAAACATTACTATTAAAGATGCACTTGTACCTTCTACTACAAAAGAGTTAATCAAATTTATTGCTGCCAATCCTATTACTTTTCTCACATCTTTTTCAACTGATAAGAAAAAGCTATATCATAACCTTAGAAAAAATATTTTATTAAAACAATTCAACAACAATTTTGATATTGTGCATTTTGAATTTTCTGGAATTGCAGTTGGCTTTTTAGATATTATTCCAAACATAAAAGCTAAGACTGTAATGAGTTGTAGAGGTTCAGCAGAAAAAGTAAAACTTCTTACAGAACCACATAGAGCAAAAAATCTTGAAAAAACTTTACATGTTATTGATGCAGTTCATTGTGTTAGTGAAGATATGAAGCAAACCATACTACCTTATTGCAACAATACAGAAAAAATATTTGTAAACAGACCGGCTATTGATGCAAACTTTTTTTCTCCAAAAAATAAAACAAAAAATAATGCTGTAACAAATATCTTATCAATCGGAAGATTTACTTTTCAAAAGGGATATTTAATTGGTTTGTTGGCAATTAAAAAATTAGTACAAAAAGGTTATAACATTACGTGGAATATTATTGGTGATGGAATACAAGAAGAAGAAATTATTTTTCATATTCATACTTTACAACTTCAAAATAATATTGTGCTATTAGGCAAAAAAAATAAAGATGAAGTAAATGAATATTTAAGCAATACAGATATTTTCTTTTTAACCAGTGTATATGAGGGTATTCCAAATGTTGTATTAGAAGCAATGGCAATGGAGTTGCCAGTTGTTACAACAAAAAGTGGTGGTGTAGATGAAGTAATAGAATCTGGTGTAGATGGCTTCATTGCTCCATTATATGATATTGAACAACTTGCTTCTTTGTTAGAAAAATTAATAACTGATAAAACTTTATTAGATAATATTTGTAAAGCTGCTCGTAAAAAAATTATTAAAGAATATACACTACAAAGACAACTTGAAGTTTTTGTAACTGAATATCAAAAATTACTCAGCTAATTTTAAGAAATATTGATTATGAAAGATGTTTGTTTTAACGAATTAATTAGCCCTGTTACAAAACAAAAACCATTACAAATTACAGAAAATGAAATTATTTTTTCTGATAATGAAAAGTATGTTATTGTTGATGAAACACCTGTGGTAATTGATGATAGCACTGGACTTTTTACAGTTAGTAGCATAACAAAGAAAGAAGAAACTACACAACAATACAGTTATAATGATATAAAAAATTTTAAAACATATTTTAGAAGAAAATTACTTCCATCACTTACCAACGATAAATATTTTTCTGAACGATACAATGATTTAACAGCCTTAAATCCTGAAAAAGTTTTAGTACTTGGTTCAGGCGAAAAAGTAAATTTTTATAAAACTTTATTTCCTAATAGTATTGTTGTTACATCAGATGTTCATCGTTTGTTTAAACCAGATATTATTTTTGATGCACACTCAATTCCTTATGCTGATAATACATTTAACTTAATTATTGCAGGGCAAGTTTTAGAGCACACTATGAAACCTTGGATTGTTGCCAATGAAATGCAAAGAGTAATAAAGAAAGATGGTTACATACATATAGAAACACCTGTAAATTTTCCTTATCATGCACATCCTTACGATTTTTATAGATTTACTTTTACAGGTTTACGTTCTTTATTTAGTAAATGCAGTGTGTATAAAAGTTTTGTAACAGAAGGAAATGCAAGTGCAGCAGCAGTTTTGAATAGTGAGTTTGTTATCAATCTTTTTTCAAATAAATATTTAAGAGCAGCAGCTTTATTTGCTGCAAGATATTTATTCGGGTGGATGAAATATTTTGATGCAGATAATAAAGACAATATTAAAAATCTTAGAAGATTAGCATCTCCAAAAGGAATTGGTATAACATTTAAGTATGATGGTATTCAAAGAGCAGATAAAGAATTGTTGAACGAATATTATTCTATCAAAAAATAATTTTTAGTAGTGAGTTTTACATTTATAAAATATACTCAACCTGGTTGGATGTTTAATGTTACACCAAAAGCAAAAAAATTTTCAGCCTGTTTATATCATCCAACTATACTTCCTTTAAAAAATAATAGTAGTATTAATGCAGATGTTTCCTATGAAACAGAAGCTGCAAAAAATGCAGATATTGCTTATAGGGCTTTCTTTAATGGCATTTTGCAAGAAGCAACACAAGAGCAATTAGAACAAATAAATTGTTTAGGCTCACCATCTATTACTGATGAATATATTTTTATACAAAAATATTGGGGAAAGCCTTGGTTATACTATGCTTTTGTTAGAAGAATTGTAGCTTTTCATAATCCATTTAAAGAAATGGCTGCTTTTAAAAAAGCAGCTTCTATTAATAAATTTCCTCTACACAATTATCATATAACATACGATGAATACAAAAATTTTCAATCTCCTTTATTAAAAGAGCAACCTTTTGTTTCTGTTATTATTCCAACTTTAAATAGATACGAATATTTAAAAGATGTGATGTTGGATTTAGAAAAACAACACTATAAAAATTTTGATGTAATTGTAATTGACCAAAGTGAACCATTTAATAAAAATTTTTACAACGATTTTAAACTTGATATAAAAGTTATTGAACAAAAAGAAAAATTATTGTGGACAGCAAGAAATAGAGCTGTAAAAGAATCCAAAGCTGATTACTTATTATTTTTTGATGATGACTCAAGAGTAGAGCCAGATTGGATTGAACAACATTTAAAAACATTAGACTTTTTTAGTGCAGATATTTCTGCTGGTGTTTCAATAGCTGTAATGGGAGGCAAAGTTGCAGAAAGCTATAATTATTTTCGTTGGGCAGATCAGTTTGATTCTGGTAATGCTTTAGTAAAACGCTCAGTGTTTAAAGAAATTGGTTTGTTTGATTTGCAATTTAATAAGCAAAGTATGGGAGATGGAGAGTTTGGCACAAGAGCATTTATCAATGGTTATAAAAGTATTTCAAATCATTTAGCTAAGAGAGTGCATTTAAAAGTATCAGCAGGTGGGTTAAGAGAAATTGGACATTGGGATGGTTTTCGTCCTAAAAAATTATTTGCACCAAAACCAATTCCAAGTGTTGTGTATTTGTATAATAAATATTTTCCAAAACCTTTTAATAAAGAAGTTGTTTTATTAGGCATTATGCTTTCAAATGTTCATTATGCCAAAAAGAGAGGAAATAATATGATGCTAAAAAGTGTGTTGCTTACATTTATAAAATCTCCTTTACTTTTTATTCAATATTATCGCTCCAAAAAAATAGCCAATCGTATGCTACAAGAAGGAGCAAAAATTGAAAAACTATAAAATGCGTTTAGCCATTTATAGCGATTGTGTGCATGTAAAAACCAATAGTGGCAAGGTTGCTACAGACGTTCACATTTTTGTTAGACAAATGGAAATGCTCTCAAAATATTTTTCAGAAGTACATATTTTTTGCCCATTTATTGCTTATCAAGAAAATTATCCTGTAACAACTTACAATCAAAAGCATATTTATTTTCATGCTCTAAAAAATTTAGGAGGCAATACTTTAAAAGATAAATTGAAAATATTTTTTTATTTATCAAGTTGGTTTAAAGCTTATCAACAAGGCAATAAATTAAGCGATATTGTATATCAACGTTTCCCAAATAATTTGAATATACCAGGATTTTTTTATTTCTATTTTAAAAAAAAGCCAGTATTTGCAACCTATACAGGCACTTGGGATAATAATGTTGGCTTATCTAAAACCTATATTTTTCAAAAAAATTTATTAAAGAAATGGTTTAGAGGTCCTGTTGGCGTTTATAGTAATGTAATTAATGATGATAAAGTTTTTAAAAGTTTTAGTCCATCATACACAGAAGAAGAATGGTTAGCAGAAGAAGAAAATGTTCAACAAAAAATTAATACAGTTGCTAGCTCAGGTATTCAGCATTTAAAATTAATTACAGTAGGCAGTTTAATAGGATATAAAAATCAGCAATACATTTTAAACACTTGTGTTTTATTAAAACAAAAAAATATTTCGTTTCATTTATTTGTTGTTGGCGATGGAGAGGATAGAGCAATTTTAGAAAATTTTGTGAAAGAAAATTCTTTAGAAACAAAAGTAACTTTTACAGGAAAAATAAATACAAAACAATTACAAGAGTTATATCGTAAAGTTGATTTTGCTGTACAAGCCCCTTTGTTAGAAGGCTTTGGTAAAGTGCCTATTGAAGCTTACTTTCATGGAGTGTTGCCTATTATCAATAATATTTCAATGGCAAATTATATTACACAAAATAATTCTTTAGGGTACACTTTTAATGTTCAAGATAAATTGGCATTGTTCAATATTTTATCAAATTTTATTTCTAATACTACTGAATTTGAAAATAGAATTTTAGCTTCAAGAAATTTTGTAAAACAGTTTACTTTAGAATCTTGGGCAAAACAATATCAAAAAAAAATTAAAGAATTTTATCCGGCATTGGCATAATATTTTATGAAGATTGTAGTACTAAATGATCAATTAAACCCTGGTGGTGCAGAAAAAGTTTTAGTGTATATGACCAATCTTCTTCATAAAAATAATATTGATGTTTCTGTTATTTTATTTTTAAAAGAAGGCATTTTAGATAATCAAATTTTAAAAGGCATTAACATACATTACTTGAATCGTACATCAAGATTTGATTTTAAAGCTTGGAAAAAATTAAAAGCATTAACCAAAGATGCTGATATTGTACACGTTCACTCAAGATATAATTTACGATTTTATATGCTTGTAAAATTTATTTTAGGAATAGCAAAACCTAAAGTTGTTTTTCATGAACATATTCCAAGTTTTAAAATAGATAGCTTCACCACTTTCTTATATAAAAGAGTAGATGCTTATGTTGCAGTGCAAGATGCAATGAGAAAATGGGCTGTAGAAAATGGTTTTGTAAAAAATGATAAAGCCTTTTATTTACCTAATACTGTTTATCCACCAAAGCAAACAATAGCTTATCAAAATAAAATTGGTAAGTTAATAATGGTTGCAAATTTCAGACCTCCTAAAAATCATTTTTTTGCTATTGAGCTTATTAAAAATTTACCAGAAAATTATACACTTGATTTTTATGGAATGATTGATGATAAAAATTATTTTGATGAAGTTGTTAATACAATTAATACTCATAACTTAAACAATAGAATTAAAATAATTCAAGGAGTTACAGATTTGTATAGTGTTATGAGTAATTACTCATTAGCAATTCATACTGCAAATGCAGAAACAGGACCTTTGGTTTTGATAGAATATCTTTATGCAGCATTACCATTTGTTTCTTACAATACAGGTGATGTTGTTGAAGTTGTAAAATTAACCCTGCCAGAACTTGTATTACATGAGTTTGATATAAATTTTTGGGTAAAACATATTTTACTTATTGAACAAAAAAATAGAGATGAAAATTTTTTAGCTAAAATGAAATCATTAGCTAATACTCATTTTTCTGAACAAGCTTATTTTGATAAGTTGCAATCTATATATCATAAAGTTGTACAATAATATTAGAACTATTGCTTAATGAAGTTTAAACTTCTTTTTAATTATTTATTAGCCGTATCAGTAGGAATATTAGTAGGTTTTAGAGCTGTACCTCCTTTTGTTGTTGCATCAATTTATGTGGGTGTAGCATTATTATGTCTTTATTATTTTTTTACAAAAAATCTTGAAAAAGTATTTCAAATACTTCCTTACTTAATTTATACAGAAGTTTTTATTAGAGGTTCTGCAAGGTCATTTCCTTATTTAACCTTACAATACTTAATGATTATTGGGTTTTTATTTAATACTTTTTTTTCAAATGCTAATTCAATATCAAAAGTCCATTTTAAAGGAATCTTCCTCTTGGTATTATTTTATATTTTAGAAATTGCCAATGGCTTTTTTCCTTTATTACCAAGAATAACTTATGCTATTCAATGGAATACTTTGGCTTTAGTTTCTGTAGCTCTTTGGGCATCTATACATAAACTAACACCAAAGCAGATAAATATTTTGATGGAAAATATTCGTATTGCATCTGTTTATTTGGCTGGTATTGTATTGGTTGCACACTTACAAGGAAAAATTGACTATTCAAGTGCATCAAGCTCAGAAGCAAGTAATGGTATGGCTCCTGTGCAACTTAGTGGATACTTTGGTGTAGCAACTTTTTTAATGTTTGTTTCTATTTTAAGCACTTTTGATAAAAGAGCTAAAGTTGTTCAAATAGTTGCATTGGTATTTACATTAACACTAATGATTCTTACTTTTTCAAGAGGCGGACTTTATTTTTTTGCATTTGCAACACTTCTTTATTTCTTCTATAACCGTTCTAATTTAAAAGGCTATTTTAAGTTTATTTTATTAGTTCCTGCTTTTTATCTTATTTACATTTTTGCTATTGAACAGTCAGAAGGAAGAGTAATTACCAGATACGAACAAAAGGGCTCATCTAATAGAGATGTACTTGTAGTTATTGGGTTTTATATTTTTGAAGAAAACCCTATTCTTGGAATTGGTACAGGAAACTTTAATAAATACATTGTACAAAAAAATTACTTTAGTGTTGCATCTGGTGTGCATAATGAATTTGTAAGAGCAGCAGCAGAGCATGGAATATTTGGCATATTTACTTATTGGGGATTTTTTATTGCCCTTTTAATTGATATTTTAAAACGAAAGAAACCCGAAAAAGAATATGCTGTTTATTTTTATTTACTCTTTTTCCTTGTTACTATTCATAATGGGTTAAAAATTGCCATTCAACCAATTTTAATATTATTAGCTATAGGTATTCAACCAACTATTTCTACAATCAAAAAAAGAAAAAAAATTAAACCTGATGCAAACATTGCTTTACAGCAAAACAATGAATTTGGAAAGTATAGCACAATGTCAAATTGATTGTTTCCCAAATTCTTTTAATACTAAATTGGGAAAAAAATTTGTTGCTAAATCTTTATTATGGTTTTTAACTAAAGAAAATAGATTTTTATATCATATAGAAAATGAAGGAAAAGTAGTAGGATTTTGTGGTGGTTTTGTACCTCAATATTATGGTGATGGAAGTAGTAGTGGCATGTTGCAACAAGCTTTTAAAGAAGCATGCTTCGGCGTTTTAAAAAAGCCATGGCTTTTATTTAATCCAGAACTTAAAAAACATTATGCACTTATTTATAGAAATATTCTAAAAAAAATAAAGCTAAGAAAGTCTATTGCTGCTGTTAAAATGCCTGAAAACTTTGTATTACAACCTTATGCAAGCCTTGTAGTTATTGGTGTTCATCCATCAAGTAGAGGAACAGGAGTGTTTGAACAATTAATGAATGAGTTTGAAATTATGGCTAAAAAAATGAATGTAAATATTTGCAGATTATCTGTAAAAAAAGATAATGAACGTGCTATTGCAGCATATAAAAAAATGGATTGGAGTATTGAAGAAGAAATGAATGATACTTATAAAATGATTAAAGAACTTTAATTTTTTATAAACGAAAATTATTAAAAAAGATTTGAGCACTAAGAAAAAAATATTAATTACCGGGCTTTTTATTTCTGAAAAAAATAAACATATTATTTATAGAACTGCAGCAGATCAGTTGTATGAAATTTTTCAGAATAACCAAATTCCTGTTATCAAAACTTCATCTAAACTTAATAAAATAACAAGAGCATTAGATGTATTAACTACCATATTTTTTAATAAAAGTGAATACGCTATTGCCATTACACCATACTATGGAACTCAATTTGCTTTTTATATAGAAGAGGTAAGTACAAGGTTATTAAAACTTCTTGGAAAGAAAATAATTTTAATTGCACATAGTGGTGGTTTACCAGAAAGAATTAAAAATAATCCATCTAAATATTTGCCAATTCTTAAAAGAGCAGATGTAGTTGTATGCCCTTCTGGTTATTTACAACACGAATTTAAAAAGTATAATATTGAAAGTATCGTTATAGAAAATGTTATTAAACTAAGTGATTACTCATTTATAAAAAAAGAAACTTTTAAACCAAACATTTTATGGATGAGAACTTTTGGAGATATTTATAATCCAACAATGGCAGTAAAAGTATTAGCTATTTTAAAACAAAAATATCCCGAAGCAACATTAATTATGGGAGGAAGAGATACAGGAGAACTACCAAAAGTATTACAATTAGTAAAAGAATTAAACTTAGAAGATAGTATAGAATTCCCTGGTTATATTCCAACAGAAGAAAAAATTAATTATGCTAAAAAAAGTGATGTGTATATATGCACCAACAAAGTAGATAATGCACCTGTTAGCACAATAGAAATGATGGCACTTGGTATTCCTATTGTTTCTGTAAACTCTGGTGGTATTCCTTTTATGGTGCAGGATAATGTAAATGGATTGTTAGTTGAGTATGATGATGCTGAAGCTATGGCAAATAAAATTTCTGAAATAATACAAAATGCTGAATTAGGCAAAAGACTTGCTCAGAACGGCTATAACACTTCTTTACAATATGGAGATAAAGCTGTTTTTGAAAAATGGCAAAATATATTTTCTCTTTTTTCGTATCAATATAAAAGCAATTCATAATTTTTTTTAGACACATCGCATGATACTTACAATTATTTGTCCAACTTTTAATGAAGAAAAATACATTGCAAAAACTATCAACAGTTTTTTAAAGCAAAAGATACATTCATTTGAATTGGAAATATTGATTTGTGATGGAATGAGTACAGACAAAACAAGAGAAATTGTTCAAGCACTTTCTGCAAAAAATGCTGCTATAAGATTAGTTGATAATACTAAAAGAAGAACACCTTTTGCTTTTAATATTGGTTTAAAAGAAGCAAAAGGAGAGTATGTAGCAATTTTAGGAGCTCATTGCGAATACGATGATAATTATTTACAAACCTGTTTTGAAAAAATAGAAGAAAAAAATGTAGTTGCTTGCTCTGGCAGAGTAATAACTAAAGTAATTCATAACACATTACAAGCAAGACTTTGTGAGTGGGTTAGTAACAGTAGTTTTGGAGTATCTGGCAACTCTTTTAGAGTAATTAAAGAAGGTTATGTACATACAGTTGCT
The DNA here is from genome assembly GCA_051715485.1 of Chitinophagales bacterium. GTDB lineage: Bacteria > Bacteroidota > Bacteroidia > Chitinophagales > Chitinophagaceae > UBA1930. The sequence continues at coordinate 18,818 of JBPXJV010000011.1, forward strand.
TATGGTATTTTTAATAAAAAAGCATTATTAGATTTAGGTGGTTATAACGAAAAATTAATTCGTAATCAAGATAATGATATGAATCAAAGATTATTAGATGCAGGGTATAAACTTTATTCAACATGGGAAACAAAATGCTATTATCATCCACCATACTCTATAAAGCAATTATTTAAGTATGCTAAAACAAATGGTAGTTGGAATGCTATTAGTTTTTTTATCAATAAAAAAAGTATGAGGCTACATCATTTCATTCCTTTTATTTTTGTTACAGGTATTATCTTTTTTTTTATGGCTGGTATTGCTGAATATTTTATCAATCATACCACTTATTTTTTGTGTGCATTAGCTGCTATTATTGCCTTGCATTTATTGGTTGGCATTATTGCATCATTGGCAACCAAAGGAGGAAATCCTTTAATTAAAGCAATTCTTTTACCATTTATTTTTTTAGGCTTTCATTTTAATTATGGTTGGGGAACTTTAAAAACATTTATTACCAAGTCGTATAAATAATTGTTGATAAAATACGTTACTCATTAAATTATAAAACTCATTATATTTTCATTCTATGAATATTCCTTTTTCTCCTCCTTATATTGATGAAAGTGTAGAAGCAGAAGTGTTAGATGCTTTGCGTAGTGGTTGGATAACAACTGGACCAAAAGTAAAAGCATTAGAACAAGAAGTATGTAATTATACAAGTGCAGAAGCTTGTTTAGCTGTTAATTCTGCCACATCTGCATTAATGTTGGTTTTACATTGGTATGGAATTACCAAAGGCGATGAAGTAATAATTCCTGCATATACTTATGCTGCTACAGCATTAGCTGTAATGCATATAGGGGCAACTCCTGTAATGGTTGATGTAGAAGATGATTTTAATATTTCAGTTGAAAAAATTAAAGAAGCTATTACATCAAAAACAAAAGCAATTATTCCTGTTGATTTTGCTGGTTGGTCTTGCAATTACAATGCAATACATACTTTAGTAAATGATGTAGAAATTAAAAAAATGTTTTCACCAGCATCAGAGCAACAACATAAGCTACAACGAATTTTAATTTTAAGTGATGCAGCTCATTCTTTTGGTGCAGTTTATAACCATAAAAAATTAGGAACAGCAGCAGATATTACTGTTTTTTCTTTTCATGCTGTAAAAAATTTAACAACCGCCGAAGGTGGTTGCATTTGCTTAAGTTTACCAACTCCTTTTAATAACAATGATGTTTATACAACACTTCGTTTATGGAATTTGAATGGACAAACTAAAGATGCTTTTTCAAAATCAAAAGCAGGAGGTTGGCGTTACGATATTGTTTACCCTGGTTTTAAAATGAATTTGCCAGATATATTAGCTGCAATTGGTTTAGCACAAATTCGTAAATACGATAGCGTTTTATTAAAAGAAAGAAAAAGAGTTTTTGATTTTTATGCCGATAAATTTTCAAAACAAAATTGGGCAATCTTGCCGCCATATCATCAAGAAGGAACAGAAACAAGTTATCATTTATATCCACTAAGAATAAAAAATATTACAGAAGAACAAAGAGATTTAATTATTGAAAAAATTGCTGCAACTGGTGTGGCTGTTAATGTTCACTTTCAGCCTTTACCATTATTAAAAATTTTTAAGGATAGAGGTTACAACATCAATAACTATCCTAAAGCGTATAATAATTATCAATCAGAAATTTCTTTACCAATTTATCCTCAGTTAAACAATAATCAATGTATTTATATCGTTGATAATGTGATAAATGCTGTAAATTCAGTTATATCAAATGGATAGTATCAGATTTTTTGACTTTGTATTTGCTTTAATAGGAATTATCATTTTATCTCCACTATTCATTATTATAGCTCTTTGTATAAAATGTACATCTAAGGGTTCTGTTTTTTTTAAACAAACAAGGGTTGGTAAAAATAATATTGATTTTAAACTCTATAAGTTTAGGTCAATGTATGTTCAAGCAGAAACAAAAGGTCAATTAACTGTTGGAGGAAGAGATAATAGAATTACAACTGTAGGATATTATCTTAGAAAATTTAAGTTAGATGAATTGCCACAGTTTTTAAATGTATTATTTGGAGAAATGAGTTTCGTTGGTCCAAGACCAGAAGTAAGAAAATATGTAAATTATTATACCACTGAACAGTTACATGTTTTAAATGTTTTACCAGGAATTACAGATTATGCTTCTATTGCTTTTAGAAACGAAAATGAACTATTAGCAAAGGCAGAAAACCCAGAAGAATATTACATACAATATATTTTACCTAAGAAAATTGAATTGAACAGAATGTTTATTGAACAAAGAACATTGAAAAATTATTTTTCAATTTTATGGAAAACAATTATTACATCTGTAAGAGGAAAATAAAGTATAAATATTAAATAATGTATATTTTATAATGCAACTATTGATTGATTATTAGCTTCTTATAAATAAATGGCTTTTATAGAACAGATAGTTGAATGTTATATTATTATGATTAATATATTTGCAAATACAAACGCAACATTCAATCCATCATTCTCGATTAGCCTTTATCTAAAAAGAGCACACTCTATATCCTAATTGAAAACAACAATTTAATCAAAGTATAATTGTGAAACAGTTAAGAAATTTTTTACTTAAAAATAGAATTGCACCAAAGTGGGCTGTTTTTGGTTTGGATATGTTGATTGCATGTTTTGCCATTATTTATGCAAATTACTTACGATTTAATTTTGATTTTGCTCTCATAACAACAGCAGATTTAATTGATGATTTACTAATTGTAATTGCAACAAACTCTATCTTATTTTATGCCTTTAAAACATATCAAGGTATCATAAGATTTTCAGGTTTTCAAGAAGCATTTAGAAGTGTGGCTGCCATATTTTATTCATTCTTTATTATGGTGGTTATTAATATTGTACTAAGTTCATTTCACTTACGTCAATTAACACCAATATCTGTTTTATTTATATACTTTTTTATTGCATCATTTCTATTATTTGGTTATAGACTTTTAGTAAAACACTTATACAGCATTAGTGTAAACAATGAAGAAAATGCACATGTTGTAATTTATGGAGCAGGACAAAATGGTTCTGTTTTAAAGAAAACAATAGAACAAACATCTAACAATAGATATAAAATAATTGCTTTTATAGATGATGATGAAAATTTAGTTGGTAAAACTATTGATACCATTAAAATTTTGCCATTTAATCAATTAAGTGCAGTTATAAAAAGTTGGCAAATAAAAACATTGTTTTTTGCTAAACAAGATTTTGATTTAGATGAAAAAAATAAAGTAGTTGATTTCTGCTTAGAAAGTAATATTAAAGTGTTAAACATTCCTCCAATGAAGGAATGGATTCAAGGACACTTAAATGTAAATCAATTAAAAGAAGTAAAAATTGAAGAGCTTTTAGGACGTAAACAAATTAGTCTTAAAAATGAACACGTCATCAATCATTTAAGAGATAAAAAAATTCTTATTACTGGTGCAGCTGGTTCAATAGGTAGTGAGTTAGCAAGACAAATAGCCAGTGTTTATCCTTCTTCATTAATAATTTGCGATCAAACAGAAACTGGTTTATACGAATTAGAATATGAACTACAGCAAAAATATAGTATAGGTAATGCACTAAAAGTTTATTTAGGCGATGTAAAAGATGAAAGCTCAATGCGTAATCTTTTCACTTACTATACTCCAGAAGTTGTATTTCATGCAGCAGCCTATAAACATGTACCAATGATGGAAAACCATCCATCAGAAGCTATTAGAAATAATGTATTAGGTACAAAAATGGTGGCAGATTTATCAGAAGAATTTGGTGTTGAAAAAATGGTTTTAGTTTCTACCGATAAAGCCATTAACCCAACTAATGTAATGGGTGCTTCAAAAAGAATTGCAGAAATTTATTGTCAATCATTACATAAAAGAGAAGAATTACCTGTGTGGGATGAAGGTATTGTGCAAATGAAAGCTAATAATAAACGTACTCGTTTTATTACTACAAGATTTGGAAATGTATTAGGTTCAAATGGTTCGGTAATTCCAAGATTTCAAGAACAAATTGCCAATGGTGGTCCTGTTACTGTAACTCACCCAGATATTATTAGATACTTTATGACCATACCAGAAGCTTGCTCTTTAGTACTTGAAGCAGGCACTCTTGGACATGGTGGAGAAGTATTTTTATTTGATATGGGCGAACCAATGAAAATTTTAGACCTTGCTAAAAAAATGATACGATTGGCTGGCTTAATATCAGGAAAAGATATTGAACTTCGTTTTACAGGATTAAGACCAGGTGAAAAATTATTTGAAGAATTATTAAATAAAGAAGAAGAAGTTATTCCTACTCACAATAAAAAAATTCTCATTGCAAAAGTTGTTGAATATGATTTTGCAAAAATTTCTGAAAGCATTAATTCACTTATAGAACTTGCAAAAGAAAATAAAGACGAAGCTGTTGTAAAACAAATGAAACGCATTGTTCCAGAATACATCAGCAATAACTCTATTTATGAAAGTATAGATGCTCAAATGTTCAAACCTTTATATTCTGCAACAAGGTAATATTATCTATCAATGTTCGATTTCTTAAAAAGATCTAAGGCAAATCCTGACCTTTCTTTTATTGGTGCAGATATGCACTCTCATTTATTGCCCAATTTAGATGATGGTTCTAAATCAATGGAAGATACTTTGCATTTTATTCAAGAGTTAAACAAACTTGGTTATGAAAAATTAATTTGTACACCACATATTCTTTCATCTGTTCATCCTAATACGCCACAAACAATTTTGCCACGATTAGCTGAAGTACAACAAGCTTTACATGAAAATAATATTAAAGTAAAAATTGAAGCTGCTGCTGAGTATATGGTTGATTACGATTTTGAGCAACTATTAAAAAGTGGTGATGAATTACTCACTTTTGGAAAAAATTTTATCTTAATTGAAATGTCTTATTTAGCACCATCGCCTAATATAGGACAAGTAATTTTTGACCTTCGATTAAGAGGATTGCAACCCATTATTGCACATCCAGAAAGATATAATTATTATCATCATCAATTTAATCAATACAAAGTATTTAAAGACAAAGGCTGTTGGCTACAAGTAAATTTATTATCTCTTGCAGGTTATTATGGAAAGCCTATTAAAAAAGTTGCAGAAAAATTAATTGCAGAAGGAATGATTGATTTAATTGGTACAGATATGCACCATATCAATCACTTAAATGCAACAAAACAATTAGCTTTAGACCCTAAGTTTTATAAGATTTTAAAAGATACTCCACTAAAAAACAGAATGTTTATTGATTAAACAAAAGCAATTCTTTGCTATTCAAAAACACCAACTTTTATCTTCATTACTCTCCTCCAAAAGAATCTATTAGTACAAAACCTACAAAGAACAATGCTATAATAACAAGAGATACTCAACAGAAACTGTTCATCTTACTTTTGATAATACCTTGTTATGCAATGCTATGTTATAATTTATATCTTTTTAGCGAGTTTTCAAAAGTAGAAGATTTTACAAAGTTTTGTTTTTGTTTGTTCACTTGAATGATTTCTAAAAATCCTAATTCAACCAACGATTTTAAATCTGTTCTTGCTGTATAATTTGATACATTAAATCTTGATTCAATTTCTTTAGCATTCAGAATTCTATCAGAGTCATCATGTACTATTTTTAATATTTGTGCCATTCTATCATTTACTCCTGGTATTTTCATAAACTTCGCTGCTTGGAATACTTCTTTTTGTTTGCGATTGATGTAATCTTTTAATGCATGAAATGCTTTTTCCATTGTTTTGATATGATAAGAAATAAAATAAGTCAAATCATTTTCATCTATTTCAGTGTATAGATATGCTTTTTCATATTGAGACTTTGTATCTTTAATAATTCTTGAAATAGATAAATATTCTGTTAACCAATATCCTTTTTTAAGCATATACCAATAAAATACAGCTCTTGCAGTTCGACCATTTCCATCTGTAAAAGGATGTATCCATCCAATCATAAAATGAATAATACAACCTTTAATTATTGGATGAATAAATTCTTCACTCTCGGTATTAAAAAATATACATAAATCACTTATTAGCCTTGTAATGTTTGATTGTAAAGGTGGTGTATAGAATATTTCACTATTAGCATAATTTACTACTCTTACATCGTCATTATCTCTGAATTTACCTTCATCTTCTGTATCTTCTAATGTACTATTTGTTATTAGTTTATGAATGTATAATAAATTTTCTGCAGTCAAATCCTCATTTTTATGTTGAACAATATATTTCATAGTAATGAAATTGTTCAAAATCATTTGTTCAGATTTATTTTTAGGTTTTTTGTGTTGCTGAATCATTTCTTTAGCTTTTTTTCTAGTAGTTATAGCCCCTTCCATTTGACTACTGGAAATAGCCTCTTCCATTATAGAACTAATAATAAACTTCGTTTTATCAGTTTCTGCAATACCTATGTTACTTCCTAAATTTCCACCTATATGCAAATCCAATTGATGTAAAGATTTTTGTATATAATCTGTTATTATATAGTGAAAGTTATAAGAATGGAAGTTGACTCTTTTGCTCCTCAAAAATCGAAACTGTTTTACAGCACTCCATAGTTCCAATGGTGAACAATCTTTTGTTTTATATTTTATTTTATCCCAATATAAATACTCATCTTGTATTTTTTGTAGATTTCCATTCATCTGAAGCTTAACCATTAGTGGTATTGTTTGGTCAGTTTTTTCTATTTGAGGTGCTTGTTCAATCATTTATACAAAAGAATTATAATATTCAAATATAAGTAAAAACCACGAGATTTTATTAAAATCTCGTGGTTTTTAATGGTTGATGATTTTAAAATACTGATACTTAATGATTTGGATACTTAGTGAAGTAGCGACTTATCCACTAAATTTCAATAGAAGAACGAAATGTATAGTCCTAAAAGTTGATAGTTTTTTATAATCTCTGTTTTATAATAGGCAAAATATCTTTCTTCCAAGTAGTAAAATGATTTTTCAAAATTTGTTTTCTTGCTTCACCAACTAGCCATAAATAAAATGATAAGTTTTGTAAACTGGCTAATTGTAAACCTAAAATTTCATTAGCAGCAAATAAGTGTCTTAAATATGCTTTAGAATAATAATTACTTATTTCAGAAGGTAAATTTTTATCAATGGGCGAAAAATCTTTAGCCCATTTTTTATTTTTAATATTGATTACACCTTCTGTAGTAAAAATCATTCCATTTCTTCCATTACGTGTTGGCATTACACAATCAAACATATCAATACCGTGAGAGATACATTCTAAAATATCCCAAGGAGTTCCTACACCCATTAAATAACGAGGCTTTTGTTCTGGCAAATTTTCACAACAAAATTCTGTAAACTCATACATCATTTCCATTGGTTCGCCTACGCTTAAACCACCAATTGCATTACCTACTGCATTAATACTACTAATATATTCGCAAGAAACTTTTCTTAAATCTTTATAAGTACCACCTTGAACAATAGGAAATAAATTTTGTGTATAACCATATTTATCAGGTGTTTCAGCCAATCTGTTTACACATCTTTGCAACCAGCGATGAGTTAGTTCCATACTTTTTTTTGCATAAGCATATTCACTTGGATAAGGTGGACATTCATCAAAAGCCATAATAATATCAGCCCCAATACTTCTTTCAATATCCATTACTTTTTCTGGTGTAAATAAATGTCTGCTTCCATCAATATGGCTTTGAAATAAAACACCTTCTTCTGTAATTTTTCTATTAGCAGCTAAAGAAAAAACTTGGTATCCGCCACTATCTGTAAGTATGGGTTTATGCCACCCATTAAATTTATGTAAGCCACCAGCAGCCTCTAATACATCAATACCTGGTCTTAAATATAAATGATAAGTATTGCCAAGAATAATTTGTGCTTTTACATCTATATTTAATTGTTGTTGAGTAACAGCTTTAACACTTCCCACCGTGCCAACAGGCATAAAAATGGGCGTTAAAATTTCTCCATGATCTGTGGTAATTTTTCCTGCTCTTGCCTTTGCTTCTTGTTGCTCTATGATAAAACTTAATGCTGACATAAGTTGGCAAAAGTAATGGTTTCAATAAAAATGATTTTAGTTGAATAGTAAATAATTGCTATACTGATTCATTAAAAATGAAAAGGCTAATTTTGCAACTATAAAATGTATAATCATATGTCAGATGTTTTTAAAACTTGTCCTCAATGTAGTAGTGAGTATGGTTATGAAGTAAATGAAACAACTTATGCTTGTCCTGAATGTGGCAATGAATGGAATCCTAATGAAATAATAGATGATGATAAATTAATAGTAAAAGATGCAAATGGTCATTTATTAAATAATGGTGATACAGTAATTGTTGTTAAAGATTTACCTGTAAAAGGAGCTCCTAAACCATTAAGAGCAGGAACTAAAGTAAAAAACATCAGACTTACAGAAGGAGATCATAACATTAGTTGTAAAATTGATGGCTTTGGAGCAATGGCATTAAAATCTGAATATGTAAAAAAGGCTTAGAAAATTTGTATTAATTATATCGCTATGGTTTGTATCATCACAAACCATAGTATTTGGCATAATTTCAAATAAAATATTTTTATACAAACTCAAATCCAATATCTCTTCTATAATACATTCCTTCAAAAGAAATTTTTTGTAATGCAGTTGTAGATTTTTTTACAGCTTCTGTAATACTTGAACCTTGTGATGTTACAGCAAGTACACGACCACCATTTGTTACAATTAAATCATTTTCTTTTTTTGTTCCTGCATGAAAAATAATGCTATCAACTTGTTGCAATTCATTATTAAAATAAATGGGCAAATTCTTTTTATATTCACCTGGATAACCACCACTTACAGCCATTACTGCTGCAAAAAATCCTTCATTATATTCAATAGTTGTATTTTGTAAATTATTTTTTTCCATTGCAACAAAAAGTTCTACTAAATCATTTTTCAGTCTTGGCATTACAACTTCTGTTTCAGGGTCTCCCATTCTACAATTATATTCTATAACATAAGGTTCTCCTTGTACATTCATTAATCCAAAAAATATAAAACCATTATACATTAAATTTTCTTCTTGTAATCCTTTGATGGTAGGCTTAATAATTTTTTCATCAACCTTTTGCATAAAACTATTATTCATAAAAGGTATAGGAGTTACACAGCCCATACCACCAGTGTTTAAGCCTGTTTCAGCTTCTCCAATTCTTTTATAATCTTTTGCATGACCAATAATAGAATAGTTTTTCCCATTGGTTAAAACAAAAACACTTACTTCAATTCCTTGTAAAAATTGTTCAATAACAACTTTATCAGATGCTGCTCCAAATTGTTGATGCAGAATCATATCTTCAAAAGTTTGTAATGCTTCATTTGTATTATTACAAATAACTACACCTTTTCCTGCTGCTAAACCATCTGCTTTTAATACAATAGGTAAGCTATGTTTTAGAATATATTTTTTGCCTTCTTCAAAATTTGCTTTTGTAAATTCTTTATAAGAAGCAGTAGGAATTTTATGTCGTTGCATAAAGTGTTTACTAAAACTTTTACTTCCTTCTAATTGTGCAGCTTTAGCAGATGGAGCTACAACAATAATATTTTTTAAAGCATCATCGTTTTTATAAAAATCATAAACACCATTTACTAAAGGCTCTTCAGGTCCAACAACAACCATATTAATTTGGTTCGCTTCGCAAAATTGTTTTTGAGCAGAAAAGTCATTTACACCAATTGGTACATTTTCTCCAACTAAAGAAGTACCAGCATTACCTGGTGCAATAAATAAATTCTTACACAAAGTACTTTGCTTCATTTTCCATGCAAGAGTATGTTCTCTACCACCACTACCTAATAAAAGAATATTCATAATTATAAATTAAAACAAGGCGAAAGTAGTTGTGAATTATTAAAAGATATTTTCAAATTGTTCACTATAACCACATCATTAATAATTTTTTTGTTTATGATATAAATATTTCTACTTATTTTCAACCCTTTAAAATTAAAACCTAACGAAAATTAATTGTATATGAGTCAAACTACTGCACAGGCAACATCTCATCCTAAAGGTTTATGGGTATTATTTGGAACAGAAATGTGGGAACGTTTCAACTTTTATGGAATGAGGGCATTACTTACACTGTTCATGATAAATTCATTGGGCATTTTGGAGTCTGAAACTTCTATTATCTATGGGGGTTTTTTAGCACTTTGTTATTTAACTCCTATGCTTGGTGGGTTTGTTGCTGATAAATATTTAGGCAACAGAAATTGTATTTTAATTGGAGGAACATTAATGGCTATTGGACAATTAGTAATGTTTACAAGTGCCACCATTTTTGGAAGTAATTTAGAATTTGCAAAAACACTACTTTGGATTGCATTAGGCATTATCATTTTTGGAAATGGTTTTTTTAAACCAAATATTTCTTCAATGGTTGGTAGCTTATATCCTAAGCAAGAAAAAAATAAATTAGATTCAGCCTTCACCATTTTTTATATGGGTATTAATTTGGGTGCTTTTTTAGGACAATTAATTTGCCCACTTTTAGGAGATGTAAAAAGTGTTGATGGTATTAGAGATATCCATGCTTTCAGATGGGGCTTTTTAGCTGCTTCTTTTGCAATGCTTTTAGGAACATTGACTTTTTATTTTCTTAAAAATAAATATGTGGTAACTCCAGAAGGAAGAGCAATTGGAGGTCTTCCAAAACACAATACAGCAGCAGATTTTGAAGAAGGCGAAGCCCAATCAGCTAACTTTTCTTCAAAAGCTATTGGCATTTCTATTGTTTCCTTTATTGGCTTAGGTTTATTATTTCATTTTGTAGCTGGACAAAATGTTGTTTACTCATTAGTATATGCAGCAGGTTTAACCTTAGCTGGTTTAATTATTTCAGATACATCATTAACTAAAATAGAAAGAGACAGAATTTTAGTAATTTATGTTGTATCATTTTTTGTTATCTTCTTTTGGGCTGCATTTGAGCAAGCTGGATCATCATTAACTTTTATTGCAGATAATCAAACTGACAGAAATTTCTTTGGTTGGAATATGCCACCTTCTATGGTGCAAATATTTAATGGACTATTTATTGTAGTGTTGGCTGTTCCTTTTAGTATGTTGTGGGACAAGTTAAGAGGTATTGGCAAAGAGCCAATTTCTCCATTAAAACAATCTTTTGGATTATTAATTATTGCCTTTAGTTATTTTGTTATTGCTCATAATGTAAAAGATTTGGGCAACTCTGGTTTATTAGCTATTAAATGGCTAATACTATTATACTTATTACAAACTTGTGCAGAGCTTTGTCTATCTCCAATAGGTCTTTCTTTGGTTGGTAAATTAGCTCCTAAAAGATTTGCTTCACTTTTGTATGGTGTATTCTTTATATCAAATGCAGCTGGTTATGCACTGGCTGGAACACTTGGTTCTATTATGCCTGCAACAGGAGATAAGTTTGTAAAAGCAAATGAATTAGGCATAAACTTGCAAGATGTTTTAGATAAAAAAATAGCACTTACAGCAGAGCAAACAAAACTATTAGTAGATAATAAGATTCCAACTGCTAACCACATTTTTGCAGGATTTGAAATTCATAATTTATACGAATTTTTTATGGTGTTTGTGGTATTGTGTGGAATTGCAGGAATTATTTTAGCATTCATTTCTCCTTTCTTAAAGAAAATGATGCACGGCATTAAATAATTTTTTTACCTTATTTTTAAAGCGGTGTATTTGCACCGCTTTTTTTTAAAAATTAATCCTAAACTTTATGTGGAAGAAACATCCTAAAGCTTTACCATTTTTATTTTTTTCTGAAATGTGGGAACGTTTCGGATATTATTTAATGATTGGCATTTTTACACTTTATCTTAAAGATGTAAAAGCAGGCTTTGCAATGACAGAAGCTGAAAGTGCTGATTTATATGGAACTTTTATTGCCCTTGTTTTTCTTACTCCATTTTTAGGAGGCTTAATTGCTGATAGATATTGGGGCTACAGAAAATCTATCATTATTGGAGGGTTATTAATGGGTGCTGGTTATTGCTTAATGAGTGTTCATAGTCTTCCTGTATTATATGTAAGTATGACATTGGTTATTGTTGGTAATGGATTTTTTAAACCCAATATTTCTACCTTATTGGGCAACGTTTATACTACGCCACAATACAATCATCAAAAAGATGAAGGCTACAATATTTTTTATATGGGCATTAACATTGGAGCATTTGTTTGTAATTTTTTTGGTGCTGTTTTATATAATATGCTTGGCTGGGGTTATGCTTTTGCTGCAGCAGGAATTGGTATGTTTATAGGTGTAATTATTTTTGTAATTGGTACAAAACATTATGCAGCTTTTGATATAAAAAAAGGTGTGAGAGATGGAGATATGAGCATGGGAAAAATTACTGCCCTTATTTTATTGCCATCTATTTTAGCAGGTGTTGTAGGCTGGATTTTGCCAGGGAATATTTTTGGTAGCGATTCTACCGATGCATTCATTTTTGCCTGTGTGCCTGTAATTATTTTTTATGCCTCATTATATTTTAAAGCTGATGAAGATGAGAAAGCTCCAATAGGTGTACTACTAACCATTTTTGCTGTTGTAGTAATGTTTTGGGCTGTATTTAAACAAAATGGAACAGCTTTAAATACTTGGGCAGATAGATATACTGATAGGTCTGTTTCTGGCAATACTGAAAGTATATTTAATGCAGTAAAACTTACTCAAACATTAGAGTATAAAAAAGATTCTGTACCTAAATATGATCATTTTTTTAGGCTACAAAAAGAAAATGGAAAAGTAATAAAAGAATATAATTATCCTGTTTATTTTAGAAATGATGTTCAAACTAAAATGCAAACAGAAGGTGGTACATTGAGTGTTTGGTCAACCAACCTTAGCCAAAGTATTAACCCTGCTTGGGTAATACTTTTAACACCATTAGTTGTAGCATTTTTTACTTGGCTAAGAGGAAGAAAAAAAGAACCAAGTACACCAACAAAAATAGCCTTTGGTTTATTTATTTCTGCACTCTCTGTTTTAGTAATGATTGCTGCTGTAAAAGCAGGTAATAATGGAACAGAAAAAGTTAGTGTTTGGTGGTTGATGGGAAGTTATGGAGTGATAACAGTTGGAGAATTATTGTTAAGCCCAATGGGTTTATCATTAGTCTCAAAACTAAGCCCAGTGCGTATTACATCATTAATGATGGGAGGTTGGTTTTTATCAACATCAATTGGCAATAAGCTTTCAGGAGTATTAGCAAGTATGTGGGATACTTATGAAAATAAAGCAAACTTTTTTTGGTTAAATTTTGTACTGCTTATGGCTTCTGCTGCATTATTATTTTTAATGTTGAAGAAGTTGAATAAAGTAATGAAAGAAAGAGGTATTAGTTAAATGAAAACATTTATTTCCATAAAGGCAAAATAAATTTCTTCATTAAAAATGAGGCTAATTGTTTGTCGTAAAAATTTTTACCACATTGCTTTATCCATTTAATACCAGTAATAGCATTGGTTAAAAATATTTCTTGAGCTTGTGCTATGTCATCTAATGTAATACTTACTTCTTGAAATGGAATACCTTCTTTTTGTAAACAAGTTAGTAAATATTTTCTCATTACACCATTGATACAGCCTTCTGTTAAAGGTGGTGTTTTAATAATGCCATTAAGCACAATCCACACATTGGCAATGGTAGCATCTGCAATATGGTTATCAGCATTTAATAGTATAGCATCATCAACATTATTTTGCTTTGCCCATAAAGCTGCCATTGTGTAAGGCAAATAATTATTGCTTTTGATATGAGAATATTTATCAACAGTTTTTCTTACATCTTTACAAATATCAATTATTAAGCCTTCTTTATTTAATTGATGTTGAGAAAAATCTATTGCAGATGTTTGTATAATATAATTGGGTAAATAATTTTCAGCATTATACAAATCTCCATCACTTCTAAAAATATTTACACGAACTCTTGCATAATTAATGTGATTGTTTTTTGATGCAACAGTCAATATTTTTTCTTCTAAAAATGCTGTATTAAAAAAAGGTTGTTGTTCAAATTGCAGTTGTTGCAACGAAGAAAATAATCTTTCAAAATGTAGCTCTTTCAAAATAATTTTTCCATTGATTATTTTCATCGTTTCAAAAAAACCATCTCCATAACGTAAGCCTCTGTTATTAGCAGTAACCAATGGTATTTGTTCATCTATAAAATTTCCATTAAAACAAATAATGTTTGTTGTATTCATTATTGCAATATTCAATTTAAAAATTCTTTCATAAAAATAAACTTAATTCATACTTATTTTTGTTTAAAGAAGTAAAGCATTTACATTAGTTGCATTAGCTTCTTTTAATTAATTATTTATGGAACAAGAACAACACTACAAAGTTAATCGTTATATTTTCCTTGCTTGTATAATAGTATTTGCCCTTTTATTATTGTATAGTTTATCAGAATTTTTAACAGCTTTCTTAGGTGCTGTAATTCTTTATGTTTTAAGTAAGCCAGCAATGATATGGCTTGTAGAAAAAAAGAAATGGAAAAAACCTCTTGCAGCTATTGCATTAATTGTGGTTTCTTTTTTTATTTTCTTATTACCTGTAATACTTGCAGGCAGTTTATTGTATAAAGAAATTAGTATAGTGGTAAGCAACCCATCTATCATTATTGAGCCATTGAAAGATATTGATGTACTGCTAAAAGATAGATTGCATTTTACATTATTATCAACGCAAAACCTTGAAAAAATACAGTTGTTTGCTGGACAATCTTTGTCAATAGTGTTGAATACTGGTCTTAACTTTTTTACCAATATTACCATGATGTATTTCTTTTTATATTTTTTAATGGTAAACATCAATAAAATTGAAAAAGGAGTAGAGCAATACCTTCCATTTAACAACGATTCTGTAAAACTTTTTGGCAACGAATTAGTAGCACAAACTATTAGCAATGCAATTGGTATTCCTTTAATTGCAGTTATTCATGGGTTATTAGGTTTTATTGCTTATTTGATTGCTGGTATAGACCAAGCAGGATTTTTAGGAGTAGTTACAGCTTTTGCATCTGTTGTTCCTGTTGTTGGAACAGCTTTGGTTTGGGTGCCTGTTAGTATTTTTTTATTTATTAATGGAGCTACTGGTTATGGTATTTTTATTTTAGCTTGGGGTATAATTGTTATTGGTTTAAGCGACAATTTAATTAGATTTTTATTAGCTAAAAAAATGGCAGATGTGCACCCTGTTGTTACAGTTCTTGGAATTATTTTAGGCTTAAAATATTTTGGTATAACAGGTTTAATTTTTGGTCCACTATTAATTTCTTATTTTCTTATTTTACTAAAAATATATTATACACAATACCAAAAAATTGAACCAGAAAAAAAGAAAGAAAAATCAATTTTACCTGCTTATTTAAGGTTTCCTTTACATGGAAAAAAGAATACCTAAATTTTTTTGCCTAAGTAAATCATTTTTTTCAGTTACTCCTAAATCTACTTATTTTTGATAAGTACCAATAAATCTATTTAATTGCAATAATTTTACACTTAATTTAAAATCAGGTACTGAAAATTTATTCATCTGATTTTTGATATTATTTTAACAGAAAAGTAATTAAATGAGGTTTATATCTAAATTCGGTTTCAATATTTTATTATTATTTGTATTATTAAACTCAGCAAAGGCACAGTTTAGAAAGTACTCCAATGAATTTTTAAATATTGGTGCAGGTGCCAGAAGTTTAGGAATGGGAAGTGTACAAGTAGCGTCTGTAAATGATGCAACTGCAGGTTATTGGAATCCTGCTGGTTTGGTATATGTAAAAAATCATCCTTCAATTTCTGTTATGCATGCAGAATATTTTGCAGGAATTGGTAAATACGATTTTGCTGCTCTTGCATTGCCATCAAAAAATGGAAATAGAACTTTAGCAATTAGTTTTATGCGTTTTGCTGTAGATGATATTCCTAATACTTTATTTTTAGTAGAGCCAGATGGTTCACTTAACTATAATAATATTACCAGTTTTTCTTCTGCTGATTATGCCGTTTTATTAAGCTATTCTCAAATAGCTAAGCAAACAGATAATTTGTTTATTAGTTATGGAGGTAATGCAAAAATTATTCATCGTAGTGTTGGAAGTTTTGCAAAAGCTTGGGGTTTTGGTTTAGATGCTGGTATTCAAATTAAAAAAGATAAATGGTTATTTGGTGCAACTATAAGAGATGTAACTACTACATTCAATGCTTGGTCATTTACTTTTTCTGACAGAGAAAAAGAAATTTTGTACTTAACCAATAATGATATTCCAACAAAAAGTACAGAAATGACAGCACCAAGATTAATTGCTGCTGCAGCTCGTAATTTTAAAATTAATAGTAAAATAAATTTACTTGCAGAAGCCAATTTACATTTCACTTTTGATGGAAAAAGAAATACACTAGTTAGCACTAATCCTATAAGTATAGATCCTAATATTGGTGTTGAGGCAAGTATTAATAACAATATTTTTTTAAGAGCTGGAGCATCTAATTTTCAAAGAGCATTAAAAGATGGTGATACAACCAATCAAAAAAAAGTATGGATTTTTCAACCAAGTTTTGGAGCTGGATTTAAGTTTGGTAATGTAGGTATTGATTATGCTTTTACTAATCTTACCAATCAATCAAACCCTTTATATACACATATTTTTAGTTTAAGAATTGATTTAGTAAAAAAAGAAAAATAGAAGAATAAAAAAAATTATTCATAATTATTGATGTGATGAAGAATATAAAATTATACAAATTATTGTTGTGCTTATTGATGAGTTCATCTTACTTATTACATGCACAATCTTTTAATAATGAGTGGATTGATTTTAATAAAACTTATTACAAGTTTAAAGTTGGTGCAACAGGTTTGTATCGTATCAATCAAACTGCATTACCAACTCCTATAAAAAATTCTCCTGCTGAACATTATCAACTTTGGAGAAATGGTGTACAAATTCCTTTATATACAAGTGTTGCTTCAGGAGCTTTACCTAATAATGGTTACATAGAATTTTGGGCAGAAAAAAATGATGGCAAACCAGATAAAATTTTATACAGAGATCCTTCATTTCAACTATCAGATAAAATAAGTTTGCAAACAGATACTGCTGTTTTTTTTCTTACTGTTAATAATTTTGTTTCTCAAAATTTACGTTATACACTTGGTGCAAATAATGTTGCAGGAAATAGTTTACCACCTGAAACATATTTTACTTACACACAAAGGTTTGATTTTAAAGATATCATTCACAGGGGCTTTGGACAAAATGCAGGAGAAAGAGTTACTTCATCTTCATATGATGTAGGAGAGGGCTGGGGTACAAGAGAAATTGTTGCAGGAGATCCATATACTTTTTCAATAAATAATTTATATCCAAACACAACTGCACCTGCTGCAACTTTATCAATGGCTGTAGATGGTGTAGCATATCAATCAAGAAATGTTTCTTTAAAATTTAATGGCACAGCTTATATCAATAATCAACCATTAGTTAATCAACAAACTGCTGTTTTTAATGCTACTGTTCCTGCAAATGCAATAAACAATGCAACAAATAATTTTAGTATAGAAGCAGATAATGGTAACAGAATGTATGCAGCTTATGTGTTATTGAAATATTCAAGACTATTCAATTTTGCTAATACTACTGCTTTTAATTTTTCATTAGCAGCAAGTTCAAATCCTTTAGGAACTTATATTGAAATAACTAATTTTAATAGCACTGCAACACCTGTGTTATACGACTTAACAAATAGTGTAAGATATATTGCAGAAGTTTCTGGTGGTTTAATCAAATTTGCATTGCCTTATTCAACTACTTCAAGAGATTTTGTTTTAGCAAGTCAAGATGTTGCAGCAATAAATAGTGTCAATAATTTACAGAGTAAAACTTTCATCAATTTTTCTCAAGCAGCTAATCAAGGAAATTATTTAATTGTATCAAACAAATTAGCTGGTATAAATAGTGGCGAAGCAGTTGATTTATATCGTCTATACAGAGCAAGTGCAGCAGGCGGAAATTTTAATGCAAAAATTTATGATATAGATGAGTTGGTAGATCAGTTTGCTTATGGTATTAAAAAACATCCATTAAGTGTTAAGAATTTTACACGTTTTGCAAAACAAAATTTTACAACAAATCCTACTCACATTTTTATTATTGGAAAAGCAGTTGCTTATGATGAATATGCAATGAATGAAAGTAATAGCCTTGTAGATAAATTAAATCTTGTACCAACATTTGGTTGGCCTGCCTCTGATGCTTTACTTGTTTCAGAAGGCATTAACCCTGCTCCTTTATTGATGGTTGGTAGATTATCTGCTGTAAATCAACAAGAGGTAAATATGTATTTGCAAAAAGTACAGCAGTATGAGCAACAGTCTGTAAATAATGTTCAAACAGTTGATAATAAATTATGGCAAAAACAAATTGTACATATTGCAGGAAGCAATGATCCTAATATTGAACCATTACTTATATCTTATTTGAATGGGTATAAAAATATTATTAAAGATACTTTGTATGGAGGCGTTGTAGCAGATTTTAATACTGTTGCAACTGGTGGAGGAGCAACGCCAGAAGTTGTTAATTTACTTAAAAATTATTTTGCAAATGGTATTGCAATGCTTACTTATTTTGGTCATAGTGCTGCAACACAATTAGATTATAATTTAAATAGCCCTTATGATTATAATAACCCAGGCAAGTATCCAATGTTTTTATTGAATGGTTGTAATGCTGGTAATTTCTTTGATTTTGATATTTCTCGTTTGGGCAATATTACTTCCTTAGCAGAGAAATTTGTTTTTGCAAATCAGCGTGGTACTATTGGTGTTATTGCAAGTTCTCATTTTGGATTAACAGGTCATTTGAATACATACTCCTCAACATTTTATCAATCATTAAGAAATACATCAAGCTATAATAATTATGTAGGAAGAAATATGATTGATGCAATGGCTCCATTTTCTTCTAATGATTTCTTCTCAAGAATGCATGCAGAACAATTTGTTCTTCATGGAGACCCAGCCATTAAAATTTATGCAGCAAATAAACCAGATTTTGCAGTTGAAGAATCTTATGTAACTATTAATCCATCTGTTGTTTCTGTTGCTGATAATAAATTTTCTTTTAAAACAAAAATATTCAATCTTGGAAAAGCACAAGCTTCAAGAGCAGTTAATGGTGGCGATTCTTTGCATGTAATTGTTAAATGGCAACATGGCGATGGAAGCATGAGCTATTTATTCAAAGGATTTTTAAAACCATCCATCAGAAGTATTGATTCTATTGCAATGGAAGTACCTATTTCGCCTGTAAGAGATAAAGGAAACAACTGTATAACAATTATTGTTGATAGCTTAAATCAATACGATGAACTAAGTAAAACAAATAATATTACTAATAAATGTTTCTTCATTTTTGATGACGATATTAAACCAATTTATCCTTACAATTTTTCAATCATCAATAACAATTCAGGAAAATTATATGCTTCTACTGCAAGCCCAATTGCTTTATCTAAGGAGTACAGAATGGAAATTGATACAACAGAATTATTTAATTCATCATTCAAGAAAACACAAAATATTATAAGTGTTGGTGGTGTTTTAGAATTTAATCCTGCAATTACTTACACTGATGCTACTGTATATTATTGGAGAGTTGCAGCAGTACCAACTTCAGGAGAATATAGATGGAATACTGCAAGCTTTATTTATTTAAATGGTGCAGATGCAGGTTATAATCAATCACATTTATACCAACATTTTAAAAGTGTTTTGCAAAGAATTAAATTAGATAGCAGTTCAAGAAATTGGCATTTTGATTTAACTTCAACAAACTTAAATATTAGACAAGGTGTTTTTCCTTACTCAAATTACGATGCAGATTATTCTATTTCTAAAAATGGAAAATATGTTGTATCGAGTGGATGTTTAGGTTATGCTGTTCGTTGGACTTTGCTTGATGCTGTTACAATGCGTCCTTATTATAATCAGGCAATACCTTCATTAGATTCTGTTGGTGCATCAGGAGGCTTTATGGGTAGCAGTAATGTAAATTGTAGTAAACCTGGCAGACAATTTAATTTTGAATTTAGTTATAACTCTCTTGCTGATAGAAATATCATGAGAGATTTTATCAACTGGATACCTAATAATGTAATTGCAGTTGCTCGTGTAAATTTAGATTTACCTTTTGATGCAAATCCTGTAAATGTTTGGAAAACTGATAGTATTGCAAACGGAAGCATTGCAAATACTTTGTATGGAAAATTTGTTCAAAATGGTTTTACAGATTTAGATTCTTTTTATTTCCCAAGAGCTTGGATTTTTGCTTTTCAAAAAAATAATTCATCATTAGTACCAAAATCATCTTTTAGTTTTGATATACATGATGTAGCCAATCTTGATTTAATTATTTCTTCTACAGATACACTTGGTTATGTTACTTCTCCTTTATTAGGTCCTGCAAAACAATGGAAGCAATTAAAATGGAGAGGAAATTCATTAGACAATAGCTCTGGCGATGAACCTTTAATTGATATTATTGGTGTAACTAATTCTGGTACAGAAACAGTTTTATTTAGTAACATTTCAACAGCTCAACAAGATGTTGATATTACTTCTATTAATGCTACAAATTATCCTTATTTAAAATTAAAATTAAGCAATAAAGATGCTGTTCATCTTACACCATATCAATTAAAATATTGGCGTTTAATTGCAGATTTATTGCCTGAAGGTGCATTAGCTCGTAATGTTTATTATTCATTTAAAGATACTCTTGCAGCAGGAGAAATGTTGAATATTGGTATTGCTTTCAAAAATATTAGTAACTTAAATTTTACAGATAGTATTCAAGTAAATGCACTTATTACAAATAGTAATGGCATTACTACTCCTTTATCAATACCTAAACTAAAAAAGCCTTTAAATGCAGGTGATACAGCTACAGTTCGTTTGAATATTGATACTAAAAATTTTATAGGAAAGAATACTTTGTTTATAAATGTAAATCCTAATAATAATCCAGCAGAACAATATTTGTTTAATAATTTTATGTACAAAGATTTTTATGTTTCAGCAGATGTAATTGACCCAATTGTAGATGTAACATTTGATGGTGTACATATTTTAAGTGGAGATATTGTTTCAGCAAAACCATCTATTCGTATTGAGTTAAGAGATGAATCAAAATTCTTAACATTAAACGATACTGCAGGTATTACTGTTCATCTTCGCTATCCTGATAATACAGTTAAGCGTTATAAATACGATTCAGATACTTTACGCTTTACACCTGCTTCTGTTGGTAATGAAAATAAAGCTATTGCAGATTTTTACCCAACCCTCACACAAGATGGAGAGTATGAATTATCTGTTAAAGGAAAAGATAGAAGTAATAATACAGCAGGTAAACAAGAATATAAAATAACATTTAGTGTAAATAATAAACCTGCAATTTCAGATGTATTTAATTATCCTAATCCATTTACAACATCAACTGCATTTGTGTTTACATTAACAGGTAGTCAAATTCCTTCTAATATAAGAATACAAATACTTACAGTTACAGGAAAAATTGTAAAAGAAATAAATAAAGATGAATTAGGTCCAATACATATTGGAAGAAACATTACTGAATATAAATGGGATGGTACAGATATGTATGGACAAAAATTAGCAAATGGTGTTTATTTATACAGAGTAATAACCAATCTTGATGGAAATAATTTAGAAAGATTTGAATTTAAAGATTCATTTGGAGATAAAATTTCTACAGATAAATACTTTAAAGCCGGCTATGGTAAAATGTATTTAATGCGTTAGAATAATTAACTTAGTTTCTCTAACGCATTTTCCAACATGCTGAACATTTCAGCTATTTCTTCTTTTTTGCAAGTGCCTATACTAAGTCTGTACCAAGCACTTTCTTTTGATGCACCAAAACAATAAAAAGGAACAATAGCCAATTTTGCTTCACTTAATAAATATGATGTTACATCTTCTTGTGTAGCCAATGTTTTTCCATCAGCCGTTTTTTTACCTACTAAATCTATTTTAATAGTAAGATAAATAGCTGCCTGTGGTGCAATAGCATCTACATGATAACCTTTATTTTTTAGAGCTATAAAACCGTTGTAAATATGTTGTAATCTGTATTCTAATTCATTGATATAAGTTTTTGTAAACTCTTTCAATGCAGATGTATTAACTAAAAATTTAGCAGTAGCTTTTTGCTCTGCTGTAGGAGCCCAAGCACCAACATGACTTAATATGGCTTTCATTTTTGTAATTAAATGAGAAGGTCCAATGCCCCAACCAACTCTTACTCCTGTTGCAGATAATGATTTTGAAATTCCACCAACAAACACTGTGTAATTTCTCATTTCTGGTCTTAACAAAACTGGGTTATAGTGTTTAATATCTCCATAAGTTAAAGTCCAATACATTTGGTCATACATCAAGTATAATTTTTTTTCATTCTCACCTCTGCTATTATTTTCTTCAATAATTAAATCACAAATTTTTTCAAGACTATCCTTTGTAAGTGTTGTGCCTGTTGGGTTTTGAGGAGTGCATAAACAAATAAGTGTTGCACCTTTAATATGCTTTGCCACATCTTCTACAAGAGGCATAAAATTATTTTCTGGCTTACAATCAATTAAACAATGTACGCCACCTGTAAGATGTGTGTAATGATTATTATTCCAACTCGGTACACCATAAATTACTTTATCACCAGCATCAACTATAGCTCTAAAAGTAGCATAAATAATAGGCCTTCCACCAGATGCTACTTGAATTTCAGAAGTATTACACTCAAAGCCTTGCCATTCTTTTAAATAAAAAGCTATTGCTTTTCTTAAATCTAAAACTCCTTCAGCAGCAGGATAATTTGTGCTGCCATTTTTATATTCTTCTACAATTAATTCTTCTAATAATTTTGGAATAGGAAAAATAGATGGATTAAAATCGCCAATAGTATAGTTGTATATTTTTTCTCCTTTCTGAATTTTTTCACTAATAGCATTTCCCAATTTTACAATTTCACTACCTATTAGTGTTTCTGCAAGTTTACTTAATTTACTCATGTAGCATTAGTTTAAATGTGAAGTTAAGTTATTGAAAAAATAATCAAAAAAATATAGCTAAAAAAAATTTTATTTTTATGAAAACTAAATTTTTACAAATCATTTTTTGTCAAAAAAAACTTCAAATAATTTTATAATCACTTTTATTATCAATGCAAAGAAAGTGTTTAATTGTATTAGCTTACATAAACACTCCTTACTTTTGCAGACTTTTAAAATATATTTTTATAAAATGAGTAAGCATTTAAGTGAACAAGAAATAATTAGAAGAGACAAGTTGTCTAAAATTAAAGAAGCTGGTATAAACCCTTTTCCAGCAGCATTGTATTCTGTCAATTCTTTTTCAACAGATATTAAAGAAAATTTTACAGAAGAAAATAAAGAGGATTTTTCCAATGTATGTGTTGCTGGTAGAATAATGAGTATTAATGATAAAGGAAAAGTTTTCTTTATAAAAATTCAAGATAGTAAAGGCATTATTCAACTGTATGTTAAAAGAGATGAAATATGCCCAGAAGAAGATAAAAGTTTTTGGGATATTGTTATAAAACATGGTTTGGATTTAGGTGATATTATAGGTTGTACAGGATTTGTATTTATTACAAAAACAGGAGAAACATCTATTCATGCACAAACAATTACTTTATTAACTAAGAGCATAAAGCCATTGCCTGTTGTTAAAAGAGATGAAGAAGGAAATGTGTTTGATGAAGTTACTGACCCTGAATTTAGATACAGACAACGTTATGCAGATTTAATCATCAACCCATCGGTAAAAGAAACTTTTATAAAAAGAACAAAACTAATAAACACCATTCGTGATTTTTTAAATGAACATGGTGCCTTAGAAGTTGATACACCTGTATTACAAGCAATTCCTGGTGGTGCAGCAGCACGACCATTTATAACGCATCATAATGCTTTAGATGTTCCTTTTTATTTAAGAATTGCTAATGAATTATATTTAAAAAGATTAATTGTTGGTGGCTTTGATTGGGTGTATGAGTTTAGCAGAAATTTCAGAAATGAAGGAATGGACAGAACTCATAATCCTGAGTTTACTATTTTAGAATGGTACACTGCTTACAAAGATTATTATTGGATGATGGAAATAACAGAACAATTACTAGAAAAAGTTGCTTTAGAATTATATGGTACAGCAGAATTGCAGGTTGGTAATAATATCATCAACTTTAAAGCACCTTATAAACGTATTTCTATTTTTGATGCAATAAAAGAAAATTCAGGAATTGATGTAAGTGAATTAGATGAAGAAGGATTAAGAGAAGTTTGTAAAAAATTATCTATTGATGTTCCGCAAACAATTGGTAAAGGAAAATTAATTGATGAAATTTTTAGTGCTACAAGTGAGCATACATATATTCAACCAACATTTATTATTGATTATCCTGTAGAAATGAGCCCTCTAACCAAAAAGCACAGAAACAAAAATGGTTTAGTAGAACGTTTTGAATTGATGATAAATGGAAAAGAAATTGCCAATGCTTATAGTGAATTAAATGATCCAATTGACCAACGTGAACGCTTTGAAGAGCAAGTAAAATTAATGGAAAGAGGAGATGATGAAGCAATGTTTATTGACTATGATTTTTTAAGAGCATTAGAATATGGCATGCCTCCTACAAGTGGTATTGGTATTGGTATTGATAGATTAGTAATGTTAATGACCAATCAAGCAAGCATACAAGATGTACTTTTATTTCCTCAAATGCGACCTGAAAAAATGGAAGAATAGAAATTCTAATTATGACATTCAATTTTAAAATTATCAACACAAAAAGTAATTTAATAAGGTTAATAACCGATGGATTATTTTTGATAAATGCATTTCTATTTTTATTTTTTGCCATTAAAAGCAGCATGTATAATTGGTCTTACATTCCTGCAATCATTTCTTTTTTAGTTGCTATATTTAGTATGTTTTTTAAAAAAAGAATTAAAATTGTTTATCAAATAGCAGCAATCATTGTTTGTGTGGGTTGGATACAATTAAGTTATGCTTGGTTAGGTCTAATTATGATTATTTTATTAAGTATTGCTGAAAGAATTGCAAGAGATACAATCATAAATTTTACATCATCTGAAATTATCATAACCTCTTTTTCAAAAAGAAAATTTCAGTGGAATGATTTGCAAAATGTAGTTTTAAGAGATGGTTTATTAACCATTGATTTTAAAAATAATAAACTACTACAAGTTTTTACTTCAAACCCAACCAATGAAAAATTGTTTAATGATTTTTGTAAAAATCAATTAAGTAATCAATAAACTGAATAATCAACACAATGCTAAAACATTCTCCATATCTTTTATATTCAGATGGTAAAGGAAATATTTATGAAGACAAAACTTTGTATGCTACTGGTCGTGCTGGTTGGGATGCATTTGAAGTAGAGTTAGATAATTGGATTGAATTGCCAGATGGAGGCAACTTATATGAACTACCAGGGAGAAAAGGTATTGGCATTGATGTACAAACAGGAGAAATGCGTTTGTGTGAAAAAGGTTGGGCTGTTGCAGCATTTATTCCTCCTGCACATACAAGTTTATTTTTAGCTGCTTTTGAAACAGAAAAAGATGCACCAACCTTACCATTATTTTGTTATACTGCAGCAGCATGGTTTAATAACAAAACTTATGTAGCAGCTATTAGAGTAGAAAAGGATATTCGTCAGGAGTGTGCAGGTTACGATGAAAAAGAAATTGAAACAGGCTCTCAATGGTTGTTGCAACAATATCCATCAAACAGGTTGGTAAAGCATTTAATGCAAACTTGCTGTATGACATATCATTGTCCTGCTGCAAGAAATTTTTCTATGCACCGATGGGAGTGCCCTGTTCCTGCATCACCAGCTTGTAATGCAAATTGTTTTGGTTGTGTTTCTTTTCAACCAAAAGAAGAAGATATTACTTCTCCTCAAGATAGATTAACCTTTAAACCAACTGTTGAAGAAATTGTTGAATACACTGTACCACATTTAATGAATGCACCTTTTCCAATAATTAGTTTTGGGCAAGGTTGTGAAGGAGAGCCTTTATTGATGTGGGAAACCATTGAAAAAACAATTATAGAAATTAGAAAACATACCAATAGAGGAAGCATCAACATAAACACCAATGGCTCAAAACCTAATGCTGTAAAAAAATTATTTGATGCAGGCTTAAACAGTATTAGAGTAAGCATCAATAGTGCAAGAAAGGAAATTTATACTCGTTATTACAGACCCAACAATTACACTTTTGAAGAGGTAGTACAAAGCCTTAAAGTAGCTAATGAAAGTGGAGGTTGGAGTAGTATAAATTATTTTGTTTTCCCTGGCATGACAGATAGTGCAGAAGAATATGAAGCATTGAGAAAACTAATTAAAGAAACCAATTTAAAAATGATTCAGTGGCGAAATTTTAATATTGACCCCGATTGGTATTTGGGTTTAATTAGTGCTACTGAAACACAAGAAATAATTGGTGTTAAACAAATGATGCAATTAATACAAGAAGAGTTTCCAACAATTAAATTTGGGTACTTTAATCCACCAATTGAAAGGATTAATGGAAATTTTGAGGCAGATTTTGCCCATCATTAATTTTCTTCTTTATAATTTAGATTAATATTTTTTTATGAATGAAACAGCATTTTAGCCAAAAATTGCCTCATAGAATAGGAAAAATTAAAGCAATAATTGGGTAATTATTTTGTTTGTTACTAATAAACTATTTAAGCAGCTAAATACTTTGAAATCTTATTTCAGTATAAAAAAAATTCTTATATATACAACCAAAATATTAATAACAAATAAAATTAACCTATATTTGCACCTCACAAAAATATTTAGCCTTTAAACCCCCTATAAAAAGCTGATTATTAATGTGTTACAATACAAAAAACATTCTGAATTTTGAATCATTTTTATATTAACAGACATATAGGTAAGTAATTTTCAATCATTATTTTTCCTTATGTCTGTTATTTTTTGAGCATAGCATAACTCATTCTGTGAGTTACTTGGCGGAGCTGTTTTTTTTTCTTATTATTCTCAATTTTTTTATATGAAAAAGGTTGTTTTTGGCTTACTTAGTATATTATTATTGGCAAGTTGTACTAACCTAAAAAAGTTAGAAAAATCATATCAACTTTTTCAAACAGGTTTCGATAGCCTTAATAATTATTCTTATAAGGAGCTTACAATAAAAGAAGGAGATAAAATAAGCATCAAAGCTTTTACAATGGCTACAGCCAATCAAGAACAAGTAGCACTTTTTAATACATTAGGTAGTAATGGAACTTTCTTGGTTAGCAAACAAGGAAAAATTGAGTTACCTAAAATTGGCTTTTTAAAAGTTTCTGGATTAACTTGTAAGCAATTACAAGATTTAATATCAACAGAATGGGAAAAATACATTAAAGATATTGCTGTAGATGTTCAAATATTAGGGTTTTCAGTAAATGTTTTAGGAGAAGTACCCAGTCAAGGAACAAAGCTATTTAATACAGAAAAAGCTACTATTATTGATGCTATTGCACAGTCAGGAGGTCTTTCTGAAGATAGTAAAAGAAATAACATAATGGTTGTAAGAGAAGATAGTGGTAAAAGAAAAACCTATTATATAGATTTACAAGATGCAAAACTTTATGAATCTCCTGCATTTCAGCTACAACAAAATGATATGATTTATGTAGGAGCTGATGAAAAAAAATTCAAAAAAATGAGAGACAGAGAATTTAGAGAAAATATACAACCCATAGTACAATTTGCAAGTATAGCTTTAAGTTTAATAAACTTTATAATGTTGTTAGGCAGAAGATAATTTCTTAATTAATTATTACATGAATGAGCTCAATTAATCCACAATCAATTATTCCTAATATTACTCAACAGGATAATAAACCTAAATTTTCTGTAAGAGAAATTTTAATAAAATATCTAAGCCATTTTCCTTTATTTATTTTATCAATGGTTTTATGTCTTGGTGCAGCAATGATGTATATAAGATATAAAGTACCTATTTATAAAGCAAATGTTCAACTATTAGTACGAGATCCAGGTAAAGGAACTAATCAAGTACAGAATGATATTATTAGTCAGGCAGTATCGGGTGTAAGGTCTATTAATTTAGACAATGAAATGCAACTAATTCGTACAAAAAAACTATTAGAAAGAGTAGTAGAAATTGGAGGTTTTAATATTATTTATAGTAAAGAAGGAAATATTAAAACATCAGATTCTTATAAATCAACACCATTTACTTTTAAACCAATAAATATTCCAGATTCAAGCCTTGTTTATTCTTTTAAATTAAAATCCTATAACGAAGAAGGAGCTGAAATTGAGTTGAACAAAAAAACTAAACAATTCAAATGGGGAGATTCTTTAAATATTTATGGGTTTAAATTTAGGATAATAAAAAATGGATCTACCATAGAAACAGGTACTGACCCTTATATTATTAGATGGCTACCTACACAATATGCTGCAGGTATTATGCAAAGTAATTTATCTATTGGAACACTTAGCCAAAAAACAAGTGTTTTAGTTTTAGGATTAACAGGTGAAAGTAGAAAAAAAGTAGAAGACTTTTTAAACTTATTGGTTAAAGAAATTATTAAAAGCGATATTGAACTTAAAAAAGAAACTGCTGTAAATACTGTTGCATTTATTAATAATAGATTAGCTATTGTAGCAAAAGAATTAAATGATTTAGAATCTGAAATTAGAGATTATAAAAAAATCAATCGTTTTTTTGATGTTCAAGGAGAGTATTTGTATTTACAAGGAAGATTAACAGCTGCCGAACAACAAGTTTTAAACTTACAATTAGATATTGAAAATTTAGATCAAATAAATGATTATTTAAGAAACAATAAAAGTATTGGAAAATCAAAAGTTATTCCATCTAATTTAGGTGTTGATGATATGTCTTATAACACCATGATTCAACGCTATAATGATTTACAAATTCAAAAAGAAAAATTAGAATTTGTTGCTTATAAAAACAATCCTTCTTCTTTAGAAATTGACAATCAAATTGAGCAACTTAAACAAAGCATTTTAGAAGCCGGTGCCATTTTAAAACAATCTAAAAAATTAAAAATTAGCACATTTGAAGGTCGTAGCGATGTTGATATGAATAAACTAAGCTCCTTACCAGACAAGGAATTAGAATTATTAAATATTAACAGACAAAAGGGCGTTAAAGAAAAACTATATTTATATCTTTTACAAAAAGGAGAGGAAACTTCTATTGCTTCTGTATCTACAGAATCTAATTATCAAGAGTTAGACCCTTCTTATGCATCTTATCTACCTATTGAGCCTAAGTCATCTCAAATAAAAACTTTTGCTGCTATTTTAGGGTTATTAATTCCTATTGGAATAATTTATTTATTGGATTTATTAAACGATAAAATTACAACAAGACAAGATATTTCCGATAAGTCAGATATACCAATAGCAGGAGAAATTAGCCATGTGGATGAAGTTGGTTCTATTGTTGTAGAAAATAGTAGAAATATTGTTGCCGAACAATTTAGAATTTTACGAAGTAATTTAGAATTTGTTTTATCGGGCAAACAAAAAAATAATGAAGCAACTTCTATATTAATTACTTCATCAATTAGTGGAGAAGGAAAATCATTTATCAGCTTAAACTTTGCTGCTGTATTAGCTCTCACAGGAAAAAGAGTTGCCCTTTTAGAATTTGATTTACGCAAACTAAAAGGTATTGAAATTAAAGAAATTGATGATAATAATGATAGAGGCATTACCAACTATTTAATAGGGCAAACAAACGATATAAATAGTATTTACAAAACACTTAGAAAACATCCATTACTACATTTATACAATACTGGTCCTATACCACCAAACCCAGCTGAATTAATTATAGGCGATAGAATGGAATCTTTCTTTAATGCTTTAAAAGCAAACTACGATTATATTGTAATTGACTCTGCACCTGTTGGTATGGTAAGCGACTCATTTGCTTTAAGTAAATATGCAGATGCTACTTTATATGTTATAAGACAACGCTATACACTTAAAAAGCAAATGGACTTCATAAATGATTTAAAGAAAGATAAGAAACTAACCAATATGGCTATAGTGGTAAATGATGTAAACTTAGCAGGTCGTTATGGTTATTATGGTTATGGTTATGGCTATGGTTATGGTTATATGTATGGTTATGGAGGCAAAGGTTATGGCTATAATAAATATATTTATGGAGGAAGAAAAAAAGACCCTTATTTTGATGCTAACAACAAAGGATATTTTGATAACCATGCAAAACTAAGTTGGTGGCAAAAAATGTTTAGAAAATAAAACGATTATAATTAATCATGGAAAAATGGACTGAAGAAATATCACCACAACACTCTTTACTCGATTTAAAACTAAAAGAAGTTTGGAGATACAGAGATTTATTGTTGATGTTTGTAAAAAGAGATTTTGTAACTTTTTATAAACAAACCATTTTAGGACCTCTTTGGTTTTTTGTACAACCATTACTAACCAGTTTAATGTTCTTAATAATTTTTGGAAAAATTGCAAATATTAGTACTGGCGGTGTACCACAAATTGTATTTTATCTTTCTGGTGTTACCTTATGGAATTATTTTGCTGAATGTTTAAATAAAACAGCTACTGTATTTAAAGACAATGCATCAATTTTTGGTAAAGTATATTTTCCAAGATTAGTAATGCCATTAAGTATTGTTGTTTCAAACCTTATTAGGTTTGGCATTCAATTCTTTTTATTCTTACTTATTTGGGCTTGGTATTATTGGAATGGTAGTAACCTACAACCCAATACTACATTATTTCTAATACCTTATTTACTTTTACTAATGGCTGTTTTAGCTTTAGGTTTGGGTATGATTATTAGTTCTCTTACTACAAAGTATAAAGACCTTATTTTTCTATTAACTTTTGGCGTACAACTCTTAATGTATGCTACACCCATTATTTATCCATTAAGTGAAATACAAAATAGTTCTCCAACAATAGCAATGGCAATTAAAATAAATCCATTATCTGCAATTGTAGAAACATTTAGGTATGCTTTTACAGGAAGTGGTAGTTTTAGTTGGGTATTATTAGGTTATAGCTCTGCAGTAGCTTTTTTTGTTTTAGGTATAGGAGCTATTATTTTTAACAAGGTAGAAAAAAGTTTTATGGATACTGTGTAAAAATTAATAATGACTCGGAATAACTATATAGCCAAACATAAAAACCTTTTTTGGTACACACCAGAAGATAAATTAAATGAAATTTCCGATAGCTTTTTAGTGGAAACTATTCTAAATTATGGCACCTTAGATGATGTGAAAGAGTTGTTTGAATTGTTGGGAATAAAAAAAACGGCAGCAACTTTTTTTTCGGCAAAGGAGCGAATGAAATTGAATTATTATCCAGAGATATATCATTTTTTTAGCCTTGTTTTTCAGAAATATGCATAGCGAAATTCTTAGTCAGCACCAAATAGAATTATTGCCGTTTATAAGTTCTTTTAAAAGAGAATATTATTTGGTAGGCGGAACTGCTATTGCATTATATATTGGACATCGCAGGTCTATTGATTTTGATTTATTTAAATTCTCCGCTATTAACCATAAAAAAAATCTGTCTAAAATAACTGCTTCAGGGTTTCAGCATACCATTACAAGAAGGGTAGCAGAACAAATGAATGTAACCATAAACAATGTTAAGCTAACTTTTTTTCAGTACCCTTTTGAAATAAAAGCAGATAATCCGTTTGGGCAATATATTAAACTTCCTTCGCTATTAGATTTAGGTGCAATGAAAGCTTACGCTTTAGGAAGAAGGTCTAAATGGAAAGATTATGTGGATTTGTATTTTATGTTGAACAATAATTATTGTTCTATAAACAATATTAGTAAACGTGCAGAAGAATTGTTTGGAGATATGTTTTCGGGCAAGCTATTTCGTGCACAATTGGTATATTTTAATGATATAGATTATGAAGAAGCAGTAGAGTACCTTATACCCAACCCACCTACCAACGAAACAATAAAAAATAAATTAATAGAAGCAGCAATCAATATTTTTTAATGAGTAATACAGTAATAAAAGTAGAAAATTTATCAAAACAATATTTGTTTTTTGATTAATGACAAATAAAGCACTTCAATCTTTTCTAAAACAAGGCGAAAATGAAACACTGGAATTTAAAACCTCATTTAGTGATGAGGTGATTGTATCGTTGGTAGCTTTTGCCAATACAAAAGGAGGAGAAGTTTTTATTGGAATTTCAGACAATGGAGCAACAAAAGGTGTAAATATTGGACAAGAAACTATTCAGAAATGGATCAATGAAATTAAAAGCAAAACAGCTTCCGCTATTATCCCTGATGTAGAAATAATTGAGGAGCATGGAAAAACGATAGTGGTGTTTAAGATTCAAGAATATCCCATTAAGCCTGTTTCTCTAAAAGGAAAATGCTATAAACGAGTAGGCAATTCCAACCATTTGATGAGCGTGGAAGAAATAGCCAACGAGCATTTAAAAACCATCAACACAAGTTGGGACTTTTATATTGACTCCAATCATTCCTTAGAAAATATCTCTTTGGATAAAGTAAAGCGGTTTATTAGAAAAATTGAGCAACGAACCGAAGCTCCCATTCTTTATGCTCCGCTTGAATTTCTGTCAAAAATGGAAATGATTAGAGAGGGAAAGCTCACCTTTGGAGCTTATTTACTCTTTGTTTCGGATTATTGCCCTATAAGCGATGTGCAGATCGGTCGTTTTAAAAGCGATATCACCATTATTGATTCCTTATCGCTCAATACCGATTTGTTTACAGAAGTGGATGAGATTATAGCTTTTATCAAAAAGCATTTAATGATGGAGTATATTATTACAGGAGAGCCACAACGTATTGAACGTTTCGACTATCCATTAGATGCTATTCGTGAAGTGGTAACCAATATGATTGTACACCGTGATTACCACGATAGTTCAGGTAGTGTGATTAAAATTTTTGACAATAGAATTGAATTTTATAATCCGGGAAAATTATTTGGAGGTATTACTATTCAGGATTTGCTTACCGGAAACTATACCTCAAAATCAAGAAACAAACTGATTGCTAAAGCCTTTAAAGAAGCTGGTTTAATTGAGCGTTATGGTTCAGGAATTTTACGCATACAAAATATTTGTAAGGATTACGGAGTAATTCCACCTGTATTTGAAGAGAATATAACAGGGTTTAAGGTTGTCTTGTTTAATGAAAAACTTAAACAGGATGTAAATGTCGGTGTAAATGTCGGTGTAAATGATTTATTGAATTTAATTAAGAATAACCCGGGAATGAATGCTAAATGGTTATATCAGCATTTTGATGTAACTAATAGAACGGTAGAGCGTTGGCTTAAACAATTACGAGATGAAAGCAAAATTGAATTTAGAGGAGCAGCAAAAACAGGCGGATATTTTGTGTTATAAAAAAATAAGACTATAAAATGAAAGTAGCCATCATGCAGCCCTATCTTTTTCCGTACATAGGGTACTTTCAAATGATTCATTCGGTAGATGCTTTTGTGTTTTATGATGATGTAAACTATATAAACAGAGGATGGGTAAATAGAAATAGGATTTTGATTAACGGAGACGCTAATTATTTTACTGTTCCCTTATTAAATGCTAGTCAGAATAAGCTGATCAACGAGATTGAAATAAATTATACAGCAAAAGAATATAAAAACCTTACTAAGACAATTGAAATGGCTTATAAAAAAGCTCCTTATTTTAGTGTAGTGTATCCTCTTGTCTCTGAAATCATAGTAGGACAATACAAGTCATTAGCTGAGATAGCCATTCATAGTATCAAAGAGTGTTCTCAGTATCTTGGATTGCAGTCAAAGTTTTATGTTTCATCACAAGATTTTTCAAACACAAGGGGGATGGAGAAGGCAGAAAGGTTGCAGTCTATCTGTAAAAAAACTAGGAGCAACTA
Source organism: Chitinophagales bacterium (assembly GCA_051715485.1). Taxonomy (GTDB): domain Bacteria; phylum Bacteroidota; class Bacteroidia; order Chitinophagales; family Chitinophagaceae; genus UBA1930. Next base: position 53,051 of record JBPXJV010000011.1, read on the forward strand.
ACTATATCAATGCTATAGGTGGAATGGAGCTGTATTCAAAGGAGAACTTTGCAGAATATGGCATTCGGCTTCAATTTATCAAGTCTTTGCCGATAGAGTATAAGCAATTTAATAATGAATTTGTTACTTGGCTTTCTATTATTGACGTGTTGATGTTTAATAGTAAAGAAGAAAAAAAGAAATGTTCAATAAATCAAATTACCGAACAAATTACCGAGCAAGATACCGAGCAAGTTACCGAGCAAGTTAAATCACTTATCCAAATATTAGATACCGAAATGGATAGGCAGGAAATACAACGTAAATTAGGGCTTTCCCATAGGGAAAACTTTAGGTCTAATTATCTTAAACCCGCATTAGAACTTAAATTAATAGAAATGACCATACCCGATAAACCCATTAGTAAAAATCAACAATATAAGTTATCAGAGAAAGGAAGAAGTTTTTTATTAAACAAAAGAAAAGAGGCATTATTGAAAAAAGCGTAAGCCGTAAAACAGGAGGATATTTTATTACAGAATGATATAAACAATGGAGCAATAATGAGTAATACAGTAATAAAAGTAGAAAATTTATCAAAACAATATCGTTTAGGCGAAGTAGGCACAGGTACACTTAGCCACGATTTAAAACGATGGTGGTATAAGGCTCAAGGCAAAGAAGATCCCTTCTTAAAAATTGGAGAAGCCAATGATAGAACAGCAAAAGGAGATAGCGATTATGTTTGGGCTTTGAAAGATATAAATTTTGAAGTAAAACAAGGTGAAGTATTAGGTATTATAGGACGAAATGGAGCTGGTAAAAGCACATTATTAAAAATACTTTCTAAAACCACTTTACCTACAACTGGTAGCATAAAAGTAAAAGGTAGAATAGCCAGCTTATTAGAAGTAGGTACAGGCTTTCATCCTGAAATGACGGGTAGAGAAAACATTTTTTTAAATGGAGCTATACTTGGCATGACGAGAAAAGAAATAAAAAGCAAGTTTGATGAAATTGTGGATTTTGCAGGTGTAGAACGCTATATAGATACACCAGTAAAACGTTATAGCAGTGGTATGTATGTACGTTTAGCCTTTGCTGTAGCCGCTCACTTAGAAAGTGAAATTCTGATTGTTGATGAAGTTTTAGCCGTTGGTGATGCCGAATTTCAAAAAAAATGCTTAGGCAAAATGGGCGAAGTTAGCAAAGGAGAAGGCAGAACAGTCTTGTTTGTGAGTCATAATATGGCGGCGGTAAGGAATCTTTGTACAAATGGTATTTTTTTAAGTAATGGAATGGTATTATTTAGTGGTAAAATTGAGAATACAATTGATTCTTATCAAAAAGAACAAGCTTACAATTACCAAACATCTTTTAAAAATATCAATACTGATTTCCAAGAATTAATAATAAGTAACTTCGAAATTACCTCAGAAATAGAAACTGGAAAACAATTTGAGTTTGAGGTAAAAATAAATTCTCCAATATCTAAAACCGTACAATTTGCTATCGGCTTTCGACTACCAGATACAACCCCTCTTCTACATATATACTCTGGTCATGTCGGTGAGAGCTTTGAGTTATCTCAAGGAGAAAATATAATTAAGGGTAAAATTAATTCATTACCTATATGTGCAGGTATATACGAACTTAACCTGTGGTTAGGATACGATGGAATTGTTTATGATTTTCATGAAAAAGCAATAACAATATTTGTTAACGAAGGAGCTTTGCGTAAAGGTGGTCCAGTATCAACAAAAAACGGATATCCTATAATTTTAGATATAAATTGGCATAAAAAATAAAACAAAAACAGATTATTTAAAATAGTACGAAATAATGAGTAAATATCAACAATACACAACGTTTGAAAGAGCACCGTTTTACGAAGTCGCCAGACCGTATATTACACCTACTGCTAAAGTGTTAGATATTGGTCCTGGTGACGGTTCTTTCTCAAAACACTTCAATAGAAATGATTTTTACCTCTTGGAGGGTAATGAAGAAACTGTTAATTTCCTCAAAAAGTCGTATAAAAATATCACACTAGGTAGTGTACCCAAACTCCCATACGAGAATAATTTCTTCGATCTTATTCACTGTAGTCATGTCATAGAACATCTTCAACCACAAGAATTTTACGACACGTTGAAGGAGATGGATCGTTGTTTAAATATTAATGGGCATTTAGTTATATCTGCTCCGCTATTATGGGATGAATTTTACGATGATCTTTCACATGTTAAACCATACACTCCGAAAGTTATACAAAAATATCTAGTCTGGGGCGATCCTTCATGTGCAACACGAGAACTTATTTCTAATAGATATACATTAGAAAAAATTATATACAGAACTTATTGGAAACACATAAGTGAAGACTTGTATATCGGCAATCAACATTTCATTACAAAAGTAATCAGAAAGATACTCAACATATTTAATGTAAGGAAATTAAAAAAGAATGGTTTTACAATTATTCTAAAGAAGAATTAGCCTAATTGAAATTAATTTCACTCAACAGACACATAACATAATGTTAAGTATCATAATTCCTACTTATAATCGGGCTCATTTAATAAGTGAAACCCTCGAAAGTATTCAAGCCCAAACCTATCAAGATTGGGAATGCTTGGTTGTTGATGATTTTTCAACTGATAATACAGAAGAACTTATACATCAATATTCATTTAGAGATAATAGGATAAAATACCTCAAAAATGAAAGAAAAAAAGGGGCTCAGGGAGCAAGAAATACAGGTGTTTTGAAATCAAAAGGAGTATATGTTTCTTTTTTTGATTCGGATGACACCATGTTTCCTGAAAGGTTGGAAAAGCAAATTAGATATTTACAGGAAAATGTAAGTATTGATATTTGCACCTGTTACTCGCATCTAATAAATGATAGAAATGAAATTACTGGATCTTTTACTTGGATAACGAAAGGTAATATTCTTAAACAACTATTAGAACGTACTACCTATGTAGATTATAATTCAGCAGTGATTAGAAAGAATATATTTGATTCCGCAGGCTTATTGGATGAGGATTGCCCATCTTATCAGGAATGGGACACCTATATAAGCATAGCACTATATGCAAACTTCGGCACTGTACATGAATTATTGATAAATTACCACCAAAGAAATTCTGGTCGAATATCAAATGATAATCAACGAGAATTAAATGGACTGATATATATTTATTCTAAGCATAAGGAGTTATTTATAGAAAATTTGGGTATTACATCATTTAAGAATAAACTCAAAAATTTAGCTTATTTGATTTTAAATCAAAATAAAGATTTTCAGGATAAAGCAATTTCAACTATACCAGAATTAAAGGGAATTATCTTTAGACTTAAAATTAAAAACAAATTGAGTAAACTATTAAAATAGAATTTAATTCTTATCACAACATTACCCGACCATCATTAAACACATAGAATAAACACCAATACCTATTTCTAAAAGCTTACAAATCAAGATATATATTTATTTTTATAGATTAATTTGTATCAGAAAATTAGAAAAGTGATTTTTAATAACCAATGAACCAACCCTTCCAATAGATCTTAAAGCAAGGCGAAAACGAAATCGCAGTATTTATAACCCAGGAAAGCTTCCAGAAGGTATTCGTATTCAAGATTTAACAGAAAACAACTATAAATCTACTCCGAGAAATATTGTGATTGCAGATTTTTTTAAAAATTTAGGTTGGATTGAAAAATACGGTTCGGGAATAGGTAAAATTATCAACTATTTTATTGAAAATAATTCCCCTAGCCCAAAATTTGAAACTATAGGAGAAGGATTTCAGGTAACAGTATTTGCAACAAAATAAAGAAGAAAACAAAAGTGAGGGATTAAAATCTCTGCTGGAAACTATTTCTTTAAACAAAGGTATTTTGGCAAAAGATATAGTTGTTTTGTTAGAAAACCGCCCTAAAAAACAATAGAAAGGCAAATAGCTGAGTTGATAAAGAAAGAATTGATAGAACGAAGAAGAAGTAGAAAAAATGGCGGATATTTTATAAAAGGATAAGAAAATAGAACGATCGTAATTATTACTATTAAATAATAAAATCATCCATCATATAAGCCTATACATTTTCTTATAAACATCATAAATCATAGATTTTCAGAAAAAAGAATTAATTGAAAACTCAAATATCATTTAACACCTAAATCATGCTCGAAAAAATAATTCACAATAACCTTATCCTTTCCATCATCATCAGAAAAGATTATCAAAAGCAAGGCATTGAGTTTTTTACCAATGATAATGATTCGCAACAATTAGGTTATATGTGCCGTCCTAAAGATTATGTGATTCCTCCTCACAGACATAATTTGGTAAAACGTGATGTACATCTTACTCAAGAAGTACTATTTATCAAATCGGGCAAAGTACGAGTAGATTTTTTTGATAATGAACAACATTATATCAAAAGTACTATACTTTTTCCTGGAGACGTAATCTTACTTTCTGATGGTGGACATGGCTTTAAAATGTTAGAAGAAAGTGAGATAATAGAAGTAAAACAAGGTCCTTACTGTGGAGAGCAAGATAAAGTGAGATTTGAACCTATTAATGATAACGATGTAAAATTAACTAATGAGCAATTTTAAGTTTTACAGCCAATACTACGACTTACTTTACAAAGACAAAGATTATAATGCTGAAGCAAATTATATTGTTTCACTTATCAATAAATATAATAGTAAGGCAACTAAGATTATTGAACTTGGTTGTGGTACTGGTAATCATGCAGAAATTATTTGCCCAAAAGGTTATGAAATTATAGGGTTAGAAAGAAGTGCAGAAATGGTTGATTTGGCAAAACAAAAAAACATCAATAATTTCTTTCCTCAGGTTGCAGATATTACACAGTTTAAACTTAAAGAAAAAGCAGATGTTGCTCTTGCTTTGTTTCATGTTATTAGCTATTTAAACGATAACAAACAACTAATTAATTGTTTTAAAACTGTACACAATCATTTAAACGAAAATGGTATTTTTATATTTGATATTTGGTACACACCAGCAGTGTATTCTCAAAAACCCGAAACAAGAATAAAGCGTTTGGCTAACACAGAAATTGAAATTACCAGACTTGCTCAATCACTCATACACCATCAAACCAATGTAGTAGATGTTAATTATGAAGTAATGATAAAAGATAAAAAAACAAATATATCTACATCAATTTTTGAAAAACATCCAATGCGTCATTTTTCTATTCCCGAAATTGAATTATTGGCTACACATACAGGTTTTGAATTAGTACACACCGAAGAATTTTTAACTGCAAATGAACCATCAGAAAATACTTGGGGCGTTTGTTTTATACTTAGAAAAAAATTAATAAATGAATAAGCCAATTCCTGTAAACACACCTTTGCTTTCTGGTAACGAATTAAAATACCTTACAGAATGTATAGAAACTGGTTGGATATCAAGTGAAGGTCCTTTTATAAAAGCCTTTGAAGAAAAAATGGCTGCTTATGTAGGAAGAAATTTTGGCATAGCAGTAAGCAATGGCTCAGCAGCATTAGATATTGCTGTTAGAGCATTAAATTTAGAAAAAGGCTCCGAAGTAATTATGCCCACTTTTACCATTATTTCTCCAGCACAATCGTTGGTACAAGAAGGACTAATACCAGTATTGGTAGATAGTGATGCTACTACTTGGAACATTGATGTTACAAAAATTGAAGAAAAAATTACCACCAAAACCAAAGCCATTGTAGTAGTACATATTTATGGGTTGCCTGTTGATATGCAACCTATATTAGCTCTTTGCAAAAAGTATAACTTGTTGTTAATTGAAGATGCTGCTGAAATGCATGGACAAACTTATCATCGTCAGCAATGTGGCTCTTTTGGAGATATTAGTATTTTTAGTTTTTATCCCAATAAGCATATTACCTCTGGCGAAGGTGGAATGATTATGTGTAATAATGCTGAATTAGCAGAACGATGCCGTAAATTTAGAAACCTTGCTTTTGAGCCTAATGGCAGAAGGTTTATTCATTACGAGCTTGGTTGGAATTACAGAATGACTAATATGCAAGCTGCTATTGGGTTGGCTCAATTAGAAAAATTAGATGAGCATATCAAAAAGAAAAGACACATTGGACAAAAATACAATGAAGGCTTAACTGGTTTAAAAGGATTTCAATTACCTCAAATTAAAACAGACTATGCCGAAAACATTTATTGGGTTTATGGCTTAGTAGCCGAAACAGAAACATTGGCAAATGAAACAGTAAAAAAATTAAGTGAAGCAAAAATTGGCACACGCCCATTTTTTTGGTGCATGCATGAACAACCTGTTTTTCAAAAAATGGGATTATTTAAAAATGAAAAATATCCAATAGCAGAAAAATTAGCTCGTAATGGTTTTTATTTACCCAGTGGTTTAGGCTTGAATGATGAAGAAATTGAGAGTGTTTGTAATGCTTTAGTGAAATGATAATTAATACTGATTTTGCTTACCTCACTAAACAAATTATTTAAAAATGCTTATTGTATTAAGCAAAATATATTACATTTGCTTATCTTATTAAGCAATTATGGACGAATTAATTGAAATATTTCAAAAAAGGTTAGCAAGAGTTGAAACTAATTTTGTTCGTAGTTTTATCAATACTATTCAGTGGAACTCTCAATTAATTGGTATTAAAGGAGCAAGAGGTGTAGGTAAAACAACCCTATTATTACAATATATAAAAATTAATTTAGCCAATAATTTAAACCAAGTTTTATATGTTAGTTTAGATAATATTTGGTTTAATAATAATTCTTTAACCACTTTAGTTAAAACATTTGAACAAAAAGGAGGTAAGTATTTATTTTTAGATGAGGTGCATAAATACCCTCAATGGTCGCAAGAACTAAAAACCATTTATGATAATTATCCAGATATAAAAGTTGTATTTACTGGTTCTTCTTTATTAGAAATTTTAAATGCACAAGCAGACCTAAGCAGAAGAGCTATTATTTATACAATGCAAGGATTATCTTTTAGAGAGTTTTTAGCTTTTGAAACCAATAAAACTTTTGCAATAAATAGTTTAGATGATATACTGAACAATCACACATCTATTGCAACTAATATTCATAAAGAAATAAAAGTTTTTCAGCACTTTGATAAATACTTAAAAATTGGCTATTATCCTTTTTATAAAGAAGAGGAAGATTTGTATCAAATAAAATTAGCACAGATTGTTAATATGATGCTTGATGTTGAATTGCCCCTCTTACGAAAAGTTGATATTGCTTATATTCCAAAAGTAAAACAACTTTTATCCATCATTGCAGCATCTGTTCCTTTTCAGGCAAATGTTTCAAAGCTGAGCGATAAAATTGGAATCAATAGAAATACATTACTTACTTATTTTCATTATTTAGAAGAAATAGGATTAACCAAAAATTTATTTAAACCAAACATTGGCATCAGTATTCTTCAAAAGCCAGTTAAAACCTATTTAGAAAACACCAACTTAATGTATTTATTAGCTTCCAATGCAACTAATAAAGGAAATATAAGAGAATCGTTTTTTGTCAATCAGCTTACTTATAAATTTACCCTTAATGATGCCCCAAAAGGAGATTTTTTAGTGAACGATACACATACATTTGAAATAGGAGGTAAGCATAAAACAGATAATCAAATTAAGCAGGTTACAAATGCTTATGTAGTTTTAGATGATGTAGAAATAGGAAATTACAATAGAATTCCTCTTTGGTTATTTGGTTTTTTATATTAGTATTTAAAAGTTGATTTTTTATAATTTAATTCACTCAACCACACACCAACAACACAATGACTAATACAAACTTTTTTCATCACCCATCAGCAATAGTAGATGAAAATGCTGTGATAGGTGAAGGAACAAAAATTTGGCATTTTTCACACATTATGCCTCATTGCACTATTGGCAAAAATTGCAATATTGGGCAAAATGTAGTTGTATCGCCACAAGTAGTTTTAGGTAATAATGTTAAGGTGCAAAACAATGTATCTATTTACACAGGTGTTATTTGTGAAGATGATGTTTTCTTAGGTCCAAGTATGGTATTTACCAATGTTATCAATCCACGAAGTGCTATTATTCGTAAACACGAATACAAAACAACCCATGTAAGAAAAGGAGCAAGTATTGGTGCCAATGCAACCATTGTTTGTGGAAACGAATTAGGAGCTTATTGTTTAATTGGAGCAGGTGCAGTAATAACAAAACCAGTACCTGCTTTTGCATTAATGGTAGGTAATCCTGCAAAGCAAATAGGTTGGGTAAGTGAGTATGGACACAGATTACATTTTAATGAAAACAACAAAGCCATTTGTCCAGAGTCTAACCAAGAATATGTGTTAGAAAATAATGTAGTAAAAAGAATTGGGTGAGATAATTGAAAAAATATTGTTTTAGTGCTTTAGATTATTTGATTTTAAATAGATTGACAAAGAACTTTTCAGTAAGTTTGTTATTATTAAAACGAATGAAAAATGAAGATAACAGATGTAAATACAATTCTTATTGATAGCTATTATTCTTTACTTAAAAGTCTTAGCTATGAAAATAAACTTGAGCTTATTTCTAAACTTTCAAAATCAATGAAAACAGCAAAAAGAAAAGAAATACCTCTTAAAGAATTGTATGGTTCTTGGATATCAGATCATAGTGCAGATGAATTAATTGTAGAATTAAAAAGGGCAAGAAATTTTTCACGTAATAGAGAAGAATTGTGAAAAAATATTTACTTGATACAAATATTTGTATTTATTTTATTAAAGGCCAGTTTGATTTGTATAATAAAATTAACTCTGTAGGTCCAAATAATTGCTTTTTATCAGAAATAACCGTTGCAGAACTTAAATATGGTGTTGAAAACAGCATACAGAAAGCTATAAATCAAAAATATACTGACGCTTTTATTGCCAAATTCAGTATTCTTCCAATTTTTCCAGCTCTTGATATTTATGCAAAAGAAAAATCTAGACTGAAAACGAAAGGCAAGATATTAGACGATTTTGATTTATTAATTGGCTCAACAGCTATATACAATAACTTAATTTTAGTAACAAAAAATTTAGATGATTTTATAAGGCTAAATGGAATTGTAATTGAAGATTGGACAACTGAATAAAATAACTTTTGTAAAACTGATGTTTAATTTAGATTCAACAAAAATGAAATGCTACACAAGGAAACAGTTGAGCCAGAATTATTAGATTTAATTAAAAAATTAGTACACAAATAAATCAAATGCTTCAACAACCTGATGTTGTTTTTAATAATCCCTTTTAAGAAGCAAAGAATAAATAATTATGTTTGAGAAACATTATTTTTGAGAAACATAATTAACGACTATGGATTTCGTTGATAGAAAACAAGAATTATTAAGGCTAAAGAAATTAAGAACCAACCCTACTTCTGCCTTAACCATTATTTATGGTAGAAGAAGAGTAGGGAAGTCAAGGTTAATTAAAGAAGCATTAAAGAAAAATGATGTTTATTTTATGGCAGATCAATCTGAAACTGCCAGACAAATGGAGCTTTTTTCAAAACAAATAAGTTTATTGATAAAGGGTTTTGATAAAGTTACCTATCCTAATTGGGAGACATTATTTGAGCAACTCAATTACCGAATAAAAAAAGGAACAATCATCTGTATAGATGAGTTTCCATATCTTGTTAAAAATGCTTCAGAACTACCTTCTGTTCTTCAAAAAATATGGGAAAATAAAGAAAGCTTAAATTATCATCTTATACTATGTGGTTCTTCTCAACAATTAATGCATAGTTTAGTAATGAATGCAACTGCACCACTTTTTGGAAGAGCAGATGAGATAATGAAAGTTGAAGCAATGTCGGTTTTTTATCTTCAAAAAATTTTAAATACAGATGCACAAAATTCAATAATAGAATATAGTATTTGGGGAGGCATTCCAAGATATTGGGAGTTGAGAAAGAAAGAAACTAATTTAATGAATGCTTTAAACTATCATGTTATTACATCACAAGGTGTTTTGTATAACGAGCCAATGCATATATTCTTAGATGATATGAGAGATACTGTACAGTCGTTTACTTTACTTTCATTAATTGCTTCTGGTAGTCAGCGATTAACAGAAATCGCATCAAGAATAGAAAAGCCTGCAACATCTCTTTCTACTCCTTTAAATAAATTAATTCAATTAGGTTATTTAGAAAGAGAAATACCTTTTGGAGAAAATATAAAAAACAGTAAGAAAACACTTTATAAAATTAGTGACCCATTTTTAAATTTCTATTTCAAATTTGTAGTACCCAATCGTTCTTTAATTGAAATAAATCAAAAAGAAACTCTTACTAAATTAATTTTAGATAAATTGCCTCAATACGTTTCTTTACATTGGGAAAAAATATGCCAAAAAGCTATTCCGTTTATAAAAATAAATGGTATCAATTTCAAGCCTGCTTCAAGATGGTGGGGCACTCCAACGAAAGAAGCTGAAATAGAATTAGATATAGTAGCAGAATCTATTGATAAAAAATATTTATTAGTTGCTGAGTGCAAGTGGAACGATAAAATACTTAATGAACAAGAATTAATAAATAAACTAATTAAAAAAGCAGAACTTTTATCATTTGCAAAAAGTAAAAAAATTATACCAGCACTTTTTTTAAAAAAGAAAAATCAAAACAACTTAACCAATGTTTTTACTCCTCAAGATATCATTGTTGCTTTTGAGTAGAGAGGTGATTATTGGTTATTAAAATTTCGTATAGTTTCATTTAAATTTTTTCAGTAGGAATAATGCCAATTAAAAAGAAAAAAATATTATTTGTATTTGGCAGAACAAGATTGAATGAAGCCAAACTTCAGTTTATGCCATTCGCATTAAACTGCTTGAGAAAATTAGCAGAAAATCAAAATAATATTATTGATGTTTATCTTACTCAGAATGAAATAAAGCATTACAAAGATTATTTTTCATCAAATGTAAATTTTTATTTTCTTGACAATAAATATATCTGGAGAAATGGTTCAAACATAAAATTATATTTCATTTTTAATTTTTATTTCTACTTATTAACAATATTTAAAAAGTATAGTGAGGTTTGGGGATGTGGTCAACTTGGAATTGTACTTGCAGGTAAGTTTGCAATAAGAAATAAACTTAAATTTATTTGCTTAAACGATGAGTTCCCTGAAATTTCATTTTCTCCAATTTGGATAAAGAACGAAAAAATAAGTATTTCAAGTGCAGATGAATTAATTATACCAGATGAAGTAAGAATTCCTGTTTTAAAAAAGCAAGTTGCTTTTACTTCAAAAACCAGATTTTGGGTTTGTCCAAATATTCCATTTCAAAAAGATATTTTAACCATTGCCAATATTGATTGGAAAAGTAAATTGTCAATTAATGGTAATTATATGGTATATGCAGGGGGCATTTCTGAGGAAAATAACATAGAAATAATGTTAACCTCTTTGCAGTTCTCTACATCAAACTTATATTTAGTGATAGTAGGTAATGCTGGAAAATATAAAAATAGGTTTTTAAATCATCCTAGAATAATTTGGCAAACAGAAAGGTTAGATGATGATGAGCTACATAGTCTAGTAAAGCAAGCAGTTTGCAGTATTTGCTATTATGCAGATTTTTCAGATTTAGAATATGTAGGTAAATCTTCTGGAAAAATTATGCGTTCCTTATTAGTTGGTACACCAGTAATCACAACCAATTTTGATTCTCTTAAATTTATTGAAGATGACATGATGGGCTTATTAGTTACAACTCCTGTTGAACTTGTTTATGCAATAGATTCCATTGAAGAAAAAGAGTTAGTTTTTAGACAAAATATTCAAAAAAATATTGACAAATATAAATTTGAAAATTATTGGAATAATTTTTCAAGTGTTGTATTGAATCAAGTTTAAATTATCAATCAGAGTTAATATTATTGGTTAAAACTTTTTTGGTTGTTGCTTTTTATTTATGAATAAAAAACTAATTTATTTTACTAATTCTTATCCTTATGGATTAGGTGAACAATGGAAAACGAATGAATTAAATGTATTAGTTAATTATTTTGATGATATTACACTAGTTCCTTTTTCATTTGGAGGTAATAAGTTAAATCCTAAATCTATAAATAAAAAAATTAAATTAGAACAACCACTTTTTGAAGATGATGCATTGAAGCTAAGTAGAATAAATTTTTTAAGTATTTTCTTTCATTATAAAACCTATTATTTTCTTTTTGAATTTTTTTTAAAAAAAGTATATACAAAAAAAAAATGGATTATTAGTTGGGCTATCGCTTCTTTGAATATCATCAGGCTTCTCAAACACCCCTTTGTTATAAAACTTCAGAAAGAAGCAACTCAAAAAGATATTTTATATTTTTATTGGGGGAAAGGAAGTTGTGAAATTCTACCTTTCATAAATACTAAAAGGTTCGATAAAGTTTTTGTAAGAATGCATGGATACGATTTGTTTGAATACAGAAACAATAATTATATTCCATATCGTAAGCAATTGCTAAACTCAATTACATTAGCAGCGCCAATATCAATTGCTGGCAAGAATCATTTACGCCAATTATATCCTACAACAAAAGCAGATATTAAGGTTTTTAGATGTGGTACTTTGGGTAACAATAAAAAAACGTCAAGTTCAACTGATACTACCCTAAGAGTATTGAGTTGTTCATCACTTATCCCTCTTAAAAGAATTGATTTAATGATTAAAGCTTCAAGCTTAGTAAAGTTTCCCATTAAATGGGTACATATTGGAGGTGGTTCTTTAAAATATGAATTAGAATCACTAATTCAACAAAATGAATTGAACGATAAATTCTTTCTTTTAGGGGAAATGGATAGTACATTAATTATAGATTTTTATACCAATAATATTTTTGATGTTTTTGTAAACACGAGCTCAACAGAAGGTGTACCCATTTCTATTATGGAGGCTTTCTCTGTTGCTATTCCAGTACTAGCAACTAATGTAGGAGGTACAAGTGAAATTGTTAGTAATGATGTTGGAGAGTTGCTACCAGCTGATATTACTCCAGAAATTTTGGCAGATGCTCTTACAAGATTTTATTATCTTTCTATAGATAAAAAGGAAATTCTAAAATCGAATGCTTTTAATAAATATGAAACAATGTGTAATGCCAATGTTTTAGCTACAGAATTAGCCGAATACTTGAATAGGTAACAACCATCATGATAACCATTATAGATTACGGTACTGGCAATTTATCTTCAATAAAAAATATGTTTAAGCGTATAGGTATTGAGGCTGTAATAACTAATAATATTGAAGAAATTGAACATGCTGAAAAACTTATTCTACCAGGGGTAGGACATTTTGATTATGGTATGAAAAACCTACACAATAGTGGTTTAGTAAATATTTTAAATCAAAAAATTCTTATAAATAAAACACCAATTTTAGGCATTTGTTTAGGCGTTCAACTATTAACTGAAAGTAGTGAAGAAGGAATTGAAAAAGGCTTAGGATGGATAAATGGTAAAACAATTGCTTTTAATAAAGAAAAACTTTCTATCCATCAAAAAATACCACACATGGGTTGGTCAGAAGTAAATAATTATCATCAATCAAAATTATTTACAGATATGCAAGATGAACCACGTTTTTATTTTGTTCATTCTTATCATTTGCAGTTAAACAATAAAAAAGATGAATTGGTAACTGCAAACTATGGCTATCAATTTGCAGCAGGTATAGAGCATGAAAATATTTTGGGTGTTCAGTTTCATCCAGAAAAAAGTCACAAATTTGGGATGAAAATCCTAGAAAATTTTGTGCAGTTATATTAATATTATATGTCGTTAATTAGGGTAATTCCTTCTTTGCTTTTGCATAAAGGAGGTTTGGTTAAATCAATAAAATTTAAAGATTACAAGTATATAGGAGACCCTATCAATGCTGTAAAAATATTTAATGAAAAAGAGGTAGATGAAATTACTTTAATTGATATTGATGCAACTAGAGAAAATAGAGCACCTGATATTACTACTATTGCTGAAATTGCAGCAGAGGCTTTTATGCCAATGGCTTATGGAGGTGGCATTACAACAATACAGCAAATAAAAGATATACTTTTTAATGGAATTGAAAAGGTAATTATCAATAAAGCAGCACACACTACACCACAACTCATTTCTCAAGCAGCTAATTTGTTTGGCAGCCAGAGTGTTGTTATTTCAGTAGACGTGAAGAAAGTTTTTTTTAAAGGATATTGTGTATTTACAGATAATGGGAAAAAAAATACAGGCTTGCATCCTGCAAACTTTGCAAAGCAAATGCAAATAGCAGGTGCTGGGGAAATTTTGTTAAATAGCATAGATAGAGATGGAACATTTGAAGGTTATGATACTGCTATTATTCAGCAAGTAAGTAGTGCAGTAACAGTGCCTGTTATTGCCTTAGGAGGTGCAGGCAATATGCAAGATTTTACAAAAGCCCATAATGCAGGTGCAAGTGCATTAGCAGCAGGCAGTATGTTTGTTCTACAGCGTCCACACCGTGCTGTATTGATAAGTTATCCCAACCAAATTGAACTTAAAAAAATATAATGAAATATAATATTATTAATTCTCAACAAATAGAAAGCAACAATGAATGTTTTACAAATTGAGATTTGAAGTAAAAATATCCATTAGATAAAAGTGTATTGTATTCAAAAATTCTGTCATATTTATATTGGAGTTTAAATACAAATCACCTCAAACGTAATAATTATTAGTGAAAATTGTTATATTATAGATTGCCAGAATATGAATTTAGCAAAATCGTTAAACCTATCATTTTGAAAAATAAAATTGTAACTGTAGTTGGAGCTCGTCCACAGTTTATTAAAGCAGCAGCCTTAAGTAGGGAGTTATTAAAATACGATAATATTGAAGAGATTATTATCCATACTGGTCAGCATTTCAACGATAATATGAGTAAAATTTTTTTTGATGAAATGTCTATACCAACTCCAAAATATAACCTTGATATAAATAGTGTAAGTCATGGAGTAATGACAGGTAGAATGCTGGAAGCTATTGAAAATATTTTACAAGCAGAAAAGCCTAACCTTGTTATTGTTTATGGAGACACCAACTCAACTCTTGCAGGAGTTTTGGCAGCTAAAAAGTTACATATTAAAGTAGCTCATGTGGAAGCTGGATTAAGAAGTTATAATATGGACATGCCTGAAGAAATTAATAGAATTTTAACCGACCGTATTTCAGATTATTTATTTTGTCCGACTCAGAATGCTGTACAAAATTTAATTGAAGAAGGATTTAATAATTTTGGCAGTAAAATCTTCAACGTGGGAGATATAATGCAAGATGCTGCTCTTTATTATTCACAGGAATCCTCTATAAAATCTACTATTCTTAGGACTCTATCTTTTAAGAATTTTATTCTATGTACTTTGCATCGAGCAGAAAATACTGATTCTACAGAAAGGCTTTTAAGTATTATAACTTCATTAAATAAAATCAATGAAACAACGCCTATCATTCTTCCACTACACCCAAGGACTAAAAAAATGATTGAAAATTTAGATGTTGATACCAAATTGAATATAATAGAACCTGTTGGCTATCATGATATGATTGAGTTGTTAAAATACTGTTCATTAGTAATAACAGATAGTGGTGGGTTACAAAAAGAAGCTTATTTTTTTAAGAAAAAATGTATTACACTTAGAAATGAAACAGAATGGCTTGAACTTGTAGAACATGGAGTGAATATTCTGTCAGATGTAAAAGAAGAAAATTTAATAAGTAATGTTGAAAAGATGCTAGCAAAAGAAGTTAAATTTGAAGTGAATTTATATGGAAATGGAAATGCAAGTACCTTAATTTGTAGTGAATTATTAAAACTATTAAACTAAATTATGGCTGATAAAATATTAAAAGATAGAGAGTACCAACAGTGTACAAAGTGCGTAATGGACACCACCGATTCTGACATTTATTTTGATAATCAAGGAATTTGCAACCATTGTTACCAATATATTAAACATGAATCTGAAAAGGTTTTAAAAGGGGAATTAGGACAACAAAAAATAACTGAAATTATTCATGAAATTAAACAAGGTTCAAAAGGAAGAAAATATAATTGTATTATTGGAATTAGTGGTGGTGTTGATAGTACATTTTTAGCATACTATGTGAAAAATATAATGGGACTAAACCCTTTAGCTGTCCATTTTGATAATGGTTGGAATTCTGAAATTGCAGTTCAAAACATTCAAAACTTAGTTAATACCTTAAATATTGATTTATACACTTATGTTATTGATTGGAAAAGCTTTAAAGATATTCAGTTAGCTTATTTTAAAGCTTCGGTAATTGATATTGAGGTACCAACTGATCAATTTATTTTTGCTGCTCTATTTGAGATAGCTAGAAAAAAAAATATTAATTATGTCATTTCTGGTAATAATGTTGTGACAGAAACAATATTACCTGATTCTTGGTATTTTAAATACAAATTTGATTTAAAAAATCTAAAGGATATCCATGATAAGTATGGTAAAACAAAAATAAAATCGTTCCCAAATATTGGAAAATGGCAACGATATTTTAACAAAAAAATTCATCGTCTGAATTTTTATACTATATTAAATTATATTGATTATAATTATAAAGATGTTAAAGATTTAATAATAAATAAATTAGGGTGGACAGATTATGGAGGCAAGCATTATGAATCGATTTTTACAAGATTTTATCAAGGTTATATTCTTCCTAAAAAATTTAATGTAGACAAGCGAAAAGCTCATCTTTCTAATTTAATTTGTTCTGGTCAAATTACCAAAGAAGAAGCTTTAAGAATATTATCTAAGAACTCGTATACTGAAGATATGCAAATTCAAGATAAAAATTATTTTATAAAAAAACTTGGTTTAACTGAACTTGAATTTGATGAAATCATGTCTCTTCCTATTAAAAAACATGAAGAATTTAAAATGGAACAATCTGTTTATAAGGATTATCCTATTTTAAAAATCTTAAAACCAATAGGAGATTTGTTTAAATAGTATATGGTTAATATTCTTTTTTTTGCCTATGAGTTTCCTCCTGTTCAAACTACAGGTTCTGTTCGACCATTAAAATTTGTTAAATATCTTAGAGAATTTGGCTATAATCCTATTGTAATAACCACAGATTATGAAAGTGGATTAAGAGCATTTAAGACTGCAAAAATTGATTATTCATTGTTAAATGATATTGACAAAAGTATTACTATTTTAAGAATACCATGTGAAAATTACGACTACTTTTACTCAAACAAGTTCAAGACCTTTTGTCATCATTATTTTTCAATTCATGACCATATAAAAAATCATTGGGGTAAAAATGTTTATCAAAAAATTGAATCTTTTATTACGCAATACCAGCCTAAATTGATATATGCAACAGCTCCACCTTTTAGTGTCGCAACTATTGCCTCTGAAATTTCAAAAGAATATAATCTACCTTTAGTTATGGACATGAGAGACCATTGGTCTTTATGGGGTACAAGTGCTTACATTAGTTGGTTTCATTATTATCGAACACACTTGGAAGAAAAGAAAGTGTTCAATATTTCATCTGCTATAATTAGTGTTACTGAGCAAGTAATTAATGACTTTAAGGTATCTCATCCTAAAATTGATGAAAATAAATTTCATGTTATTCCTAATGGATTAGAAGAAAATGAAATAGATTTCAGTGCCATAATAAAAGTGAATAATAATAGCGGTAAGATTAAGATTGGTTATATGGGAGAATTCTATTACTCGCCTCAATCTCATGAAACCATTTTTAAAAAATGGTACAAAAAAAAATGGAATAGGATTTTTCAATTTATACCCAGGGTAGAAAATTATAAGTATAGATCTCCCTATTACTTTCTGAAAACTTTAAGAGCTTTTTTAAATGATTATCCTTCATATAATAATAGAATTGAATTTCATTATATTGGATCTAATAAAGATTGGCTAATAAAAATGGTAGAAGATTTTGAACTTACTAATTGTTTTATACCTCATGGTAAAGTTAATTATACTATGTCAAAAGAAATAGCTAAAGAATTTGATTATTGCTTAGCAACATCTCTGAAAATTGAAAATGGTGAAGATTATGCACTGGCATCAAAAACATTTGATTATTTAACTTTAGCAAAACCCATACTTGGCTTTGTGTGTAATGGGGCACAAAATAATTTTTTGAAAGAATGTGGTGTAGCTTATGTATTCAATCCTGATCAAACTAAAGAAAATGTAAAGAAACTTTTTCATATTTTTTCATCTAACGAAGAGCTAAGATATAATGCCAATTTTCTTAAAAATTATTATCGGCGTAATAACACTAACAAATTATCATTAATTTTTGATAAAATATCAGTTAAATAAATTGAATCATCTTAATTCATAATAAAAAACAAGAAATAAATAATCATTGTTTCATAGTACATAAAAGAATACAAAAATTTCTATTTAATAAAAATGTGTGATAATAATTTAAACGATTCTTTCAATGAATTATTTATAAAAGTTATTCTAAACTTTGATTTTTATAACTCAATCGAAAACCAAAAGCAAAGAATTGAATTTGCATTATCAAATACCTATCAATCAAACATAAATACAATATTCAAATTCATTAAATATAACACATAAAATAATATCGTGAACTTTAAAGAAGTACCAATAATTGGGCAAAATGTTTTTTAAAAATCCAATTCTATTTATGGAGGAACACCTGCAAAATTTTTAAAACTAAGAGTATAGATTATCCATCATTCAAAAAATCAAAATTCCCCATGTTCTACCATCACCCTACTGCAATTATAGATGAAAACTGCACTATTGGAGAAGGAACAAAAATTTGGCATTTTTCGCATATAATGACTAATTGTGTAATTGGTAAAAATTGCAATATTGGACAAAACGTAGTGGTTTCTCCACAGGTTGTTTTAGGCAATAATGTAAAAGTACAAAACAATGTTTCTTTATACACAGGTGTTATTTGTGAAGATGATGTTTTCTTAGGTCCAAGCATGGTGTTTACCAATGTTATCAATCCACGAAGTGCTATTGTAAGAAAAAATGAATACAAAACTACATTGGTAAAAAAAGGAGCAAGTATTGGTGCAAATGCAACTATTATTTGTGGCAATGAGTTGGGCGAATATTGTTTAATAGGTGCAGGAGCAGTAATAACAAAACCTGTAAAACCTTATGCCTTAATGGTGGGCAATCCTGCTAAACAAATAGGTTGGGTAAGTGAATATGGGCATCGGTTGCATTTTAATGAAAATGGCTTTGCCACTTGCTCAGAATCAGGGCAACAATATCAACTAAAAAATGAGGAAGTAAATAAAATTTAATTTGCGTTAAGCATTTTATTATTTTTTAAAAATCAATATGCCAGCAACTAAGCAACAATATAAAGTTTGGTTTAGCAATATAAAAGAAAGCATAAACTCTGTAAAGCTACAAACAGCATTGCAAGTAAATACAAATATGCTAATGCTGTATTGGTTTATTGGAAATGAAATTATAGAAAAAACTGAGCAGGAAAAATGGGGTAGTGGTGTTATTAAACAACTTGCTATTGATTTACAAAAAGCCTTTCCTGATACTAAGGGTTTTTCTGAGAGAAACTTAAAATATATGCGTCAATTTGCAGGAGTTTATAATGCTTTCCTAATTGGGCAAGAGCCTCTTGCCCAATTGAAAAATACTAATAATAGTAATAAAAAAGCTACAATAAAAAATAAAAACCTAATTGGGCAAGAACCTCTTGCCCAATTGAAAAATACTAATAATAGTAATAAAAAAACGATAACAAAAAATAAAAACCTAATTGGGCAAGAGCCTCTTGCCCAATTAGCAGAAGTTTTTAAACATACTTATATTGCACAAGTTAATTGGACACATCATGTAATATTATTGGATAAAATTAAAACTACTGATGAACGATTATGGTACATTCGTAAAACAATAGAAAATAAATGGAGTAGTACAGTATTGCTGCATCAAATAGAATCAGGCTTATACCAAAGGCAGTATAAAACAAACAAAACAACAAACTTTCATCTTACGTTATCAAAAACACAAAGCGACTTAGCTTTAGAAATTTTCAAAGACCCTTACAAATTCGATTTTCTTTCCTTAACTGAAAGAATTACAGAGAAGGGATTAGAAAATAATTTAGTTAATCAAATAACCAAATTTTTATTAGAATTAGGTAATGGTTTTGCATTTATAGGAAATCAGTATAAAATAAAAACACCTCGTAAAGCTTATGCAATAGATATGTTGTTTTATCACTTAAAACTAAAAGCATATATTGTTATAGAACTAAAAATGGAAGCGTTTTCGCCAGGCGATGCAAGCCAACTAAATTTTTATTTAAACCTTGTTGATGATTTTGTAAAAGACAAAAATGATAAGCCTTCTATTGGAATATTAATGTGCAAAGCCAAAGATAATTTTGAAGTGGAATATGCTTTAAGAGGCTTAAATAAACCAATTGGTGTAGCAGAGTATAAAATGCTTCCTAAAAAAATAAGGGAGCAATTGCCAAGCTCTACTCAACTTCGTAATATGCTTAAAAAAATAAAAAATTTATAACAGTATCATTTTAAAAAATGAGGAAGTTAATAAAATTTAACCCATGAAACAATTTGCTCTTATTGGTGCTGCTGGTTTTATTGCACCACGACACATGAAAGCCATTAAAGATACAGGCAACGACATTGTATGTGCTTTAGATAATTTTGATAGTGTTGGTATTTTAGACAGTTATTTTCCTAATGCCGATTTTTTTACAGAGTTTGAACGTTTTGACAGACATATAGAAAAATTGCGTTTAAACAATACTCCAATAGATTATGTTTCTGTTTGCTCACCCAATTATTTGCATGATGCTCATATACGTTTTGGTTTAAGAAATAATGCAGATGTTATTTGCGAAAAACCCATTGTATTAAACCCTTGGAATATTGATGCTTTGATAGATATGGAAAAGCAAACAGGCAAAAAAATATTCAATATTTTACAACTTAGATTGCATCCAGCCATTATAGCTTTAAAAGAAAAAGTAGCTAATGCAGATGCCAACAAAATATATGATATAGATTTAACTTACATCACTTCAAGAGGTAATTGGTATTATACCAGTTGGAAAGGAAATGTAGAAAAATCTGGAGGAATTGCTACTAATATTGGAGTACATTTTTACGATATGCTTCAATGGATTTTTGGTGATGTAAAACAAAATGTAGTTCATATACATGAACATGATAGAGCTGCAGGCTATTTAGAATTTAAGCAAGCAAGAGTACGTTGGTTTTTAAGTATAGATTATAATACTATACCAGAAGAAGTAAGAAATGCTGGAAAAAGAACTTTCAGAGAATTAAATATAAATGGGGAATCTTTTGAATTTAGTGATGGCTTTACAGACTTACATACTAATAGCTATAAAGAAATTTTAGCAGGTAATGGTTTTAGAATATCAGAAGCAAAAACTGCTATCAATATTGTACATGATATTCGTAGCCAAAAACCATTAGGCTTACAAGGCAATTATCATCCATTTGCAAAATTACCATTAAGCAAACATCCATTTAATATTTAAAAATTCCCTCTCCTTTGGACTGAAAAATTCCCCTCCTTTGGAGGGGCAGGGGTGGTTTAATAAAATCTAAAATCTAAATCCGAAATCCGAAAAACAAAGAAATTTAACCACAGAGAACACAGAGTAAAAAGCAACACAGAGAACACAAAAAATTCCCATCCTTTGGACTGAAAAATTCCCCTCCTTTGGAGGGGGAGGGGTGGTTAAACAAATATTTAATCAAGTTAAATAATCATTTAGAAGTGGCTGAAAAAAAAGCAATTTTTCTAACAAATAAATCTTCACTTTATTCAAAGGTTACTGGTGGAGTTCAACTATGCTCACAAGAGTTTTTAGAGATTTTAGAAAATGTTGAGACTATTTCAATAGAAAATTACTATGTAAAATTTACTAAAAATTTTTGGCAGAGAGTTCAAATGAAATTAGGTTTAGAGAATTATAGTATGTATAATGTAAAGGCAGATAAAAGGGCATTAATAGAATACATAGAGTACAATAAGATTGAAGTTGTATTTATTAATATGGCTTCTTTAGTTAGATATGCTAAACCACTTAAAGAATATTTTGCTAATAAAGTAAAAATAATTCTGATGAGTCATGGAAACCATTCAGGAGATTTTATTCATTTGATTTCAAAACCGATTCAACCAACTAACTTAATAAGAAATTGCCTCAATAAAATTAGATTAGGTTTATTATTATCAACAGAAAGTACTTTTAGGGTAAAATACTTAGATGCAGTAATTGCCTTATCTGAAACAGAAGCTCAAATTGAAAATTGGTTTGGAGCTAAACAAAGTTTGTTTATTCCAAGAAGATTAAAAAGTAATTTTTTAGATTATAAACCAATATTAAATAGAATTGGTTTTGTAGGCAGATTGGACCATCCTCCAAATTTACAAGGAATGGAAATTCTTTTAAATCATCTATCCAAACAACAGATTGATAATATTGAAATAAGACTTGTTGGTTATCCAGAGCATTTTGGAAAAAAAATTGAAGCAATGCATTCTTCTGTAAAATATTTAGGAGAGCTAAGCGATGATGCTTTAGAAAAAGAAGCATCAACTTGGGCATTACAATTAAATCCTGTTTGGTGGTATTCTACAGGTGCATCTACTAAATTAGCAAAATCTATAAGTTGGGGTATTCCTATTGTTACAACAACTGCAGGTAAAAGAGGCTATAAATGGTTGAATGGTGAACTTTTAATTGCTGATACTCCAAATGAAATGTGTAAGATTTTGGTAGAGCAAACTAATAGGTTAGAGAATATTCTAAAAAATGCAGAACAAACGAAGGTTGTAGCTATAAATGGATATACACTAAAACAATTAGCTAAAATGGTGGATGAATTATTATAGTATTCTTATGAAGCATCTTTTTATTGTAGCACCACATTTTCCTCCTTCTGCATTACCTCCTTCTCAAAGGGTAAGATTAATTGTTAGAAACTGTAAACAATTTAATTTCTATCCTAATATTTATACAGTAAATGAATATTATAGAGAAGAAGATACAGACCCATGGATGTGTGAATTGTTAGGCAACGAATATACTGTTACAGAACTAAAATGTTTAGACCAACGCAAAACAAGGAAATTTAAGATTGGAGATTTAGGCTTAAGAATGTTGCCTTTTTTAATTGGTAAACTTATTAAAGATTGCAAGAATAAGAAAGCCAGTTTTATTTTATATCCAGTACCACCATGGTATATTTTAATAGCTGCACCCATAGTAAAATGGTTTACTAAAGTGCCTTATGGTATTGATTTTATTGATCCTTGGGTACATGAAGATGTAAGCAATGGAAAAAGTATTAAATATAAATTATCTCAGTTTATTGCAAGAAGGTTAGAAAAATGGGTTTGCAAAAATGCTTCAATAATTTTTTCAGTTTCTGAGGGTATTAATCAAAACTTAAAAAGACGACATCCAATTTTGCAAGAAATACCAATGATTGCAGTGCCTTATGGTGCAGAGGAAAATGATTTTACAAGTTTAGCTACTCAAATACCTTTTCAGCAAAATGAAAAATTTACTGTAAGATATATTGGTGCAATTTGGGGAGATTGTTATAAGGTATTAGATGGTTTTATACCTGCATTAGCAAATTGGAAAAATGAAGTAGATTATAAATTAGAAATGTATGGAACTACATATGCAGGGGAAGGTTTGGCAAAAACACAGATGAATAAATGGTTTGATAGTTTTGGTATGAACAATTATGCTAAAGAATTTCCATTACGTGTTGCTTATAAAAAAGCAGTAGAATTAACCATTACAGCTGATTTACTTTTTTTAATTGGAGGAATGCAACCTTATTATGCTGCATCTAAGCTAATGGGTTTAATTGTTTCTAAAAAACCATTTATAGCATTTGTACATAAAGATTCATTTCCTGCAAAATTTTTACAAGATATTCAATACCCCTATTTAGTAACATACTCTGAAAAGGAAGATGAGTTACCAATTCATCAACAATCAAAAATTATTGAAGTGTTGAATAAACTATATCAAAATATACATCAATTTCAACCTGTAAATTTATTACACCCTTTAGTAAAAGAAAATACTGCTGAAGGAATGACAAAAATTTTTCTTGAAAATATTTTAAAACAATTATAAAATGATTAATTATTTAGACAAAATAAAAAATAAAAAAGTATTAGTAACAGGTGGCTTAGGCTTTGTAGGACACAATTTAGTTAAAACTTTATTGAATGAATATAATTGTGAAGTAATTGTTGTAGATAACTGCATAAACAGTAGTCCAGCTGTATTAGGCAAGGATTTTAATAAAATTAAATTTCATCAAATTTCTGTTCTTGAAACAGAAAAAATAATACCATTAATGTTAGAAGTTAATTTTATTTTTCATTTAGCATGTAAACAAATTTCTGCATCTGGTAAAGAAGCAATAGATGATATGAAAGTAAATGCAGAAAGCACTTTAAATATGTTGGAGTATATTAAGAATAATTCTTTGCCTTTACTTGAACGTTTTATTTATACATCATCTTGTTCTGTTTATGGTAGTTGCTCAAAATTACCAGCATCAGAAACAGACCCTACATTTGTTTTAAGCAATTATGCAGCAACTAAATTATTAGGAGAAAACTATACATTAATTTATAATAAAAATTATGGTGTTCAAACATCTAGTGTTCGTTATTCTAATGTATATGGTTATGGTCAATCTCCAAGAAATCCTTACTGTGGTGTGTTAGGAAAATTTGTTCATAATGCTTTAACGCAACAGCCATTATCTGTTTTTGGTGATGGTGAACAAACAAGAGATTATACATTTATTTCAGATGCTGTTGAAGCAACTATTTTAGCAGCTGTTCACCCGATGGCTTTAGGAGATGTTTTTAATGTTGGTACTGGTGTAGAAACTTCAGTAAATGAATTAGCTAATATTATTTCAAACCATGTTGGTTCTGTTGAAATTATAAATGTGCCAGAAAGAGATATTGATAATATTAGAAGACGTTCTATTGATATTGCAAAAATTCATCAACGCTTAGGATGGTCGCCAAAAGTAAATATTAGAAAAGGAATTGAATTAACTTTAGATTGGTATAAAACAACTTTATAATTTTTTTTGTGAGCCAAAGAAATAAGTTAGGTTTTGGTTGTGTTGCTCTTACTACTTATCGTTTTAAAAGTAATGCTATTAAAATGTTAGAGTTAGCATATAGTAATGGTATTATAAATTATGATACTGCTCCTTTATATGGAAGAGGTTATTCAGAAGAAATACTTGGCAGCTTTATAAATAATAAAAGAAATAAAATAGTTGTTACTACTAAAGTAGGTCTTGGTTCTTTAGTTCCAAATTCAATACCTGCAAAAATTGCCCTACCATTAAATGCTATAATAAAAGCAATTAAAAGGGATAAAAAAATTACAGAAAAAATTTCAACTGAATTACCAAAGCTAATTACTTATAGAAAGATTGATAAAAATGCTATTGAACAATTTTTACAATTAAGTTTAAAGAGATTAAATACAAATTATATTGATAATTATTTTTTACACGAAGCATTACCATCTTTTATTACAGATGAAGGCTGGCAATATTTAGAAGAAATGAAAAGTAAAGGAATTATTCTAAATATTGGTGTAGCTACAAGTTTTGTAAATTTAAAAAATATTGAGCTATGCAACTATCCAATTGATTTCTTACAATACGAAAATAATTTTGTTTGTAATTCTGATGATTTAATTATTGAGTTTAAAAATTTAAAACACAATTATCATAGTGTATTAAAATATATTTCACTTATAAAATCAAATGAGTTTTCATCTACTGCACTTGCTGGAATTTTACTAAATAATGCAGTTAGAAAAAATACAAGCGATGGCTATGTTCTTTTTTCAACTACTAATAAAGAAAGACTTATTGTTAATTTAAAAGAATTTGATAAATATGATGCTTTATCAACTTTTGAATTTAATGAAACTCTTAAAAAAATTTATTCAACTTTTAATAAATGATAAATAATAACTCAAATCCCATAGTAATAGTAGGGGCAGGCACTGTAGGTTTAATGCTTGCTCATGAACTTGTAACTAAAGGAAAAAATATTATTATTATAGAAGCAGGCAATGAAAGTTTAGGTTTTTTTAAGTCAGATGAATATCAAAGTATTGGTAAAACACATGCAGGTGTACAATATGGCAGAGCTAAAGCAGTTGGTGGTACATCAAACTTATGGGGTGGGCAACTTACAGAATTTATTCAGGAAGATATTGAAGTTAGCAATTTTAATCAGCCTAAATGGGTAGTAGATTGGCAAACAATTAAACAATATTATTCTAAAGTGTATGAGAAATTGTCTTTTTCAAATTCAGTTCCTTTTGCTCCTCAAACATTAATTAAAGATGAAGCAACAAATGAAACCTTAGAAATATTTTGCTCACGTTGGATTAAGCAACCCAATTTTAAATTTCATTATTGGGAATTTTTAAAAAAATCACCTTTAGTAACAATTCACACAAATGCTACAGTAACAGATATTGAGTTTGAAAACAGTAAGTGTTCAAAACTAATTTTTTTCCAAAATGGCACTACACATTCATTATCAGACTTTGAAAACGTTGTGTTAGCAAATGGTACAATTGAAATAGTAAGATTATTATTACATAATGCTACAAAACATAAAACACCTTATAGAAATAATAAAAATATTGGATTATATTTTCAAGATCATTTAGGTTTTAAAGTAGGTGAAGTTAATAAGGCTTCTAAAGATTTCTTTAATAAGTTTTCAAACTTTTTTGTACAAAACGAAAAGCTGCAGCCCAGACTAAGATTAAAACCTTCTAATAAATCCATCAATAATTATTTAGGCATTAGTGGCTTTTTTTCTTATGAGTCAAATGTTTCAGAACATATTTATATGTTTAAACAATTTGCAAAATCAATTTTAGGTCAATCAAAAGAAAAAGTAAAGTTTACAGAATTAGTTAAAATGTTTTTTAAGTTAATTCCAGCTACACCTCAAATATTTAAGTTAATTTTTAACTATATTAAGAGCAACAAAATTTATGTGCCATTTAATTCAAAAGTAAAACTCATTATACATACTCAACAAATTTCAATTAAAAAATCAAGAATATTTATTAGCGAAAATGAGTTTGATAATATAGGCTTACCCAAAGCTGTTATAGATTGGCAAATTGATGGAAATGAATTATCATGTGTGAAAGTTTTTTGTAAATTACTAAATGAATATTTACAACAAAACAATTATGGCATTTTTAAAGCAGATGATTGGTTTGTAAAAGCTTCTGAAAATTATAATACTGATTGGATTGATGTTACTGGAGATCAGTATCATCAAGCTGGAGGTGCTATTATGAGTAATTCTGAAAATGATGGAGTAGTAAATGAAAACTTAAAAGTACATAACACAGATAATTTATTTATTGCTGGTGCTTGTGTAATGCCAACATCAAGCTATGGAAATATTACTTTAACTTCTTTAGCTTTATCGCTGAAATTAGCAGATTATTTAACTAAGAATAATTAATTATTTATTTAGCAAAATTATTATTATGAAAAAAATTATTAAAAACCTTTTATATAAGTTACTTCCCAAAATTAATGGGTTAAACAAAGTAACTATTTTAAATGGACCAGCTAAAGGAGTAAAAATTCTTTTGGATATTAGATTAGGAGGTTCATATTTAATTGGTACATACGACAAATGGATTTTTGATAGAGTTAAATTACATGAAGTAATTAAACCAGGAATGGTTTGTTGGGATTGTGGTGCATTTTATGGTTATTATGGTGCAATATTTAGAAACTATACAGGCGATAGTGGCTTTGTTGAAATCTTTGAAGCTTCTTCTAAAAATTATAAATCCGTTTCTTACTTACCTCAATTAAATAATTGGAATAATGTTAGAGTGCATAATTATGCAGTGGGTCCAGAAAATTCAGAAATAAAATTTGTAAATAATTTAGGGGGCAGTAATGGACCACTTGAATTAGATAAAAAATTTGAGTCAAATATTAATATAGAATATGAGGTGGTTAAATGTTATGGTGTTGATGAGTTAATAGAGAGAATGAATATTAAAGAACCTGATTTAATAAAATTTGATTTAGAAACTGCTGAAGTTTATGCTCTAAAAAATGGAGACAAACTTTTCTCTAACAAAAAGCCTATTATTTTATTAGAGCTACATGGAGCTACAGCTTTAAAGGCTGCTTGTGATTTTATTGAAAAGTATAATTATCAATGTAAATTAGTTTGGGATATGAATATTGAAAATTCAGAAACGTATCATTCAAAAAATAATTTATGCTCTAAACTATCAGATAATTACGTTCCTCACATGTTGTATTTATATCCTTAATTATATATTTTTTGAAAATTAAGTTAGCCATTATATCCACTCATCCTATTCAATACTATGCACCATTATTTAAACTAATGGCTGAAAATAATAGTATGGAAATAAAAGTGTTTTATACTTGGGGTCAAGCTAAAGACAAAGTATTAGACAAAGATTTTGGCATTGAACGTAAATGGGATATTCCATTATTAGATGGTTATAATTACCAGTTTGTACAAAATATTTCACAAGATGCAGGCTCACATCATTATAAAGGTATTATTAACCCAACACTCATTAATGATATTGAGCAATGGCAAGCAAATGCTATTTTAATTTTTGGTTGGAACTTTCATAGTCATTTAAAAGCATTAAGATATTTTAAAGGAAAAATTCCTATTATTTTCAGAGGCGACTCTACTTTATTAGATGAATCCAAAGGCTTTTCTTTAAAAAAAATTGTCAGAAGAATTTTTTTAACTTGGGTATATAAGCATATTGATTATGCCTTGTATGTAGGCAAAGCAAATAAAGCATATTACAAAGTTCATGGACTAAAAGAACATCAATTAATTTTTGCACCACATGCCATAGATAATAAAAGATTTGCCAACGCAACACAAGAGCATGAAAATTTTATACAACAAACAAAACAAGGTTTTAAGATTGCTGATAACGATATAACTTTTGTTTTTTGTGGAAAATTTCAACCCAAAAAAAATCCATTGTTGTTGCTAAATACATTTAAACAAATTCCTCAACAAAATATTCATTTAATATTTGTAGGCAACGGTGAGTTGGAAAATGAAATGAAAGCAATAGCAACTAATGATACAAGGATTCATTTTTTACCATTTCAAAACCAATCATTCATGCCTGCTATTTACAGACTTGGAAATGTTTATTGTTTACCATCTTCAGGACCTGGTGAAACTTGGGGTTTAGCAGTAAATGAAGCTATGGCTTGTAGTAGTGCAGTATTGGTAAGCAATAAATGTGGTTGTGCCGAAGATTTAGTACAAAATAATATAAATGGTTTTATTTTTAAAAGCAATGATGCTAACGATTTAACAGAAAAAATAAATTTATTAGCATCAAACAAAACACAACTACAACAAATGGGTAAAAACTCTTCATCTATCATACAAGAATGGAGTTTTGAAAATATTGTGGAGGTGATTTTAAAGACTATTGATAGAATTAATAATGAAAAGAATTAAAATTTTAGATAGTTTAAGAGGCGTAGCTTCTTTTATAGTTTTGTTTCATCATGTATATACAAGGTTGCCAGAGAGTTTTGCATCATTTCCAATTTCTGTAAAAAAGTTATTTAATATTGTTTCTGATTTAAATGTAGAGGCTGTTATATTTTTTTTTATTTTATCTGGTTTTAGTATTAGACTTAGCTTAAGAAATAATCTTGAAATGACTAAACAAAACTTAAATGATTATTTATATAGAAGATTTAAAAGAATATTGCCTTTGTATTTTTTAGCTTTAATTCTTACATTTATAGTAGGTATTATTCTTCATCAAACAAGCACTTCTGATTTTAGCTTTCAAAATCTATTTGGCAATATTTTCTTTTTACAAATTTCAAAATCTTATAAAGGATATTGGTTTTCTCCTTATGGTAATAATGGTGTTTTATGGTCTCTACCTTTTGAAATGTTTTATTATTTATTTTTTCCTGTATTTATTTTTATGTTAAATAAAATTTTCAGAGGAAAAATATTTGAAAGAAATTTTTTTATAGTATCATTAGTTATCAGTTTTTTAATTTCTGTTGCTGCAACTGGTATTAATAAGTATTTCTTCTTTCCTTACATCGCTTATGCAACATTGTTTTATTGTTGGTATATTGGTTTTTTTATTGCACATTTATTTATGAACAATAGTATAAAAGCCGGTGTAAATTTTTTGGCTACTTGTGTATTGTGTATTTTATTTTTAATTGCTTATAAATTTACATACTCCAGTAATTTCATGAAATTATTTGCTGGGAGTTTTATATCTTGTTTAATGTATTTTATATTGATACTGTTAAACACAAGTATGAGAAAAATATTTTTTGTTCCAGAAAAGGTTATAAATTTTATCTTTTATAAAATTGGCAAAGGTAGTTATGCACTTTATTTACTCCATTATCCGATAGTATTGCTTTTAATGTATTTTAATGTAACCAATTTATTGATAGTTAGTATTATTTTTCTATTGGTAATTTTAATATCTACTTACTTGGAGGAATGGTTAGTTAAAAAGAAATTTCTGTTCTTTAAAATAAACTATCTACATTAAAAATTGGGGTATTCGTATAAAAACCTAATATGCAACTCAATCAATTATTTAATTAAGTTTTGTAATCTATTTAATGAAAATCAGTTTACAAGCAAGTATCTACTTTATATTAGCAATAGCTCTTTTATTGCTATCTATGTATTTACCCAATGCTTGGATGGTTTCTTTAGGTTTAATTGTTTGGGCAATTATTATTGCATTTTCTTGGCGACCTTATTTACCAAATGTTTTCTTTTTTATTTTATCATTTCATTTATTACAGGTAATTTCCTTTCCTTTATACATCAATTCTTCTTGGAATGGAAATGTAAATTTTGATACACAACATGCCATTCAAGCTTTTATAGTTGCTTTAATTGGTATAGTAGTTATATTATTAGTTGTAGTAAAAATTGGCTACAAAAATTTAGTCATTTCTATAGAAATTTTTGAATTACACACTTTAAAACTAAATCCTAAGAAAGTATTAATTGTATATCTTATTTTATATTTTATTGCAAACGTAGCTGGCTCATTTGCAGGTGGTGGTGTATTTAGGCAGGTATTTATCAACATACAATTACTGAAATGGTTAGGCTTTGTGTTATTGGGCTTTGTTAGTATTAAAAACAAAGTATATAGAGTGTATTTTATTATTGCATTTTCCTTAGAATTTGTTACTGGTTTTTTTAGCTTTTTTTCTTCTTTTAAAGAAGTATTTTTTTATACATCTGTTGTATTAATGACCTATGTTAGAAAAATTAGTTTAAAAACAGTTGTTCAAACTTTTATTATTGGTTCACTTCTATTTATTCTGGCTGTTTATTGGACAGCTATTAAAGGAGAGTATAGAGCTTTTCTAAATCAAGGAACAAAAACTCAATCAGTACAAGTTTCACAATCTGATGCTTATGAAAAGTTGAATGAGTTGGCATCTACAGTTACTCCTACAATTTTTAATGAAACATTGGGTGATTTATATTATAGAACACAATATGTATTTCATTTATCCAAAGCAATGGATATAGTGCCTAATGAAATACCTTATCAAAATGGAAGTGTGTGGGGCGATAATTTAAAATTTGTGTTAGTACCAAGATTTTTAGACCCTGATAAAGGAATATTAGATGCTTCTATAAAAGCAAGTAAATTTACTGGTATTCAATTTTCTGGAGCAAATAAAGGTACATCATTTAGTCTTGGATATTTTGCTGAATGTTATGTGGATTTTGGTATTCCTGGAATGTTTTTAGCTATTGCTGTTATTGCTTTAATTTGGGTTAAAATATTTCGTTATTTTTTATTAAAAGCTACTTCTAATTTAGTGGTAAACTATTCAATCATTATTGCCTTTTTTATACAATTTGCCTTATTTGAAAAAGATGGAGTTTATATGATTGGAAGATTATACACTTCTTTAGTAACTTTTGTTGTTTTTAAGTATTTATTTTTTAAACGTATAGAAAGATATATTACATCATGGTAGTGGAAATATATTGAATGAAAATGATTGAGGTGGTTTTTATCGCTTAAATCCACCATAATAACATTTGCCATTCTATATTTTATTAGACGTAAATATAAAATTGCTGTATAATTTTTTGTTTCTTGTAAATTGCTATTTATAGCAGAATTTGTAGAAATTTTTTCAACCTTTAGTTTCTAATTTTTAGTTTTTAACTTTTAATCTTTAGTTTTTAACTTTTATTTTTTCCCTTGCATTTCCTTACACTCGATACATTTTTATTTACCGGCGGATTAGAAAAATTTAATCGTTGTTTTCTTAAAGCATTACATGAGCTAACAAAAGAAGGCAGTATTAATGCCAAAGCATCTGCTATGTACGATATTACTTGCAACGAAAAATATTTTTCAGCTAACAGGTATAAAGCATTTAAAGGCAATAAATGGTGGTGTGTATTGCAAAGCATTTTTACAGGCATTCAATCAAAAACATTTATTCTGGGGCATATTAATTTAGCCTTAATCGGTATTGTAATAAAAAAAATACACCCTAAAACAAAACTAATTGTAATTGTACATGGTATAGATATTTGGCAACAACAAACAGGTTTCAAAAAAAAATTATTACAAGTTGTTGATGAAATTTGGAGTGTTAGCAATTATACCAAACAAACCATGTTGCAAAACAATCCTTATATCAATAAGGATAAAATAAAAATTTTTCACAACACTTTAGACCCTTATTTTTCTTTTCCTAAAAATTTTTCAAAACCTAATTATTTATTACAACGATACGGTATTACAGAAAATACAAAAACTATTGTAACAGTAACAAGGTTAGCTTCAACAGAAAAATATAAAGGTTATGATTTTATTATTGCATTACTAAAAAAATTAAATACCAATAGTGCAAACCCTGTTCATTATGTTTTGTGTGGTAAAACAGATGAAAAAGAAATGCAAAGAATTAATGCACTAATAAAGCAACACAATGCAGAGCCATATATTACTTTAACAGGCTTTGTAAAAGATGAAGAACTAACAGACCATTATTTATTGGCAGATGCTTTTGTAATGCCCAGTAAAAAAGAAGGCTTTGGTATTGTGTTTATAGAAGCAATGGCTTGTGGTTGTAAAGTAATTGCAGGTAATAAAGATGGAAGTGTAGATGCTTTACAAAATGGTGCATTGGGCAAACTGATAAACCCTGATAGTATTGAAGAGTTAGAAGCTGCCATAATTGAAAGTTTAGCAGATATACAGCACAACCCCCAAGAGCTTCAACAAAAAGTGATAGACACTTTTGGTTTTCCTATTTTTAAAAACAGATTGAAACAATATTTAAGTGCCTAAGAAAAAAATATTGGTATTGTACGAATATTTTTACCCTGGTTTTAAAGCAGGTGGTCCAATACAATCTTTGGTAAATATGGTTATAGCCATGCAACACCAATACGATTTTTATATTGCTACTACAGCTTATGATATGCAAGCCAAAGAGCCTTATAAAAATGTTACACTCAATCAATGGACAGATGTTGTTTTGTCAAACAATGGTTTGCATGTAAAAGTTTGGTATTCATCAACGCCAAAACCTTCTTTTAAAGAATTGCTACAAGTAATAAAATCAGCAAATTGCAAAACAATTTATATCAACGGTTTTTATACCCATCATTTTTTATTTCCATTATTGTTTAAAAAATTAGGCTTAGTAAAAAATGTTGAATGGATTGTAGCACCAAGAGGAATGTTGCAAAATGGGGCACTACAAATTAGAGCTTTACAAAAAAAAATATACTTTTCATTATTAAAACTTTTTAGGTTAATGAAGTATGTAAATTTTCATGCTACAACTTATGATGAAGAAGTAGATATTAAAAAAATGTTTGGAAGTAATGTTTCTGTAGTAGTTGCAGAAAACATTCCTAAACAACCATATAACAATTGTAATCAATCAAAAAAGCAAACCTCTACTTTAAAATTGGTTTTTTTATCGCTTATTACAGAAAAGAAAAACTTATTGCTTTTGTTACATGTTCTTAAAAAATGTAGTAATAATATTTTGTTAGATATTTATGGACCAATAAAAGATGAAGTTTATTGGCAACAATGTTTACAAGCAATTAACGAATTGCCACAAAATATTTCTGCAAATTATAGAGGAGAAGTTTTGCCCAATAATGTACAAGCTACTTTTTCACAATATGATGCCATGATATTATTAACTAAAGGAGAAAATTTTGGTCATGCTATTTATGAAAGTTTAAGTGTAGGCACGCCTGTTATCATTAGTCAATTTACACCATGGAATAATTTGCAAGAAAAAAATGCAGGTTGGAATGTAGATATTTATAATGAACAAGAAATTTGTACACTATTAAATAATGTATCAAAACTCAATCAACTAGATTGGCAAAACTATTGTAATGGTGCTTGGCAGATGGCTAAGGATTATTATAATACACAACAAATTGAAAAAAGTTATTGTAAACTATTTAATTAATTTTTTTAATGCTAACAGATTTATCAAAATTTGATAATAATTGGTTTAACCCTGGTGCAGGAATAGTAAAACGTTGGATTTGGTTTTATATTAACACATTTTTTTTCAATAGTTATTTAATTCCATTACCTGCTTTTAAAGTTTTTTTATTAAGATTATTTGGAGCAAAAATTGGTAAAGGAGTTATGATAAAACCAAAAGTAAATATCAAATATCCTTGGAATATTTCAATTGGTGATTATTCATGGATTGGTGAAGATGTATGGATAGATAGCTTGTCAAAAATTTTAATTGGACAAAATGTTTGTATATCTCAAGGTGCATTTTTGTTAACAGGCAATCATGATTTTACTAAATCAAGTTTTGACTTGATAGTAAAAGACATTGTTATAGAAGATGGTGTTTGGATAGGAGCAAAATCTATTGTTTGCCCTGGAGTTGTTTGTTATAGTCATTCTATATTAACAGTTGGTTCTATTGCTACCAAAAATTTAGAGGCATTTAGTATTTATAGAGGCAATCCAGCTGAAAAGATAAAGGAAAGAAATATTATAAGTTAAGAATTAATTTTATTCTCTTGAAAATCTCCATCATAACTGCTACATACAATAGTGCTACAACTGTTGCAGATACTTTATTGTCGGTAGAGAAGCAAACCTTCTTACCTAATATAGAGCATATCATTATTGATGGAGTTTCTAAGGATAATACTTTAAAAATTGTACAACATTTTAAGCATGTACATCAAGTTATTTCAGAAAAAGATAAAGGCATTTATGATGCAATGAATAAAGGTATTCAAAATGCAACTGGCGATATAATTGGTATTTTAAATTCAGACGATTTTTATGCTCATGAAAATGTAATTGAAGAAATTGCAAAACTTTTTGAAACTACTAATTGTGATGCTGTTTATGGCGATTTAATTTTTGTTCATCCAGAAAAATCAAATCGTATTTTACGTAAATGGATTGCTGGAAATTTTAGCCCTAAACAAGTATTAAGAGGATGGATGCCACCACATCCAACATTTTTTGTACGAAAAGAAGTGTATGAAAAATATGGAATGTTCAATACCAATTTTATCAGTTCGGCAGACTATGAATTATTGTTAAGATTTTTATATGTACATAAAATAAAAGTAGAATATTTAAAAGATGTATTAGTACACATGCGTAGTGGCGGACAAAGTACAAAATCTTTTAAAAACAGAATAAGGGCTCACAAAGAAGATTATATGGCTTGGAAAGTAAATAACCTAAAACCTAAATGGTACACACTAATGATGAAGCCAGCCAGAAAAATAAAACAATTTCTTTTTCCAAGACACTAAAAATTCTTTTTTCTTTCGTGGTAAAAAACTAACCACAAAGACACAGAGAACACTGAGCTAAGAAAGTTGAATTACTTTGTGTCCTTTGTGCCTCTGTGGTGAAAAGAAAAAAAATAATCATAAAAACACAGAGCTAAGAAAACAGAAAATACTTTGTGTCCATTTTGCCTCTGTGGTGAAAAGAAAATAATAACCACAAAGACACAGAGAACACAGAGCTATGAAAACAGAAAATACTTTGTGTCCTTTGTGCCTCTGTGGTGAAAAAATAATACAATAACTTCCCATGACTGAAAATGAAATCTCATCTAAAATAATTGAAGCAGCCATTGAGGTTCATAAACAATTAGGTCCAGGATTATTAGAAAGTAGTTATGAAGTTTGCTTAGCTTATGAATTAGCAAAACTGAATTTGAATGTTAGCACACAAGTTGCATTACCTGTTGTATATAAAGAAATCAAATTAGAGGCAGGATATAGAATAGATATTTTAGTAGAAAATAAAGTAATTATTGAAGTTAAAGCTGTTGAAAAATTAGCCGATATTCATACTGCACAATTATTAACTTATTTGAGAATGAAAGAATTAAGATTAGGAATGTTAATTAACTTTAATGAAGTAAAGGTAGTAGATGGAATAAAGAGGATTATAAATGGTTATTAATTATCTGAAAAAGTCTCTGTTCTTTCGTGGTAAAAAACTAACCACAAAGACACAGAGAACACAGAGCTATGAAAACAGAAAATACTTTGTGTCCTTCGTGCCTCTGTGGTGAAAAGAAAAAAACTAACCTCAGAGAAAAATTAAAAACAACTTTTTGCTATAAAAAATTAATGCTGTAATATTGAACTCTCAATTTTATTAGTTTTAGTCTATTGAATACTTCTACACAAATTTTTCTTATTATAAATTTTTTAGTTTCCATTTATTAGTATTATGAAACGTATAGTTATATTAATTGTTTGTATCTTTTTTTCTTTATCAGCATTTTCTCAAAGTTCATTGCAAGAGCTTATCAATAGCAAAGACTTATCATCTTTTAAAGTAGAAATGCTGAAAGATGAAGATATTATAAAGTATAGAACATATATACAAAATGCAGGTATTACTGAAGCACAAGCAGAGCAATTAGCATTACAAAGAGGTTTGCCATCATCAGAAATTTTAAAACTAAAAGCAAGAATTAATAGCTTATCACACTCTACATCTCTCGTTACAAAACCTACAGCAAAAGGTCGTACAACTGCTACAAAAGAAACAGATTCTTTAACTACAACAGAACAAGCAAAAGATAAAATAACACTAAAACCAGAAGACATCATTTTTGGTTCTGAATTATTCAATAATCATGATTTAAAATTTGAACCTGATTTAAGAATTGCTACGCCAAAAAATTATGTAATTGGTCCTGATGATGAAATAGCCATTGATGTATATGGATTTCAAGAAACCAATCCAAGACTTACTGTTTCGCCTGAAGGGTTTATTAATATTCCTAATGTAGGTTTTGTGTCTGTAAATGGATTAACAGTAGAAGCAGCAGCAAAAAGAATAAAAGAAAAAATGATGAAGAATGGTTATTCAAGAATAGCTACAGGACAAACTAAGGTAGAAATTAGTATTAGTAAAATAAGAACCATAAGAGTTACAGTAATTGGTCAGGCTAAAAAACCTGGCACCTATAGTATTTCTTCTTTATCTACTATTTTCAATGTATTATATGCAGCAGGAGGACCAAATGAAAAAGGAAGCCTTAGAACTATTGAATTAATTAGAAATAATAAAGTAATAGCAACATTAGATGCTTATGATTTTTTATTAAAAGGTATTCAAAAAGAAAATATTAAACTAACTGATC
The DNA here is from genome assembly GCA_051715485.1 of Chitinophagales bacterium. Taxonomy (GTDB): domain Bacteria; phylum Bacteroidota; class Bacteroidia; order Chitinophagales; family Chitinophagaceae; genus UBA1930. Next base: position 90,989 of record JBPXJV010000011.1, read on the forward strand.
AAGATGTTGTAAGAATACCAGCTGCTAATGTTCAAGTAAAATTAAAAGGAGAAGTAAAAAGACAAGGTATTTTTGAAATGCTGCCCAATGAAAATATGAACGATTTAATTGGTTTTGCACAAGGCTTTACTGGTAAGGCTTACACATCATCTATTAATATTGAAAGATATACTGAAAAAGAAAAAGAAATAATTGACATAAGAAAAACAGAATTTGAAAAATATACACCAAATAATGGTGATAAAATAACTGTAGGAAAAGTATTAGATAGATATAGCAACAGAATTGTAATTGATGGTGCAGTTTATAGACCAGGACATTATGAACTTACTCCATCATTAACACTATCTCAATTAATAGCAAAAGCAGATGGTATAAAAGAAGATGCTTATAAAGAAAGAGGTTTATTGTACAGAATAAATGAAGACCTATCTAAGCAGGTAATTGATTTTAATTTAAACAATATTGAAACAAAAAAAGAAGCTGATATTTTACTAAAAAAAGACGACTCAATAGTAATAGCTTCTGCAAAAGATTTTTATGAACTATACACTTTAACAGTAGATGGAGAAGTAAGAAAACCTGGTGTATATGAATATTACAAAGGCATAACACTAAAAGGATTAATTTTTCAAACAGGAGGTTTTACAGATGCTGCCAGTGCCCAACGTATAGAAATTGCCAGAAGAATAAAAGGTGATATTACAAGCTCTACAGCCATTGCACAAGTAATAGAAATAGCTACAGAAAAGGATTTAAAGATTAAAGGAGATGAGGTAGTATTACAGCCTTGGGATGTAGTAATTGTAAGAAGCAACCCTGGTTACAAACCACAAATTACTGTAAAAGTAGAAGGAGAGGTAATGTACCCTGGCACCTATGTTTTAAGCAGTAAAGAAGATAATGTAAGCGATATTATAAAACGTGCAGGAGGCATAACACCACAAGCAGATAATACAGGTGCTTTTATTACACGTATAAACACCAGCACTTTTAAAGATGAAGCAGCAGAAAGATTACAAAAATTAAAAAAAGCAAGTGATACATCAACTCAACTTATTGGTGATTTAACTAAGCCTACTGTAAAAATTAGTTTAAGGTTAGATGAAATATTAAACAACAAAGGCAATGCTTTAGAAAATATTACTTTATTAGAAGGCGATATTATTTCTGTACCAAAACAAAGAAATGTAGTAAAAGTAAATGGTGAAGTAATGTTTCCTACAGAAATAGTATATAAAGAAGGAGCATCTATACATTATTATTTAGACAAAGCTGGGGGCTTAACAGAAAATGCCAGAAAGAAAAAAATAGCTGTATTAAACTCAAATGGTAGTGCTGCTAAAACAAAAAAATTTTTATTTTTCAGAACTTATCCAAAAGTAGTGGCAGGCTCAGAAATATTAGTACCAAAAATTCCTGATAGAACAAACAAAGGATTAAGCACAGCAGAATGGTTAGCTGTTGCAAGTGGTTTAGCATCATTGGCAGGTGTAGCTGTAGCTATTATTAATGTTAGTAAAAGATAAAGATAAATGTCAAACGTGTCGCAAAATAATATTCAATATAATGATGTGGTTGGTAAAGGGAAATTGATGATTCAATTTTTATGGTCAAAAAAATGGCTAATCATTTTAATTGGTTTTATTGGTGGAATTATTGGTATTGTAAATGTGTGGTTACAAGATCCTGCATATTCTGCTGAATTAACTTTTACACCAGAAAACTCTTCAGATTCTAAAATTGGCTCTTATGCTGGTATTGCTGCACAGTTTGGAATTGATTTAGGTATTGGCGGTGGAGGTGTTTTTGAAGGAGATAATATTATTGAACTTTTTAAAAGCAATATTTTAATAGAAGAAACGCTTGAATCTCCTATTGGAATTAAAGGTTATAATTCATTAATTGATTATTATATTCCATTAACAAAAAATAAAAAAATTATTAAGTTAGTTAAAGACAATAAAATAGATTTTACAAATGCTAATCAGAAAGGAAATAGAATTAGAGATAGTATTATGAAAGTAGCTATTAAAGATATTGGTGAAAAATTAGATGTAGATAAAATTGATAAAAAATTAACCATTATTAAAGTAAGTTTTTTATTTAAAGATGAAATTTTTGCAAAAAAATTTGTTGAAGCATTAACCAATACTGCTGTAAACTATTACTTAAATTATAAAAGTGAAAAAGCAAGACAAAATGTAGCTGTTTTACAACACCAGGCAGACTCTGTAAAAGCTGAACTTTTTGGTAGTGTTACTAATGTAGCAGAGTTAAACGACTTAAATGTAAATCCTACAAGACAAGCAGCAAGAGTGGGGTCTCAAAAACGTTCAATAGATGTTCAAGTAAATGGAGCTATTTATACAGAAATTTTAAAAAATCTTGAATTGGCTAAAATTGCTTTAAGAAGAGAAACACCTTTCATACAAATTATTGATAGACCTATTTATCCTTTGAAAAATAAAAAAATGGGAAGATTAAAAGGTGGCATATTAGGAGCTTTTATTTTTGGATTTTTAACTGTATTAATTTTAACTATTAAAAAATCTTTTATCAACAGCTCAAGCAAAGAAACACAAAGTATAACTACTGCTTAATATGTTTCTAAAACTATTTAGGAAGGTTAAGAATATTCCAATTATTAGAGTTTCTTCTTTAACAGCTATTGCTACTGTTGTTAGAGTTGCAACTAATCTTATTCTTTCAAAAGTATTAGCTATTACAGTAGGTGCAACTGGTATTGCTTTAGTTGGGCAAATAATTAATGGAAGTAATATTTTTATGAATATTGCTTCTGGTGGTTTAAGTCAAGGAATTACAAAATACATTGCAGAAACAGACGACTTTAAAGAAAGAAAAAGGATAATCAATACTGTTTATACTTTTGTTCTTTTTGCATCCATATTTGTTTCAGCAGTTTTAATCATTTTTGCTCCTTTTTGGAGCAATTATTTTTTTCATACAAACGAATATTGGGATGTAATTATTTACATGGGTGTATTTGTAGTTTTCTTTGCTTATAATAGTGTTATATTAGCTATTATTAATGGATTAAAACAGTTTAAGTTATTTGTTATTGTTAATATAGCTAATAATATTGTAGGTTTATTAATAACTGTTATACTGCTATATTTCTTTAATTTAAGAGGAGCTTTAATAGCTACAGTACTATATCAATCAGTTGTTTTTTTTGTAACTATTTTTTTTATTAGAAATCAAAAAAAAATATTTTCATTTTCTCAACTCATATTTCCATCAGAACTAATAAAAAAACTTCTTGGTTTTTCGTTGATGATGTTTGTTAGCATCATCTGTATTTCTGTTTCTCAAATTTATATAAGAACATTTATTGCTGGGCATATATCATTTCAAGATGCAGGAATTTGGGAGGCATTAAACAGAATATCAGCAGGATATTTATTATTTGCATCAGCAAGTATATCTACCTATTATTTACCAAGATTAAGTGAACTACAAAATCCAAAAGATGTTTGGAAAGAAATATTATATTCTTCAAAAGCAATATTGCCTTTGGTGGCAATGGCTTCTTTGTTAGTTTTTTTATTTAGGAAAATTATCATTTTAATTCTTTTTGATAAATCTTTTATGTATATGGAAGATTTATTTATGTGGCAAATGATTGGCGACTTTTTAAAAATCACTGCTTGGATGTTGGCTTATACAATGTGGGCAAAAAGATGGGTTACAGTTTTTGTAATCAGCGAAATTTCTTTAGCTGTTGTTTATTGTTTATTGTCGGTTGTGTGTATTGATAATTTTAAATTAGGTTTATATGGTGCACCTGTTGCATATTGTGCAACTTATGTGTTGTATTTGTTAGGCATATTTTTTATTGTTAAACAAAAATTAGGCATTTCATTTAAACCATTCAAATGATTTATTTCTGGGTAATTTTTTTACTAATTATTGCTCTTACCAATTTAGATTGGATAGAATCTTATAAAGAATATAAATTTTATTTTGCTGTATTTATAGGTATTATATTAGTTGTTTTTGCAGGATTAAGAGGTGATATTGATTTAGATTGGAGTAACTATTTTGATCATTATAAAGCTACTAAGCTTGAATTGAGTAGAGGAAATTATGGATACCAATATTATATAGTTGAGCCTTTATATATTTTTATAAATCAAGTTGCAGTAATATTAAAACTAAAGTTTCAAACTGTATTATTTTTTGTAGCAACACTTGCAGTGAGCTTTAATCTCATCTGCTTTTGGCGATATTCTAAATATTTTTTTTTCTGTGTATTATTTTATTTTGTACATACTTATTTGTTAAAAGAAATGCTACAAATAAGAGCAGGTTTAGCTTGTGCCATTTTAATGTTTGCAATTCCTTATATTCAAAATAAAAAATTTATTCCTTTTTTATTGCTTGTTTTAGCAGCAGGATTTATTCATTCTATTTCTTGGGTATATTTATTAGTATATGCTTTTTGCTTAATTAATTTTAGTAAGAAAACTTATTGGATAATTTTATTATCCTCTTTAATAATAGGTCAGTTTTTCCCTTTAGGTAATGTAATATTTTCACTTACAGATATTAATGCAGATATAACTGCACTACAAAAAGTAGCAGGTTATTATATTGATCAAGAATTTAATTATGCTTTAGGTGTTTTTAAAAATCCAACATTATTAAAACAATTATTTTTCTTATTAATTGCTTTGATATTTTTTGATTCGCTAAAAAAAGAAATTCCTTATTTCAAAACTATTTTTAGCCTTTACTTTTTATCTGTTTGTTGGCTTGCTTTGTTCAATGATTTTGGTTTAATTGCAGGAAGACTTGCAACTGTTTTCTCTATCGTAGAACCAATTTTAGTAACAGGCTTTATTTATGTTTTAAAACCAAAACTAAAATATCAATTAACCTTTGTTATTTTTATGTGGGCTTTGGCTGCTGGAATTTTATTTTACAATTTATACATACAAACATTTATAGAACCTTATAAATTTTTTTGGGAAGGATAACTTTTTTCAATATCAATAAATAGAAAGTTTTTAATAATGCATATAGTTTATATTATTTCTACTTTAAGAAGATGTGGTCCAACAAATTTGTTATACGATACAATAAAATATTTACCCAATAATTATGAAGTATCAATTATTACATTATCGTCGGAAAGAGAAAATTCAAGATGGGAAGATTTTGAAGCTATTAGCACAGTAAAAAGAATACAAAAAGTAAATAGTAATAATTCAAATTTATTTATTCTTGGAAAATTAGTTAAGCAAATGTATGTAGAGTTAAAACCTGATGTTATACATACACAAGGGTTTAGACCAGATATTATTAGTGCAATATTTTTAAAAAATTATAAAAGAGTTTATAATATTCAAAACTATCCGTATGACGATTTTGTTATGCAGTTTGGATGGAAAGGCTACATAATGGCTTTTCTAAATATTTATTTATTAAGAAATGAAAAGTATGTTACTGTATGTTCTAAATATGTAAAAAGTAAGATTGAAAAAAGTTTTAATCAACCACTTCATGTAGTTCAAAATGCTGTAGAAATTGGTTTTGAAGAAAGAAGTGAGGAAGATAATAATAGCCTTCGTAAAAAATTAGGATTTACAACATCGGATAAAATATTTGTTTTTGCTGGTAATTTAATAAAAAGAAAAAACCCTATTTATTTAATCAGAGCTTTTAATGAAGTAAATATATCAGATACGTCATTAAAACTTTTAATTTTAGGAGATGGATATTTAATGAATGAATGTAAAGAATTAGCAAAAAATAATGCAAGTATAATTTTTGCAGGAAATGTTAATGATGTTTCAAATTACTATCAAATAAGTCATTATTATATCACAGCTTCATTATCAGAGGGAATGCCTGTTTCTGTTTTAGAAGCATTAAACCATAAACTTCCTGTATTACTTTCTAATATAAGCCAACATGCAGAAGTTGTAGAAAGCATTAATAGTGCAGGGTTATTATTTGATTTGAATAATCAAATAGATTTACAAAATAAAATAAAGCAAATAGTTAATAGAGATTATCAACAAATGCAACAAGATGCATATAATGCTGTTAAGAACCAATTTAATGCTGATAGAATGTCTAAAGACTATCAAACTATATATAACCAAAATTAATTTTTTTCAACACCCCCAATTTGATATATAATGAGAGTTTCCATTTCTATTGTCTTATTTAACCCTGATAATAGAGTATTACATACAATTCAAAATGTACTTGATGCAACAAAAAACTTTGAATTTTTATTATACTTAATTGATAATTCTGCAACAAACAAATTCCAAAATGTAATTAACGAAAAGTTTAATTCAGATAAGATTGTTTACATTTTCAATAATAAAAATATTGGCTTTGGTGCAGCACATAATATTGCTTTAAGAAAAGAAATTGATAAAGCTACTTATCATTTAATCTTAAATCCAGATGTTAGTTTTGAAGAAACTGTGTTGCCAACTTTAGTAAATTTTATGGAGACCAATAAAAGTGTTGGTTCTGTAATGCCAAAAATAATTTACCCAGATGGAAGCATTCAGTATGTTGCAAAATTACTTCCAACACCTGTAGATTTAATTTTTAAAAGATTTATTCCTACATCATTTATTGAAAAACGTATGGAACAATTTCAACTAAAATTTACAGGCTATAATAAACAAATGAATGTTCCTTATTTATCGGGCTGTTTTATGTTTTTAAGAATGGAAGCCTTGCAAAGTGTAGGTTTATTTGATGAACGTTTTTTTATGTATCCAGAAGATATTGATTTAACAAGACGTATTCATCAAAAATATAAAACAATATTTTTACCAGATGTAAGTGTAATACATGAACACGAGCAAGGCTCTTATAAAAATTTTGGGCTACTAAAAATTCATATAATCAATATGATTAAGTATTTCAACAAATGGGGGTGGGTGTTTGATAAAGAAAGAAGAGTTGTAAATAAAAGAGTATTAGAACAATTTAAGTAAGATTATAAGTTATTATCTATCAAAATATCACATTTTCTTTTGCTAAGACTTAACTTAAATTATATAAACAATATTTATTTCTAAATATGCAAGCCATCATTTTAGCAGGCGGTTTAGGTACTCGTTTAAAAACAGTAGTTGCAGATAAACCAAAAGTTTTATCCCCAGTTGCTGGTAAGCCTTTTTTGTATTATATTATTGAATATTTACAAAAACAAGGTATTACAAATTATGTTTTTGCATTAGGCTATTTATCAGAACAAGTATTAGATTTTTTACAACAATATTATCCTTCAATTTCTTACCAATACAGTATAGAAGAAACACCTCTTGGCACAGGAGGAGGTATAAAAAAAGCCATTCAATTAGCTACAGAGGAAAATGTATTGGTAGTAAATGCAGATACTTTTTTTGATGTAGATTTAAGCAAAATGTTTTCTGCACATCATAAGTCAAATGCTCAATGTACCATTGCTTTAAAACTAATGAAAAATTTTGATAGATATGGAAGTGTTGAGGTAAATGATAACAATAAAATTCTTTTATTTAAAGAAAAAACTTTTGTTGATCAAGGTTATATCAACGGAGGATATTTAATTATTAATAAAAATTTTTACTTATCTACAACCCAAAATTTACCAGACATTTTTTCTTATGAAAAAGATTTTCTAGAAAAAAACCTACATAAAATGCAGGTAATTGGTTTTAAGTCTGAAGGCTATTTTATAGATATTGGTATTCCTCAAGATTATGCCTTAGCACAGATGGTTTTTGCCAATTTTATAAAATAATATGCTTGGCTTATTTACTACGATATATTATTGAAAAAAAAATGATTATTTATATTGTTCATTTCTTTATCATTGTTGTCCGATAAATGTACGATTTGATTAATAAGTGTCGCTACACACCTTGATATTGCTGCATTTTGTTTTTATTTTTCAATAGCAGGGTGCTATGAAGAATTGAACATAATAGTTTGATTCGTTTTTGCTGGCT
>JBPXJV010000012.1:0-40586 GCA_051715485.1 Chitinophagales bacterium
TGCCAGCAAAAACGAATCAAACTATTATGTTCAATTCTTCATAGCACCCTGCTATTGAAAAATAAAAACAAAATGCAGCAATATCAAGGTGTGTAGCGACACTTATTAATCAAATCGTACATTTATCGGACAACAATGAAAAAAAATCATTAACTTTTTCTTCTGCTAAGTTCTCTTTTTATCAGAGCTAATTCTCTGTTAGTTTGTTGGCTGATTGATGAATTTTCTTGTGCTCTTCTCATTAAATAAGGAATAACATCTTTTATAGGTCCAAAAGGTAAATATTTACTTACATTACAACCTTCTTTAGCAAGGTTAAAAGTTATGTTATCTCTCATACCATACAACTGTGAAAAATGTATATGTTGATGATTAAGAGGAATATTTTTTTCTAATAAAATATCAAAAGCTTTTAAATTACTTTGTTCGTTATGACTTGCAATGATGGTGCTAATTGTATTAATATTATCAATGCAATAAACAACTGCTGCATCAAAATCAGTATCAGTATTTTCTTTTGTTTTTTGAATAGGGCAAGGATATTTTTTATTAGTAGCTCTTGAACGTTCTTTTTCCATATAAGCACCACGAACAATTTTTACTCCTAAAATAAAATTTTGTTGTTGAGCAATTTTATGAGACAGTTTTAAAAACTCTAATCTATCTTTTCTATAAAGTTGAATGGTATTATAAACAATAACTTTTCCCTTATTAAACTCTGCCATCATTTCTATGGCAAGTCTATCAATTGGGTCTTGAATCCAACTTTCTTCAGCATCAATTAATACACCAATATTTTTATCTGCTGCTGCTGCACAAATAGCATACAATCTATCTTTTACTTTTTCCCATTCATTAGTTTCTGCTTCATTATCATGTATGCCGCTTCTTAATCTTGGTGCTTCATCTAAAGCATGTAACAATTCAAACCTTGCAATTCCCGTAATTTTTACACAAATAAATGGGGTATTTTTTTGTGAAGCTGCAAAATTTATTACACGAATAAATTCAACTGTTGCATGGTCAAAGTTTACATCACCTTGTTTACCTTCAACTGCATAATCTAAAATAATTTGTACACTATATTGTTCTAACTTACTACATATTGGTTTTATTTCTTCTAAAGTTTCAGCACCAACAAATTGGTTAAAAATTGTATTGCGTACTATATTATTAATTAAAGGTAATCTACCTTTAATAAGTAATGGTGTTATTCTTGTACTTAGTGGTACAAAAAAAGGATAACTCATTGTACTAAATAAAAACTTTGCTCTTTTTAATTCTTTATTAGTTTTATAAGCAAATGCACACTCTGTGTTGTCAAAAGAAATTTTAGCCATACCAATAAATGTAATTGAAGCAAATATCGGTTGCACAAAATGATTTGTAAAATATTACTTGTTCAGCAATGTGGATAGAAATTTGCATAAAAACTATCTTTATTCAAATTGAATTTTTGGTTAGATTTTTCCAATAAAATTATTTTACCAATCTGCTTTTGCACTTGGGCTAATAGTTAAGTCACTGAACTGTTTTGCTAAAAATTTATGATATGCAGTTATAGCAATCATAGCAGCATTGTCTGTACAATATTCAAATTTTGGCATAAAAACTTTCCAACCAAATTTATTTCCTTGCTCAGTGATGGCTGCTCTTAAACTACTATTTGCACTAACACCGCCTGCTAAACAAACTTGTTGAATATTAGTTAATTGTACAGCTTTTTTAATTTTTTTAAGTAAAATATTTATAATGGTGTATTGAATAGATGCACATAAGTTTGGTAGTTCTTTTTCAATAAAAGTAGCCTCTTGTTTTTGTAAAAAATATAGTACAGAAGTTTTTAATCCACTAAAAGAAAAATTCAAATCAGGAATATTTGGTTCTGCAAACTTGAAAGCATTTGGGTTTCCTTTTTGAGCATATTTATCAATTAAAGGACCACCAGGGTAAGGCAAACCTAAAAGTTTTGCAGTTTTATCAAAAGCTTCTCCTGCTGCATCATCTATTGTTTGTCCAATAACTTCTAAATGAAGTGGTGAATGTGCAACAACAATTTGTGTATGACCACCACTAACAGTTAAACATAAAAATGGAAATGTTGGTTTTTGTTCATCAATCAAATTTGCTAAAACATGAGCTTGCATGTGATGTACAGCAATTAAAGGTTTATTTAAAGATAGTGCTACAGATTTTGCAAATTGAGCACCAACCAATAAGCTACCAATTAAACCTGGAGATTGAGTAAATGCAACAGCATCAATATCATTAATAGTAAATGATGTATTGCTTTTTGTAGCAGCTTCTTTTATTGCAACATCTACAACAGGTACAATATTTTGAATGTGAGAACGACTTGCTAACTCTGGAACAACACCTCCATATTTTTGATGTATAGTTTGATTAGCGATATAATTAGAAAAAATTTTTCCATCTATACAAACTGCTGCTGATGTATCATCACACGAAGATTCTATGGCAAGAATTTTAATTGACAAATGAAACTTATTTAATTATTGAAACTGTAAAATTAAGTGTTTGATATTATTTTTATGTTGTTCTAATAGCTACAACAGGATTCATTCTTGCAGCTATAGTAGCAGGTATAATGCCTGATAACACTCCTAATACAACACAAATATTGAATGCTAATAAAATAATATTTGGAGCAATAAAAATTGGAAAAGGCAAAATAGAACTAATGAATAAAGTTAAAATCCAAACTAATAATAAACCAATTAATCCACCAATAATACATAAAAAAGCACTCTCTAATAAAAATTCAGTAAGTATTGTTTTGCTTTTTGCACCAATAGCTTTTTTTAATCCTATTTGACTGGTTCGTTCTCTAACTGTTACAAACATTATATTAGCAACACCAAATGCTCCAACAATTAAACTTAATCCAGCAATAGCCCAGCCACCAATAGTTACCTGACTAAAAAATGCTTTTAATGGATCGGCAGTTGATGAAATATCATTTAAAGCAAAATTATCTTCTTCTTTAGGAGATACTTTTCTAACTGTTCTTAAAATGCTTGTAAGTTCATCTTTTACATCTTCAATTGCATATTTTTCGTTGGCTTTTGCAATAATAAATCCACCAGAAGATTTTTCGTCAGCCACTTGTTTACAAAATAAATATGGTACTATAATCCTATCATCAAATTGCCAACCATCCATACTTGCTCCTTGCTCTTTAAGTGTACCAACTATTACACCTTTTTTAGGTCCAATACTTACTGTTTTGCCAATGGCATATTCTGGTTTTGTAAATAAATCTTTTGCTATTGTATGTCCAATAACTATAGAGTTAGTTCCTCTTTCAAAATCTGCATTGCTTAAATATCTTCCATACTCAACATCAAGAGATAAAATTTTATCAAATTCATTTGTTACACCCGTCCATTGAACATTGCTAATTTCTGTATTTTTATAACTAATAGGAGATAAGTAAAACATTGAATATGCAACATTGGAAACCAATTTACTTCTTTTCTTTAGTTCTACTTCTTCTAATGAAGTTATTTCAGGTCTTTTTTGAAATTTCCAAAATGGTGTATTTGCATCATGTGGTCCCCAAGGAATTTTTTGAATGTAAATAGTACTTCTGCCTAATTTTTCAATATTAGATTTTATATAATGTTCTAAACTAGAAATGGTTGCTAATACACCAATAATGCAAAAAATGCCAATAGCAATTCCAAATAATGATAGAAGAGTACGCATCTTATGCACCTTCAATTCTATCATTGCCATTCTAAAACTATTCCATAATATATTTAGTAGTTTCAACATCGGCATCAAAAATAGTAGATATTTGATTTTAAATGAGTAAAGAAAAATTAATTATGATAGATGGTTTATGTAAACTATTTATTTTGCAATAACAAATATGAGTAAAGCTAAAAAAAATATTGTTAAACCTAATCCTCTTCAGTTTAAAATAACTTTTTGGCTAAAGTATCATACAAATTATGGAGAGCAAATTTTTTTAACTTCTCAACATTCTTTTTTTAAAAATAAACCAATAGCTCTACAATACTATAATCAAGATTTTTGGAAAGTAACATTAACCTTTAATACAAATGAAATAATTGATGAAAACATTTTCTATCATTATTACGTAACTAAAAATGAAAACATTATTGCTGTTGATGATGAATTTGATAAAACTTTTAACCCATCTAAACAAAAAGATTTTTTACAAATTATAGATGCTTGGAAAAATACAAGCCACTATGAAAATATTTTTTACACAAAACCTTTTACTGATGTTTTATTAAAGAAAACAAATCTTCCTAAAATAAATCAACCCAAAAACTTCACACATATTTTTAAAGTAAAAGCCCCTTTACTGCAAAAAAGTCAAACACTTTGTTTATTAGGCAACTCCAATGATTTAAAAAATTGGGATACAGAAAATCCTATTCTTCTTTTTTTAGATGATGATAAAATACATTATACAACCTTTATAAAACTTAACACAACAATAAATAAAGTTGAATATAAATATGGTGTATATGATACTGAAAAAAAATCTTTTATTCACTATGAAGAAGGAAGTAATAGAGTTTTATATGATGAAACAATAAGTTCAAAAAAAGTAATTGTAAATGATGGTTATGCTGTGCTTCCTTTAAATATTTGGAAAGGTGCAGGAATAGCTATTCCTGTTTTTAGTATAAGAACAGAAAATGGTTTTGGTGTTGGAGAATTTTCTGATATAAAATTATTGGTTGATTGGTCTGTTGAAACAGGAATAAAACTTATTCAATTACTTCCAATAAACGATACTACAGCAACAAATTCTTGGAAAGATTCTTACCCTTATGCTGCTATATCTGCATTTGCCTTACACCCAATTTACTTAAATATTGATGAGTTGGTAGATGTAGAAAATAAAGATTTATTGCAAAAATTAAATGTTGAAAAAAAGAAATTCAATAAGTCTTCAACACTGCAATATGAAGCAGTTTTAAAAACAAAATGGAACTATATAAAAAAAATATTTTCAACACAAAAAGAAAAAACATTTTCTTCTTCTGAATATAAAAATTTCTTCAACAAAAATAAATTTTGGCTAATACCTTATGCTGCATTTTGTTATTTAAAAGATGAATATGCAACTGCAAATTTTAATGAATGGATTTTGTACAAACATTATAAGCAAGAGGATATTATAGCTTTAACCGAAGAAAAATCTTCAGTTTATTACGACATAGCTATTCATTACTTTGTACAATTTTATTTGCACCAACAATTAAAGCAAGCTGTTTATTATGCTCATAATAATGGTGTTGTAATAAAAGGAGATTTGCCAATTGGTGTAAATAAACATAGCGTTGATGTGTGGCAAAAACCAAAATTATTTAATGAACAATTACAAGCAGGTGCACCACCAGATGTTTTTACAAATAAAGGACAGAATTGGGGATTTCCTACCTATCAATGGGAAAATATGAAAGCTGAAAATTATGATTGGTGGAAGAATAGATTATTGCAAATGAATGAATATTTTGACGCTTATAGAATTGATCATATTTTAGGTTTCTTTAGAATTTGGAGTATTCCATCAAATTGTACAGAAGGTATAATGGGGCATTTTGTTCCTGCTATTTCAATTAAAAAAAATGAACTTATTGAGAGAGGTATAAAAAATAATCTTCAACGATTTACAAAACCATTTATTACAAATGAATATTTACAAGAATTGTTTGAGGATGATAAGGCATTCGTTATAAAAAAATTTCTAATTAAAAATAAAGCAGGTATTTTTTCTTTACAAGAATGCTATTCTTCTCAAATACAAGTAGAACAAGCATTTGCAACACTACCATCAAACGAAAAAAATAAAAAAATTAAATTAGGCTTATTAGAAATAATTAGTAATGTAATTTTATTTGAAGTAGAAAATTCGAAAGGAGAGGAGTTTCATTTTAGATTTGATATGGATAAAACTTTTTCATTTAAACAATTAGATGAATCAACACAACAGCAATTAAAAGCATTATATATTGATTATTTTTTTTACAGGCAAAATGAATTATGGAAAAATGAGGCATTGCAAAAACTTCCTACACTAAAACGTTTTACCAATATGTTGGTTTGTGGTGAAGATTTAGGATTAGTACCAAGTTCTATTCCTGAAGTGATGAATGATTTAGGTATATTAAGTTTAGAAGTACAAAGAATGTCAAAAGATTCAAACAAAACTTTTTCTCATCCAAACGATGCACCTTATTTAAGTGTTGTTACACCATCAACTCATGATATGAGCACAATAAGAGGTTGGTGGAAAGAAGATAAAAATACATCACAAAAATTTTACAATACAGTACTTCATCAAAAAGGTAAAGCTCCTGTTGATTGTGAAGTATGGATAAGCAAAGCTATTATAGTGCAACACTTATTCTCATCTGCTATTTGGAGCATTTTTCAAATACAAGATTTAATGGGTATGGATGAAAAAATTAGAAGAGAAAGTGTTGATGAAGAAAGAATAAATATTCCAGCAAATGAACATCATAACTGGTGTTATAGAATGCACATAACTGTTGAAAATTTGCTGCAACAAAAAATATTTAATGCAGAGCTTAAAAAAATTATTCAACTAAGTGGCAGATAATTTTTCTATAAAACAATTTCAGTAGTGGAAGAAAATGTTTATAAAAGAAATTTTAACTAATTGATGTAAATATAGATTTGCATAATTAATGATTAAAAGAATATGATTACAAATTTTAAAAGTATAGCTGTTTTTTGTGGAAGTAAAACGGGCAATAATCCTTTGTTTATGCAGCATGCAAAAGAATTAGGAAAACTTTTAGCACAACATAATATAACTATGATTTATGGTGGTGGCAAAGTAGGAATAATGGGAGCAATAGCAGATGAAATGATGCAAAACAATGGAACTGTTATTGGTGTAATTCCTGAATTATTAGTAGAATGGGAACAACAACATACCGGTATTACAAAATCTCATGTTGTTAAGGATATGCACATCAGAAAAAAAATGATGTACGAATTAAGTGATGCTGCAATTATACTACCTGGTGGTTATGGCACAATGGATGAAATGTTTGAAGTAACTACTTGGAATAATTTAAAAATTCATGAAAAGAAATTAATTATTTTAAACACAGCAGGCTTTTACAATCATTTAATTGCACATATTAATACAATGTTAGAGCAAGGATTTTTATATGATGATTGGGAAAAAAGAATTATTGTTGTAGATAATCCTCAGACTATCTTTTCTTTTTAGAAGGACGTAAATACCAATTAAAGCCACTTCTAATTACAGGTATTGCTTCATTGTAGTTATTGCGATAAGGAGAGTAAATTTCTTTTCCTAAATCCATCATTAATACAGTAAAGAAATTAAATTTTCCAACCACTCTTTGCCCATAACCAACACCCACTAAAAAGCTTGTGGCATGTACTTTTTGACTGATAACAGGAATTGAAGTAACATCTAAATTTTTTTGAGTATATTTTATAGTATTATATTCTGGTTGTGCTTGAATAAAGAAATTAGATACAGGAAAAATTCTTACAAAACCACCAACGCCTAAGTTTAAAGCTGTTTGTCTATATCTATAAAGATTGTCATTAAATGAAGTTGTTGAATATATAGTATTGAAAACAACACCAGCATCAATCCATTCTGCAAGAGTATAACCAACTTCTGGATTAGCTCCAATGATAAATGTATTACCTCCTCCATAACCACTACTTGAGCCAAAGCCTAAAGAAATACTCCCACCAATAAAAATATTTTCTTGTCTAAATCCTAAACCTTTTTCATCTCTATCTTCTCTTTGAGCACTAACTGAAATAACTAAAACTAAAGCTAAAACATTAAACAAAATTTTTTTCATAAAACTGAATTGTTTATTGGGCAAATATAAATTTAATCAACATCAAAAATTTTTCCTGCATTTAAGATATTGTTTGGGTCAAACACTTTTTTTATGGAACGCATTAATTGTAAAGCAGTTTTATCAAACACAATATCCATATAAGGTTTTTGAATTAAGCCAACTCCATGTTCTGCACTTACTGTGCCTCCTAAACTTTTTACTAATAAAAACAATTCTCTTAATATGCCTGTCATTTCTGCATTTTCATGACTGTTTTTTATTGTTGGATGATTTATTCTTACATGAATATTTCCATCACCTGCATGACCATAACATACAGCTTTAAAATGATATTTTTCTCCTAATGCTTTTACACCTTTAATTAATTGTGGTAACAAAGCTCTTGGTACAACAGTATCTTCTTCAATAGTATAGCCTTCAAGTTTTACAGCTTCTGCTGCTTTTCTTCTAAGTTTCCATAATTCAGCTTTTTGATTATTATCATCTGCAAAAAATATTTCTCCAATATCATATTGTGTCATCAACTCTGCAATAGCTTCCATTTCTTTCATCATTACATCAATATCATTTCCATCTGTTTCAATAATTAAATGAGCAGCAATATCATCTGTTACAGGTACAGTATGGCTATCCAACATTTTACTTACAATTTTTAGGGCATCAATTTCTACAAACTCTAATGCACTTGGCGTAAAACCTGCTTTAAAAATAGTACTAACAGCTTCACTTGCTTGTTCTAAATTTTTAAAAGGAACTAACATGAGCAAATCATACTTAGGTAATGGAATTAATCTTAAAACAATTTTTGTAACAATACCCAAAGTGCCTTCACTGCCAACTATTAATTGTGTAAGATTGTAGCCTGTTGCATTTTTTAAAACATTAGCACCTGTCCAAATAATTTCTCCAGTTGGTAAAACAATTTCTAAGTTTAATACATAATCCTTAACAACACCATATTTTACAGCTCTTGGTCCACCACTATTTTCAGCAATATTACCTCCTATAAAACAACTTCCTTTACTGCTTGGGTCTGGTGGATAATACAAGCCTTTTTCTTTTACAGCATTCATTAAAACTTCAGTGATAACGCCAGGTTCTGTAATTACTTGTAAATTATTTTCATCAATTTCAATAATATTATTCATACGTTCTGTACTTAACAAAACGCCACCTAATTGAGGCAATGCACCACCACTAACACCTGTACCAGCACCACGTGGAGTTACAGGAATAAAATGTTTGTTGCACAACTGCATAATTGCAGAAATCTCTTCTGCTGTTATTGGTTTTACTACAACCTCTGGTTGAAAAAAAAGTTTTTCTGTTTGGTCTGATGAATAATTATCTAAAGATTCTTTATCAAAAAAAACATTATTACTACCTACAATTTTTTGTAGAATTTCTATATGCTCTTTATTCAATGTTGCCATGTATATAAATGATTACAGCAAATGTAAGTGTTTGAACATTTGTAAAGAAGCAACCATAAAATGGATAACTAAATATTAAACTTTAAATCTTTCGAAAGCAGATTTTTCCAACATTTCTCTATCGTCTGGATGTGCTATATTTATTAATGCTTTAGCTCTTTGACGCAAACTTTTACCATATAAATAGGCTGTTCCAAATTCTGTACAAACGTAGTGAATATGTCCTCTTGTAGTAACAACACCAGCACCTTGTTTTAAATAAGGAACTATTCTTGGTACACCTTTTTTTGTTCTTGAAGATAAAGCCATAATGGGTTTTCCTCCTTCACTTAGTGCAGCACCTCTCATAAAATCCATTTGTCCACCAATACCACTATATTGATATGTACCAATTGAATCGGCACATACTTGACCTGTTAAATCAATTTCAATGGCAGAGTTAATGGCGTGCATTTTTTTATTCTGCATAATGTTGATAGGAAAATTTACATGTTGTACATCCATAAATGCAATTGAAGGATTATAGTTTACAAAATCGTACAATCGTTTTGTGCCAAAACAAAAACTTGTAATTGTTCTGTTGTTATTAAAGCCTTTATATTTATTATTTACAACATCATCTAAAATTAAATCTATTACACCATCACTTAACATTTCTGTATGAATGCCTAAGTTTTTATGGTTGTGTAAACACTTTAACACAGCATCAGGTATGGTGCCAATACCCATTTGCAGTGTAGATTCATCATCAATTAATTCAGCAACATTTTTCCCAATCTTCATTTCTTCTTCACCCACTTTTGCACCATAATCTACTGTCAAAAGTTCATCATCATTATAAACAAACACATCAATTCTTTTTATGTGAATCATTCCATCGCCATGTGTTTTAGGCATTTTAGGGTTTACAATAGCAATTACTTTTTTGGCATTATCAACAGCACTTCTTGCAATATCTACAGAAGTTCCCAAAGTGCAATAACCATGCATATCAGGAGGCGAAACTGTAACAATAGCAACATCAAGAGGCAAATGCCCATTTTTAAAAAGTATAGGAATTTCACTGAGAAAAATTGGTACAAAATCTCCGTTATCTGAATTAACTGCAGCACGAACAGGTGTAGATGTAAAAAGAGAATTGATGAAAAAACTTTCTTTATACTGAGGTTTTGCTATTTCTACTTCTCCTTGTTGAGTGATTGAAACCATTTCTACATTTCTTAAACGATGTGCTTGCTTTGCTAATTCATCTAATAAAAAATTTGGTGTACAAGCTGAACCATGAGAAAAAATTCTATTACCACTTTGGATAATTGAAACTGCTTCTTCTGCACTTACATAGTTAATCATTACTAATAAATTTATTTTGCAAAAGTAATTGTGTTAGCAATAACTAATTATGACTTTAAGCAATGTGTTATTTAGTTTGTTCTTATAACTTCGCAACAACAACTGCTTTAAAAATTATATGTCAATTATATTAGCATCACAATCGCCAAGAAGAAAACAATTATTAGAATGGGCTGAAATTGATTTTGAAGTGATAGTAATACCAACAGAAGAAACTTACCCTGATAATCTTTCTTTAGAAGAAATTCCTATATACATTGCAAGGCAAAAGGCTTTTGCTGTTGAACAAAAAATGGGAAAAGAAAAAATAATTATTGCAGCAGATACTGTTGTTGTTATAAATAATACAATAATTGGCAAGCCAACAGATAGAGAAGATGCCATTAAAATTTTAACTGCTTTATCAGGCAATGAACATTGTGTAATTACTGGAGTTGTTATTTTAAAAGGCTTCGAACAAATTGCATTTGCAGATACTACTTATGTAAAATTTCATCATCTTACACAGGAGCAAATTGAGTTTTATATAGATAATTATAAACCTTATGATAAAGCTGGTGCTTATGCCATTCAAGAATGGATTGGTGTTATAGGCATTCAATATATTAAAGGAGATTTTTATAATGTTATGGGTTTACCAATTAGCAGAGTTGTACAAGCACTAAACACATTGAAATAAAAATTGAAAGTTTAGAATAAGTTGTATAACTTTCGCTATCATTTAATGTTTATGATAGTTACAGAAAAACTTTTACACTTTATTTGGCAATTTCAATACTTTAATAAAACTTCATTATCAACTACTAATAATGAAAAGTTATCCATTTTAAAAACAGGTAATTTAAACCACAATCAAGGACCAGATTTTTTACATGCTTCTATAAAAATTAATGATATAATTCTTGCAGGAAATATTGAAATACATATCAACGCATCAGATTGGTTAAAACATAAACATAATGAAGACAGTAATTATGATAATGTTATACTTCATGTAGTTTGGAATAACGATAAACCCATTTTTATCAATAATCAATTAGTAACAACATTAGAATTACAACCTTTAGTTGCAAAAATTTTATTAGAAAGATATCACAACTTAATGCAAACAAAAGATGAAGTTCCTTGCAAAAAATTTCTTCCTGCCTTGAGTGAAATTGGTTGGTTATCTTGGAAAGAAAGATTAGCAGCAGAAAGGTTAGAAACAAAATCAGAAAGAATAGTAAACTTATTAAAAGAAAGTAAGCAACATTGGGAAGAAGTTTTTTGGTGGCTTCTTGCAGCAAATTTTGGTATTAAAATTAATGCTTCTTGCTTTGAAGAAATTGCAAAAACCATTTCCATAAATATTTTAGCTAAACATAAAAATAATATTCATCAGTTAGAGGCTTTATTGTTGGGTCAAGCTAATTTGTTACATGAAAATTTTTCTGAAGATTATACTTTAATGCTTCATAAAGAATATCAATTTTTACAACATAAATATAAACTTCAACAAGTAAAACAAAAGGTGCAATTTTTAAGAATGAGACCAGCTAATTTTCCTACAATAAGATTAGCTCAATTAGCAATGCTGATAAAAAATAGTAGCCATTTATTTTCAAAAATTAAAGAAGTAGAAAATGTAAAAGAGCTAAAGAAAATGTTTTCTATAACTGCCAATGATTATTGGCATTATCATTATTTATTAGATGAAAAATCTGCTTATCATCCTAAACAATTAGGCAATCAAATGATTGATAATATTATTATCAACACCATTGCACCAGTTATATTTACTTATGGCTTATATAATAAAGAGGAAGTTTATAAAGAAAAAGCTATACAATGGCTGCAACAAATAAATGCAGAAAAAAATACAGTTATTAAAAAATGGTCAGATGCTGGTATTAAAAGTAAAACTGCTTTTGACACACAAGCCTTGCTACAATTAGATAAAATGTATTGTAAACAGCTTCGTTGTTTACAATGTGCTGTTGGTAATAAAGTGTTAGCAATGGCATAAATATTCTTCAACTTATCATTTACACATAAACTTTCGTGCTAAAAGTTTTATCTTGCAACTCTTAATTTTTAGTTATGAAATATTTACCATTAAATCAGAATATATTTATTAATAACCGCAAACGCTTTATCAAAGAAATGCAAAAAAATAGCATTGCTGTTATAGTTAGTAATGATGAATTTCCAAGCAATGGAGATGCTTTACATAATTTTAAACAAAACAGCGATTTATTTTGGCTTACTGGCATTGAGCAAGAAGATAGTATGCTGATTCTTTTTCCAGATAATTCAGATGAAAAATATAGAGAAGTTTTAGTATTAGTTCGCCCTAATGAATTAAAAGAAAAATGGGATGGAAAAAGATTGAGAGCAAATGAAGCAATAGAGATTTCAGGTATTAAAACTATTGTTTGGTTAGATAGTATTGATGCATTGTTGCAAACTTGGATTCATTTAGCAGATAATATTTATTTAGATAGTAATGAAAATGATAGAAAAGCAAATTTAGTTCGTAGCAGAGAGTACAGATTTATTGATGAAATGAAAGTTCGTTATCCATTACACAATTATTGCAGAGCTGCAAAAATTTTTGGAAAACTTCGTAGCATAAAAACAAAAGAAGAAGTTGAAGTAATTCAAAAAGCTATTGATATTACAGAAAATACTTTTAGAAGATTATTAGGTTTTATCAAACCAGGTGTAATGGAGTATGAAATTGAAGCAGAACTTATACATAGTTTTTTAAGTCAGAGAGCAACAGGAGAAGCTTATGGAAGTATTATTGCCAGTGGAGATAGAGCAAGAACTTTGCATTATGTAAGCAATAATCAAGAGTGTAAAGATGGAGAATTAATATTAATGGATTTTGGTGCAGCTTATGGTGGTTATAATGCTGATTTAACTAGAACTGTTCCTGTGAATGGAAAATTTTCTAAACGACAAAAAACTGTTTATAATGCTTGTTTGAATTTGCATAATTATGCTAAGAGTTTATTAAAGCCAGGTATTTCAATTGTTGATTATACTGAAAAGGTAGGAGAGGAAGCTACTCAACAATTTTTAAAAATTGGGTTATTAAAAAAGAGTGATGTAAAAAATGAAGATAAAGATAACAGAGCTTATCGCAAATATTTGTATCATGGAATTAGTCATCATTTAGGAATTGATGTACATGATTTAGGAACAAGAACTGCTCCAATTCAACAAGGAATGGTATTTACAGTTGAACCAGGAATATATATTGAAGAAGAACAAATGGGTATTAGAATTGAAAATAATCTTTGGATAACAAAAAATGGCAATATTGATTTAATGAAAAATATTCCTATAACAGTTGATGAAATTGAAGCTTTGATGAAGAGAAGATAAACGATAGTCCACAGTTAATTGGTTTGGTAGTCCATAGCTAATTAGTTGAATAGTCCACAGTTAATTAGTCTACAGAAAATCATTAACAAAAACTATTGACCAAAAAACTATTGACCAAAAAACTATTGACCAAAAAACCATAGACTAATAAACCATAAACTAAAATTATCAACTAACTAAACTCAACAACAAAAACAAATTATGGCATTCAAGTTTGAAAATTTAAAGATTTGGAAAATGTCGTTGGAGTTAGCTGATGATGTAGATAAATTAGCATTAAGTTTTCCTAAGTATGAAATGTACTCTTTATCATCACAAATTAAAAGAGCAGCAGATTCAGTTTGTTTAAATATTGTTGAAGGCTCTACTGGTCAATCAAATGCTGAGTTTAAAAGATTTTAAGATATTCAAATAGATCAGCCTTAGAAGTTGTAGCTTGTTTATTTTTGGCACATAGAAGAAGTTATATTGATGAAGAATTATTTAATTAGTATTATCAACAAATTGAGTCTTTAGTTAAAATGATTCAATCGTTAATTAGAACTTTGTGATACAGGCAGATATTAATTGGTTTGGTAGTCCACAGTTAATTGGTTTGGTAGTCCATAGCTAATTAGTTGAATAGTCCACAGTTAATTAGCCTACAGAAAATCATTAACAAAAACTATTGACTAAAAAACTATTGACTAAAAAACTATTGACTAAAAAACTATTGACCAAAAAACTATTGACCAAAAAACTATTGACCAAAAAACTATTGACCAAAAAACTATTGACCAAAAAACTATTGACTAAAAAACTATTGACTATACCCACAAATTATGAAACAAATACCCAACATATTCACTTTATTAAATTTACTTTTTGGCTGTATAGCTATTGTTACTGCTACTCAAAGTGGTTTAGCGATTATTATTGGACAAGAAGGAGAACAATTAGTTGAAATTCCAGAAAGTATTTTTATGGCTAGTGTATTTATTGCATTAGCTGCAGTAATAGATTTTTTAGATGGATTTATTGCCAGACTTTTTAAAGCTGAATCAGAAATGGGTAAGCAATTAGATAGTCTTGCAGATGTTGTAAGTTTTGGAGTTGCTCCTGCAATTATTGTTTATCAATTTTTACGTTTATCCTTTGCTCAACAAGAAGATGGATTAGATACTTCAATAATTTGGTTGTTACCTGCATTTATTATTCCTTGTGCAGGTGCATATAGGTTGGCAAGATTTAATACAGATACTACACAATCCAATGGTTTTAAAGGTGTACCAATACCAGCAGTTGGGTTATTTTTAGCTTCTTTTCCTTTATTATATTGGTATAGTAATGAAGTATGGATAGTTAATCTTTTAAGAAACCAATGGTTTTGGTATCTTATTATTTTACTGGTTAGTTATTTAATGATTTCAACAATACCCATGTTAGCACTTAAATTCAAAGGAGTAACTATACAAAAATTATTGCCTTTTATTATTGTTTTATTATTAAGTATTGTAAGTGCTATTTTTTTTAAATGGTTAGCCGTAACTATTGGTTTTGCTACTTATGTAATTGTATCTTTACTTTTTAAACAAACAGAAAAATTATAAAATAATATTTATGCTATACAATGTTCAGGTAAAAGTAATGCCTTTAAAAAATTTATTAGATCCTCAAGGAAAAGCAGTTCAAAATGGATTAAGCAGTTTAGGCTTAAATAATATAAAAGATGTAAGAATAGGAAAACATATAACCTTACAAATAGAAGCTATGTCAGAAGAAGCAGCAAAAGCAGCAGCTGATGAAGCAGGAAAAAAGTTATTAGCTAATCCTGTAATGGAATATTTTGAAATTGAATTAGTCAACTAAAATTAACTATATATTCCATTTACAAAATGCTTTACATTGTACCAACACCCATAGGCAATTTAAAAGATTTTACTTATCGTGCAGTAGAAGTATTGCAAGGTGTAGATGTTATTTTTTGTGAAGACACAAGAACCTCAAAAAGGTTATTAGATTACTACGAAATTAATAAACCACTTTCTCCATATCATAGGTTTAACGAACATAAAATTGTAACACACATTGTTGAGCAAATGAAGGCAGGTAAAGTGTTTGCTCTTATAACAGATGCAGGCACACCAGGTATAAGCGACCCTGCTTTTTTATTAGTTAGAGAATGTGTGAAAGAAAATATTATTGTAGAATGTTTACCTGGGGCAACAGCATTTGTACCTGCATTAGTAAATAGTGCATTACCAGCAAGTAGTTTTGTTTTTGAAGGTTTTTTACCACCTAAAAAAGGAAGACAAACAAAGCTTAAACAACTTGCAGAAGAAGAGAGAACCATTATTATTTATGAAAGTCCACTACGCTTAGTAAAAACTTTGGAAGAGTTAATTATTTATTTTGGCAATGAAAGACAATGTTGTGTTAGCAGAGAACTTACTAAAATGTTTGAAGAAAATAAAAGAGGTACATTAAGAAACGTTGCTGATTACTTTTCTCAAAAAAGTGTAAAAGGAGAAATTGTTATTGTTATTGCAGGAAAAGAATAATTTTTTTATCAACTATAATAAAAGTAAACCTCTACTTATAATTAATTTTTATATTGCCACTAAATTTTTTTGTATGAAGAAAATTGTATTTGCAGTTTTTATATGTTTAGTTTCTATGACAACTTTTGCTCAGTTTAATGCAGAGCAAGTAGATAGAATAATAGCTAATAATAAAAAACAATTAGGTAACGATGCTATTATGATGGTTTTTAAAGATGGTAAAGTAGTGTATAAAAAGAAAACAAGTGATTATTTTGATGAGAAAACACAAGTGCCAATTGGTAATGCAAGTTCGTGGCTTACTGCAACTTTAATACTTCAATATGTTGAAGCTGGTACAATATCTTTAGATACAAAAATTGCTGATTATATTCCTATATATGTGCCATACAGCAAAAAATATATTACTATTGGTCATTGCCTTGCACACCTTACTGGCATTGAGTTTAAGAAAAATGATAACTCCAATAAAGAAGCATCTAAATTTAATACTTTAGAAGAAATGGTAAACAGTTATGCTAAAAAGGAAATAAGAGCAAATACTGGTTCAGAATTTTGGTATGCAAGTATGGATATTAATATTGCTGCAAGAGTAATTGAGGTTGTAACTAAAAAAAGATTTGAACAATTAATTACACAAAAAGTATTACGTCCATTAGGTATGAAGAATACTAGTTTTTCTCCCAATAATGGTGGTTGTGCAAACCCTGCTGCTGGTGCTGTAAGTTCAGCAAATGATTATATGAATTTCTTAACTATGATATTGAATAAAGGAGTGTTTAATGGTAAAAGAATTTTATCTGAAGAGTCTGTAAAATTAATGTTTAATGTTCCTTACACTCAAAGCATGGTTACATATACACCAAAAGCTACTGAAACTTATGAACATGGTTTTGGCACTTGGGTAATGGAAAAAAATATTAATGGGAAACCAGCTGTTGTTGGTACTACAAACTTTTGGGGCTTATGGTGTGTTGCTGATTTATGTAGAGGCTATGGAATAGTTTTATTTCCAAAAAATGAATTATCAGACGCTAAGAAAGATATTTTTTATCAGTTGAAAACAAGTGTAGATGAACAGTTTACTTCTACAAATTCTTGTGAATAATTATTCATTTTCTATATAGCTTTCTATTAAATTTAAGTGCTCTTTCTTAAATGGTTTAGGTATAAAATCTTTTACACAATTAAATAATGTTGCTTTTGTAAAATCTTCTGGATTTGCTGTAGATGATAAAATAAAAATTAATGGCGGTATTTGTTCTTTTGCTAATTGTAAATTATTAAACTCATGCAAAAAATCCCATCCATTCATTACAGGCATGTTAATGTCTAATAAAATTATTTCAGGTAAAGAGGCATTACTATTTATTAAATCTATCAAAAATTTTATAGCTTCTTTTCCATTCTCTTTCACAACAATACTTTCTGCACAATTATTTATTTCAATAGTTCTTTTGCAAACTATTGCTGCAATTGAATCATCTTCTACTAATAAAATAGAATTAATTTTTTTCATTGTGTTTTAAATAAATTTTAAAAGTTGTTCCAATCCCAATTTCACTTTCTACTTCAATTTTTCCACCCATAGCAACTATTTCTGCTTTTACCATATATAAGCCTAAGCCTTTGCCTTCTGATTGTATATGAAAACGTTGATACATACCAAAAATTCTGTCTTTATATTTTTTTAAATCAATACCTATTCCATTATCAACAAATGAAATTACAACCCATTCTTCTAATTTTTTACTAGAAATATGAATAACGGGTGTACGATGTTTTGAACGGTATTTTATGGCATTTGAAATTAGGTTTTGAAAAATACTTTTAAGATAAATTTTATTAGTTTCAATTATATTAATTTCTGAAAAATCTGTAATTATTTGTGTTTCGTTTTCCCTTATTAATTTTTCAATACTTAATAGAATTTTTTTGGTAAAAGAGGTTAATTCTATTGGTTCTATAGGAGTATCGTTATTAGATTTTAGTACAAGAACTTCTATTAAATCGTTTAATGTATTGCTTAATTGATGAGTGGCTTCTTCAAATTTTTCAATTAAAGTTTCATTAAATGGATCTTTATAATCATGTTTATTAAATAAGTTTAATAAACCTAATAAATTAGCAACAGGAGCTCTTAAATTGTGAGATGTGATAAAAGAAAACTGTTGTAAATCCTCATTTTTCTTGATAAGTTCTCCTGTTAATGATTTTTGCTTTTCATTTAAAATTTTTCTTTCAGTAATATCTCTTGAATTTATAATAATTCCATTTATTGTAGAATCATCTAATAAATTAGTTGCAACAGTTTCAATCCATCTATATTGTTTTCTTGCATTTAAAAATCTAAAAGGTCCAAAATAAGTTTGAGGTATATTATTTTCAATCATTTCCTGAAACTGTTTTTGAAGAACAACTTTATCGTTTGGATGTACAAAATCAAAAATATATTTTCCAATATCTTTTTCAGGGTTATTTCCTAAAATTGTTTTTACAGTTAAACTAGAGTATTGTACTATTCCTTCTTTATTAAGAATTGAAATCATATCGGCACCACTTTGAACTAATTTTTTAAATTTTTGCTCCGATATTGCTAATTGATGTTCTGTATTTTTACGATTAGTAATATCTCTAATCATAAACATAATACCTTTGATAAGAGGATTATGTAGTAAGTTTTTCATTTTTGCAGCAACCCAAACATATTTGCCAGATTTATGTAAAAGTTTTGTATCAATACTTATCTCTTTATCTGGTTGTTGTACTAATAAATTAATTATTTCTCTATGGCTGTCTTTATCTGCTTCAAGCAAAAACTCAGCACATTTTCTACCTACAATTTCTTCTGGGTAATATCCTAAAACTTTATAAATAACTGGTGAAGCTTCTGTTATTGTGTAGTCATTATTACAAATAATCATTGCATCAAACGACTCTTGAATTATGGTTCTATTTCTTTCTTCACTTTCAATAAGTTTTTTTTCTGCTTTTTTTCTTTCAGTAATATTTGTTGAAGTTATAAATACACCAACAATTTCTTCATCACTAAATAATGGTCTGTATGTATGGTGATAAATGTGTAGTTTATTTTTAGCATCTGTATATGATGTTTCTCTTTCACCTTCTAATCCATCAAAAACTTTTTCAAAAATGTTAATGGTGCTTTCAATTTCATCTTCTTTAATAAGGTTTAATAAAGAAACACCCGATTGTAATTCATCAATAAAAAAATAAGGAGAGTGTTCTTGTGCTGCTCTATTATAAGTTACTATTCTAAGTCTGCTATTTACAACTATAAATGATTCTTTAGTGTTGTTAAGTAATAAGCCCATTCTTTGTTCAGCCATTGCAAGAGCTTTTTCAGCAATTTTTTTATTTTGAATATTTCTATAACTAACTACTAAAGCTCCAATTTCTGGAACATGAAATAAATTTTTCCCAGTAATTTCTATAAAAACCCAATCTTTATTTTTATTTTTTACTCGTAGTTCTGATGTATATTTTGAATTAGGGTTGTCTAAAATTTTTTGTAGCCATTTTGAAATTGTAATCTTATCATCGGGATGTACAAGGTTAAAAAAGTGATAGTTTAATAGTTCTTCTGCATCATAACCAAGTACATTTTTAACAGAATCTGAGATATATAGAATTTTTGATTCTTCATTAGTTAGTTGAAAAGCATCTGTGGCATTAGTTACAAGTGCTTTAAATAATTTTTCACTTTTTTGAATTTCATGAGTTGTTTCATGTCTTTTTGTAACATCAAAAAAACCTAAGGCAACAGCATTTGTATTTCCTTCATTGTCAAGTAAAGGATGAACTTCAATATCATAATACTTTTCTGTGTTGCCCTGAATTTTATGATTGAATTTATTTACTTGAGCATTAGAAAAACATTGTTGAATTACTTCTATTAAAAAATGCAAAGGCGTACCTTGTATTGAAGGAATGTACATAGTGCCTTCATCAGGATTAGAGTATGCAAATTGTTGATGGAATGCAACATAGTTTTTATTAAGCATTATTATTCTGCACTGATGATTTAGTACAAGATAAGCATCATTTGTGCCTGCTAAAAATGCAGTTAAAACAGATTCATAAGAAAAATTATTTGCAAATTGGTTATTCATACAATTAAAAAGAAAGTCAATTATTCATACTAATAATCGACTCAAAATCATTACTTCAATATTGTTACAAGCACTAAAATTAAATAAAACAATTTTCATTTATCAAAAAAAAAATTAGAATAGTATTTTTACGTAGTTTTTTTCAGTTTTTTTACGGAAATTAAATCACTTAATTCAACATTCATTGGTATTTGTCCTATTTGTACTATTGCTCTTCTGCCTCTTATTTCCTTTATTTTTCCTACTTGATAATTTTTTTTAATTTTTACAATGCTTCCAACATCAAGTTGTTCATTTGTTTCTTGATAGGTAGTAGATATTTTTTTAGCTAATTTATTTACTACTACTTGTTCTTTCTTTTTAAATAAAAGCCCAAATAAATTTTTTATTACTTCTTCTTTATCATCATTTTTCTTCCAATCCAATAAAATTTGTTTTAGCTTTCTTTCCATTTCTTTTAAGTAAGAAATTCTTTCTTCCGAAATTATATTTTGATGTTTTAGTAATTCAATTTGTTGTTTATGTTTTTCTTTATTCAAAGTAATTTCCATTTCTTTTTTCAACTTTTCGCTTTCAATCATTAACCTTTGAAGTTCCTTTTTTTCTTTACTTAATTGCAATAAATCTTTTTCTGTATTATTTAAAAGTTTATCTAATTTAAAATGACTGTCATCTACTAATTTTCTTGCTTTATTAATTAAATGTTGTGGCAATCCAATTCTTTGTGCAATAGCAAAAGTGTAGCTACTACCAGGTTTTCCAGTAGTAAGTAAATACAATGGTTTTAAATTAATTTCATCAAAAGCCATTGCACCATTCATAATTCCTTGTGTATGATTTGCCATTACTTTTAAATTAAGATAGTGTGTTGTTACAATACCCATTGCATGTTTTTTACAAAGTTCTTCCATAATAACTTCGGCAAATGCACCACCCAAATTTGGGTCACTACCACTACCTAATTCATCAATAAAAAAAAGTGTTTTACCATTGGCTGTTTCAATAAAATGTTTTAAATGTTGTAAGTGGCTTGAATAAGTACTTAATTCAAATTCTATACTTTGTGTATCGCCAATATGAATAAATAATTGTTTAAAAATACCCATTACAGAAGTTGGATGAACAGCAACAAGCAAACCACTTTGTAACATTAATTGATTTAAACCAATCGTTTTCATTGTTACTGTTTTGCCTCCTGCATTAGGTCCACTAATAACAAGTATTCTATTTCTATCATCTAATTTTAAAGTAGTTGGAATAGTAGTTTTTTCTTTCCCCGAATTAAATAAATATAGCAAAGGATGATAAGCATTTTTTACATCAATAATAGCTTTATCAATAATAGTAGGCATTTCGCCACGAATACTAATTGCAAATTTTGCTTTTGCTTTTATAAAATCAAACTCTCCGCATATTTGTAAATACATTTGTAATAAAGGAGCATACACTTTTAGCTTTGATGTTAGTTCTTTTAAAATGCGTAATATTTCACGTCTTTCATCACCTTCTAATGAAAATACTTGATTATTTAAATCAATGGTTTCTTCAGGTTCAATAAAAGCAGTTTTTCTTGTATCACTTTCTCCATGCAATATTCCTTTTACATGTCTTTTATGTTCAGCAAAAACAGCAACAACTCTTCGTCCATTACTAAAACTTTCTTCAATATCTGCTGAATATCCAGCTTTAGAAAGTTTGTGTAATACTCTATCAAACACTCTTCTTAACTCATTTCTTTTTTTATAAAGATTTAGCCTTATATTGCTTAAATCCTTGCTGGCTGTGTCTTTTACTACACCATATTCATCTATTACTTCATCAATTAGTTGAACAATATTTTTTTCGTTGTGTATGTGTTCAATTATTTTATGTAAAAATGAATAGGCTAATTTTTTTTCTTCATCAAACCATTTAAAAATGTTTTGAATATTAATTGCAAGTTGTTTTATCTTAATAAATTCATCTTCTTGAAGTGTAGCTCCTGAAATGGATAGTAGCTTAATTTCTTTTTCAATGTGTAAAGTAAAATCGTTTGGAAAATATAAGCCATAACTGAGTATATTTTTATACTCAACAGTTTGTTGAAGTTCTGTATCAATATATTCTTTTTTTGTATGAACACGAAGATGTATTGCTTTGTTTTTGGCATACACAGTAGCACAATAATCTTGTAATATATTTTTTATTTTATCAAACTCTAATTGTGTAGCTGCATTTTCTGGATACAGTTTAATCATAAAAAAATCATTTATCAAAACGAAATTATAGACTAAGTTGAGTTTAATATAGTAATACAATAATTTTTTTAAAATTATGTAACATATAAATTTATTTATAGTGTGTATTATTTTTTGAAGATGATTTTTTAAAAGGTTAATTTGCCAAAAATATTTTATTATGGCTGGATTAATTATTTGCCCTAAATGTCAAACAGAGTTTGAACCTACAGATGCTTTTAGAGAAGAAATTCAAAGAGAGTTAAGAGATAAGGCTAAAGAATGGCAAGATAAAAAAGAAAAAGAGTTTTTGCAAAAAGAGCAAGCTTGGCAACAACAAATGATAGATAGAGAAAAAGAAACAACTACCAAACATTTAGAGGAAAAACAAAAGCTTCAACAAGAGTTACAAGAAACTCTTAAAAAAACAATTGCTGCCGATTTTGAAAATCAGGTAAAAATTATGCAACAAACTATTAATGATAATGAAGAAAAATTAAAAACTGCCAGACAAAAAGAATTAGAAATTTTACAATTACAA
Source organism: Chitinophagales bacterium (assembly GCA_051715485.1). GTDB lineage: Bacteria > Bacteroidota > Bacteroidia > Chitinophagales > Chitinophagaceae > UBA1930. The sequence goes on from JBPXJV010000012.1 coordinate 23,475, forward strand.
AAAAGTTTAAAAGAAAAAGAAGAAGAAATTGAAATAACAATTAGTAAACAATTATTGGTTGAACGAGAAAATTTAAAACAACAAATTCAAAAAGAAGAGCAAGAAAAAATTGAGCTGAAAGAGGAGAAGCATAAATTAGAAATGAAAGAAAAAGATAAATTTATTGAAGACCAAAAAAAGCTAATAGAAGAGATGAAACGTAAGTCAGAGCAAGGAAGTATGCAATTACAAGGAGAAGTGCAAGAATTGTTGTTGGAAGAATTATTAAGTAAAAGTTTCCCTTTTGATGTGGTGCAAGAAGTGCCAAAAGGAGTAAAAGGAGCAGATTGTATTCAAATAGTAAAAAACCAATTTGGTTTTGAAACAGGAAAAATAATTTTTGAAAGTAAACGAACTAAAGAATTTCATAATGATTGGATAGAAAAATTAAAAAGCGATATGAGACAATTAAATGCAGATATTGCTATTATTGTTACACAAACTTTTCCAAAAGATATGGATAAGTTTGGCGAAAAAGATGGAGTATATATCTGTACATTTTCTGAGGTAAAAAGTGTAGTGTTGTTGTTACGAATTGCTTTAATAAAAATTTATGATACTAAAAAAAGTCAAGAAAATAAAGGCGATAAAATGGTAATGCTCTATGACTATCTCACAAGTAGCGAGTTTGGAGAACAATGGAAAGCTATAAGAGAAGGATTTATGTCAATGAAGGCTTCTATTAATAAAGAACGTGATGCTATGGAAAAATTATGGAAGGCTCGTGAAAAACAATTAGAAAAAGTGTTGCTTAATGCTGCACATATTCATGGTTCTATTGAAGGAATTTCTGGCACAGATACTATTGATATGAATATTGAATTTGAGGATAAAAATTTATTAGAAGATGAATAACTAATAGCTCTTTAATTAACCAATATTATCTTCTACAATTAATTTTCTAAGCATATTTAGTGCAGTAATTATTGTGTGTTGTATATTTCTTTCTCTATCATACTTAAATTGAAATTGCTTAGAAATTATTTTTTGTTCATTAGCTACTGAAATCCAAACTAAACCTAATGGTTTATCTTCTGTTGCACCACTTGGTCCCATAATTCCACTAACAGCAATAGCATAATTTGTATTAAATAATTCCATACAATTTTTTACCATAAACTCAACAGTTTCTTGGCTTACAGCACCTTTTGTTTGTAAAATTTCGTTAGGTACATTTAAAATTTTATGTTTAGCTGAATTACTATAACTAACAACACTACCTTTAAAAATTTCACTTGCACCAGCATGAGATGTTATAATACTTGCAATTGAGCCACCTGTACAACTTTCGGCAGTTGATAATGTTTTATTTTGTTTTTTTAATAGCAGAGATATCACTAATTCTATTGGTAAATCTTCATCAACCACTAAATAATCTTTTACCAATAATTTTAATTTTTCAAATTCTGTTGATAATTTTTGTTGCAATATATTTTTATCTTTTCCAAAACTTGAAAGCCTTAATCTTACCATTCCAAATTTTGGTAAATAAGCTAATTTTATATCTGATGGTAAATTGTTTTCCCAATCTTTTATTAATTCAGCCAAAAAACTTTCTCCAATACAAGCAGTTAAAAGTGTTTTATGTTCTACAAAGCCGGTATCAAATTTTTGTTGAATTATATTTAAAACATGTTCTTGCATTATCCATTTCATTTCATAAGGAACACCAGGCATTGCAATACATATTTTATTTTCTTTTTCAAACATTAAAGCCGGTGCTGTTCCTATTTCATTCTTTAAAACAGTACAATTATCTGGCACTTCTGCTTGTTGAATATTTCTTTCAATCATTGGGCGTTTAAAAACATTTTCAAAAAGATATTTTACATGTTCTAAAGTAGGAGAGTGCAAAATCATTTTTCCACCAAAATAATTACACAAAGATTGTTTAGTAATATCATCTGCTGTTGGTCCTAAGCCACCAGTAATTAAAATAATATGGCTGCTTTTAAATGCTTCGTTTAAAGCATAAATAATTTCTTGCTCATCATCAACAATAGCAATTCTATGTTTAATTAAAATACCAATTTTATTTAATGCTTGTGCCATATATGCACTATTTGTATCAATTACTTGACCAATTAAAAGTTCATCTCCAATGGTGATTATAGTTGCAAAAATTTTGCTCATAATTTGTTTTTAATTCAATATAATTTCTATCACAAATGTAGTGCTTGCAATTATTTTACTTTAAAATTCAAAAAATAATTATCCTTTGATTTTTAGTTAAATTATTATTGTAAAATGCAATAACTTGCACCAATGCAATTAGGAAATGTTTATTTAATACCAACTGTTTTATCTGAAGAAAATATTGAAACTATTCCTTCTTATGTAGTTGATGCCATAAAAAATTGTCAATCTTTTTTTGTAGAAAATGAAAAAACTGCAAGACGTTTTTTTAAAAAATTATGGAAGGAAATGATTATTGATAACTATGAATGGCAAGCTATTCATAAAGCAGAAGAAGCAGTTGTAACTAAGTTTATTAATACTTTAAAAGCAGGAAAAAATATTGGTATTGTTAGTGAAGCAGGTTGCCCTTGTATTGCAGACCCTGGTCAAATTTTAATAAATGCTGCTCAAAAAGTGAATGTTATTATTAAACCATTGGTTGGTCCTTCATCTATTTTATTAGCATTAATGGCAAGTGGATTAAATGGGCAATGTTTTACATTTACTGGATATTTACCTATTGATTCATTAGAAAGAAAGAAGAAATTAAAAGATTTAGAAATAGAAAGTTTAAAAGCAAATTGCACACAAATTTTTATAGAAACTCCTTACAGAAATAATCAAATGATAAAAGATATTGTAAGTGTTTGTAAAAATGAAACTCTACTTTGTATTGCTTGTAACATAACTACTACAAATGAAAGTATTGTTACAAAAAGTATTAGTCAATGGCAAAAAAATCTCCCTGATTTACATAAGCAGCCAACTATTTTTTTACTTCATAGTTATTAGTATTTAATAAATTATTTCTAAATATCTGAATGTAAAAGGTAGCCACTTGCATGAATATGTCTTCCATAAAAAATATCAGCCTCAAATATTATTTCAAAATTTTTTTCTTTAATTCTGTCCTTTCTATTCTTTTCCATTGTAGGAAAAAATAATTTATTATCTATTTTCATAGTAGATATTTTTAATGAACTGGTGGCTTAGGGTTTAATGGTCTAATAGTTATTTCATCAATCAACATATTATCTGGAGTTTCTAAAATATGTATCAGCGTATTAGCTAAATTTTCTGAGTGCAACATATTGCTATGTGCAGTTATACCTGATGATTTTAAAAAATCTGTTTCAATAGAACCAGGATTAAAACATGTTACTTTTATATTGTAATTTCTTAATTCAATATATAACGATTCACTAAAACCTTGCACACCAAATTTTGTAGTACAATAAGCAGTTGCTTCTGTTCTTCCTACTTTTCCAATTATTGAACCAATATTAATAATGTGAGAAGAAGTGTTTTTCTTTTTCATTAATGCAGCAATATTGGATGTAATATAAAACAGACCATTTAAGTTAGTATTCATCATATTTAACCATGTTTCTGTTGGTGTTTCATCTATTTTATGAAATGAACCTACACCAGCATTATTAATTAAAATATCAGGAATATAATTTTCTGAAAATGTATTATTTACCCAATTTTTTATAGCTATTTCATTGGTTACATCTAGCTGAACAGGTTGAAAGTTTTCGCCTAATTTATTTTTCATTTCAGTTAGTGCTTCAACATTTCTTGCAATACCATAAACGATAACACCTTTATTAACTAATGCAGTTGCAACTGAATAACCTAAACCTTTGCTTGCACCAGTAAGTACAGCAATTTTTTTATCTAAATTCATAAGTATAATTATTGCTTTATAAAAATTTACTAATTTTTAAAGGTAACAACAAACGTTGTATAAAATGTTTGATAAGAGGAAATTTTATTGCTAAGATTCAATTCTAAAAGAAAGAGGAAAATTAATTTACTAAGAGTTAATCAACTAAAAATAAAATAAGAACATTTTTTTAAGAGCCTCTTGTAACGATATATACAAATAATACAATTCCAACTAAAAAATATAAAATATAATTTAAGAAATTATTTTGTTTCATATAAGCAACTCTTTTTTTATTGCTGCTCATTCGTATTTCATCATTAGAATAATGACGAAAGAAGCTAAAAAATATTTCAGCTATATCAAATCTTTTCATGCTAGACACCAAATAGGCTTTAATAACAATTATTAAGGCAATAGCAAGTAAAAAATAAATTAATCCGTTCTTTATTGTTTCAACAATTAGATCCACAGCAACTAATTAAAAGCTAAATAAAAATAAAAAATATCTAAAGGGAAGACAAATATAGGCAAAAAAATATTCTACTACTATCTTTGCAGCAATTATGAAGAATATAAGAAATTTTTGCATCATTGCACATATAGATCATGGTAAAAGCACTTTAGCAGATAGATTGATTGAGCAAACTAAAACAATTCATGAACGACAAATGCAAGCTCAGGTTTTAGATGATATGGATTTAGAACGTGAAAAAGGAATTACTATTAAGAGCCATGCAATACAAATTAACTACAAGCATAACGGCGAAAATTATGTTTTAAATTTAATAGATACTCCAGGTCATGTTGATTTTAGTTATGAAGTAAGCCGTTCTTTAGCAGCTTGTGAAGGAGCTTTACTTTTAGTAGATGCAAGTCAAGGCATACAAGCCCAAACTATTAGCAATTTATATTTAGCATTAGAAAATAATTTAGAAATTATTCCTATAATTAATAAAATAGATATGGATGGTGCAATGATACCTGAAGTAACTGATCAAATTATTGATTTAATAGGTTGTAAGCAAGAAGAAATATTATTAGCAAGTGGTAAAAGTGGTATTGGTATAGATGAAATTTTAAATGCAATAGTTCATAAAATACCTTCGCCAAAAGGAGATGAAAATGCACCTTTACAAGCACTAATTTTTGATAGTGTTTTCAATAGCTTTAGAGGAATTATTATTTATTACAGAATAATGAATGGTGTAATAAAGAAAGGAGATAAAATTCGTTTTTGTGCAACTGGAGCAGATTATGAGGCAGCCGAAGTGGGTATTTTAAAGTTTGGAATGGAAGAAAGAACAGAAGTAAAATGTGGTGATGTTGGATATATAATAACAGGAATAAAAAATGCTAAAGAAGTAAAGGTTGGCGATACAATTACATTAGCATCAAACCCTGCTAAAGCCATTAAAGGATTTGAAGAAGTTAAGCCAATGGTTTTTGCAGGAATTTTTCCAGTAAATACTGATGAGTTTGAAGAGTTAAGAGATTGTATGGAAAAACTTCAACTCAACGATGCATCCTTAACTTTTGAATTAGAAACTTCTCAAGCATTAGGCTTTGGTTTTAGATGTGGCTTCTTAGGATTGCTACACATGGAAATTATTCAAGAACGTTTGGAAAGAGAATTTAATCAAACTGTTATTACAACAGTACCAAACGTTAGCTTTTGGGCTTACACAACAAGAGACGAAAAAATCTTAGTAAACAATCCTGCCGAAATGCCTGATTCTACTAAGTTAGAGAGAATTGAAGAACCCTTTATTAAAGCTCAAATTATTACACAAAGCGATTATATTGGTAACATTATGACTTTGTGTTTAGGCAAACGTGGTATTCTTATTCATCAATCATATATAACAACAACAAGGGTTGAATTAATTTTTGAAATGCCTTTAACCGAAATTGTATTTGACTTTTACGATAAATTAAAAAGCCAAACACGTGGTTATGCTTCTTTTGATTATACACCAATTGGTTACAGAGAAGCAGATATTGTAAAGATGGATATTTTATTAAACAACGAAAAAGTAGATGCTTTAAGTGCATTAATACATCGTGGTCGTTCTCAAGATTTTGGTAGAAAACTTTGCGAAAAATTAAAAGAATTATTACCTCGTCAGCAATTTCAAATTGCTATACAAGCTGCCATTGGGGCTAAAATTATTGCAAGAGAAAATATTAGTGCAATGCGTAAAGATGTTACAGCAAAATGTTATGGTGGAGTTATTAGCAGAAAAAGAAAATTATTAGAGAAACAAAAAGAAGGTAAAAAACGTATGAGACAAATTGGAACTGTAGAAGTTCCTCAAGAAGCTTTCTTAGCTGTATTAAAACTTGATTAACAAATTGTATTTTCGTCTTCAACTAAAATAAAATTTATGAGCAAACATGCTTTTATATTTCCAGGTCAAGGTTCACAATTTTCTGGAATGGGAAAAAATTTATTTGATAATAATACTATTGCTAAAAATTTATTTGAACAAGCAAATGATATATTAGGCTTTAGAATTAGTGATATAATGTTTAGTGGCTCTGATGAAGATTTAAAGCAAACTAAAGTTACACAACCAGCTATTTTTTTACATTCAGTAATTGCATTTAAAACTATGGAAAATGCAAAGCCTGATATGGTTGCAGGACATTCTTTAGGAGAGTTTTCTGCTCTGGTTGCTAATGAAACTTTACAGTTTGAAGATGCTTTAAAGTTAGTAAGTATTCGTGCAAATGCTATGCAAAAAGCATGTGAAGCAAATCCAAGCACAATGGCTGCAGTATTAGCTTTAGCTGATGATAAAGTAGAAGAAATTTGTACATCAATACAACAAGAAACTGGAGAAATAGTAGTAGCTGCAAATTATAATTGTCCTGGTCAATTAGTAATTAGTGGCAGTATAAAAGGTATTGAAATTGCATGTGAAAAAATGAAGGCTGCTGGAGCCAAAAGAGCATTAATGTTACCTGTTGGTGGTGCTTTTCATAGCCCATTAATGGCAATGGCAAAAGAAGAATTAGCTGCTGCAATCGAAGCAACAAATTTTAATAAACCTATTTGCCCCGTTTATCAAAATGTTACAGCATCTGCTGTAAGCGATGCTTCTTTAATAAAACAAAATTTAATTACACAACTTACTGGTGCTGTTAAATGGACACAAAGTGTGCAAGCAATGCTGGCTGATGGTGCAACACATTTTACAGAAGTTGGACCTGGCAAAGTGCTTCAAGGGTTGGTACAAAAAATATTTAAAGAAGCTATTACAGATGGTGTGAATTAATAAGTATTATCAAAATAAAATAAATAAAAGATGGGTTTGTTTAAAGTGATTATTTGGGGAATAATTATTTATTACATTTATAAATTTGTATTTGGTTTTGTTGTGCCTGTAAGTAAAGCAGCAGGAGATATGAAAGATAAAATTTCTCAAATGCAAAAAGCACAAGAACAATATATTAAACAGCAACAACAGCAACAATATAATCAGCAAAAAACAACTACACAAGTTACTACATCAAATGAAAAAAATAATGGCGATTATATTGAGTTTGAAGAAATAAAAGATTGATATTATGAGCAGCATTTTTTCTAAAATTATTGCAGGTGAAATTCCTTGTTATAAAATTGCAGAGAATGAACAGTTCCTTGCTTTTTTAGATATTTTTCCTGTACAATATGGACACACGCTGGTTATTCCAAAAGTTGAAGTAGATAAAATTTTTGATGTACCTGATGAATATTTAGCTAATCTTTTATTGTTTGCTAAACCCATTGCTCATGCAATAGAAAAAGCTTTTACTTGCAATAGAGTAAATATGCTAACTGTTGGTTTAGAAGTGCCACATGCTCATGTACATTTAATAGCAACCAATACCCTTTATGATGTAGATTTGAATAAACCTAAACTTAAATTATCTTCAGAAGAGTTGAAAGAAGTGCAGCAGAAAATTCTACAATATTTAAAATAAAAAATTCACCTTATTTAAAAGGCATTTTAACCACTTTGGCTTTTATAGGATTATTTCTAATATCTATAAAAATTTCAGTGTCTAAACTACTGTGTTCAATAGTAACATATCCTAAACCAACAGCTTTGTTTAAATTTGGTGCTTGTGTACCACTTGTTACATTCCCTATTACATTACCAGCAGCATCTTTAATAGCATAACCATGACGAGGAATACCTCTTTCTAATAATTCAAAACCAACTAACTTTCTTGTAATGCCATCTGCTTTTTGTTTTTCAATAATATTTTTGGCGGTAAAATCTTTTGTAAATTTTGTAATCCAACCTAAGCCAGCTTCTAAAGGAGATGTTGTATCATCTATATCATTTCCATAAAGGCAATATCCCATTTCAAGTCTTAATGTATCTCTTGCTCCTAAGCCAATTGGTTTAATACCAAGATTAATAATAGCATCCCAAATTTTGTCAGCAGCATTGTTTTCATTTTCAAAATAAATTTCTACACCACCAGAACCTGTATAACCTGTGGCACTAATAATTACATTATCAACACCTGCAAAATTTCCTTTAGCAAATGTGTAATACTTTAAATTTAAAATATCTAAGTTGGTTAAAGTTTGTAAAAGTTGTGTAGCATTAGGACCTTGAATTGCTAACAAACAAGTTTTATCACTTACATTTTCCATTGCTACATTCTTAGTATTAAATGTAGAAATCCAATTCCAATCTTTTTCAATATTACTTGCATTTACTACAAGCATATATTCTTTATTTTCTTCTAAACAATAAATAATTAAGTCATCTACAATACCTCCATTTTGGTTGGTAATGCAACTATACAATGCTTTTCCATTAGTAATTTTAGAAGCATCGTTACTTGTAACACGTTGAATTAAATCCAAAGCATTTTCTCCTTTTAAAATAAATTCTCCCATGTGGCTAACATCAAAAACACCAGCAGCATTGCGTACTGTTGCATGCTCATCATTAATACCTGTGTAAGAAATGGGCATATTATAACCAGCAAATTCAGCCATTTTAGCTCCTAAAGCAATATGTTTATGGGTAAAAGGAGTTGTTTTCATTGTGAAATTATTTAGTGTCTTTAAGTAAAAAATTTTTGCAAATGTAAGTGTAAAATATAGGCAGAAAAAAACTATTCAATAGCTTAACAAAATGCTGAAAGTTTTATGGAATTGATTGAACTATTTCGCCAAGCTCTTTATCAATCATTCCTGTTTTTCCATATTCTATAACTCTACCAATTTCTTTTTCTTCTTGTAAAATAATAAAGGTAGGAACATGCGTTATTGCATATTTTTTATGCAAATGATTAATGGTAGTTTTTTTTCTATCAACACCAATTAAATAAATATGGTCTTTAGGAAAATTACTTTTATCAGTAAGTTTATATAAAAGAGGCAATAAGTTTTTTGTGTCTGAACACCAAGTGCCACCAAAAACTAAAATATCAAACTTATCTTTATTTTTCATAAAAGCATTGATAGCATTTGCATCAGGATTTGCATATTGATAGTTTTCATTAAACCACTTAAAAGCCGTATCAGTTTCTAATGTTGAACGATGAATGATACCTCTTAAAATTTTTGAATTATGTTCGTGTCCTTCATCTCTGCTAACAGTATATTTTTCTTTCGATAAACTTTTTAAAGATGAAACTGAACAAGATGTAATTGTTGTTGCCATTAGTAAAAAAGGAATTATTTTTTTCATTGAAAAATTGTTTATGCTTTTATTTCTGCTTTAATATCTAACAAAAAGTTTTTTATTTTTTTTAGAGAATGTAATAACTGTTGTTTACTATCTAACTTTCCTTTATTTTCTTTTAAATATTTTTTTGCTCCATCAATAGAAAATTTTTTGTTGCGTAATAGGTAATAAATTATTTGTAAATTTTTGATGTCTTCAAACCTAAAAAGTCTATCACCTTTTCTATTTTTTCTTGGTTGTAAAATATCAAATTCTGTTTCCCACATTCTAATAAGAGAAGTGTTTACATTAAAAAATGCAGCAACTTCTCTAATTGGATAATATAGTTTTTTCTTTAAAGTTTCATCGTCTGGAATATTAATTAATTCAATTTCTTCATCCATTTCTTTAAAACTTTTTCTTCCTCTTTTATTTTTATTAGAAGTAGGCTTTTGTTTTTCTTTTTTCTCAATTATAGTTTTAGGCTCTTTTTTAATTTTTATTTTAACACCAATTTTTTCATTAGCATACACTACATCATTTTTTTCTGAAACTATTGTAGAAGGTTGCTTTTGCTGATATGTATTTTCAGCAGTTGTTGGAGTTTCAATATTTGCAAATAGGTCTAACTGTTGTATTAGTTTTTTAGCCATGCTGTAAAAATAGTAAATGATTTGTTTCTTTTTATGAATATAATTTTTTTTAAAGTAGATATTATGTAAACAATAATAATGGTTTTAATAACATATCTTGCAGCAATGAATAAAGTTAATACAATATGTGTTTGTGGTGCAGGAACTATGGGTAGTGGAATTGCTCAAGTAGCTGCACAGTCTGGCTTTACAACAATTTTGTTTGATGTAAATGATGCTGTACTTAGTAAAGCAAAATTTGCTATTGAAACAAGTTTGCAAAAGCTGCAAGAGAAAGGAAAAATTACACAAGAACAACAAATTGCTTTTTTTAAAAATATTTCTTTCACTTCCAAAATGAATGAATGTAAAGCAGATTTAATTATTGAAGCAATTATTGAAAAGCAAGAAGCTAAAGTGAATTTGTTTAATCAATTAAGCCAAATAAATACTAACAACACCATTTTTGCCACAAATACTTCTTCTATTAGTATTGATGCTATTGCTAATGATTGCACAAGCTCAACAAATATTATTGGTATGCATTTTTTTAACCCTGCTACAATAATGAAGTTGGTTGAAATTGTAAAAACGAACACAACAAATAATAACATAATAGAAACCTTAATGTCAGTGTGTAAGCAAATGAATAAAGTAGCTGTTGTGTGTAAAGATTCGCCAGGGTTTATTGTTAATAGAGTTGCAAGGCATTATTATTTAGAGGCATTAACATTAGTAGAAAAAGGATTTGCTACTTATGAAAACATTGATACAATAATGGAAGCATCTGGGTTTAAAATGGGTCCTTTTAAATTGATGGATTTAATAGGTATGGATATTAATTTTAGTGTAAGCAATATTGTTTGGAATGATTTAGGAAAACCAGAACGTTTAAAACCTTCAGCAATTCAACAACAAAAAGTAGAAACAGGAGAACTTGGAAGAAAATCAGGTAAAGGATTTTATACTTACTAAACAAAACATGTATGTTTTTTAGATGGATTAATTGGCGTACATTATTAGCATTGGCAGCTATTGTAATTATAGGTAGCAGTATTATTTATTCTAACTATTTAGCAAAAAAAATTACTGCCGATGAAAGAAGAAAAATTGAACAATGGGGAGCTGCTGTTCGTACAAATAGTAATCCTAATTTTACTGAAACACATTTAACAGGAAAAATTCTTACAGAAAATAGTATTGAAATTCCTATTCTTTTACTCACAGAAAAGGATAGTTTATTAGATTTTAGAAATTTAGATTCACTAAAAATTTATACGGATAAAAATTATCTTCAAGAAAAAATTGAAAGCTTTAAAAAACTACATCAACCAATAGAGTGGATAAACCCTTTAGACAGCACACAAAAAAATAAAGTGTATTATGGCGAAAGTAAACTTTTACAAGAAGTTCGTTACTATCCAATGATACAATTAATTGTTGCAGGGCTTTTTGTTTTAATTGTTGTTATTGCTCAATACAACAGATATAAAAGCACACAAAATCAAGTGTGGGCTGGACTTGCAAAAGAAACTGCACATCAATTAGGAACACCTGTTTCAAGTTTACAAGGTTGGATAGAAATGCTTAAAGAAATTAAAGGCACTGAAAAAATTGTTCCTGAAATTGAGAAAGATATTCAACGATTACTTTTAATAACTGATAGATTTGGTAAAATTGGAAGCAAACCAATAACAGAAGAAAAAAATATTGTTGAACAAATAAATAATATGATAGATTATGTAAAGAAAAGAGCAGGAGCTAAGGTTTCTTTTTCCATAAATTCAAATAACGAAAACAATATTATAGCAATGATTTCGCCACCATTGTTTGATTGGGTAATTGAAAATTTATTAAAGAATGCTTTAGATGCAATGGATGGTGTAGGAGCAATAACTGTTCAACTAAAAGATGAAGTAAGTAATATTGTTGTTGATGTATCTGATACTGGAAAAGGAATTGATAAAAAAAATATAAACAAAGTTTTTAAACCTGGTTTTACAACTAAAAAAAGAGGATGGGGTTTGGGCTTAACGCTTACTAAACGTATTATTGAACAATATCACAAAGGACAAATATTTGTTTTAAAAAGTGAGATTGGCACAGGAACTACATTTAGAATATTATTACCCAAAGGATAATTATCTTTTTGAGTAGATGATAATTTTACAATACTATTACTATTTATATTTTATTACACACTTATTTTTGTACAAATACTGACTACTATGTATAAATGGATTATTCTGTTATTACTTTTTCCTGCAATGAGCAATGCTCAAAATAAAAGAGTAAAAAATAAGCAAGCAAAACAAATAAGGTTAGCAGAAGAAAAAGCAAATGCTGAACTTATTAGTAATTTAAAAAAACACATTAAAATTTTAGCTAGCGATTCTTTAGAAGGAAGAAGAACAGGTACTAATGGAGAACTTGCTGCAATGAATTATATTATAAATCAATACACACAATTAGGCATTGAACCAAAAGGCACAAATGGTTATGTACAAGAGTTTGAAATTAATGAAGGAAAAAAGGTTACTGATAACAGTTTTTTAAAAATAGATAATACTAGTTTAATACTTAATGATGATTATTATCCACTTGCATTTAGTAGTAATGCAATGCTTTCATCAAATGTGGCAATAGCTTTAAAAGAAAAAGGTCATCCTTGGTTTTTAGATGTAAGTGATATTTTAGAAGAAAATAAAACCAATCCTCACTTTGATATTAATGAATACATAATTACTCAAACTAAAGATGCATCACAAAAAGGAGCATCGGCAATATTTGTTTATAATTCATCATCTATAACTGATAATATTTTGTTTAATAAAAATGATAAATCAGAAGTGATGACAATACCTGTTATTTATGTTAAGCCAACTACTATTAAAAAATATTTTAGTGATGTAACTGCAACAAAGAATATTGAATTAAGCCTTACTATTCAAAAAAATACAAGACTTGCACGAAATGTAATTGCATACATAAATAACAATGCAGCAAATACTATTATTGTTGGTGCACACTATGATCATTTAGGTTATGGTGAAGATAAAAATGCTTTAGATGCTTTGCATGAAATTCATAATGGAGCCGATGATAATGCAAGTGGCACAGCAGCTTTAATAGAGTTAGCAAAAAAATTAAAACAGAGTTCTGCAAAAAATAATAACTACTTAATTATTCATTTTAGTGGAGAAGAATTAGGTTTATTTGGAAGTAAATATTGGATTGAAAACCCATCAATTAATATTACACCCAATTATATGATTAATATGGATATGGTTGGTCGTTACGATACTGCACATAAATTAACTGTTGGTGGTTATGGAACTTCTCCTTTATGGGGCTCGGTTTTTACAAGTATTAGTAACCAAAATTTAATCATAAAATTTGATAGCACAGGAAGTGGTCCAAGTGATCATGCAAGCTTTTATAGGGCAAATATTCCGGTACTTTTCCTTTTTACAGGCAGCCATTCTGACTATCATAAAACAACAGATGACTGGGAAAAAATTAATTATGCTGGAGAGAAAGATATTGTAAATCTTATTTACAACATCATTGAAAATACTGATACAAAAGGCAAACTTATATTCAATAAAACAAGTGAACCACAATCGGCAAGAGTAAGTTTTTCTGTAAGTCTTGGTGTAATTCCAGATTATGGATTTACAGGAACAGGAATGAGAATTGAAGGTGTAAGTAATGGAAAAATTGGAGAGAAAGTAGGATTAAAAACAGGCGATATTTTGACTCAGCTTGGAGAGTATAAATTTGTAGATGTAACTTCTTACATGAAAGCATTAAGTAAGTTTAAAAAAGGCGATGCAACACAACTACATATTTTAAGAGACAATAAAGAAATGGTTTTTGATATTGTGTTTTAATGCTATTTTTTTAAGGTATATAACTGAATTTTGTTAAATAATTTTTGGAAGAAAAATTAATAAACCAAATCTTCGTAAGCAGCTTGTAGTTCGTTATAACTATGTTGGTCGTTTGCTTTTTTTGCAGCAGCCATGCCTTTTTCATACCATTCAATAGCTTTATCTTTTTCATTATTTCTTTCAAATAATTTTGCTAAATGATAATAGCTGCCAACATAATCTGGAGAGTCTTGTAAAATATTTTCAAATAAAATTTTAGCTTCAGCATCATTACCTAATTTAATATTTTCTAATGCCAAAGCATGACGTAAAAAATTATCTTTTGGATTGGTTTTTAAAAATTCAATAAGTTGTACAATTCTGTTCATAGCTTAAAAAATAAAAATTATTCTAAAACTTCTTTATCTATTTTAAAAGAATAATTACGTTGAGAGATATAACTAAATGCAATAACAACTACTGAAGTCATTATTTTAGCTACTGTTGCGTGAATATGAAAAATTTCTACAAATAATTTTAAACAAAAATAGTTTACAGCAATAGAGCCACATAAAACAACAAAATATCTAAAAAGTTGTATTCTTTTCTTTAAAGTAGATTCTTGAAAAACCACATATCTGTTTAAATAAAAACCAATAGGAAATGCAACCCAAAAAGCAAATAAATAATCTGCAGCAATATGTCTTTTTAAGGCAATAGTTTTTGTAATATGAACATCATTTTCTGTAAAAATATAATTGTAAGCAACAAAATATAAAACAATACCTAAAACAGTATTAGCTCCACCACAAACTGCATATCTAAAGGTTTGTATGGGCATAATTTTTTTGAATAGCGGATAAAAAAAATCTACTATTGTCAGAATAATATTTCTAATACTATTGTGAACGGAGTGCATAAATATTAAAGCAGCAAAGATACTGTGTAAATAATTAGCTTTGCAATCCTTTAAAAAATTATTGGTATGAATATAATAGAGCAAATAAAATTAACCGTAGCTAAAGCAATTAATCAGTTGTATCAAACAGAAGTTTTGCAAAAAGATATTTTAGTAAACACTACTAAACCTGAATTTGAAGGAGATTATACAGTTGTGCTTTTTTCTTTTGTAAAACAGTTGAAAAAAAATCCTGAAACTTTAGGTAATGAGTTAGGAAATTATTTGCTTACAAATAACAATAATTTATTTGCAGAGTATAATGTTATAAAAGGCTTTTTAAATCTTACTATCAGTAATAAAATATGGTTACATTTTTTACAAGAGCAAAGCAATAATAAAAGCTATGGAGTTGCTTCATCAACAGGAAATAAAGTAATGGTTGAGTATGCTTCTCCCAACACTAATAAGCCTTTGCATTTAGGACATTTAAGAAATATTTTTTTAGGTTGGAGTATTGCAGAAATATTAAAAGCAAATGGAAATGATATTGTAAAAACTTGTATTGTAAATGATAGAGGAATTCATATTTGTAAAAGTATGATAGCTTGGCAAATGTTTGCAAATGGTGCAACACCAGAAAGTACCAACACAAAAGGAGATCATTTTGTGGGTAATTACTATGTAAAATTTAATGAAGAATATAAAAAACAAATTGAAGAATTAGTAAGCAAAGGAATGGATGAAAAGCAAGCAGAAACAAATGCACCCATTATGAAAGCTACACAACAAATGCTATTAGATTGGGAAGCTGGAAAGCCTGATGTAATTGAACTTTGGAAGAAAATGAATAGTTGGGTTTATGCAGGCTTTGATGAAACATATCAAAAAATTGGAAGTGATTTTGATAAAACTTATTATGAAAGCAACACTTATTTATTAGGAAAAAATTTGGTAGATAAAGGCTTGCAAAAAAATGTTTTTTATAAGAAAGAAGATGGTAGCGTTTGGATTGATTTAACACAAGATGGATTAGATGAAAAAATTGTTCAACGTAAAGATGGAACATCTGTTTATATAACACAAGATATTGGATTAGCAGAACAACGCTATAATGAATACAAAGCAAATGAAAGTATTTATGTAATAGGAGATGAGCAGAACTATCACATGAAAGTATTGAAATTAATTTGCCAAAAATTACAATTACCAAGTGCCGATGGAATTTATCATTTAAGTTATGGAATGGTAGAATTGCCAACAGGAAAAATGAAAAGTAGAGAAGGAACAGTAGTTGATGCAGATGATTTGATAGAAGAAATGATAAACATTTCTAAACAAAAAACAGAAGAATTAGGTAAGGTAAATGACTTTTCAGAAACAGAGTTAAAGGAATTGTATAACATGATTGGTTTGGGTGCATTAAAGTTTTTTTTGCTTAGGGTAGATCCAAAAAAGAAAATGATTTTTAATCCTGAAGAAAGTATAGATTTTCATGGATTTACTGCACCATTTATACAATACACTCATGCCAGAATAAAAAGTATTTTAAGAAAAAATGAAGTTGCTAATATATTAAATGATACAGGGTTATTAAAGTTAGAAAAAGAAGTTATAAAGCAATTAGAATTATTTCCAACGGCACTGTTAGAAGCAGCACAAGAACATGATCCAAGTAAATTAGCAATTTATATTTTTAATGTTGCACAACTTTTCAATTCTTTCTATGCACAACATTCCATTGCACAAGCAGAAAATGAAAATAAAAAAAATCTTCGCTTACATATAGCACAACTCACAGCACAAGTAATTAAAACAGGCATGAATAATTTGGGTATTGGTGTTCCTGAAAGAATGTAAAAAATATTTTCTATACAATTCAACTCCATATTGACTTTGATGGTTGTTTATGCAACTTAATTAATATTAATATTTATTTGGCAATAATATTTTTATTAGTATCTTGCAAACCATAAAATGGGGGGGAAACTGCTTATGCCAAAAATACTATACAAAGTATTTTCAATTAAAATGGGGGGATTTATGTTTGAAACAAATAACCAATTTATTGTTATCATCTATTTTGCTATAATATTAGTTGGTTATACTAATATTATTAAGTTATTTAAGAACATATTTAGCAACC
>JBPXJV010000013.1:0-38596 GCA_051715485.1 Chitinophagales bacterium
AAAGAAAAATAAGATTGAAGTATTGACAGCAAATTACCCAATTTAAGCTATTTTAGCGGCTCAAAAACGCTTTTTAACGCACTGTAAAAAATTATACGTTTCGTTTTATTTTACTAAGCGTTTCGTTTTTAGCCTTTTATATTCAACTTAAATAACACTTATTAATTAACTTTGCTGTTATGCAACAATTTACAAATACATCAGAAAAAAATAAACAACAATGTGATGTTGATGTATTAGAGAAAAATATTTCTTCATACAACCTTATTGTGTGGAATGATGAGGTAAATACTTTTGACTGGGTTATTGAAACATTGGTTGAAGTATGTAATCATACAGAAGAACAAGCTGAGCAATGTGCATTTATAATACACTTTAAAGGAAAATATGCAGTAAAACAAGGTGATTATAACACTTTAAAACCTATGTGCAATAGCATTATTGAAAGAGGTATTAATGCAACTGTAGAATAAGTTTTTATCCAAAAAATTGTTTTACTTTTTTACTGGGTCTAATCTCATCATAAAACCAATTCCTAATAAACTTTTCATTTGAAGTCTTGGAGCATCATTATTTGGTCCAAAAATTTTTATATCATCATCATAAATTAAATCTAAATTATAAGTAGCAGAAAGCCATTTATTAATTTTGAATAAAAACATATTGGTAAAAAAAACATCAATATTACCTGGGTTATGTCCATAGTTAGAAAATAAATCCATTCTTCCTCTGTAAGAAACATTTTTAGCAATATCATTAATATAATTCATTGTTACAAATGCACCTAATTCGCTAAAAGAGTGTTTATTTGCAGTTACTCCATAAGAACCTTGTTTAGATAAATAATCATTAGCAACAACTACAGTTCTCATGGTAAGTGGTGATATAAATACAGAAAATTTTGTATTAGGTTTATAGTCCATCCCTAATGATAAAATAATATAAGCAGGTGATAAAAAAGATGAAGAAAAATTAGCAGAATTGCCAGAATAATTATAACCATCAAATAACTGACTACGAAAATTAAATAGTGCAGAAGCATACCACCTATTTACACTATCAATCTTATATCCAAACTTAGAAAGTAAATCTACTCTATCATCATTTTTTCTACTTCCTAAAGTGGTTGCTTGAACAAATCCAAAATTAAAATCAAAACTATTATCCCAAGTATATCTATTGGCTCTATGAAATAAATAATAACTAAAATACGCATTAGCAGTTAATGAAAAATTATCGCCACCTGCAGCCCAATTACTTAAAGAGCCTTGTGCTAAATTAGCTCCAACAATTCCATTACGTTTCCAACGCCAAGTAGTAGTATCTTTATCTTTTTTTACATTTTTAAATATTTCACCAGAAATTCTTCTTACAGGAATTTCTTGAGCATCAATGGTAGAAAATATACTCAAGAATAATAAACAGAGAAAAACATTTTTTTTCATATAGTATTGACTTACAAAAGGGTGCAACAAAAATAATATCAAATAAAAATATACTTGTTAATATTCTGCCAAATTGACAATAGTGCATTTTTTTTGCTATTTTTGCCCACTTAAATTTTTATACAAAATTAATGGAAACAATAGGACTACAAAGTAAGGTACATAATGAGGCAAGACAAGGAGAAGCTTATGCTCCTTTTGCAGTAGAAGAAAACAATTACAAAAAACATTTTTATATAGAAAGTTATGGCTGTCAAATGAATTTTAATGATAGTGAAATTGTTGCTTCTATTTTAAATAATGAAGGATTTGGTGCAACCAGAAATTTTGAAGAAGCCGATTTAATTTTTTTAAACACTTGTTCTGTTAGAGAAAAAGCGGAACAAACTGTTCGTAAAAGACTTACTGAATTTAGAAAAATTAAAACAGCAAAACCAGGAACATTAATTGGTGTTTTAGGTTGTATGGCTGAAAGATTAAAATCTAAATTTTTAGAAGAAGAAAAATTGGTTGATATTGTTGTAGGACCAGATGCATATAGAAGTTTACCTTCATTAATAGAAGAAGCAGAAACAGGGCAAAAAGCTGTGAATGTACTTTTAAGCAGGGAAGAAACTTATGCAGATATTTCTCCAATTCGTTTAGACAGTAATGGTGTTACAGCTTTTGTATCAATTATGAGAGGTTGTAACAATATGTGTAGTTTTTGTGTTGTTCCTTTTACAAGAGGAAGAGAAAGAAGCAGAGATGTAAATTCAATTATTGCAGAAGCAACAGATTTATATAACAGAGGTTTTAAAGAAGTAATTTTATTGGGGCAAAATGTAGATAGTTATTATTGGGTAAATGAGCAAACTAATGATATAGTAACCTTTGCAATGCTGTTAGAAAAAGTTGCATTAATTAGCCCAGAATTAAGAGTTCGTTTTAGTACTTCTCATCCTAAAGATATTACAGATGAAGTGCTTTATACTATTGCTAAATATGAAAATATTTGCAACTACATTCATCTACCTGTGCAAAGTGGTAGCACAAGAATATTACAGTTGATGAATAGAACTTACACACGTGAATGGTATATAGCAAAAGTGAATAGAATAAAAGAAATTATTCCTGATTGTGCAATTAGTGCAGATATTATTGCTGGCTTTTGTACAGAAACAGAAGAAGACCATCAAGATAGTTTGAATGTAATGGAACACAGCCAGTACGATTTTTCTTATATGTTTTTTTATAGTGAAAGACCTGGAACACTTGCTGCTAAAAGATATAAAGATGATGTACCCTTAGAAACCAAGAAAAGAAGGTTAGCAGAAATTGTAGAAATGCAAAACAAACTGTCAGCCATCAGTAATCAAAAAGATGTAGGTAAAACTTTTAAAGTATTAATTGAAGGCAATAGCAAAAAAAGTGATGAGCAATGGATGGGAAGAACTTCTCAGAATAAAGTAATTGTTTTTGCAAAAGGAAATAGTACCTTAAAGAAAGGCGATTATGTACAAGTAAAAGTAAATAGTTGCACACAAGCAACATTGTTGGGAGAAATAGTAGAAGCATAAAATTTTCAATAAAAAAAATATTAATGGCAGATTTACAAAGCATAAAAAATCGATTTGGCATAATAGGAAATTCTCCTGAATTAAATCATGCACTTGATACTGCTGTGCAAGTTGCTGCAACAGATTTAACTGTGTTAATTGCAGGAGAAAGTGGTGTAGGTAAAGAAGTTTTTTCGCAAATTATTCATGCTTTATCTGCCAGAAAGCATAATCATTTTATTGCTGTAAACTGTGGAGCAATACCAGAAGGAACAATAGATAGTGAATTATTTGGACACGAAAAAGGAAGCTTTACAGGAGCAGTTGATAGTAGAAAAGGATATTTTGAAACCGTAAATGGTGGTACCATTTTTTTAGATGAAATTGGCGAAATGCCATTAGGAACTCAAGCAAGGTTATTAAGGGTTTTAGAAACAGGAGAATTTATTAGAGTAGGCTCTTCTAAAGTTCAAAAAACAGATGTTAGAATTATTGCTGCAACCAATAGAGAATTATTAGAACATACAGGCAAAGGAAAATTTAGAGAAGATTTATATTACCGTTTAAGCACTGTACCAATTAGAGTACCTGCATTAAGAGATAGAAAAGATGATATTTTATTACTGTTCAGAAAATTTGTTGTTGATTTTGCAGAACGATATAAAACAGCTCCAATACAATTAGAAGAAGATGCAAAAAATATTTTAGTGAATTATCCATTCCCTGGAAATGTTAGAGAACTGAAAAATTTAGCTGAACAAATTTCTGTTTTAAGTAAAACAAAAACTTTAAATGCAGTTCAACTAAATTCTTTTTTACCAGAGCATACAACAAACAGAATGCCTGTATTAGCTTCTGGCTTTGTAAGTAGTGGAGAGTTTGCAAATGAAAGAGAAATTTTGTACAAACTTTTTTTCGATATGAAAAAAGATGTTACAGAACTAAAAAAAATGTTTTTAGAAATTCTAAAAAATCCTTCATTAGCAAGCAGTGCAGCTAATTACACCAAAGACAGTTTATTAAATGATTTCAATAATTTAAGTAACGATTCACAACAAAATATTCAACCTCATTCTTCACAGCCAACTATTGTTCAGCCAATAGCATCTAACAACAATCAACCTGTTTATATTAATGAGGATATTCAGCAACACGAAGAAGTAGAAGAGTCTTTAAACATAATGGATAAAGAAAAAGAATTGATAATTAAAGCTCTAAAAAAACATAAGAGTAGAAGAAAAGATGCAAGTACAGATTTAGGAATTAGCGAAAGAACTTTATACAGAAAATTAAAAGAATATAATATTGAAGACTTGTAGTTTAGTTATTTTAAATGTTGAATGTTAAATGTTGAATTTATAATAAAAAATATGCAGTTAAAAAAATTATACTTGTTGATTTTTATTTCTTTTTTATTTGCTTCTTGCAAAATATATTCTTTTAGAGATGTATCTATTGACTATTCAAAAATTAAAACCATAAAAATTGGCTTTATAGAAAATAAAGCAAGAATTGTAAACCCTCAATTAAGCCCAATGCTTACTGATAAGCTACAACAAAAAATATCTAATCAAACAAAGCTTATTAGAACAAATAATGATGATGCACATTTACAATTATCTGGTTATATATCTGATTACTCAATTACTACAACAGGTGTAAGTGCACAACAAGCAGCAACAAACAGATTAACCATAACCTTACAACTAAACCTAAAAAATACTGTAGAAAATACAGATAAAGAATTTACTGTTTCAAGAAGTTTTGATTTCTCTGCAAACCTATCTTTAGATCAAGCACAAACTAATATGCAAGAAGAAATTTTAAGGAACTTAACAGACGAAATTTTTAATCATATTTTTTCTAACTGGTAAGGAAAAATGTTTTATTTGTATGTTTTTCTTATTTTCACTTTATGAATATTTCGCTTCAAAAAATTTTCTATCAACTTTTAGGCAAAACAAATTTGCAAGATGTTCGTATAGAGACTTTATATGAATTGGCTGATAGTCATCCATACTTCTCTCCTGCTCAACTTTTTTTAACTATTAAAATGCAAGAAGAAGAACACAGTAGCTCTCAAAAACAATTACAAAAAACAGCTTTATACTTTAATAATATTCATTGGTTTTATCATCAAATAACTCCTAAGCCAGAATTTATACATTTTATTGGACAAGAAAATGAAGATATTATTGAACCTGTACTTAATAATGTTATTAAAGAAGAAATAGAAAATAGTTCAATAAAAACTGAACAACTAATTGATGAAAAAGATGAAGAAATTGATAACCCTCCACCATCAATTATAGATAATGAAGAACAACAAAAAGAAGAATTACAACAAACTTTTGAAGAACCACAGGAAAGTATTGCATCCATTGCATTAAACGAAACTGAAGATGATAATATTTTAATATCAGATCAACCCAATTCTTCCACAACTTCAACACCAATGCAAGAGAAACAAGAAGAAGAAACATTTGAACCTGAAATAGAACAAAATAATCAATTAGAAGTAAATAATCAATTATCTGATTTGCTACAAAAGCAATTAGAAGAATATCAAGAGCCTGTTTTAGAAGATGCAAAGTTGGAAATAGAAAAAAGCCCTCATCACACAATAGATTACTTTGAATCTCAAGGAATAAAAGTAGAAATTGAAAATAATGATCAAGATAAATTATCTACTCAATTAAGAAAATTTACAGACTGGTTAAAGCATATCAAAACTAAAAGTATAGAACAAAAGGAAGACTTAGGAACAGAGCCAGAATTAGAAAATGCTATACAAGGAATTGCAAAAAATTCAAACGAAACAAGAGAAATTGTAACTGAAGCTATGGCAGAAGTTTTAGAAAAACAGGGTAAAAAAGATAAGGCAATTCAGCTTTATATAAAATTAAGTTTTTTAAATCCTGATAAATCCGCTTATTTTGCAGCCAAAATTCAACATTTAAAAGGAATCTGATTATGATGATAGTTTTTGTAATATTAGTTGTAATAGCAAGTGTAGCACTTGGCTTTATTGTTTTAGTTCAAAACCCTAAAGGTGGTGGCTTAGCAGGTAACATTGGTAGTTTTGGTAACCAATTTATGGGCGTTAAGCAAACAACTGATGTTTTAGAAAAAGGTACTTGGACTTTTGCAGGTATTATTGCTTTATTAGCAATTTTATCTACTCTATTGTTTAAGAATGTAAATAGCTCTGACAATCTTAAAAAAGATTTAGATAAAGTAGATACTAGAACTCCAGCTAAATAATTTCAGCTTTATACAGTTACTTGTATTTTAGATTTTAACCAACTATCTTTTGCAGGAATAATCCATTTATTTAGCAGGTCTTCTTTTGTTGCTACTAAATTGTTGAAGTAAGGTGTTGTTGGTAAAATATGATTATGTTCAATTGCAAAATTTAATTGAGCCAATGGTAATAACTCAATTTTATCTTTTACAATAAAAGCCAAGCTTTGTCTGTCAAATAAACTCACATTAAAAAGTGTTTCAATTTGCTTTAAAATCTTTACAGATTCGTAAGTACTACAACCTCCAACACTAACACTATCATCAGCCATAAGAATTAAAAACTGACCAAAAAATAAATTTGCATAACCTTTTACAGGCTCTCCATGACTTTTCCAATTTTCTAAAAAATCTTCCATTATAGCTTCAATCTGTAAGGCTTCACTCATGGCAAACTTTCTACTACTTTGATAAATCCACACTTTAGATGTATTACTAAAATCTTCTGGTATTAAATGTTTATATGTGTATTCCATTTGCTTATTTGTTTAAATTTTATTCATCATCCTTCTTCTTAGCAGATGCAAAAAAATATGCACCAACTAAAGCTGCTGCTATTTTAAAAAATAAATTTTTCATAGCAAAAGTTTCTTTCCAAACCAATTCTTTAAAAATTTTGTCGTAAAGCACATCTACAATAATAAGTAGAGGTAACAATACTAATGTTGCTTTAATAAAACTTAGCCAATTAAAATTTTTCATACTCAATATTTTTTAATGCTATAAATTTTACTCCATTGATGAAGCAATTATTTCTGCAATATCCAACACTTTAACGTCCTCTTCTTTTTCTTTTAGTTTTACACCATCACTCATCATTGTGTTACAATAAGGGCAAGCAGATACAATAACACTTGCCCCAGTATCAATTGCTTCTTCTGCACGTTCAACATTTACTCTTTTATTTCCTGCTTCTTCCTCTTTAAACATTTGTGCCCCACCTGCACCACAACATAAGCCATTGCTTTTATTACGTTTCATTTCTACTAATTCTGAATCTAAGGCTTCTAATACTTTTCTTGGAGCTTCATAAATATTATTTGCACGTCCTAAATAACAACTATCATGATATGAAATTTTTTTGTCTTTAAATCTTCCCTCCTCTTTAATTTTAATTTTTCCTTCCTCCATTAACTGTTGCAACAATTCTGTATGATGTATTACTTCAAAAGTTCCTCCAAGTTTAGGGTATTCATTTTTAAAAATATTAAAACAGTGAGGGCAGGTTGTTACAATTTTTTTTATACCGTAGCCATTCAAAATTTGAATATTTTGATAAGCCATCATTTGAAATAAAAATTCATTACCTGCTCGTCTTGCTGGATCTCCAGTACAAGCTTCTTCTTTCCCAAGTATAGCATATTTAATTCCAACCTTATCTAAAATAGTAGCAAATGCTTTAGTTATTTTTTGTGCACGTTGATCAAAACTTCCTGCACAACCAACAAAAAATAAAACCTCTGGTGTTTCGCCATTTGCCATCATTTCTGCCATTGTTCTAACCTTCATATTATAAAGTTTGTTTGCGAAATTAAGGTAAAAAAAGATAGAGCTTATCTTTGCAGTCTTATGAATAAAAAAGTACGTGTACGTTTTGCCCCAAGCCCTACTGGAGGCTTACATTTAGGTGGTGTTAGAACTGCTTTATTTAATTATCTATTTGCGAAAAAAAATAACGGAAGTTTTATAATTAGAATAGAAGACACAGACCAAACAAGATTTGTTGAAGGAGCAGAAAAATATATTTATGATACTTTAGATTGGTGTGGATTACAGCCAGACGAAAGCCCTTTACTTGGTGGAGAATTTGCACCTTACAAACAAAGTGAAAGAAAAGCATTATACAAACAATATGCAGAGCAATTAATAAAAAATGGTTATGCTTATTATGCTTTTGATACTCCAGAAGATTTAGAACAAAAAAGAAAATCTGTTTCTAACTTTCAATACAACCAACATACAAGAATGAGTATGAAAAATTCTTTGGTTTTAGAAAAAGAAGAAACAGAAAAATTATTAGCTAATAATACACCTCATGTTATCAGAATTAAAATGCCAGAAAATGAAGATATTGGTTTTACTGATATGATAAGAGGTGAAGTACATTTTAACTCATCATTGGTAGATGATAAAGTTTTATTAAAGGCTGATGCAATGCCTACATATCATTTAGCTGTTGTTGTAGATGATTATTTAATGAAGATTAGTCATTGCTTTAGAGGAGAAGAATGGTTGCCAAGTTCGCCTGTTCATATTTTGCTTTGGAAATATTTATTTGGTTTAGATAATATGCCTCAATGGGCACATTTACCTTTAATATTAAAACCAGATGGTAATGGAAAATTAAGTAAACGAGATGGCGATAGATTGGGTTTTCCTGTATTTGCAAAAGATTGGAAAGATCCTAAAACAAATGAAGTAACTATTGGATTTAAGGAAAGAGGTTTTTTGCCTGAAGCATTTGTAAATATGCTAGCATTACTTGGTTGGAATGATGGTACAGAGCAAGAAATTTTTTCGATGAATGAATTGATAGAAAAATTTTCTATAGAAAGAATTCATAAAGCAGGTGCAAAGTTTGATTACGAAAAAGCAAAATGGTATAATCATGAATGGATAAAAAAATTAAATGCAGATAAATTAAGAAATAAAGTAAAAGAAGTATTAAAAACTATAACTGATGATTATAATGATGAATATATAGATAAAGCAATTAGCTTAGTAAAAGATCGTTGCACATTAATTTCTGATTTTGAACAACAGGCTTCTTTTTTATTTAAAGCTCCTGAAACTATTGCTATTGTTGCCATTCAGCCAAAATGGAATGAGCAAAAAAAACTTTTCTTCAATGAATTAGCGAATGAATTAGCGAATGAATTAGATAAAGAAATTATTTGGAGTGCAACTGAATTAGAAAATCTTTTTAAAGAACTTGCATCAGCAAATCAACTAAAAGCTGGAGAACTTATGTTGCCTCTTCGTATTATGTTGGTAGGCGATAAATTTGGACCTGGTGTTTTTGATATAGCATCTTTAATTGGCAAAGAAGAAACAATTAGTAGAATTAAATATGTTTTATCATTGCTATAATTTCCTTTAATAAAAAATACAGCCATTTACAAAGAATAAATAGCCATTTACGCAATTCTGCTTTTTAGCAGAAAAATGTAGTAATATCTTGCACCCAATAATTTCATTGGGGGATGAAAGTAGAAAAGCCATAATACAAAGTATTATGGCTTTATTTATTATATTATATTGTAGAAAATAATTTATTCTTTAGTTAAACCAGCTATTAAATATTCATTGTTTAATTGAGCAATATAACTTATAGAAATTTCTTTAGGGCAAGTAGCTTCGCAAGCACCTGTATTAGTGCAAGAACCAAAGCCTTCTTTGTCCATTTGTGCAACCATGTCTAATACACGAGATTTTCTTTCAGGTTCTCCTTGAGGTAATAAAGCTAAATGAGAAACTTTTGCAGATAAGAACAACATTGCACTACTGTTTTTACAAGCTGCAACACAAGCACCACAACCAATACACATTGCAGCATCAAAAGAAGCATCTGCCTTATCTTTATTTACAGGCAATGCATTGCCATCTACAGCATTACCAGTATTTACAGAAATATAACCACCTGCTTGAATAATTCTATCAAATGCAGTTCTATCTACCACTAAATCCTTTATAACAGGAAATGCAGATGCACGCCAAGGTTCTACAACAATAGTATCTCCATCTTTAAATGCTCTCATGTGTAATTGGCAAGTTGTGTTACCATGCCAAGGACCATGAGGCTTACCATCAATATACATTGAGCAAGCACCACAAATACCCTCTCTACAATCATGGTCAAAAGCTATAGGGTCATCGCCTGTTTCAATTAATTGTTCATTCAATACATCAAACATTTCTAAGAAACTCATTTCAGAAGAAATGTTTTCTACTCTATACATTTTAAAACCACCTTTACTGTTTGAATTTTTTTGTCTCCAAACTTTTAAATTCAAATTCATATTATAATGTTCCATAAGCCAAACACTTTATTTTATGTTTTTAATTTTTTTTGCAGTCTAATGTTACTTTATATTTATCTCCTCTTCTCTCGTCATACCTAATATTAGTAAACAATAATCTTACTGTATCTAAATAATGAATATAAAATTTCATTGAATCTTTAGAAACAATGTTTTGTACATTTAAAACAGAATCATTTAATTTTTGATAAGTGTATCTATTTGTAATAGGCTCAACTTTATCTTCAAAATAAATAATGCTATCTTGTTTAAAAGTAATGCTTACATTTTGTAAAGTATCAGTAAATGTACCTCTTAATGTATCATTATCCTCAATTGCAAAATCTGTTTCTGTAATAAATTTTACATTCCAAAGACCTAATAACGAAGGATGTTTTAAGCCTTCATTATGTTGTTTTATAATTTTATTTTCGTTGTTATTACAAGCTATTAATATAACAAGCATAACAGTTATTAAACACTTCAAAAATTGATATTGCAATAAAAATTTCTTTTTCAAATTAATTGTTTATTACAAACTAATTTATCAATAATTATATTTTTATATAGTTGCTGTATTCAAATGGTCTAATGCCAGTTAGCTTTTCAAAAAAATATAAAAACCGATATTTAATATTTTTAAATTTTTTCTTGTTAGTATCAAAATTAAAATTCCAATTTTCGCTTTCAATTCTTTTTTTCATCACTTCTGGATGAGTGCCTTTATAAACTTCTAATGAATCAATATTTGAATAATCATATTCGTTTGGTCCATTATCTATTTTTGATTGCCAATCTTTCTGAGTTTTTTCATCATTCCAAAATTGTCCAAAATCTCTTTGTTTTTGTTGCATAAAAACAGGATTTTTTACCCAACCATAATGATAAACCCAAGCATTAATTAGTCTTACTTTAAGTTTTTTATTATCAATTTTTCTAAAACCTTGTGCATCTCTATAAGAACGAATATTCTTATTATGTCTTATCACTCTAATTTCTTTAGAGTACCATTTTCGGCTATCTCCTATAAAATGATAACTTCCATAAAAATGGTTATAGTGAAATAATAAGCCTTCTACTCTTTTATCATGTAGATATTTTTCCATTGCTTGTTTAATGGTAGGAATATCTTTTTCGTGAATTACTTCATCTGCTTGAATATAAAAAACCCAATCTGTATTTTGAGATACTTCGTCTAAGGCTTTATCAGTTTCAATAGCTAATGCTTTACCACCACTGGTATATTTTTGCCAAATTGTATGAACAATTTTTATTTTATTGCTTCCAATATTTTCAATGAGCTTATTTGTTTCATCTTCTGAATCTCCTGCACAAACAATCATTTCATCCACCAAAGGCAAAATAGATTTTATAGATTCTACAACTGGATAATCATACTTAATTGCATTTTTAATAATAGTTATACCAGTTACCTTCATATTTATTATTTATAACTACGTTGTGTAGGTTTAATTACTTCATAGTTCAATGTTTCTTTATGTAACTCCCAATTACTTTCATTTTTAAATTCCCAAGCTGCTACATACATAAATTCATTATCTTGTCTTAGAGCTTCTCCTTCTTCTGTTTGACTTTCTTCTCTAAAGTGTCCACCACAACTTTCTTTTCTTAGTAAAGCATCTTTGCACATTAGTTCTCCTAATTCTAAAAAGTCTGCTACACGGCCAGCTTTATCTAATTCGGGGTTAAATTCATTAATTTCTCCTGGTATTTTAACATCTTGCCAAAACTCTTTTCTTAATGCTTGAATTTCTACAATAGCTTCTTGTAAATCTTTTTCATTTCTTGCCATACCACATTTATTCCACATTATTTTTCCAAGACGTTTGTGGAAAGTTTCTACAGATGTTTTTCCTTTAATGTTCATTAAAGTATTAATTCTATCAGCAACTTCTTTTTCTGCTTCTACAAAAGCAGTATGTTCTGTAGAAATTGGCTTTTCATAAATTTCATCTGCTAAATAATTACCAATAGTATAAGGTATTACAAAGTAACCATCAGCTAAGCCCTGCATTAAAGCACTTGCTCCTAAACGGTTTGCACCATGATCGCTAAAATTAGCTTCACCTAAAGCATACATACCTTTTACTGTTGTCATTAACTCATAATCTACCCATAAACCTCCCATTGTATAATGCACAGCAGGATAGATACGCATTGGTACTTCGTAAGGATTTTCTCCTGTAATTTTTTCATACATATCAAACAAGTTGCCATATTTTTCTTTTACCACTTGTTTTCCTAAAGTAATAATTTCATCATGACTTGCACTTGCAACATCACGACCTTGTTTGGTAATTTCTGTTTTGCCATAACGTTCAATAGCAGAAGCAAAATCTAAATATACTGCTTGTTTGCTTGTACCAACACCATAACCTGCATCGCATCTTTCTTTTGCTGCTCTACTAGCAACATCTCTTGGAACTAAGTTTCCAAATGCTGGGTATCTTCTTTCTAAATAATAATCTCTTTCTTCAACAGGAATATCATTTGGTTTTCGGTTATCTCCTTGTTGTTTTGGTACCCAAATTCTTCCATCATTACGTAAAGATTCAGACATTAAAGTAAGTTTACTTTGATGATCTCCACTAACAGGAATACAAGTTGGATGAATTTGTGTATAACAAGGATTACCAAAGAATGCACCAGCTTTATGAGCTTTCCAAGCAGCAGTTACATTACTTCCCATTGCATTGGTAGAAAGATAAAATACATTTCCATAACCACCACTACACAAAACTACTGCATGTCCAAAATGACGTTCTAATTTCCCTGTAACTAAATCTCTTGCTATAATACCTCTTGCTTTACCATCTACAATAACCACTTCTAACATTTCATGACGAGAGTATTGTGTTACATTTCCTAAAGCAACTTGTCTTTCTAATGCTTGATATGCACCAATTAATAATTGCTGACCTGTTTGTCCAGCAGCATAAAAAGTACGTTGAACTTGTACACCACCAAAAGAACGATTGCTTAATAAGCCTCCATATTCTCTTGCAAAAGGTACACCTTGTGCCACACATTGGTCTATAATATTGGCACTTACTTCTGCTAAGCGATATACATTAGCTTCTCTTGAACGATAGTCGCCACCTTTTACTGTATCATAAAATAAACGAAATGTACTATCGCCATCGTTTTGATAATTTTTAGCAGCATTAATACCACCTTGAGCAGCTATTGAGTGTGCACGGCGTGGACTATCTTGAAAGCAAAATGTTTTTACTTTATAGCCCAACTCTCCTAAAGATGCAGCAGCACTTGCTCCTGCTAATCCTGTGCCTATTACAATAATTTCTAACTTTCTTTTATTGGCAGGGTTTACCAATTTGCAATGCCCTTTATAGTTTGTCCATTTATTTTCTATAGGACCAGAAGGAATTTTTGCATCTAACATATCCTTAAAGTTTCAAGTTGTAAGGTTCAAAGTTTTTAATAACTTTTACTCCTAAAATATTTTTAAATAACTTTTATAAAATGTGTTTTAACTATTATTGAATCCAACCTAAATAAAAACTAATTGGCATTAAAGCAAATACTAATGGAACAATAATAGAAAATGCATAACCACAAGATGTAATCATTGTTAAATAACGATTGTTATGAACACCCATTGTTCTAAATGCACTTTGAAATCCATGTGCTAAATGATAGCCCAAAGAAATACAACCAATAACATAAACAATTACTACACCAATGTTGCTAAAAGTTTCTTTCATAGCAGCATATAAATCTATTTCTTCTCCTAATAAAAATCCTTGATGCGATCTATTAGGTAACCAAAAATGATATAAGTGCATTATAACAAATAATAAAATTAAAGAACCAAGTATGCCCATACTTCTACTATACCATTTACTTCCTCTGTTTCCAAAGTTTACGGCATATTTAACATTGCCTCTTGCTTTTCTATTTTGAATTTCTAACATAATACCTTGCACAACGTGCAAAAAGAAACCAACAAATAACCCTATTTCAAGAATTCTGGGTACAACTGTACTACCCATAAAGTGAGCTCCTTGATTAAACATTTTTCCGCCATCATTAGCCCAAATACAAGCATTTAATGCTGCATGTACAATTAAAAAAAGAATTAAGAAAATACCGGTAAAGCCCATTATTAATTTTTTGCCTACCGCCGAAGTGAACATTTGTTTCCAAGTCATATAGCAAAGTTGAGGTTGTAAAAAATCAAAACAAAGATATAGGATTATGATATCGTTTTGTTAAAAGAAAATATTTTTTTATTAAAATCGTTTTCTTTAAAATTATTAAATTCAATAATTGTAAATTTATTCTCTTTTCATTATTAGAATTATATTACTGTATGAAAAATAATAAAATATTTGTTGCTTTAGTTACTATATTTTTTTTAGTTAATACATCTATTGCACAAAAAAGAGGTGTACAAATACTTACCACAAATGCACCTACAAATACAAGTTTGAGAGGAATGAGTATTCCTGATGATAATATAATTTGGGTAAGTGGTAGCAATGGTACAGTTGGTAAAAGTGTTGATGAAGGTAAAACATGGGCTTGGATGAAAGTAAAAGATTTTGAAACAAAAGACTTTAGAGATATACATGCATTTGATAGTAATGTTGCTATAATTATGGCAGTAGGAAATCCTGCTTATATTTTAAAAACAAAAGATGGAGGCATTACTTGGAATGTTGTATTTACAAAAAATATGCAAGGAATGTTTTTAGATGCAATGGATTTTAGAAATGATAAAGAAGGCGTATGTATTGGTGATCCTATTAATGTAGGTAATGCAGGAAGAAATTTTTTCTTTATTATTAAAACAATAGATGGTGGTGATACATGGGAACAAGAACCATTATATAAAATGCCCCCAGCAGAAAGGCAAGGAGAAGGAATTTTTGCAGCAAGTGGCACTAACATAGTTATGCTTAACCACCCTGATTATGATTATGCTTTTGCAACAGGTGGACTTGTAAGTAATTTTTATTTAATTGGAAAAGATGGTAAAAAAAATGTTGGCTATCAAATTCCCATAAATCAAGGAGTAGAAACAACTGGAACTTTTTCTATGGCAAGCGATAGAAAAAATAAATTTTATTGTATTGGTGGAGATTATAAAATACCTCACAGCACTTATGATAATTTTTATTGGACTACTGATAAAGGTAAAAAATGGAGTTCGCCAAATACTGCTCCTCCTTATGGATACAGAAGTTGCATACAATTAATAGATAAAGAACAAATGGTTGCTTGTGGCACAAATGGAGTTGATTATAGTGATGATGGTGGAGACGACTGGATTAGTATTACCAAAGAAGGTTTTAATGTATGTATGGTTTCTCCTAAAAAGAAATTGGTTTTTTTAGCTGGCGAAAAAGGTAAAATTGGAAAGTTGAAATATTAACCTAATTAGAAAAAATAAGCAGTATCTATTGTTTTTCAAGCTCTTTAGTTTCCCTTGTTTAGCATTTTCTTTTCTGCTGATGGGGGTAAAAAATTTTCTGATGTTACAATTTTTTACTCTGTATTTTCTTCAAATGAAAGTCTTGAAGCAATTTTGCATCTTTCCAAAGCTGATACACAATGCTATAAAAGAAAGATAACCGAGCAGATAGTTACATAAAACATCAAACTCCCAAATACTTTTTAATTATAAAACAATACAAACAAACCCATTAATAATCAACATTTAAATACAAATTAGCTAAAATTAAAATTCTATACATTCTTTTTCCCACTACTTATACACACTGCATAATTGGTGCTTTCTTTAAAAGCATAAATCAACTATGTTCGCAAGTACTTTAAAAATGGGTAGTATAGTATGAAATTAAAATCATTAGAAATAAAAGGATTTAAAAGTTTTGCCGATAAAACTATTGTAAGTTTTGATGAAGGTATTACAGGTATTATTGGACCAAATGGCTGTGGTAAAAGTAATATTATAGACAGCATTAGATGGGTTATTGGCGAACAAAAAATATCAGCTTTAAGAAGCGAAAATTTAGAAGCATTAGTTTTTAATGGTTCAAAAACAAGAAGTGCCAGTGGCTTAGCTGAAGTAAGTTTAACATTTGAAAACACAAAAAATTTATTACCAACAGAATTTTCAACTGTAACAGTTACCAGACGATTTTATAAAAATGGTGAAAGTGAATATCGCTTAAACGATGTACAATGTCGTTTAAAAGACATTCATAATTTATTTTTAGATACAGGTGTTAGCAATGATAGTTATGCAATTATTGAGCTTGGAATGGTTGATGATATTATCAAAGACAAAGACAATAGCCGTAGAAAAATGCTTGAACAAGCCGCCGGTATAACCATTTATAAAACAAGAAAAAAAGAAGCTAAAAATAAATTAGATGCTACTGAACAAGATTTATCTCGTATAGAAGATTTGTTGTTTGAAATAAATAATCAATTAAAATCTTTAGAAAGTCAAGCTAAAAAAGCTGAGAAGTATTATGAAATAAAAAATGAGTATAAAGAGATTGCTATTGAATTAGCTAAAGCATCTTTAGAAGGTTTTAACCTTACTTATAAAGAATTAAATGAACAACAAGAAACTGAAACCAATCGTAAAATACAATTAGAAGCAACAATAGCAACACAAGAAGCAGCTTTAGAACAAGAAAAAATTGGTTTTATAGAACAAGAAAAAGCTTTACAAAATCAGCAACATGAGTTTAATGAATTGTTACAAAAACTTAGAATAACAGAAAATGATAAAAATCTTGCATCTCAAAAATTACATTATTTAAAAGAAAAAGAATCAGGCTTAAAGGATTTTTTAAGTAAGGCTGAAGGTCAATTAAAAACAACTGAAGATAGTATTGCTTTTTCTCAACAACATTTAATTGAAGAAGAACAAAAATTAGCAGACCTTTCTCAAAAAGTGGAAACTGCCAGAACAGAAATGGATAATCAAAGAAGCAGTTTTGATAAAAGCAGAACAAGTGTAGATACTTTAAGAAATCAATATCAACAAATTCAACGTAGTAAATTTGATGCTGAAAAGAAAGTTGCAGTTGCAGATACCTCTATACAAAATTTACAAAGAGCTGCTGCACAACTTACAGAAGAACAACAATTACGAGAACAACAAACAACACAACTTTCAACCGATTTAAAAGAAAAAGAAAATTTATTAAACACTAAAAAAACAGACCTTCAACAATTACAAGAACAGCACGAAAAAACCAAAGAACAAATTTTTGAAACACAAGCTCAGTTAGAAAATTTAAGAAACGAATTAGCAGAAGAAAATAGAAAATTAGACAGCAAGAAAAATGAATATGCTCTACTAAAAAGTTTGATAGATTCTATGGATGGATATCCTGAAAGTGTAAAGTTTTTACACAACAATACTTCATGGAATTATCAAGCACCATTATTGTCAGATATTATTTATGTAAAAGAAGAATTTAGAGCAGCCGTAGAAAATGTTTTAGAACCTTATTTGAACTATTATGTAGTAAATAATTTACAAGAAGGATTACAAGCCATTCAATTATTAGACCAGCATAAAAAAGGAAAAGCCAACTTCTTTTTATTAGATAAATTAGCCGAAAATCAAAACACATTTCATCAACCAAATAATACCATAAAAGCATTAGATGTAATTGAAGTTGATGAGCAATACAGCAAACTTGCTCAACATTTATTAGCCAATGTATTTATTGCAGAAAATGATGAAGCCATCAATAATTCTAATGGTGCTGTAGTGTTAGAAAAAACAGGTAAATACGTAAAAGGAAAATATACATTAACTGGTGGAAGTGTTGGATTATTTGAAGGAAAGAAAATTGGTCGTATTAAAAATTTAGAAAAACTGCAAGATGAAATTATTCTTCAAGAAGCAGTTGTAAATGCACTTAAAGCAGAAATTCAATTACGTCATAATTCTGTTATTAGTTTTAATGAGCAATTAAAAGAAAGTGCTATTAAACAAACAGAAAATGAAATCAATCAACTAACCAATCAATTTTTTGCTGTAAAAAATAAAATAGAAAATCTTCAAGCAACACAAGTAAGCTCACTACAAAAATTAAAAGACGTTGAATTAAGATTGCAAGAAGAACAAAATGCTATTGCTACAACAAGAGTAACTTTTAACGAGTTAATAGAAAGTATGCAAAAAGCTGGTGAAGAATTAAAATTTGTAGAACAAGACTATCAAACAGCAGAACAAGCATACAATGCTGCAAATACTTCTTTTAATGAAAGTAATCTAAATTTAACAAGACAACAAAGCAAAATAACCACTGTAAAACAAGAATTAGCATTTAAAGAAAATCAATTAAAAGAGCTACACACACAAATTCAAAACAATACTTCACAACTTGCCGAAGCTGTTGAAAACATTAGTGTTGGCGAAAAAACTTTATTACAAAATGAAGAAGCTTTATTAACCTTAATGCAAACCAAAGAAGTAGAAGAAAAGAAATTAAATGAAGCAGATCAAGCATATTATAATCTAAGAAATGCTTTGCAAGAAAAAGAAAGCGATATAAGACTTAAAATAAAAGAAAAAGAAAATATTGAATACTTACTTAGTGCTATAAAAGATAAACTAAACGAGCTTAAACTAAACCTTGCAGGAATGAAAGAAAGAATGCACGTTGAGTTTAAAGTAGAGTTAGATGAAATTTTATATCAGGCAAGAGCAACTGAAACAACTTTAGAAGAACTGCAAGCAACCAGTGAAAGACTTCGTAAACGTTTGGATAATATGGGAGAAGTAAACCCAATGGCTATTGAAGCTTTTACTGAAATGCAAAAACGTTATGAATTTATTGTAGAGCAAAAGAACGATTTAGTACAAGCAAAAGAAAGTTTATTACAAACAATTCAAGAAGTAGAAGCCACAGCTAATCAGCAGTTCTTAGATACTTTCAATAAAGTAAGAGATAATTTTCAAAAAGTATTTAAAGCATTATTTACAGAAGAAGATACTGCCGATATGGTTTTAATTGACCCTGAAAACTTAGCAGAAACTGGTGTAGATATTATTGCAAAACCTAAAGGTAAACGCCCTTCATCAATTACTCAATTAAGTGGAGGAGAAAAAACATTAACAGCTACTGCCCTATTGTTTGCAATCTATTTAATTAAACCAGCACCATTCTGTATTTTAGATGAAGTTGATGCTCCATTAGACGATGCAAACGTGGGCAAATTCACCCAAATGATTCAGAAGTTTAGCGACAACTCTCAATTTATTATTGTAACACACAATAAACAAACTATGAGTGCTGTTGATGTAATTTATGGTGTAACAATGCAAGAACCTGGTGTAAGCAAATTAGTTCCAGTAGATTTTAGAAGTTTAAATTAAAAAATATCCAGTTCATAAAAATATAAACGCAAGGCAATTTTTTGCTTTGCGTTTCTTTTATATACAGCAATCTCATATTTTTGCTACTCACAATTTTAATTACAATTTATTATGCGTTCAATAGCATTTAGAGAAGCTTTAAGAGAAGCCATGAGTGAAGAGATGAGAAGAGATGATAGAATTTTTTTAATGGGAGAAGAAGTAGCAGAGTATAATGGTGCTTATAAAGTAAGTCAAGGCATGTTAGCAGAGTTTGGACCTAAAAGAGTAATTGACACACCTATTACAGAATTAGGCTTTGCAGCAATTGGTGTAGGTGCTGCACAAAATGGTTTAAAACCCATTGTAGAATTTATGACTTGGAACTTTTCTGTTTTAGCATTAGACCAAATTTTAAATACTGCCTCTAAAATGCTTGCAATGAGTGGTGGGCAATTAAAATGTCCAATAGTTTTTAGAGGACCTAATGGAAGTGCAGGACAATTAGGTGCACAACATAGTACAGCTTTTGAAAGTTTTTTAGCAAATATTCCAGGTATTAAAGTTGTTTCTCCAAGCAATGGTTATGATGCAAAAGGATTATTAAAACAAGCACTTCGTTACGAAGAAGACCCAGTTTGTTTTTTAGAAAGTGAAGTAATGTATGGCGATAAAAGTGAAATACCCGATGATGAATATTATATTCCTATTGGTAAAGCAGATATAAAAAAAATAGGAAGAGATGTAACCATTGTTTCATTTAATAAAATGATGAAAGTAGCTTTAGGTGCTGCTTCAGAATTAGAAAAAGAAGGTATAAGTGCAGAAGTAATAGATTTAAGAACAATAAGACCATTAGACTGGCAAACCATTTTAGAGAGTGTAAAGAAAACAAACAGATTAGTAATTGTAGAAGAACAATGGCCATTTGCATCTGTAAGCTCAGAAATTACTTATCGAATTCAAAAAGAAGGATTTGATTATTTAGATGCTCCAATAAGAAGAATAACCAGTGCAGATGCACCTATGCACTATGCACAAAATTTAGTAGATGCATATTTACCAAATATTGAAAATACAGTTAAGTTAGTAAAAGAAGTGATGTATCTTAAAGCATAATTTTGGGGAGATGAAATAAAATTTTTAAAATAATTATTATGGTTCGTGTCTTCACGAACCATTTTTGTTTAAACCCAGTTTCTGCAATAGAATATAAATTAGTTTTTCAATTTTCGGATTTAGTTTTTAGTTTTTCGGTTTTTGTGATTCTATCGCTTAATTTGGGTTAAACCACAAGCATTATGACAGTTAACTTTTATAAGGGTAAATTGACAGGGCAGCCTTCAACAAGTACATTTGCAATAGCATAGCTGATAGTTGAAGCAGAGGCAGACCAATCGCTATTGCTTTGCCATCACAACTGCTTTACTCTTGATATAATAGCACTAAAAGCCAAAAGTTTAAACTGGTTCCTTTATTACATTTCAACATTAATAAATCAATTAACTAAAGGTGATTGATTTAATCTTCTTTGCAAGTTCAATAAAGTAATCAGCAGTTTTTAATAATCTGCTGCCATACCAAGTAAACATTTCTCCATCTACTAATATTATTTTAGCTTTTAATTGAGGCATTGCTTGTAATATTTCATCTATATGCTTTTGCTTAAAAGGGTAAGGCTCTGAAGAAAGAAAAATATAATCAGCTTGTAAATTATTGATTTCTTCTAATGTAGTTTCTGGATATCGTTTCTTATGTTCAAAAATATTTTTATAACCAGCATGATGTAACATATCACTGATAAAAGTATCTCCTCCTACAGTCATAAATGGATTTTTCCAAATTAAGTAACCTACTCTCTTTGGTTGTTGTTCTTTATGAATTTTTATTTTACTAAAACTATGTTTAATTGATTGAACTAATGAATTTGCTTTTTCTTCTTTGTTTGTTAATTTCCCAATATTTTGTATCATTTCATAAGCTTCATCTAAAGTACTTACATCAGTTACATGTATAGGAAAATATGGTTGTAATGTTTCTATTTGTTCTTTAATATTTTCTTCTTTATTAGCAATAATTAAATCAGGTTTTAATTCAATTATTTTTTTTATATCAATACTTTTTACACCACCAATTCTTGTTTTATTTTTAAACCATTTATTAGGATGAATGCAAAATTTTGTAATGCCAATTACTTCATCTTCTAAATCTAAATAGTAAAGCAATTCTGTTTGAGAAGGTACTAATGAAACAATTCTTTTTGGTGTAGTATGTTGCAGTGTGTTTAACATTCACTTAAACCTAATGGTACATTTATAGCAAGACCACCATCGGCAGTCTCTTTATATTTTGTGTTCATATCTAAAGCAGTATCCCACATAGTTTTTACAACTTTATCTAAACTAACAATAGCAAAATCTGGTGTACTTTGAAGTGCTAATTGAGCAGCAGTAATTGCTTTAATTGCACCCATAGTATTTCTTTCTATACAAGGAATTTGAACTAAGCCACCAATAGGATCACATGTTAAACCTAAATGATGTTCCATAGCTATTTCAGCAGCCATTAATGCTTGTTTTTGAGAGCCTCCTAAAACTTCTGTTAATGCACCTGCAGCCATTGCAGAAGATACACCAATTTCTGCTTGACAACCTCCCATTGCTGCAGAAATTGTTGCTCCTTTTTTAAAGATGCTTCCTATTTCAGAAGCAGTTAAAAGAAACTGTATAATTTTTTCATCAGCATT
Source organism: Chitinophagales bacterium (assembly GCA_051715485.1). GTDB lineage: Bacteria > Bacteroidota > Bacteroidia > Chitinophagales > Chitinophagaceae > UBA1930. The sequence continues at coordinate 22,389 of JBPXJV010000013.1, forward strand.
ACCATTACAAAAAGTAATGAAATACTGTAATACCGCAGGAATAACACCTGCAGCTCCATTTGTTGGTGCTGTAACTACTCTACCAAATGAAGCATTTTCTTCATTTACAGATAATGCAAAACAACTAACCCAATCTAAAATATATTGAAAGCCTGAACCACCTTGTATAATAATTGTTTGCCACTCATCATAATTTTGATAAGGCTGATTATTGGTTAATTTTTTATTCAAATTAAAAGCTCTTCTTTTTACTTGTAAACCACCTGGCAATTCTCCACTTGCATGACAGCCTCTATAAATACAATCTCTCATAGTGTGCCATACTTTTATCAAGCCTTTGTTTATATCAGCTTCTTTTCGCCAAGTAAGTTCATTTTCAAAAACAACTTCATAAATGTGCATGCCTGTTTTCATACACCAATGCAATAAATCATTTGAAGTATTGATAGGAAAAGGCAAATCAACTGTTGAACTTTTATTGGTTTCTGTTTCACCTTCTTTTACCACAAACCCTCCTCCTATTGAAAAATAAGTTTCTTTATATTGTTTATCATCATTTGTTGTAATAATTAACGACATTCCATTAGGATGAAATGGTAATGTTTCTTTATACAAAAATTGGATGTGAACAGAAGTATCAAAATCAATGCTTACTTTATTACCTAACAATAAAGTTTTAGTATCTTTTATATTTTGAATAGATGGATTAATAGAATTTACATCAATTGTTTCAGGATGTTCACCACATAAACCAAGCATTACAGCAATATCAGTTCCATGCCCTTTACCTGTTTTAGCAAGTGAGCCATAAAGCAATACAGTTACGCTTTTAGCTTGTTCTAAACCTATTTCTTTTGTAATAGAATCTATAAATTGTAAAGCTGCTTTCCAAGGACCTAAAGTGTGGCTACTTGATGGACCAACACCAATTTTAAACATATCAAAAACAGAAATTGCTTCGTGTGGCATACATTTTTGAAATTAATTTTTACATAAAAAAATCAAACTCAAAATTATACAATTAAAATCTTACAAGTAAAATAAATACTCATTTAGTTTTTAGTTTTTTAACTATTGATTGTTTTATGCCATTACATTTGTTATTCATTTTTTAGTATGAAAATTTTTTTAATAGGAATGATGGGCTGTGGCAAAAATTTTTTAAGCCAACAAATTGCAGAAAAATTACAGCTACCAATATATGATTTAGATAAGTTGATTGAGAATGAAGAACAGGATTCTATTGTAGAAATTTTTGCTAAAAAAGGAGAAAAATATTTTAGAGAAATAGAAACAAAAATTCTTAGGAGTTTTTCAAATGAAGAAAGTTTTGTGTTAGCAACTGGTGGTGGTGCAGCTTGTTTTAATAATAATATGGAGTGGATGAATGAACAAGGAATAACTGTTTGGCTAAATGAAACGATAGATATTATTACAGAAAGATTATTAAAAGAAAAAACACAACGTCCTTTAATTAAAAATATTAAAGATGATGAACTAAAAGAATTTTTAAACAATATGCTTGTACAAAGAAAAAAATATTATGAGCAAGCTACCATTACATTAAAAAGTAATTTTAGTTTAGATACATTGATAACACTTTTAACAATAAATCTTAAATAAAATATGCATAAAGGATATTTAAAAATAGCAGCAATGTTAGGAGCAGTTGGTGTAGCATTAGGTGCATTTGCAGCACATGGCTTAAAAAAAGTTGCAACAGAACAAGTAATTGCAGTTTTTGAAACAGGTGTTAAGTATCAAATGTATCATGTGTTTGCACTATTAGCAACTGGTATTTTATATAATTATTTTACCAACAAGTTTATTAAAAATGCTGGCATATTTTTTATGATAGGCATTTTATTATTTAGTGGTTCATTGTATTTATATACTTGTAAAGAAGTTATGAATATTCCATCATTATCGTGGGTTGTTTTTATAACGCCATTGGGTGGAGTTTCATTTATTGCAGGTTGGATATTATTAGCTTTAGGTATAAAATGGAAAGATTGATAGCCAATAAAAAAGCAGGCTACTTATTTAAGTAACCTGCTTGATAACATAGGGGTTAATTATTTTATTTAGTAACTATCAATTTTTCTGTATAAACTTGATTGCTCATTAATACTTGAACACTGTATGTTCCTGCACTTAATTTGCTTATATCATTGAAGGAAATTGTATTAATACCACTTAACACTTTAGATTGTTGTGTTATTAAATTTCTTCCCATCATATCTACAACTTTTACAATTATATTTTCATCTTTTTCTGCAATTACTTTAAGATTAAAGAAGCTAACTGCTGGGTTAGGATGAACAGCAATACTTGTTTTACCATCTTTTATTAATTTAAAGCTAATTACTTTACTGTATTTAAAGTTGCCGTCTTTTTCTACAAGTTTTAATCTGTAGTAAACATTGCCTGTTAAGTTTGCTACATTATCATCAACAGAGTAATCGCTTATTGCAGAAACCGCAACTAAATTATTAGCATTTACTTTAGCAATAGATATAAAGTCATTGCCAGTTGTACTTCTTTCCACTTCGTAATGGCTCATATTAATTTCAGCAGTTACAGACCATGAAAGTTTTGCAATATTTTCATTATTAATATTTCCTCTAAAGTCTAATAATGAAACAGGTAAAATCATAAAGTCTCTCCAATCTCTATCACCTACATTACAATCTCCTGCTCTACTCTTAGGTAATTGAGAAATACTTCCTGTTGGACCAACTCCTGTATCCCAAGAACCATTATTACCCATATTATTATTGATAACATTTCTCCAGAAGTTACTTGATTCATTTAGTATATTAAATCCATCAAAGTAATCCATTAAGCCATCTTTATCAGCATCACCAGTTGCACCAGTCCAATAGTTTGGAGTTTTAACATTATGACCTTCATAGATATCTAATACACCATCATTATCAGTATCAGTATCTAAATAGTCTGGTGTTCCATCTCCATCTTTATCAAAAGGAGAAAGTCCACCACTTGTTCTTGTGCAAGAGTTACATCCACCTAAATCATAAGAATCATCAACACCATCTCCATCACAATCGTTGCCAGTAGGCATTTTAAATGTGCAAGTAGCTTGTGCTTCTGTATTATCTGTGATACCATCATTATCACTATCAATATCATAAGCATTAGGTTTGCCATCTCCATCACTGTCAATTGGGTTGATACCTTTTGCACCAAAGCCATTAATATTATCTGCAACATTTGGAAGGTTTGAGCCAAAGTTTTCGCCTCTTACACCATCACCATCTGTATCAGAGCCACCAACAACACCTGTTGCTGAATAAACACCTAAAGCTTCTGTTAAATCAGTTATACCATCTCCATCACTATCTAAGTCTAAGAAGTTTGGTGTTCCATCTCTATCTAAATCTTGAGGAATTATTCCATTTAATTGTGGATTATTAAATCCTGAACCATTATCTGCTGAACTCATTAATCCATTTCCATCAGCATCTGTACCAGTAATTATACCATTTACATGATTAGTAAATGCTACACTGCCTGGTCTTGCTTCTACAACATCTAATATTCCATCATTATCACTATCTAAGTCTAATGAGTTGATAATACCATCTCTGTCCCAATCAAAATAGTCGTTGATGCCATCTTCTGCACAATCTATAAAGTCTAATCCTGGACATCCTGGCATTGGATCTAAATAGTTAGGAATACCATCACAATCACAATCTCCTAAAGGATCTATTCCACCATGTTCGTTAACATCTGTTATACCATCATTATCATCATCAATATCTTTATAATCAGGTACTCCATCTCCGTCTGTATCTTTTCCTATTTCAAAGTTTGCATTGGTAACATTTGTATTACTTGTTACAACATTTAAAATGCTGTTTGGTGTACCATCATTTCCTGCACCAGTACCTAAGTATTCCATTACACTTCTATAGTTAGATGGTAATGCTGCTGAAGTTAATGTACTACCAACAGTTCTTGAACCTTCTGTTAAAATGATATTATAGGTTGTATTTCCAAACACACTTGAAAAAGTAAATGTTCCATTTGTAGCAACAGCTACACTGCTTACAACTTTATTATCTGTTCCTACAAGGTTTGCATATAATGTGTTGTTTACATTAGTTCTTACACCACCTACTACAGTTGGTGTACAAGATACAATAGCATCATAAACATTACCACTAATTGAAATAGATGGTTTGCAACTTGGTAAACATACATTGAATATCTGTGTATGAATTTCGCCTGAAACAAGTGTTGCATTTTTAGCAATAATTTGACCTTCTAAATTATTACTACCATTCCATACAACAGTTGCACTTGGTGCAAATATGGTACCTCTTATAACATTTGATGCATTAATTGTAATTGTTCCTGTATTATTATAGAAGTTGTAAATAATATACTGCCCATCTGTATTTTGAATACCAGTTGCATTAAATGATGAATATGTTAATGAACCAGTTTGATTAATATTAAATACTATTGGTGTTGTTGCATTTGGTGCATTAGTAAATGTAATAGATGTAATTGCTGCAAAATTGCTGCCTGTAATATTTATTACGTTTACTTTATTACTCACTAATGTAATAGTTGGAGTAGAGCCACTTACAGAAATAATATTCAAATTACTTGCACAAGGAGAAGCTGCTGAATAAGTACTCATTGTAGTAGCATTTTGTGCTAAAGTTGTAAATGCTGAAGCAAAATCTAAACCACTTGGAGTAATTGCACTTGCTGCTGTTTGTAAGCTATTTAATTGAATAGCAGGAGTACTATTGTAACCTGTCCAACCAGAAGAAGCATTTGAAGTTAAACGTAAATTAACTGTTGCATTATTAGGGTCTTTATCCCATATTGTAGTACCAGTAGAATTTCCTAATCTAACTTTTGCTGATGAATTTACATTGGTTAAATTACCAGAAGTATAATTTACTCTTCCACCTATAACTAAACCATAATTGTCTGCTTCATTATAACCATTAGGATAAAATCCTGAGTGATTCATTGTTATAATTGAAGAACCACTTAGTGTTAAATTTCCACCCATTGCAACACCACCATCTGTATGACCTCCAGTTAATGTTACAGCTTCTTTAGCAAAAATATCATAGCCTTTAGATGAAGATGTAGGATTAAATGTATTTATTCCACAATTAACATTATTGGTTAATACAACAATATCATAAATATCTGTACAAGTTGGTGTAGTAATTGTCCATCTTAAAGTAACAGGTGAGCTTGAAATAGTTACAGTTGCAGTTGGAGAATTTATATCTGAAATAGTAGCACTACCACTTACAACTGTCCAAGTTCCTGTAGAACCAGCAGGTGCTGGAGTTGCAGACATTGTAAAGCTGTTATTGTTTTCTTTTGTTTGGTTAGCTCCAGCATCTGTAACTTCAGGGCAAGTAATACAATCTTCATAAGATTTAATTACAACATTATCTATATATAAATAAGTATTATAATTACAACCAGCTGCTTGTACACCTGTGAAACGATATTTAAAGTTTGAGTTATAATAACTTGCAGGAATTGAAATAGTAATTGTATTCCAAGTTTGAGGAGCATAAGCATTAGCAATTTCTAAAGCTGTTCTTAAATAAGCATTGCTCCAAGTAGTTCCATTATCATTTGAAATATCTACATTAAATGTATAGCAATTATTGGTATTTAAAACATTATAAGTATATAGTCTAAAAGTTAAATCAACATTATTACCACCACTTAAATTTATTTTAGGAGATGTAGCCATTGATGTGCTAGCAGCATAACCAGATGTGCTGATATTAAACAATTCTAAAGCATAAGGAGCAGATTGATTTACATAATCATCAACAACTATTGTAGATCTTCCTGTAGTTGAGTATGCTTTCCAAGTTCCTGTAGAACCAACAAATGTTGTATTAACAGGAGATGAACCACCAGTATTAAAGCAATTAGGGAATGTTTCGTTTGAAATTATTGTTGAGTTGTTAGTATTATTAGTAAGTAATACAGAATCGTAAACTGCAGGACAACCTGGTGCTGTTAGAGTCCATTTTAATAATGCTGGAGAGGTTGTAACTGTAACTGTTGTTGTTGCAGAATTTACATTACTAATTGTTGCAGCACCGCTAACAACAGTCCATGTTCCTGTAGAGCCTGATGGTGCAGGAGTAGCAGTCATGGTAAATGAGTTATTGTTACATTTTGTTTGGTTATCACCAGCCTCTGTTCCAGTTGGACAAGGCACACAAGGAGGATAAGATTTTAAATTGATATCATCTAAATATATATAATTATTAAAATCGCAACCTGCATTTTGTATGCCACTTACACGATACTTAAAGTTAGCATTATAATAACTTCCTGGTACAGAAAGTGTAATAGTATTCCAAGTGTATTGCCCAAATAAACTTACTAATTGTTGTGCAGTTTTAGAATATACATTGTTCCAAGTGCTTCCATTATCATTAGAAAACTCTACATTAAATGTATAACATGTATTTGATGCTGAAACGGTATGAGTATAAAGTTTTAAACTAAACTCAACACTATTACCACTACTTAAATCAATTGTTGGAGAAGTTGCTCTTGCAGTACTTGCTGCATATCCAACTGTGTTACTATTTAAAATTTTTAACCCATAAGGTACAGATTGATAAGCTATATTATTAACAACAATAGTAGATTTATTAGTGCTTGAGTATGCACTCCAAGTTCCAGCTGAACCTGTAAATGTTGTATTAATAGGAGCTGTAAAACCTGTATTAAAACTATTAGGGAATGATTCATTAGAAACCGTAACTGGTGTGTTTACATTATTTACCAATGTTACTGAATCATAAATATCTGGACAACCTGGTGTGGTAATAGTCCATTTTAACATTGCAGGAGAAGTAGTAACTGTAACATTAGTAGTTGGCGAATTTGCATTAGAAATTGTAGCAGCACCACTCATTACACTCCAAGTACCTGTAGAACCTGTAGGTGCAGGAGATGCAGACATTGTGAATGTATTATTATTACAATTAGATTGATTTGCTCCAGCTTCTGTTTCTGTAGGACAAGGTTCGCAAGAAGTATATGTTTTAATAGTTACATTATCTAAATAAATATAAGTATCAAAATTACAATTTGCAGCTTGTACACCTGTGAAACGATATTTAAAGTTTGAGTTATAATAACTTGCTGGAACAGGAATTGTAATTGTACTCCAAGTATTCTTTCCATAAATATTGTAAATATCCTGAGCTGTTGCAGAGAAAACATTACTCCATGTACTTCCATTATCATTTGAAAACTCTACATTAAATGTATAACAAGTATTAGATGCAGATACAGAATAAGTATATAAGCCAAAACTAAAATCAACACTATTTGTTCCTGTTAAATTTACTTTTGGAGATGTTGCCCTTGATGTACTTGCAGCATAACCTTGTGTAGTATAATTTACTAATTTTAGTGCATAAGGAGATGTTTGGTAAACAGCATTATAAACTACAACTGTAGATCTTGATGTTGTAGAATATGCACCCCAAGTACCTGTTGAACCTGTAAATGTAGAATTGATTGGAGCAGAAAATCCTGTATTAAAACCATTGGGAAATGTTTCGTATGATACAGTTGTTGAGCCTGTAACATTATTAGTAAGTACCACATCATCATAAATACTTGGACAACCCGGTGTTGTTAAAGTCCATCTTAAAGTTGCAGAAGATGAACTAACTGTTACTGTAGTTATAGGTGCATTAATATCTGTAATTGTTGCAGTACCACTTACAACACTCCAGGTACCTGTAGAACCAAGTGGTGCTGGTGAAGCATTAGTGGTAAATAAACTGTTATTACAATTAGTTTGTTCAGAACCTGCATTTGTAGTTTCTGGACAAGGCAAACAAGATTGATATGATTTTATAACAATATTATCAACATATAAATAAGTATTATAAGCACAGCCAGCTGCTTGTACACCACTTATACGATATTTAAAATTTGCATTATAATAACTTGCTGGAACAGAGATAGTAATTGTATTCCAAGTACCTTGACCATAAGCATCTGCTAATTGTTTAGCAGTTTTTGAAAATACATTATTCCAAGTAGTACCATTATCATTTGAAAACTCTACATTGAAAGTATGACAAGTGTTAGATGAAGAAACAGAATAAGTATATAATCCAAAAGTTAAATCAACATTATTACCACCTTGTAAATTTACTTTTGGCGATGTAGCTCTTGCTGTACTTGCAGCATAGCCACTTGTACTATAATTTACAATTTTTAATGCATAAGGAGATGATTGATAAAATGCATCATGAACAACAATAGTAGATCTGCTTGTTGAAGAATATGCACCCCATGTACCAATTGAACCTACAAAAGTTGTATTAATAGGTGCTGTAAATCCTGTATTAAAACAATTAGGGAATTTTTCGTTAGACAAAATTGTTGAACCAGGAATATTATTGGTTAAAACAACATCATCATAAATATCAGAACATGTAGGAGTAGAAACAGTCCATCTTAATGTTGCTGGAGAACTTGTAACTGTAACATTTGCTGTAGCAGAATTTACATTATCTATTGTTGCAGCACCACTTACTACACTCCATGTTCCTGTAGAACCATTTGGTGCAGGTGATGCAGACATTGGAAATTGATTGTTATTACAATTTGTTTGTTCAGCACCAGCTTCTGTTTGTGTAGGACAAGTTACACAACTTGGATAAGATTTAAAAGTAATATCATCTATGTAAATATAAGTATCAAAAGCACAACTTGCTCCTTGAACACCACTAATTCTATATCTAAAATTTGAATTATAAAAACTAGCGTTTACAGGTATGGTTAATGTATTCCAAACATTTTTTCCATAAGTATCATTAATTTGTTTTGATGTTAAAGAAAGTGCATTATTCCAAGTAGTGCCATTATCACTTGAAAACTCTACTTTAAAAGTATAACAAGTATTAGAAGTAGAAACAGAGTAAGTGTATAACTTAAAAGTCATATCAACATTTACTCCTGTACTTAAATTAACTTTTGGTGAAGTTGCTCTTGCAGTTGTTGCAGCAGCACCATTATTATTATAATTAACTATTTTTAAGGCATAAGGAGATGATTGGTAGTAAGCATTATTTACAACAATAGTAGAATAACCAGTTGTAGAATATGCACTCCAAGAACCTATAGAACCTGTGAAAGAAGAGTTTATCGGTGCAGAAAAACCTGTATTAAAACTATTAGGAAATTTTTCTTCAGAAAGTGTAACTGGTGTAATATTAACAGTTTTTGTTACAACATTACTATAACATGTAAAGCCACTAACAGTAGTAGCTCTTCTATATTTTGTAGTTTGAATTAAAGCACTTGGAGAATAATTTTGAGAAGTAGCTCCTCCAATATCTGTCCAAGTTGCCCCCCCATCAATACTTTGTTGCCATTGATAACTTTGGTTTTGAGGTGTTGCATCACTTAAACAATAATTATTATTTGAGCTTTCATTTGTACCTGTAATTGCTGTTGGAGTAAAATTACAACTACCTGTTTGATCACCTGTAATGGTACCAGGATAAACTATTAATACTTTAACTTCATTTGAATAAATTGCTACATCTCCAGTTCCACCACTACAATCTCTCCAAGCTTTACGACGATAAATGGTTGTTTTTGTTACACTCCCAGCAGAATATGTTGCTGAAGTTGCACCTGAAATATTAGTAAATGAACCACAACTTTGTAATTTTTGCCATTGATATTTTATATTACCTCCAGCACCGCCACTTGCAGGAGCACTACTTGTAAATGCAGCAGCAGTAAAAGAACCACAATTTTGCTGATTGGCAGCAACAGTTCCTCCACTTGTTAAACCTACACAAGAACCTCCTGTAGTTACATTATCTACTGAAGGTTGATAATTGTTATTACCAAATTTTGTAAATACTTCATAACCACTTGTTTGATTTGATTGGTATGTATAAGCTGTTACAACACTATTAGAGAATTGTGCCTGAATATTTTGAATATTGCAGAAGGCTAAAGCTACTAATAAAAAAATGCTAAGTCTGTTAAATACTTTCATAATCTACTTTATTTAATAATAGAGATAAAGGAACAATTTGCCTTCGGTAGGGATTGGATTAATTACTTTAAAATAAAGCAGGAAAACTGCTAAATTAGCTTGTACAGGACTTTGGTGAGTAGCTCTTAAATAGGAATTAGATATTGAAAAACCACCACAAAAGTACTTAAACTATTTACAATGATGTTATTCAAAATGAAATAGTTGCAATAGATATTCTAAATATGTCCAATTTAAGGATTTGTCCAATTTTTGGAATACTTATTCACATTTTATATTCTTATCTAAATAGAAAAATAAAGCTTTACAATAATAAAAAATAGGCATTTCTAATATGAAGAACTGTATCTAATATTAAATTACTTTGGTTTTAAAACAAATTTCACTCAATAAAAATATTAATATTTTAATTTTTATCGTTATTGTATTAATATATGATTGTCAAATAATTATAACCAATTACTTATATTAAATTATTTAATCAAAAAATAAAATAATATTTATTGTAAAGAAAAAAAATAATATTTAAGAATTGAAAACAAGCAAAACTAAGAATTGAGTTTGCTTAATATATTTATTCATTATTAAAAGTATCTTTAGTCGTTCTACTAAATTAATATTTAAAATAATTTACCTTTTTGGGTTAATTAGATTTTATAAGGATAACTAAGTTTATTTTATCTATTTATTATAAAGCATCAATTTCTCCAACTAAAAAAACACTTCCAATAATTAAGATTAAATCATTTTTTGTTGCATTATAAATTGCAGATTTTATTGCCGTATTAACATCATCAAATTTATTTCCATTCAAATTTTTGGTTATAGCCAAATTATATAATTCCTCAGATGGCAAGGCTCTTGGAATATGAGATTGAGTAAAATAATACTTAGCAGTTTGGGGTAGCATAGAAAGTACTATATTAATATCTTTATCCTTAACCATGCCGGTAATTATGTGTAATTGATTGAAAGAAATTTTTTGTAGTTGTTCCAAAATTTGTTTTATTCCATCTTCATTATGAGCCACATCTGCAATAACTGTTGGATTGGTTTGAATTAACTGCCAACGACCTTTAAAATTGGTTAAGTTTTTAATATTTTTCAAAGCATATTGCAAATGTTGTTCGGTTATATTCCAACCAATTTTTTGAAGCTGTTCAATAGAACACAAAATGGTAAGTAAATTTTTTGCTTGATACAAACCAGTTAAATCCATTGAATACATATTTTTATTTTTAGAAGAAAAATCTTCAACAATAATTTTTAAAATTGTATGCTGATAAGAATAATCAATTAGCATTTTTTGTTGTTCAGCATAAATAATTGAAGCATTATTTTCTGTTGCTTTTTCATCAAATACTTTTTTAGTTTCACTAACACACTCTCCTATTACTACAGGAGTATTTTGTTTAATTATTCCAGCCTTTTCATAAGCAATTTTTTCTAAAGTATTTCCCAGAATTTGCACATGATCAAATCCTATATTAGTAATAACAGATAGTATTGGTGAAATAATATTGGTGCTATCTAATCTTCCTCCTAAACCTGTTTCTATAATTGCAATATCAACTTTTTGCTTAGCAAAATAATCAAATGCCATTGCAACAGTTATTTCAAAAAAAGATGGTTCAATTTGTTCAATAATTGGTTTTAATTGTTTAGTAAAATCAATTACAAATTCTTCTGAACACATTTCTCCATTTACCTTAATTCTTTCTCTAAAATCTTTTAAGTGTGGCGATGTATAAAGTCCTGTTTTATAACCTGCAGTTTGCAATACAGCAGCAATAGTATGACTAACAGAGCCTTTTCCATTTGTGCCTGCTATATGTATTGTTGGAAATTTAAAGTGAGGATTATTTAACGCTTTACAAAGTTGTATAGTGTTAGATAAATTTGCTTTATAAGCATCTTTACCTACTCTACTAAACATTGGTAATTTTTCAAAAAGATAAGCTAATGTCTGTTGATAGTTCATAAAATAATACAAAGATAAACAGTGTTATCCCGTTACTCTCATATCAAGAATAATTGTACCTCTTTGCTCTTGACCATTAGATTCAAACTTTATTTCTTTAGCTCGTTTTAAAGCTACAGCTCTTGTTTGTTTATTTGTAGTGCTAGTGCCATTAGGGTTTACAGCAGCATAAGTTACAATTCCATTTTTATCTACAATAATATTTACAGCAACTTTTGCATTTTCAGAAAAATCATCTGTAAATGTTGGAAAGTGTGTTATTTTTCTTTTCCCTAAACCAAAAACTTTTGTACCACCAGGTCCATCATAGGCTGTACCATCAATAGTTCCCCAAGGTTTGCCTTTATCACCAGTTCCAGATGGATCATTTCCTTCACTCCTACTATCATTAAATTTATCTGGATTGTTTCCACCATTTCCTGTACCACCAGAATATTTTGGCATAACAACTTTTGGTTTGGGGGGTGCAGGAGTTGATGTAGTTATCGGTTTTGTTTCTTTTTTTGTAGTGGTTGTAGGAACAGCATCTGGGTCATCGTTATCTTTACTATCTGTAGTAGTAGGTGCAGCAGTTGAAGGTGTTTGAGGAGTATTGTTGGGATCAGAATCTTGTCCAGGTTCGCCAGGTACCAATGGTTGCACATCTCCACTACCAACATCACTATTACCAATATTTACTTCAATACCTTCTGTCAAAAGAGGCTTTTCTACCTTAGGTAAACTCCATGTTATATAAAAGAAAATTAAAAAAATACTTACAGTAACAAGTATTGTAACTGTTGAAGCCTGAATATTTTTATTTCTTTCAAAATGTTGCTCCATTGCAATTGAAGAATTATGCATGCAAACTTAATTTATTAAATAAATAAAAAAATGATTGTTGAAAATTACTACAAGTATGATGTTTGTTTACACTTTTATACATAAAAAAAGGTTAAGAGTGTTCAGATACAAAAAAAACAACGATAAAATGAATGAGCTACCTACAAATTGTATAGATAGCTCATCATTAAAATATTAAATAATTTTATTATTAAAAAGGACTTTTCTTTTTATTTGGTGTTGCTGATTGCTTCTTTGTATTTCTTAATTGTGGATGTGGTGGTTGAACTGTATTTGGACCAGTTTCCATTGTTGGTATTAAGTCCACAGACAAGATATCGCCATCAGAAGCACTACCATAACTAAATATTAATCTATTTTCTGCAATTCCTTGTTGTTCTACTAAATATCTAATTATTGCATTTACTCTATCCCAACTTAATTGTTGTTGAGCTTTTGTTTTATTTCCATAACCTACAACTTTTACATTACAGTTAGGGTTATTTTTCAATTTTTCTGCAACAACTGATAATACAGCTTCAGCATCTTTAGTTAATTTATAACCATTAGCATAAAATTGTATCGATGGTAAATCAGCAACTTTACAATCTTTTGAATTAACTCCAACAACTCCAATATTGTTAATTTTATTAGCCAATGAATCGCAACAAGCTGGTTCAGGGCAATTTCCTACACCATCTGCATCAACAGGAAAACATTTTTGTAATGTAAGTTTTTCTTTGTCTTTACAATCTGGTACACCATCACCATCTGTATCTGCTGTAACACCATGTGTATCTACAGGGCAGCCTTCTGGTGTATTTGGTTCTAAATCTAATTCGTTAAGTACACCATCATTATCATCATCTTTAACTTTAAACATTTTAGCAATTGCTTGTTTATTATTTGCTAAATCTGCATAAGCAAATTCTAAAGGATTTAACCACCATAATGGCGGTACTCTTTTCTTAGAATTTCCTATATTGAAGTTTGCACCTATACCACCAAAAGCCACATTATCCCATTCAGAGGTAAAAACAGGAAATCTTAAATCTCCACTTTGTCTATACCATCCATCAACATAATCATCTCTTGTTTGCATTCTTTTATATTCTACACTTAATGACCAGCTTTTTCCTACTCTATATTCTAATCCAAATCCAGAAGTAAAGCAATGTCGCAAATGCCATTCTTTATTTAAACCAGGTCTTCTATCGTTTACAGAAGCTTGAGTTTCATAAGAACCATCCATCATGTCTCTTAACATTTTTCTTAATTCAACTCTTTTTGTTCCTGCTGAATATGCATCAGAAACCTTTTTAAACTCAGCAGCATAAGATGAGCCATCTGGCTTCATTAAATTCATTTTTGTATTGTAAATTAGTCCACCATATCCAAAAAGTCCATAAACATTCCAACGTTTTTGTTTTGTATGAAACATAATATTACTAAGAGAAACTAATCCCTCAATAGAAGGAACAAATGCCATTGTTCTATGATTATGAATATACCTTGCATCTGTTGGTTGATACAAAGCCATGATAACAGGGTTATTATTATAATTTGAATTGGGTTGGTAATCTAACCCAAGCATATTGTAATAAGCAAATGAGGCTCTAACAGAAAAAACATAACCCATAGCTTTTCTTAAACTAACTCCAAAGCCATAAGAATAAGATTGAAGTCCAGAACCTAATCCTCTTAATGCAGTAGGGCAATCACCATCAACATAAGGATAACCAGCAAAAATTCCAAATTGCCATTGGTCTCTTGGCTTTGAAGGGAAATTTCCTTTATTAGATAAAAAGTCACCTTGTTGTTTCATATCTCTTGGAGATATATAAGATGAATCAGAATAATCGTGAACGCCGCCTAATTGAGCATTTCCAATAGTAGAAATTGCAATTAGTGCAACAATAAGAAGTGTAAGTTTTTTTTGTGCCATAGTCGTAATTATTGTATAGGCATTTCATAGGGATGTGGATAAAATTTTTAACCTATAATATACATAACGCAAATTTCAGACTGTTAATTGTAATAAATGGTTGCATATCAAGTATTTTTTAAAAAAATTATTCCACATAAGTTAATAAAAAGGGCTTCCAGAAAAATGGAAGCCCTTTTTTGAGTCAAAAAATGTGGATAACTCTATTTTATTTCTTTAAATTAGGATGAGGTGCAGGAACACTGTTTGGTCCATCTTCTGTTGTTCCTTGTAAATCTACACTATTAGCATCACCATCTTGTCCATAAGTAAAAATTAATCTACCTTCAGAAATACCTTGTTTTTCTACTAAGTATTTAATTACAGCATTTACTTTTTCCCAACTAGCTTGTTGTGCAGATTTGTTAGTTGAACCATAACCTATCACTTTTACTTTACAGTTAGGATTCTCTTTCATTTTTTGAGCTACAGTTGCTAAAACTGATTGAGCATCTTTAGAAAGTTTAGAATTACCTTTAAATTGAATGCTTGGTAATTCACTAATTGTACAAGTATTTTTTGTTCCTATAGTTCCGTTATCTAAATCATCTTTTAATTTTTTAACAACATCTCTTAATTCTTTGCAACATGGTGGTTCTGGACAAGTACCAACTCCATCATTATTAACTGGGAAACAGTTTTGAGGTGTTAATGGTTCTTTATCTCTATAATCAGGAACTCCATCACCATCTGTATCAAGTGCACGTCCACGAGAATCTACTTTAGCACCTTTTGGAGTATTTGGTTCTAAATCGAATTGATCAGTTATACCATCACCATCAGCATCATCCAATTTAACTTTTGGCATTTTCATGTGCTTAGGAGCATTTAACTCGTTATATGCAAAGTTGTTTGGATTTATCCACCATAAAGGTTGAACACGTTTAGATGTTTTACCCATATTAATGTTTACACCAACACTTGTAAAACTGTACATATCATTACTACTACCACTTTTCACACCATCTAAATAATCATAACCAGTAAGTACTTTTGTAAATCTTTGTTCTAACTTAATGTTAGTTTTATTATTTAATTTATAAGCTACACCAGCACCAACACTTGCAGCATTCAATAGCGTCCAAGCATGTCTGCCATTAACTTTATTACCTCCTATAGTGCCTATGATACCTGATTGTGAATTAGGGTATCCATAACCATAGAAAGTATGAAACTCATTATTTCTTGATGGATCTTTTGAAGTAACTCTTGTAGCTAAAACTTCATACCCAGCAGTAATATACCAGTTTGTTTTAGGGTTACCTCTGTAATAACTAATTGGGTTTAATGAAACAACTAAATCAAGTGCACCACTATGTCTCCAGTTTTTGTATTCATTTTGT